>JALHMH010000001.1 GCA_022844165.1 Lysobacterales bacterium
CCCATGAACAGCAGCACCGAAAACGAAGTGACCAAGAGCAGTCCCAGGCCCCACCACAACCGCTGCGTTGTTCGCATCGCACCATTCTCCAAAATCGGACGATGACGATGCTCCGGCGTATGTCTATTGCCGCGCTCTGATCTAAATCAGACGCAGCACACTCTTGCCCAGTTCCCTGAGCCGCGTTCGGTTGTGCAGCGTCATCTCACGGCGCTCCACCTCGATCAGTCCGTCGTCCTGAAAGCGCCGCAGCACGCGGCTCACTGTTTCCGGCGCCAGCCTGAGATAGTTGGCAATGTCGGCGCGCGACATCATCAAATGCAATCGGGTTGCCGAATAGCCGCGTTGCGCCTGACGGTCGGCCAAATCGATCAAGAACGCTGCGAGTCGCTCGTCGGCGCTGAAATCGCCAGAGAGCATCGACGCCTTGTTGATATCTCTGCTCATCAGGCGGAACAGCTGCTGTTGCAGCACTGGCATTCGGGTTGCCAGCGTGGCGATCGCGGGAAACGAGAATCGACATAGTGTCGTCGTATCGAGCGTCTGCGCCGTACACGGGTACTGATCGCGATGCACGCCGTTCAATCCAATGAGTTCGCCAGGCAAGAAAAATCCCAGCAACTGCTCCCGGCCTTGCTCGTCGATCACGAACGTCTTCACGGCACCGGCTCGCACGGCATAAACTGCGCCGAAGCCATCATGCTCGCGGAAGATCGCGGTGGCTGCCGGATACGGTCCGATGTGTTCGATCAGGCAATGCAATTCGGCCAACTCTGGCTTTCCGAAGCCATGCGGCAAACAGACACTTGCGAACGCGCACGTGCTGCAAAAGCGCGTGCCGTCGGCGTCGCCGTCCATCGCTAATTCTTCGAACGCCATAGTTGCCTTTTTGTCTTGCGCTCACAATAAGACGGGCTGCGCAAGCATCTGGCACGCCGGACTCACCGACGTCGCAAAATACACGACGCAGCCATTCACCTGTGATCAGCGCGACATCGGCGAATTCGCCGTCCGATTGCGCTGTGACATTCGAATGCAGGTGGACATGCGGTTACAGCACGGCCTTGTTTATCGTCAGCGATCATTGCCACGTGGCGAAGAAGGTTCGCGTTGCCGGCGACCATCCCAGCGCTCGAACAGCGCGGCGAGATACGGGTAGGTTTCGCAGCACGCGTATGCGATGACGATCGCGAACGAGAGCCTGCGTTCCTCCGCCAGCGTCGGCCAGGACTCGGCCAACATTTCGTCGGCAAGCCGGTAAATGAAGGGCCCGAAGATGACGAAGGCAAACACGCAGATGGCACGGTGCCAGACCGGCTTTTTCGGATTCGGTGTCTTGCCGGAGCGCTTTTCCTGCTCGTAGTGATGCAGCAGCCGCCAGGACATGAACACAAAGAAGGGCAGGCTGAACAAAAGCGTCGGCGCCGCGCGCGCGACGATGGGCCACAGGGCAGTGGCCGTTGGCGCAGTGATCTCCAGCCACGTCGATCCCATCGGCAGCGCGACACCCAGGCCCCAGATGATGGTGAACACCACAACGGCGGAGGTGATGGACTTGGTCGGACCTGGATTGCCAGCCTTGTGCTTCACGTCCGACCAGAACATCAGCGAGCCGGCCAAGCAGGCAACCACCCACAGCTGCAGCAAGTAGGCCAGCACGAAACTGGCCGGCGTCATGGCGAACAGCAGACCGGTGAGGCCGAACGCGAAAGAGGCCATCGCCTGAAGCAACAACTGGCGCTGATCGAGGTTGCCAAAAAGATCTTCGGAGAGGCTCATTGGCGCTCCATAGCCCAACCATCTGCGCGAATCATGCGGCGAGTTCGACCGCACTGCCGGACTGCGCGTTCCCAATCCGCCGCTTCAGGCAGAGGGTGCGGCGTGAAGTGCCGCGCCACTCCACCTCAATTTCCCGTCCTCCGGAATCACGCCTTTGTTCTTGCAGCGACTCGTCGATCACCAGTTCGATTCCACCGCACCGCGATCGATAACGACGTTTGTGATGCGCGCATTCCCGTAGTAGTCCCGAACCTTGAGTGGCGTCGGGAAGTAGCTGTTCTCACCGCTGTTGATGGCTCTGGAGCCCGGCAGCGGTCGGTGACTGGGATCCAGCATTGCCGGACTCCGCAGGTTATTTGTGCTTGAGGCGGCGAGCGTGCCTGACGGGCCGAGAACCAGCGTCGAGTAAAGGCTGTAACGCAGCTCTGTGGGTCGAAACAACTCGATGTCGGTCTGGCTGTTTTCGCTGGCGATGGTGTTTGCGATCAACGTCGGCGGAGAGGTAGCGCTAGTCGTTCCTTCGCCCAGCGTAAGGCCTACGGAGTTATTGCGCATGGTGCAGTTGATCACGCTGGCTATCGATGTTTGCCCCGTGCCTGGATTGTGGAATGTATCCAAAAACAATCCGCGACTAGTGAGCAAAGCCTTGTTGTCGACGAACAGGCTGTTTTCGATGTGCACATCGTGGCGCAGCAGGGTGACGTCCAGGCCCATCTGCGCATTGCGAAATGCGCTGCGGGATACCAACACCAGGCCATAGCGGCCGGCAGGCTCCGCGATGTTGTCAACAATGTTGATGGACCTGAAGCCATCAAAGTCGATACGCTCGATCGTGAGATCGCTGGCTTGACGGGGAAACAAGCGAAAACCCTGTCCTTGTGCTTTCAGCCTGGTCATCGCAGCAGCGCTCAATCGCGTCGCGCAGCCTTCGTCGTAGCCACCGCGCAGCGCAAGGTCGCCGGTGATTTTTCCGCTGGAACCAAAGTCGAAATTGACATTGAACGATCCTTTCACCAGGCGAATTTCGTCGTCTTCGGGACGCGCTCGCGGTCAGCAACGCGCTGTAAAGCCCAGTTTCCGAACTCACGCAGAACTGCGCAGCTTGACTCACTGAGCTGAGGCCCAGAACCAACAACCCGAGCATGCTGCGTTTCCAGGTTAGACGGGTGACACCAACCGTCGTTTGGCGGAAAGTGCGATGGCGCATGATTTTGCTCTCCGTATGCTTGGACTTCGGAGCTCGGTAGAGATCCGTATCAACGCATACGGTGTTTGTGCGGAAAGAGGGCCTGGTGCCGGGCCAGGAACTGCCGCACAGACAGGCGCGCGTCGCACACAACAGGCGACACAGTCATAGAGGCCTTGCAGGACTTGAGCGCGACGGTAGGGCGAACGCCGAAAGTTGTGTCGGAAATTTCTGACAGCGAACGTGATCCGGCTCGTCTGGGTGGTTCGCCGCGTAGCTGCGATTCCCTGCGGCGACTCCCTCGTTGTCCGCGACTCCCTGTCCCTACCGCGATTCCTCTAACACGTTGTTGAGAAGCGCACTTCCTGTGCGTTTCTCAAGTCGCGAGTCCGGCACATGTCCGGACTCGCTCTCCATGGATCAAGCACTTACGTGCTCGATCCATGTGCGAACCATCCATGGTTCGCGCCCGCAGGCAGTTTCTCAACAGCCTGCTAAGTGTCGACCCTGGGGATTCCTGTCCGCGATACCTGGCGCTGCGAGTGTGCAAACGTGCCGGCACACGCGCCTTGCCGGCTCCATCGTGACCCGCTAGGCTATGCATGCATTTTTCATGCGGAATGCAGCCATGCCGTCACTCCAAATTCGCGATCTTCCGGACGATGTTTATCAAAGCGTGCTTGTCGCCGCTCAAGTGGAGCAACGCAGTTTGTCCCAGCAGGCCATCGTGGAATTGCGTCGGGGTTTGGCTCTGGCCTCGAACGAGCGTCGCAGTGCCATCCTGCAACAACTGCATGCCAGCGGCAGGCGCTTGTCCACTACCGCCGCAAGTCCGGAAGCGCTGCAGCGCGAGGATCGCGAGGCGCGATGAGCAGTGTGATTGTGCTCGACGCATCTGCGGCGGTGCGTGCCGTGATGGATGCGGCCGCACAACCGGCGCTGCTCAATCGCTTAGGCTCCGCGGCCTTGGTGGTGGCACCCGCCTTGATGCGTATCGAGGCGGCCAACGCCCTTTGGAAGTACCAGCGTGCCGGTGTAATCACCCTTGATGAGGCGCACGCGCGCTATACGGAAATCACTGTGCTCGTGCATCGAGTCATCGATGAGCAGGCACTGTTCCCAGAAGCATTACAACTCGCCGCCGACTGCGCACATCCTGTGTATGACGCCGTGTACGCGGTCACGGCAAGACGGCATGCCGCCAGCCTGCTGAGTTTTGATCGGCGACTCGATGGGCTTTGCCAGCGTGCCGGCATCCGCTGCGAGCTGTTCGCGTCATGATGCTGCTCGCCGAACTCAAGTGCCTACGCGGTTGGTGAGCGCCGGAGTTTTATCAGTTTGTGAAAGCGCGCGTACAAAACCAGTGTGGGTGATCGGGCAGGTAGCGGACGGGTATTGGTGAAACACCACGCAAGGAGGCAGCACAGGAATCGCTGACAGCCAGGGAATCGCCAAGGAATTGCCAGGGAATTGCATGGCACTGTTCGCTTTCTGCTCCTTAGCGCATTCACTCACAAAGCAGCCTATGTCAGGCTCGGAGGAGAGATCAATGCGCACCCTGGTTTTCAGCTTTCTGGCGCTCGCCAGCGCCCCGCTGCTCGCCTGTACCGCGATCACATCGTTGCCAGCGACGCTGAGCACGCCCGGCAACTACTGTCTTACCGGAGACCTCAATTTCGCCGGCAGCGGTTCGGCGATTGTCGTTGCCGCTAACGGTGTACACATCGACCTGAGGGGCTATGCCCTGCGCTCGGGAGGAACGGCCTCCAACACTGCCGTCCAGGTTGGCGCGGTGTCGAACTTCACACTGCGCAATGGACAAATCCAGAGCGTCAATCGCGGTGTTTTTTGCTTTAACGCCACCGATGTGGAGGTGGAGGGTGTGCACTTCCAGACGGTAGGGCAGGCAGTGGTTACCCAGGCGTGCAACCATGCGCTGGTGCACAACAATCGGGTATTCGATTCGCTGGGAACGGCCATTCTGATCGGCGGGAGCACGGTCAGCGCGCCTGAATTTGTTGCCACCATTCGCGGCAACGAGATCTCCGCGGTGGGTGGACTGCAAACAGCGAGCTCGAGTGTTGTTTATGGCATCCAAAGCGAATTCGCCACCGCGCTGATCGACCACAACTACATCGCTGGCGTCCGCGGCGCCGCAGGCTCGGCTGCCATCCGGGCCGGAGGGGGCAGTTTGATTTCCGACAACTTGATGGTCTCGTCGTCCGGCTCCGTGAGCTGCGTTGCCGGCTCGCCATCCGAAAAATCCACGCGCAACGTCACAGAGAACGGCCTGGTCGGCTATGTCTCGTGCCTGTCCCAAGATAACTACTGATCGGAGCCCCAGCCATGCGAGCAACTTATCTGGTCGCCACCCTCTGCGCGCTCAGCAGCGCCCACAGCCTGGCTTGCACGCCCATCGCGAGCGTGCCGTTTACGATTGCAGCGCCCGGTACCTATTGCTTAGCCGGCGATCTGAGCGAGTCCACCGGCGGCTACGCCATCACCGTGAATGCAGACTTCGTGACTATCGATTTTCGCGGCTATTCGATCACCGGAGTTGGCACTCATTTCGGGGCCGGCGTACATGGATTTGCACGCCGCAATGTCATCGTTCGAAACGGCAGTTTGCGGCGTTTCTCGGACGGCATATTTTTCCAACAGAGCTTCAACATCGTGGTTGAAAACATGGCAGTCAGCAACACCAGCCATGCCATCCGCTTGCCCACCAGTGCCCACGCGAGCGTCCGCGCCAACCGAATCGCCGATGTCAACGCCTATGGTATCCACTACTACGTACCGATCTCTCCAGTTTTGCCCATTGCGCTCGATCACAGCATGATCTTTCGCGACAACGTGATCTCGGATGTCGGCAAACTTTTCGGAGGCGCTTCCGTGATCGGCGGCTATGGCATCGTCGCCAACGGATACAGTTCGGCCATCATCCACAACAATTCCATTGGCGGCGTTCGCGGCGCCGGCGGTTCTGGCGCCCTTGTCGTGGGCAACAGTGGGCTTGTGGTCGAGAACAAGATCGCAAGCTCCGTGGCCGGCATTCAATGCACTGGCGGAAGTCCGAAGTCCGTGCGCAACGTGCTGGCCAACGGCCTCAGCGCGGGCAGCTCTTGCTTGAAGTACGACAATTTCTAACGCGTTGCTGACAGGCAGGGACGAGACCGGGATTGGACAGCCACTGGACGGGATTGGACAGAATTGGACGGCCACAAGTCATCGGTGGCTGTCCTCTGGCGCTGTCCTCTGGCGCTATGGCCAGACCCAGCGCATCGCGACGCCGCGCGGGCGCTGCTCGAAGGCGCCATCGCGGCAATGGAGAAAAAGGAAATGGGCTGGCATCCCCTGATCAAGCGCGCGCGAAGCGTTATCGGCCAACAAGACAGCATGCCGGACTAACCTAAGGCCCGAAGCATGGAGCCGAGGGCTGGGCGCCGTTAGTGAGCGCAGGACGCGCGAGCTTGCGGCGCTAAAAGCCAACTGCTCGACGACGAAGCAGCCCTTGCTGCGATTCGCGCCGCCAGTATGCGTGATCCACGAGTGCTCGATGAGGTTTACGCCAAGCTCATGCCGGCGCTGGTGGAATCCCCTTTCTCTGTCGATGATTCCGAGCGCATGGACCGACAGCGGATCGCGCGGTACCTCGAAATCATTGAATCGACGACAAGTGACTTCGTGCCAGGCGCCACCCGGCCCTGGCGACTTTTCGGCGACATCGTCGTCTCTAGCCTCCAGCTTGGTTCAATGAGACGGGCCAACTTCAAAAGGCGAGAGGCAGTTATGGGCGAGTATCAAGGCTCGGCACTTGCGCCGACTTTTTCGACGGTTTCGGTTGGATCTTCAATTGCCTCATCAACCGAACAGCGACCGAGTCGAGCGACGAAACCGAGTTCAACTGCTGTCGAGGCGCAATCGCGGAACAGGACCGAAGAGCCATGCCTCAGATTTGCGCGACTGGACGACAGGTGGCGGAGGGAGCGGAAAATGGTTCGCGATCTTGATGAAGTGCCGATTCGTGCTTTGATCGTTGAGGACAATCGCGACATCTGCGCCAACATCGCGAAATACCTGGAAAGGCTGAACTACGTCTTGGATTTTGCGCATGACGGGATAACGGCGATGCACTTGGCGTTGGCGAACCGGTTCGACGTGATTGTTCTGGACCTGACGATTCCAAGGATGGATGGCCTTGTGTTGTGCCAAAAGCTCAAGGCTGATGACAAAGTAGAGGCGGCGGTTCTCATGTTAACGGCGAGAGACACCCTTGACGATCGCCTCAGGGGTTTCGCTGCCGGCGCTGACGACTACCTGGTCAAACCATTTTCATTGCAGGAGCTTCACGCACGCGTGCTGGCTCTCTGTAAGCGAAGTCGTCGAAATGGCGGAAAGGTGCTGACGGTTGGCGATCTGACATTGAATCGGTCCACCATGCAAGTTCATCGTGCCGGGCGGCGTATCGAGATCAACCCTGCTGGTATGAAATTGCTACAACGCCTCATGGAGGCGTCGCCGTCTGTGGTTGCTCGCGATGATCTGGAAGTCTTGTTGTGGGCTGACGAACCTCCAAACGGCGATGCGCTTCGTTCCCACATGTACAAGCTGCGGCAGGCCGTGGACAGACCGTTTGATAGTCCTTTAATCCATACGGTGCATCGCACCGGATATCGAATTGCCGAGGATCAAAATTAGTGCAAAGGCGCAGTCTGCGCAAACGTGTTGAGTTTGCGTTTGTCATTTGCTTCGTCTGGCTCAGCGCAACCTGGGGCTTTGCTTTCGTTGCGGCGATTAGATTAAGCGAGGATCGCGTTTTAACGAATCAATTGCTGGCGGCTGCCGAGAACTATCCTGAACTTCCGACGAACCCTCGCGGATATGACGACGCTAGCGGTTTGCCGGAGACATTAAGGGATTGGGCCAATACCGATCCCGATGAAGGCTTGTATGAATTTGTTGAGGAAGAGCTCCATGTGGCGGTGATATCGATCGAAAGCGAGCGACGCGCTTTTGTCGTACTCGACGTGGCCGGATTGGAGGCTTCGTCGTCTGAGGATTGGTGGTTGCTGCTCGCGATTATCGTCCTCCTGATTTTAGTTGGTTCATTTGGTTTTTGGCTTGGGATTCACGTGATGCGGAAAGCTGTCGAGCCCGTCGTTCAGCTCGCCGGCATGGTTTCGACAATTGACGTGGAGCACTTGCCGGCCGGAAATCGCGAAGTCATAAAGGCCGGCCAATTCGATAACGATGAGGTCGGTGTGCTTGCCGAGACGATCAAGAGAGCTTTCGAGCGTGTTAATGCCTTCATCGTCAGGGAACGGTACTTCACTGGCTGGGCCAGTCACGAGCTGCGGACGCCTGTCACGGTCATGATGGGCGCTCTCGAATTACTGGAAGGGAGTAAGCTCTCAGACGACGACGCCCAGGCTGTGGAACGGGCGAGGCGCGCTACAGTTGAAATGAATACGACGATTGAGATGTTTTTGTCCCTCGTCCGGGAGAAAGATGTGCAATCGTCCAATGAGCTTTTCTTTGTGGCGCCCCTGGTGAAGCAAGCGATAGAGCAGCAACAACATTTGCTGACCGGAAAGCTTATTGACGTTAATGTAAGCGGTGTCGACCAGGCAAAGGCCTACGGAAATCCCAGGGCTTTTTTGATCACGCTCAACAATCTTGTGCGTAACGCATTCGAACATACGTCCCCGGAGCAGGGGTCGATAAAAGTGATTATAAACAATGGCGAGTTACTGATCACAAACAACATTGGGGGCAGTCCGGTGGGGGAAAAAATACCATCGGAATCATCGTCGTTTCATGGCTATGGCCTTGGTTTGGTTATCGTGCAACGGTTATGTTCACTCAACGGTTGGTCGTTTTCTCTGCGGCTCGATGATGCGCATGCTACGGCCTGCTTGTCATGGTAATGTTGAAAAACGCACTTCCTGTGTTTTCTCATGTCGCGAGTCCGGCGCGTGTCCAGACTCGCTCTTCATGGATCAAGCGCTGTGCTTGATCCATCAATGTCGGTGTACGTTCTCAACCCGTAAAGAGGAGTGATTTTATGTTGTATCGCTACAAGGTTATTGCGCTCGTTATTGTGGCTGCTTTGGCAACGCCAGGCACTGCATGCGCACAAGACGTCAAGTTCGCGTATATCGAGGGGGGCATCATCGGGGGCTTCGTCAACGACATTGAGACGTCGGGAGCAGTCGCGGGCGCGGGCTCGTCAAGCCTCGAAAGCGATGCCGATGGCGGCGGGTTCATCGGTGGCGCCTGGCAGTTCGAAAACAACGTGCACGTATTTGGCGAGTATGCGTCGCTCGGCCAGGAGCTTGAGGTTCGCAGCGGCACCAACACCGTGACGGGCGAGTATGACGTGGTGCGCTGGCGCATTGGGTTGGGCTATCTGTACCCTTCCTCGGAACGAGTGGCGTACTACGGCAGGCTCAGTCTCGACCAGCTCGAGTTCAAGGACGCGCAGGCAGCCGGTTTCAACCTTGATGTCGACGCCGACGATAGCGGTGTGGGCGCTGAGGTCGGCATCATCTGGGCGGCGACACCGACGTTTCACCTTCAGGGGCACGCGCGCTATACGGCGGTCGGCGAGGTTGCTTCAAGCGGTTCCGACCCGTTCGACGCTGACGTCCTGATCGGGGTGAATGGGCGCTGGCATTTCCGGCCCAACATGGCGGTTTTTGGTGGCTACGAACTCGGCAAGATCACCACGGTGAACGTTGGTCTGCGATTCGTGTTCTGAGCTTTCCTGGCGATGCGCTCACCCGGACAGCCGGCGGTCGGAGGATTGATGTCAATTCTCCGCACGCGTCCGCGTCAGCAGTGCTGACTTAGAAAGTGGGAGTTATGAACAGTAGTCAGCTACGGGTGATTGTTGCAAGAGTCTTGCACAGTGGGGGTAGGTTCTTGCCAGCGGACTGCTGAGCACTCTGAGCAGACAGTTGCAGCGCGCTGTGGCGCGACGCGGCGGTCAACGCGACGGTAAAACGGTGCGCTTCGCCGGCCGGCCGATCAGATCGAGAAACGCATTGAAGGCGCGTAGTGAGCGCTCGACAAGTGCTAGCGCCGATTCCGACGTTGCGGCAGCGATGCTGGTGGCACTCTGCGGACCGCCGAGCGCGCATAGCTCCTGGGCGTAGTCGGCACGGTTCAGCCAGCGCTGGATCAGTGCGCCATCGACTTCGGGATGAAATTGCACGCCATACGCGTTGTCGCCGTAGCGAAACGCCTGCTGTTCGCAGCTCGCAGTGCGCGCCAATTGCACGGCGCCATGCGGCAGGCCGAAGGTGAATCCGTGCCACTGAAATACGCGGCTCTTCGGTGCGAACGCGTGCATCACCGGATCATGATGACCGTCGTCGGTGGCGTGCAGATCGTACCAGCCGATTTCCGATTCATCGGCGCGGCGGACCTGCGCGCCGAGCACGTGCGCGAGCAGTTGTGCGCCCAAACAAATGCCGAGCACCGGTTTGCCCTGATGCAAGGCGCGTTCGATCGCGCGCATTTCGGTGACCAGATGCGAACGCTGCGGATGATCCTCGACATTCATCGGCCCGCCGAGCACGATCAAGCCGCGATAACGATCGACGTTCGGCTGCGCATCCGGTTCGCGCTCGAAGTTCACGAAGCGCACCCGGTGGCCGCGTGCGCGGATCAGCGGATCGAGCGTGCCTAAGGGTTCGGCGGCGACGTGTTGGAAGACGAGCAAACGCATCGTGGATGTCGGTTTCGAGCTGCAGGAATAGGTGAGTTTCGCGTGCGTATCGGCGTTCGTTCGCGGCAAGGGCTGGGTTTCGCGACCCAAGGAGAGCGCCCCTGCGGCGCTCGAATCGCTGTTCCAGTCATCCGCGGGCCGCGCCGGAGCGCGGCCCTGAAGGTCGGAACTCTCAGCCGCGAATCTTCCCAACTAAGCGCTCTACTAGACCTTCGCGGACCCAACTCTCATTTTCAGCGGCGCGGCGGTCGCGGTACTCGAATTGTCCCGCCGCCAAACCGCGATCGCTGACGACGATCCGGTGAGGAATGCCGATGAGCTCCTGGTCGGCGAACATCGCGCCAGGACGCACGCCTTTGCGGTCGTCCATCAGAACATCCAAGCCGGCTGCGGTCAGTTGCCCATAGAGTTCCTCTGCCGCTGTGCGCACGGCCTCGCTGCGGTCTGCACCGAGCGGCAACACGGCAACGTGGAACGGCGCGATCGCATTCGGCCACTGGATGCCATGTGCGTCATGATTCTGCTCGATGGCCGCCGCCACGATGCGACTGACGCCGATGCCATAGCAGCCCATGAACATCGTCCGCGCCTTGCCGTTTTCGTCGAGCACTTCGGCGCCCATCGCTTTGGCGTATTTCTGCCCGAGTTGAAACACATGGCCCACTTCGATCCCGCGCGCAATCGACCAGGTGCCCATGCCACCGGGTGCCAGTTCGCCCTCGATGACGTTGCGGATATCGGCCACCTGCGCAGGCTCCGGCAAATCGCGGCCCCAGTTGACACCTTTGGTGTGGAAGCCGGTGATATTGGCGCCGACGATGAAATCGCTCATCGCCGCGACGGTGCGATCGGCAATGACAGTGATCGCCTTCTGCGGATTGAGCGGGCCGATGAATCCCGGCACTGCGCCCAAGTGTTCGACGATCTCGGCTTCGGTTGCGAGACGGTACTCGGCCAAACCTTCGATCTTAGTCAACTTGATTTCGTTAACCTGATGATCGCCGCGCACCAGCGCCAGCACGAAACCTTGTTCGCCCATGACCGCAATCGATTTAACGGTCGATGCCAGCGGCACGCCCAACAGCGCGGAGACGTCCTCACACGTGCGCTGCGTCGGCGTCGCGAACTGCTCGAGTGCCTGCGCAGCCGCGGCGCGTACACCCGGCGCGATCGCTTCGGCCAGCTCCACATTTGCTGCGTAATTGCCTTCAGACGTGAACGCGATAGCGTCCTCGCCAGAATCAGCCAGCACGTGAAACTCGTGCGAACCGGAGCCGCCGATCGCACCCGTGTCGGCAGCGACCGCGCGGAATCGCAGGCCTAAGCGAGTGAAGATGCGCGTGTACGCGTCGTACATGTTCTGATACTCGCTCTGCATGCAGTCGCTATCGAGATGGAACGAATACGCGTCCTTCATCAAGAACTCGCGTGCGCGCATGACCCCAAAGCGCGGGCGAATTTCGTCGCGGAACTTGGTCTGGATCTGATAGAAATTAATCGGC
This sequence comes from Lysobacterales bacterium, assembly GCA_022844165.1. Classification (GTDB taxonomy): domain Bacteria; phylum Pseudomonadota; class Gammaproteobacteria; order Xanthomonadales; family SZUA-5; genus JALHMH01. The sequence goes on from JALHMH010000001.1 coordinate 12,200, forward strand.
AACTGTTTGTACGACCGCAGCTCGCCGCGCGCAAAGTCGGTGATCACTTCTTCGTGCGTCGGGCCGTAACAGAACTCACCTTCTTTGCGATCTTTGATCTTCAGCAGCTGTCCGCCGAACTTCGCCCAGCGATCGGTCTCCTCCCACAGCTCGCGCGGCTGGATCGACGGCATCAGCAGCTCCAAAGCGCCGGCGCGGTTCATCTCCTCACGCACGATGGTCTCGACTTTGCGCAACACGCGCAAACCGAGCGGCGTCCAGGTGTAAATGCCGGCGGCGAGCCTGCGGATCATTCCGGCGCGCAGCATCAATTTCTGGCTGATGACATCGGCGTCGCTGGGCGTTTCTTTGACCGTCGTCAGGTGGAACTGGGAAAGGCGCATGAGGTGCGTCGCTGGCTTGAGAGGCGCGCGATTCTAGCCGCATCGCACTGGTCGAAATGCTCGGTCGTTTGCGCCGTAGCTCCCCCAATTCCGTACAGCGCCGCGAACCTGCCCGCCAGAATTCGTGCAATTTCGGGTAAGCCGGTCTTTGCGGTAATGCGAATCATTGCTATTACGCATTGCATCCTGATAGCCTTCCTCGCATCGAAGCCGCCTCACCTGACCCTATGTTCAAACAATCGCCACTGATCATTGCCCTTTCTTCAGCGATCTCGCTGCCCAGCGCAGCGGCGCCGCTGCCGGATCCCGCCAGCGCATCGCGCCTGGCGCAAATCGAAGTCGTCGGTTCCGAAGAGGCCTTGAAGCGTGCCCCAGGCTCTGGTGCGATCGTGAGTGCCAAAGATCTCGATCGCATCAAACCCTTTACGATCAACGAAGTGCTACGCAGTGTGCCGGGCGTTGTCATGCGCGATGAAGAGGGTTTCGGTCTGCGGCCCAACATCGGCATCCGGGGACTCAATCCAACGCGATCGACCAAGGTTCTGCTGCTGGAAGATGGCCTGCCGGCGGCTTATGCGCCGTACGGCGACAACGCCAGTTATTACCATGCGCCGGTGGACCGCTATGAGCGCATTGAGGTGCTCAAAGGTGTCGGTATGTTGCGCTTTGGGCCGCAGACGATCAGCGGCGTGATCAACTACCAGACCCCAGAACCGCCGCAGGACTTTGCCGGTTTCGTGGCTCTGACGGGTGGCAACCGCGGCTACGGTAACGCGCACCTGCGGCTGGGCGGCGGTGGCGCAATGCTCGACCTGCTCCATAAACGTGGCGAAGGCGCGCGCGATACGCTGGAATTGGCGCAGAACGACGCCACGTTCAAATACGTCGCAGATCTCGGCGAGACGCAACGAATACAGTTGCGCGCCAACTTTCTCACCGAAAACTCGCAAGTCGGATACTCCGGTTTGACCGAAGCAGAATTGCGCAACTTCGGTCCACGCTATGGCTTCGATCAAAGCGCGCAATTCGAGATCGAACGCTATGGGGGATCGCTCAGTCACGAGTGGGATCTGAGCGATCGCATCTACTTGCTCACCAATCTCTACGGTTCGCGCTTCTATCGCGACTGGTGGCGGCAATCGAGTTCAACCACCGACACACAATGCGGCACGGCATTTCGCGACGCGCGCCAGCGCGGCGAGCGTGTCGACTTTGGTGCCTGCAACTCGACACAGGGGCGATTGCGTGGTTACGAGATGCAGGGCATCGAGCCCAGAGTGACGGCGAACTGGGGCGATGGTTCGATCTTCGAGGCGGGCGTGCGCTGGCACGAGGAAGTCCAGAACCGCCGCCAGATCAACGGCACTTCACCCACAGCTCGAGCCGGTACCCTGGCCGAGAACAATCTCCGCGATGCGAGCGCGTTTGCTGCATTCGTCAGCAATCGATTTCGCTTTGGCGCTCTGGAACTGGCGCCGATCGTTCGTTTTGAGGACATCGAATACGAGCGCAATAACCTCCTTAATGGTCGTCGAGGCAAAGAGTCGATCAGCGAGGTCATTCCCGGCCTCGGTCTCAACTACAGCTTCAGCGATGAGTTGGCGTTATTCGCCGGCGCGCACCGGGGATTTGCGCCGCCGCGCGTGGAAGATGTGATCGACAACAACGGTGTCGGTGTCGATGTCGGCGCGGAAGAGTCGTTGAACATCGAGTTCGGTGTACGCGGAGAAGTGCGCGACCTGCAGTTTGAGGCCACAGCATTCCGCAACCGTTTTGATCCTCAAGTTCTGGTTGGCTCCATTGCAGGTGGCGGCGTGCCGCTGGCAACCGGAGAGACGCTGTATCAGGGTTTGGAAGCACTGGGCCGTTTCCAACGCGGCAACCTGTTCGCCGAAGGCACATCGTTCGTCGATCTCGCGTTTACCTGGGTGCCGACGGCGCGGCAAGAGGCAGCGCTTCGCGCCGTTTCGAACGGTGCCGTGGTGGCTGGAAGCGAACCCGGCAAGCGACTGCCGTATGCCCCAAAGACTGCAGCTACCCTGCGCGTCGGCCACGACTTCGGCGAGTGGGATGCGTCGATGGAGGGCGTGTACGTGGATGAGCAATTTGGCGACTTCGCCAATCGCACATCCGTAGATCCCAGCGGCCAGTTCGGCGTGCTGCCGTCCTATACGATCGCCAACCTGACGGTGGGATTCGAGCCAGAAGGCAGTCCCTACAGCGCATTCGTCGCCGTGAAGAACGTCTTCGATCGCGATTACATCGTTGACCGCACACGCGGCATCCAAACCGGGTCACCGCGGCTGCTGCACGTGGGCGTTCGTTATCGGTTTTGAGCGGAACTGGTGTCAGATCAAGCCGACGAGGGCCAGGCTCGCAAGCGAAATCAGCGAGCCGATCGCCGTGGCCGCAATCACGTCGCTCGGATAGTGCAGTCCGAGCACCACGCGCGATGCAGCCACACTGAGCGCGAATGGAATCAGAATCGGCGCCAGCCATGGCGCGTAAGCCAGCGCGACGATGGTGAAACTCACGGCGTGCAAGGTGTGGCCAGAGGGAAAGCTGAACTCGTCCAGCGGCGCCACGCTGGCGACGATCGACGTCGGATGGCGGTGCAAGGGTCGCGGCCGACGGCTCCAGTGTTTCAGGCCGCGATACAGCAGCAGCGCGATACCACTGATCGCCAACATATGTGCCGCTGCCTGCCAGCCGTGCGTGCGATCGAGTAGTGGAAACATTGCCATCAGCGCGTACCAGAACACCCCGTCGCCCAGGCGGCTGACGGCTGAGAAGTAGCGCAGGCAAACACGGCGCTGAGAGAGCTTGTTCAAGCGCAGGCACCAGCGCAAATCCGTGTCTGCCAGTCGGCCCAGGGCGAGCGTACGGTTCATGCGCCACCTCTCAACTCGGTCAACCTGTCCGCGAAGCGCTCGCTGACTGCTTGCGGCGTCAGCGCCGCCGCACTCTCGCGTGCGGCAATGGCCATCCTGTTGCGTGCGGCATCGTCGCTGGCAAGGGCCCGTGCCGCGGCAATGAACGCATCGCCATTGGCAAATTCGACAATCCGGCCATCGATGCCATCGCGAATATGCTGGCCAGCGGCACCATAGGCGAAGGCGACTGTGGGCACGCCACTGGCCATCGCTTCAAGGGTGACGTTGCCGAACGTCTCGGTGATGCTGGCGAACAAGAACGTATCGGAACTGGCATAGTGGGCCGCCAGCGTTTCGCCGCGTTGCATACCGCACCACACATGTTGCGGATAGCGCTCGGCCATCGCTGCGCGTGCCGGACCGTCACCGACCCAGATCATCTTGGCCGGACGCACAGCGGCGATGGCCTCGAACGCACGAACCGTCAAATCCAGGTTCTTCTCCGGCGCGATTCGTCCGACGAAAAGCACCGCCAGTTCGCCGTCCGCAAGGCCCCAGGCGCGACGAAGTTCCGCATCGCGGCGCTTGGGATGAAACAAGTCGGCATCGACGCCACGTTCGAGGATTCGCACATTGCGAAATCCGCCGGCGATCAATTCCGACTGCAGCTGCGCCGTCGGCACCAGCGTTGCTTGCGCGCGGTTATGGAAGGCTCGCAAATAGCGAAACGCCGTCGATTTCAGGAAACCTAACCCGTAGTGGCCAACGAAATCGTCGAAGCGCGTATGGAACCCGCTGGCCACTGGGATACCGAGGCTGCGCGCCGCCAGCAATGCTGCCCATCCCAGGGGCCCTTCAGTCGAGATGTAGGCCACCTCGGTGCGGAACTGCCTCAGCGCCCGCCGAACGCGAAAGTACACCGGCCAACCGAAGCGAAGCGCGGGATACCGCGGCAACGATCCACCTGGGACCAACAGATCTTTGTCGACTTGGAGTTCCGGTGTCGTGACCAATTGCGTCGGCCGGATCAGAAGTACGTCATGCTGTTGTGCTTTGAGACCACGCGCCAGGGCCGCGACAGTCAACGCGACTCCGTTAATCTCCGGGGGGTAGGTCTCGGTGATGACGGCGACTCGTAAACAGCGCGAGTTGCTGGCGACCGGTGGCGCCGACCGCAGTGTTGCCATCGTAGGGTGTGCCGTGCGTTTCATAGCGGCACATTGCCGGCAGCAGATGACGCAAAGATGCGCGACACCTTGCAGTTTTTTGACAGTCGCACAAGGGCTGGGTCGCCTATTCCTTGTGGTAAGCCACGCCCAGTCGATCGAACTCGACCAATAAAGGTGCCAGTTGCCGCCGATAGGGCAGCCATCGTTGTCGCGATTTCTGGTGCACCGGCTGGCGCACCTGCCAGACGCTTGCGGTTTTCACTGCACTCGGGCGTTGGTGAAAGTCCAGGCAGCCGGGATCCCAATCGAGTTGCAATTCACCCAGGATCCGGCGCAGTTCGGTGGTGGGATCTGCCACAAAACGCTCATAGTCGAAGACCACAAGATCGTTCCGGAAGCTCTCCTGGTAGTGCGCAAAAAGCCGCTCCTGCTGCGCGTAAAAATGCGCGATTCCGGTCAGCGAAGAGCTATAGGGGGCCGCGGCTTGATCGAGGTGCTGTTGGTACGCCGATAGTGCGTTGTCCACAGGATCGCGTCGCGTGTACAGGATTCGCGCGCGCGGAAACACCCGGCGGATCAGCGGCAACAGCAAAAAATTGTCGGGGCGCTTGTCGACAAAATAGTGCGGCGCTGGCCCCGCGCAGTGATTCTGCATGAGTGCCCGATAGGCATCGGCAATCCGGGTAAGGTCGGCGTTCGACCAGTTCGCCATGCATTCCGGAAACGGCTGTGACTGCGCCGCAGCCAGGTTCGGAAAAAACGCCAGCTCGCCGGCACTGCTCACGTGCGCATGCGCGCTGAGCACCTGTTCGATCAACGTCGAGCCAGAGCGAAACATGCCGCAAACGAACAGGAGGGTTGGGGAGTCTGATCGGGCGTTCGAATCGATGTCCGGCGTTGCTCCGATCAGCGCATCGACGATCCGTTCGTGCCTGGCCGGGTTGTAGGGCGGGCCACCACTGGCTGCCAGAGCATTCGCCTGCTCGAATGCTGCAAAAGCCTCCTCATAACGGCGCAAATGTTCGAGCGCATGCCCGACGGCAAAAGCCAGATTGGCCCGAGTTAAGGCCTGCACCCGGTGGTCCCGTAGCGCCGCTTGCGCTTGAGCGAGAAAGGAAGCGATCGGTTCAACGTGCAACTTCAGCAGCCGCGCTAGTGCCTCCAGACGCAACGCTCCGTCGATCGCCAGAGCGCGTCGATAGGCTTGCGCCGCATCATCGCGACGACCCAGATCCTCGCAAAGATTGCCCAGGTTGAGCAGCGCAGGAAGATATCCTGGACGTAACGCGAGCGCCGTCTGCAGCTCACGTTCGGCGGCGGCGTGGTCATGCAGTGCATCGGTGTAAATCACGGCGCGATTGAGGTGAATTTCCTCGGGTTCCCTGGCGCCGTGGTCGATCGCTGTCTGGTACGCGCGCAGCGCATGTGTGTAGTCGCCGAGTTGACGCAGCAGCCAGGCAAACTCGTAATGCGCCTCCGGATCATCGACCGGTTGCGCCATCAGCAGGTCGAAATGCACGCGTGCTTCGCCCAGCTGGCGCGCATCAATGGCCCGGCGGGCGGCAGCCCAGGTCGCGCGAAGTGTGGGATTCATGGTCGATTGGGCACTGTTCGAGCGATCGTCGCGCTGTTACGATTCAATCTGAACAATAGACGCTTTCGGAAAGTGCCATGAAAAATCTCTTATTGGCCCTGCTGCTGGGTTTTTCGGGCGCTGCCGCTGCAATCACCGAGACGACGCGTGATCTGGACTTGAATGGGATCATCGCAGAGACCCGTTTGGCGGTCGACTTGGCCAATGCCGGGCAGTATGGTTCGTTGTCGCGTCGCCAGCTGCAAATTGTCGACTCAGCCTTAAGCACCATCGAGGAACTGGCAGCGGGCAAACTGGACTTGACTGAGCTCTCGGCCAATGAACGCGGCGCTTTCGATGATGCCCGTGAACGCATCGATCTGATTCTTCGGGTGCGCAACAAGAATCGGGTCATTTGCCAGCGCGATGTCAAGACCGGGACGCGTTTGGCGAAAGTGGAATGTCTGACCGTCGGTCAGCGTGAGGAGCGAGCGCGCAATGCGCGCAAACAAACCGGGCATTTGCAGCGCTCGTTCTGTGTCCCTGGGGCTGAAGGGGCTTCGCGCTGTACGCTGGAGTAAGCGTTCTCCGAGGTTCGGATGTTGAGCCGCCCGCTGAGTGCCCGAAGCGCCACGCAGGCGCGCGAGGCTTTCGCGTTGTTCGCTCAAAGGCAATACGCGCAGGCGTTTTCGATTGCCCGTCCTCTTGCGGGGCAAAATCCCGAATCCCCTGACGCGCTGCACCTGCTGGCGCTTTGCGCGGCTGAGTTGCAGCAGCCAGAACAGGCGGAAGCAGCCTTCAAGCGGGCGCTGGCCCTGGTACCGCAACATCCGGATATGAGCCTCAATTTTGCGCGGTTTTTGGGCCGCCAGAATCGACAGCGCGAAGCAACCGAAGTGCTATCGGCGGCAGCTGGAGCAGCGCCGGCACACGCCGGTTTGCAACGTGCCCTGGGCCTCGCTGCCCTGGACGCGGGCCAAGATGCTGTTGCGCTTTGCGCGTTGCGCCGCGCGACGGATCTGGAGCCAGGTCAAAGCCGCCATTGGCAGGTATTCGGATCGGCACTGCGTAAGACCGGAGCGCTGCGTGATGCGGAGGATGCTTTCGTCAGCGCTCTGGCGATTGCTCGGGACGCGCATGCGCTGGCGAACCTCGCGGCGATTCGGCGCTTGCTGGGGCGTGCTGATTTGGCTGCCCAGGGTTACCGTGAAGCCTTGGCTCTCGACCCGATGCGCCCGGATCTGAAGGATGCGCTTGTGGGTGCACTGATTGATGTTGGCGATATCGAGGAGGCGCGTGCTGCGGCCGATCGGTTGACCCGGGACCATCCGGACTTTATTCCAGGATACGTGACCCGTGCGCACCTGAGCTGGGAGTACGGTGTAAAGGAAGAGAGCATCGAGCAGTCGCTGGCTTTTTTCTTTGAGGCTGCCCAACGGGATCAGAAAGTTGCTCAGGCATTGGTGAGCTTTCTGCTCGAAGCGCGCTGCGCGCCGCTGGCGCTTCCTTTGTTGGCATCGCGACGCAGTGACGATTCCGCACAGCGGTTGAGTTATGCGCTGGCGCTGGAGGCAACCGGCGATCCCCGTGCGGATGAAGAACTGGACGCGCTTCACGAGACTGAAGCCAGCACCTGGGATGCTTACTTTAGTGCGCGCATTCGGCGCCTCGTGCGCGCGGGCGACATCGGCGCGGCTGCGAGGTTCGCCGAGGAAAAGTCGCAGGCCCAACCGCTGCGGCAAGAGGTTTGGGCGTACCTGGCTACGCTTTGGCGCCTGCTCGATGATCCTCGCGAGCACTGGCTGTGTGGATACGACACCCTGGTCGGAGAGATGTCGGTCCCGCTGCCAGATGACGAGACAATCGGCCACGCTGCACTGACGGCCTGGCTGCACCAACTGCATACGGCGCGACGAGCGCCGTCCCGTCAGAGTCTGCGCGGCGGCTCGCAAACGCCCGGCGTATTATTCGGCCGGGTGAATCCAGCGCTCGAGTGCTTCGAGAAATCGCTCCTGGCAACCATTAAATCTTGGATCAGACGACTGCCGGATGATACTGCTCACCCATTTTTGCGGCGCAAACAAGCGTCTGTGCGATTTTGCGGTTCGTGGTCGGTTCGCCTGCAAAGCGCCGGCCATCACGCCAATCATTTTCATGGCGATGGCTGGCTGAGCTCGGCGTGCTACATCGAGTTGCCGGCGTCGGTTCGCGCTGCACAGGACAACACGGGTTACCTGCATTTTGGACAACCGCCTGAGGAATTAGGCGTTGCACTCGAGCCGCGCCGATTTGTCGCGCCGCGCGAGCAACATGTGGCACTGTTCCCGTCGTATCTCTGGCATGGCACGGTGCCCTTCAGCGCCGCGACGCCGCGATTGACGATCGCCTTCGATGCGGTACCGAGCGATGCTGCCGACTGATAGGATCAGGCGACTATCGCGGAGGGCGATGTTGCGTGCCGACCAGCAATAGGCAAACGATCAGCAAGACGCTGTATTCGGCGCCGTTTCGTCCCAGGCCAACGACGAACCACCCTGCGGGCCAATGCACGAGCACAATGCCAACAAGGTAAATGCTGGCGTAAACGATGGTGAGCGGAAACACCGCAAAGCCGGCGGCGAGCAAGAGGGTGCCGCCAATCTCGAAAACGGTGATCGCAAAGGCTATCCACGGTCCCAGCGGGATGCCTTGGCTGGTCAGCCATTCACCGAAGGGCGCAACGCCACCCGCCCACCATCTGGCCCAACCGTGGGCGGCAATCAGGCCCGCCAAGACCAAACGCAGAATGGTCCAGCCGATGACCGAGCTGCGGTGGTTAGCCGACGAACCAAACGACAAGTACGACATTCACTGTCTCCCGTGAGCCTCATCCAGCAATAGCGTGTTGCTGATCAGGATCGCCTTCGGCGCGCGCCGTAGAGAGCCCGCAAAGCGCCGAGACGTTTCCGCGCGACGGATGGACCAGTTCCATGACCAAAAGTGGCGCAGCGCTAAAGCGACACTTGCAAGCGCGCTTCGATGATGTCGCGGTCAATCGGGACGCTGCGCTCGCCGTCGCTGCGAATGTAGTTGAACATGACGCGTGTCGCGGCAGTGAAGTACCAGGTGGCGCCGAGCGTGAGGTTGTCGAGTGTGCCGCCGGCAACGCTGGCGTCGCTCAAATCCAGGCGGCTGATACGCGCTGCCAATTCCACGGTGCGGCCTTCGCCCACATTTGGCGCATCGAGAATGCCGTCCTTGTAGGTTCTGTTGCCGGTCAACATCCAGGATGCCTGCAAGTATCCGCCATCGACGCGTGCATCCTTCGCCACACGATCGATATCTGCGCTCATCCACTCGGCTTGCACGGCAAAAGGGCCGGTCAGCCACAGTGCTTCGACGCCAACACGCCCGACTTTGTCGACATCACGGAGTCGACCGGTGTCGATGCGTGTTGGCGAAAACGGCCCGGTTTCGCCTCTGGAGCTCAAGCGGAAGTCGACATCGGGATGCTCGACACCTGCTGCTAAAGCAAAATGCAAGGTGCCGTTTTCGATTTTCGGCGCAAATACAGCGCGACCCACCCATCCGTTGCCTTCCAAAAGACCCGCCGAGTTCCCATCGTATGTACCCGCCTGGACGCGCCACTTGCCAAACGCATAACCGTATTCGACGCCACGTCTGCGCGCCAGCGACAGACCATCGGCCAACGACCGTTCGACAAACAACGCATTGCGGTTAGAGCTCAGTTGCTCGAGCGAAAACGGCGGTTTGATGTGTCCGGCGCGCACGCTATGCCCGTTGTGGCGATAGCGCAGGAACACGTCAGTGAACAGCTCGCTATAAAAGTCGTATTCAACCCGTGTATCCAGTCGTTCGGTGAGTCTCACGTTGACACCAGCGCGCAAGCGTCGAATGTCGCCGTCCTGGGTTAGCCGATCATTTTCCTCGATACGATTGATGTCGTATTGCAGATACGCATAGGGTTTGATCTCGACCGCGCTGGCCGAGCCAGCCGCCATCGAACCCAGGAAAAGCAGGCTTCGAAACATCATGGAAGTGACACTTTTGTGAAATTGGTTGGAGAATAGCCATGCGCGATCCGCGTTAGCTGAACCAATCGCGGATCTGTCATCTTTGTGTCATCTGACTATCACATGCTGCGATCATCGCAGATTCCCTATGGAGACGACCCATGTTCCTTCGCGCCACCCTGGCCGTGTTGATTGCCGGCTCGCTCGCCGCTTGTGGCCAGCAATCTGATTCGCCCACGCCGGGCGCTTCGCCGTCGGCGCCGACGAACACCGTGATCGGCATTGATGGCTCGAGCACGGTGTACCCTATCACCGAGGCGATTGCGGAAGAGTTTCAGCTGGCGAATCAGGGTAAGGTCAAAGTGACTGTTGGCGTGAGCGGTACAGGTGGCGGCTTCAAGAAATTCTGCCGCGGCGAACTGGATATCGCCAACGCCTCGCGACCCATTCAGAAGCTGGAAATGGATGCGTGCGCGCAAGCCGGTGTGAAGTACTTCGAATTGCCCGTCGCCTACGATGCGCTCACCGTTGTCGTGAACCCTCAGAACGAGTTCTTGTCGACGATCACGATCGAGCAGCTCAAGCAAATCTGGGCGCCGGAGAGTCAGGGCACGATCACCCGGTGGAATCAGATCGATCCGAGCTGGCCTGATGCCGAGTTCAAGCTGTATGGAGCAGGCTCCGACTCAGGTACATTCGATTATTTCACTGAGGCTGTCGTCGGCAAGGCAAAGGCCAGCCGCGGCGACTATACCGCCAGCGAAGATGACAACACGCTGGTCCAGGGTGTGTCCCAGGATTTGAACGCGCTCGGTTACTTCGGTTATGCGTACTTCGCTGAGAATCAGGCCAAGCTCAAGGCATTGGCTGTGGTGCCGGTCGCCGGTGGTGCTGGCGTGTTGCCCAGCGAAGAGACGGTGATCAACGGCAGCTATACGCCGTTGGCGCGACCGATGTTCATCTATGTTTCGGACAAAGCGGCCGCGCGCGCGGAAGTCAGGCAATTCCTGAACTTCTACTTTGAGAATATCGCTACGCTTGCCGCGGAAGTCCGCTACGTGCCGTTGCCGCCCGAGGCTTATCTGACCATCAAGAAGCATCTTGACGACAACAAGATGGGCACGGTGTTCGGCGGCGAGCCGGCAACAGCGATCACAATCGAAGAATTGTTGCGCCGCGAAGCCAGTTTGTAACAGAAGCGTCTTAGACTCCGGTCGCGGCGCCCAGGTCCGGGCGCCGCGAACGTTTCGATAGCGATACTCGCGACGCCACCTCGGGGGAACCATGAGCCAAGCGCCGATTGCCGGCCGACTAGCCTATCGACGATCACGCCATATCCGTGAGCAGATCATCGAGTGGCTGTTGTTATCCAGCGCACTGGTGGCGGTGGCGACGACGGTCGGCATCGTATTCATTCTGGTTAAGGAGTCGCTCGTCTTTTTTGGTCAGGTATCGATCATCGATTTTCTGACCGATTCGCAATGGACGCCGCTCTTCTCCGATCCGCATTTCGGCATCTGGGTGCTGCTCTCCGGCACCTTGACCAGTTCGGCGATCGCATTGTGTGTGGCGATTCCTGTTGGCACGACCCTGGCGATATATCTGTCGGAGTTCGCCAGCGCTCGGGTGCGCGAAACGGCCAAGCCGATTCTGGAGCTGCTCGCGGGCATTCCGACCATCGTGTTCGGTTATTTTGCATTGTTCTTCGTCACACCGCTGCTCAAAATCATCTATCCCGAGTTGCCCGGATTCAACCTGTTGAGCGCCGGTCTGGTGATGGGTGTGATGATCGTGCCCTACATCAGCTCCATCAGTGAAGATGCGATGCGTGCGGTGCCGATGAGTCTTCGTGAAGGTGCTTACGCAATGGGCGCCACACGTCTGCAAGTCGCGTTGAACGTGGTGGTTCCTGCGGCCTTCTCCGGCCTCGCTGCGGCCTACATTCTTGGCATCTCCCGGGCGGTCGGCGAAACGATGATCGTTGCGGTCGCCGCTGGCATGCAGCCGAATCTCACGTTCAATCCCACCGATCAAGCGGCGACGATTACCGCCTACATCGTGCAGGTGGCAAAGGGCGATCTGCCGCACGGCAGCGTGGGCTACCAGACGATTTTTGCCGCGGGCCTGACGCTGTTCCTGTTGACTCTGGTGTTTAACCTAATGGGCTACTTCCTGCGCAAGCGCTTTAGGGAGGAATACTGATGAGCGTCTCGGAAGGCCTGCGCGCAACGATCACCCGGGCCAAGCGCAACGATCTGATATTCGTCGGCCTCGGCATCGCCGCTCTGCTCTTTGCAGCGAGCACTTTTGTAGCGCTGTTTTTGGACATGGTGGGCGACGGAATGTCGCGCCTGAACCCAGGTTTTTTTACCGAATTTGCGTCGCGCCGCGCCGAACGTGCCGGCATTCTTGCTGCGTGGGTCGGCACCTTTGCCGTCATGATTGTGACCGCGCTCGTGGCCGTACCGATCGGTGTTGCCTCTGGTATTTATCTGGAAGAGTACGCGCCGAAAAACAAGATGACGGCGCTGATCGAAATCAATATCAACAACCTGGCGGGCGTGCCGTCGATTGTCTACGGGCTGCTGGCGTTGGGTCTGTTTGTCCATACTTTCGGACTCGGCGCGAGTGTTCAGACTGCCGGATTGACGCTGGCGTTGCTCATTCTGCCGGTGGTGATCGTCGCCACGCGCGAAGCGATCCGAGCGGTGCCGGGTTCGATTCGCGAGGCGGCTTATGCACTCGGCGCCACGCGCTGGCAAATGGTCTCCGACCACGTATTGCCATATTCCATGCCGGGCATTCTGACGGGCGTGATCATCGGGCTTTCGCGAGCCATCGGTGAGACGGCGCCCATCGTGACCATCGGCGCCGTCACTTTCATCGCATTTTTGCCGCCTGCGCCGGTGACCAGTTCGCCGCCGTTTCTGAATTTCGATTGGCTCTCGTCGCCGTTTACGGCGATGCCGATCCAGATTTTCAACTGGACCAGCCGCCCAGAAGAGGCATTCCAGGCGAACGCCTCGGCAGCCGCCCTGGTTCTGGTGGTCATGACCTTGCTGATGAATGCGATCGCCATCTGGCTTCGCTACCGTCTGCGCCGTAATCTCAACTGGTAAGCGCCATGAACGACGAGCAAAAGAAACCTGATCCGAGCACGCTCGAGAAAAAAGCAGCTGCGTTGGCGCTGAATTTTTTCTATGGCCAAAAACAGGCACTGAAGAACATCAACCTGCCGATTTACGACAGGAAGGTGACGGCGCTGATTGGTCCATCCGGCTGCGGCAAGAGCACCTTCTTGCGCTGTTTCAATCGTATGCACGATCTCTATCCGGGCACACGCTACGAAGGCCAGATTCGCCTTTACCCGGATGACGTCAATCTGCTCGATAAGGCTGTCGATCCCATAGAGGTTCGCATGCGCTTGTCGATGGTCTTCCAGAAACCCAACCCGTTCCCGAAGTCCATCTTCGAAAATGTGGCTTATGGGCTGCGCATCCGTGGCGAAAAGCGGCGCTCGGTGCTGATGGACAAAGTCGAAGAGGCGCTAAAGAACGCAGCGCTTTGGAACGAAGTCAAAGATCGGCTCGACGAACTGGCAACGACACTCTCGGGTGGTCAGCAGCAGCGCTTGTGCATCGCCCGATCGTTGGCCAGCGAACCCGAACTGCTGTTGTTCGACGAACCCACCAGTGCACTCGATCCGATCGCCACCGCCAGCATCGAAGAGTTGATCCATCAGCTGCGCGAGAAGATCACAATTCTCATTGTGACGCACAACATGCAGCAGGCGGCCCGCGTCTCGGACTTCACCGCTTATATGTATCTGGGCGATCTGATTGAATTTGGCTGGACCGACGATGTGTTTTTCCGGCCGAAAGAGAAACAAACGGAGGACTACATCACCGGGCGTTTCGGCTGACCGTTGTGAGCAGACGCCGCACGTGGCGCACAATCGGCACTTCTTATTTGTTGTTCTGCGCGGCACTATTGCCAGCGTGGCCGAGTCCATAGGGACCAAACTCCATGAACGAACATCTTTCCCGCCAATTCGATACCGACTTGACCGCTCTTCGTTCGCGTGTTGTCGAAATGGGCGGGCTGGTCGACGAGCAGTTTCGACGATCGATCGAAGCGCTGGCCACCGGCCGTGCCTTGCTGGCTGACGACGTCATCGCCGGCGATTCCGTCGTCAACAACCTTGAAGTGCGGATCGACGATGCTTGCGCGCACTTGATTGCCAAACGCCAACCTGCAGCGAGCGATCTGCGTATGGTGCTGGGTGTCAGCAAGATCGTTTCCGAACTCGAACGGATCGGCGACAAGGCCCGCAAAATCGCCCGCGCCGCAGCAATGGTCAGCGCTTCGCCCGACCACGCCTGGATCGCCGACATCGAACAGCTGAGCGAGGGCGCGCGGCATATGTTGCGCGATGCGCTCAATGCATTTGTGCGAAGCGACCTGGAAGCAGCCGTCGCGGTCTTGCGCAACAACCGCGACTTTGCAAGGCAGACCTCGCAGGTCAGCAACGATCTGGTGCAGCGATATTCGCGCAACGCAGATCAGGTGCCAACGATGCTGGATATGTTGTCCGTGACCCGCGCAGTGGATCGTGTCGCCGATCACGCCGCCAACATTGCCGAACATCTGGTGTACATCGTACGCGGTACGGATGTGCGCCATGCGACGCTGGAACAGATCGAGCACGAGGCGCTGTCGCGGCGTTGATGGGTTCTCGGTCTTTGCCAGCTCGCGAGGGCGAACGCACTTGATGGGCGTTTGCTGCCGGCGCGCTACGGACCGAATGTCAACCCGAACTCCGATACCAGTGCAGGATGTGAGCCCAGTATCGGCATGTCCGACGTAAAATCACCATCGCCGCCAGGATAGCCCTCAGGTGTGTTCGGTGGCGCCTGCAGTCGGACGGCAATCCGGCCGGGCGATAACACGGCTTTCTCGAGGCTGCCGCCGCTCCAATGGCTCACGTAGCCGCCATAGTCCCAGTCGAAACCCAAAAAACGATACGGCCGGCCGTTCAACTGTTGCAACTCGACGCTGGTCATTCCCACGCGAAGTCCCAGCGGGCCGCGCCATCGCGATTGCGCGTCGCGGATATAGATCGCGCTGATCGCGCCGTCCACTCGGCCATCGACGAAATACACGGTCGCGCGACGGACTGGATCGGCTGCAAATAACATCGCGCCCGGTTCGGTTTGACCCTCGCCAAGTTCTACGTCAATCCGAGAGACCGATTCTGGCCCGAACCGGCTCTCAAGACCCTTGAGACCTTCTTCGGCCCGGAACCCAGAGCCTCCCACAGTCAGCGTGAAAAGCTCTGCCTCGGCGATGGCAGGCTTAGCAGGCGCCGGCGCTGCCGGCGGCGTTTCGGGCAGTGCTTGCGGCGGCGGATCGTTGGAGCAAGCTGCCAATGCGCACAACAAACTCGCCAGCGGTGCTCGGTTCATAGCTCCAGTCCAGTCGTTTTTCAGCGTTTCAGTTCAGGATGCAACCGGTGGATGCTATCGAGCAGCACTTCGTTCTCAGGCCAACGTCCCAGCGCTTCGCGCCACAGCTTTTCGGCCTCATCACGCTCACCAGACACCCAGAGCACTTCTGCCAGATGCGCGGCGACTTCGCCGTCCTGGATCAGCGAATACGCGCGTTTGAGATAACGTAGCGCTTCGCTCAAATTGCCCAGGCGGTACTGGACCCAACCCATGCTGTCGATGAATGCTGCTTCGTCGGGATCGATTTCAAGTGCGCGTTTGATGTAGCCGAGCGCCTCGTCGTGACGCTCGGTTTTGTCGGTGAGGGTGTAACCGAGCGCGTTGAGCGCCTGCGGATTGTCCGGATCGATGTCCAGGATCGTCCGCAGGTCGGACTCGAGGCCAACAAGATCGTCGATCCCGACTCGATACAAGGCCCGCGCATACAACAGTCGGAAATCGCGCGGGTGTGCGGCGAGGGCAGCATCGTAAACTGTGCTTGCGGCACTGGGCTCATGCTCAGCGACAAGCTCGCTTTCCAGCAGCCATGCGTCGATGCGGGCTTGCGCATCGTCGGAGCGTTCGCGCATCGCCGCGAGCAAGGCGCGGCTGGCGAGCAGATCATTCTTCTCCCGCGCGGTAATGACGGCACGGCGCAAACTGGCATCGTTGACGGCCGCGGCAGAGGTCTCCTGCGCATACCAGGACAGAGCATCGTCCCATCGCTCGTCCAGTTCGGCCACCTGACCAAGCAAAAAAGCGCGCGTCGGCAATTCCCCAGGTTCGGCACGGTTCAAGGCTTTCTCGATACGCCGCAACAGCTTCGCGTCGGGCTCGCGTGCGGCGTTCGCGATACGCGCCGCAAATCCACGCTCAGTTGCGTCGCCGCCAGCGGCCAGGATCTTGTCGGCATCCAGGTAGCGCTTGTCTTCGGCGTAGATCACCGCCATTGCCAGACGCAGTTCAAAGTCTTTTGGCTTCAGCGCCAGCGCGCGTTTAAGCGCCTGCAGCGCACCTGGGCGGTCTCCAGCCGCCAGACGCGCCTGCGCCAGGCGGCGAAAACTCTCGGGATCCTTAGGTGCGGCCGCGACGTCAGCCTCCGCCAAATCCGCTGCCAGACGATGCAATCCCAAATGACTTGCCAGCGACGACCAGTTGGGTCCTTGTGGAAGTCGCTGAAGACGCCTGTCTGCATCCAGCCGCTCCAGCAGTCCGCCGGCGCTGGCGCGATTTTCGGCGGCGATCAATACCTGTGCTGCCGCGCGTTGCGACTCGACGCTGGCAAGCGCGAACAATCGATCCAGATGTGTAAAGGCAAGACTCGCATCGGCTTGCGCTGCGGCGGTCCAGGCCAAGGTCCGGTGCGCCCCAATGGCGCTACGGTCGATGTTCAGCCAATGCTCGCCGATGGCACGCGCAGAGCGATAGTCGCGCGCAAAGAGTGCGATAGTCGCAGCACGCTCCAACAACCGCGCGTCGCGACCGCGAACCGCAGCGTCCGCATAGCGTTTCGCGGCACCCGACATATCGCCGCGCTGCAAGGCGAATTCGCCCGCGAGCGCATTCGTGAGCGCATCGTCCGCGTAAGCGCCTTGTGCGAACAATAAGCATGCCATCAGGAACGGCTTGATCGTTCCGGCACATAAGACCGACAATGAGAGCTGAACTTTCATAGCTGCATTCTATGGCGTTATTGGCCCTCGGCATCAACCACGCGACCGCGCCGCTTAAATTGCGTGAACGGCTGGCGATCGCCCCAGAGGCCACGCCGCGTGCGCTGCATGCGTTGCGCGATTGCGGGCCCGTCGCGGCGGCGGCGATTCTGAGCACCTGCAATCGAACCGAAGTGTACGTCGATCATGACGGCAAAGGCGATGCTGCGACCTGCGCGTGGCTGAGCGAGTTCCAGGGCGTACGGTTACGCGATATCGAGCCGGCGCTCTATCGGCATAGCGATGCCGATGCCGTGAGGCATGTATTTCGGGTAGCGACGGGGCTTGATTCGCTGATTGTCGGCGAACCGCAGATCCTCGGCCAGTTGAAGGAGGCGTACCGGCTGGCGCACGCAGCGAGAAGCCTGTCGGGCCCGCTCGACCAAATGTTGCAACGCGCATTCGCCGCAGCCAAAGATGTTCGTACTGAGACGCGCCTGGGTGCTGGCGCAGTGTCGGTGGCATTCGCCGCCGTGCGCCTGGCGGGCCAGGTATTCGATCGCATGGAAAAGCGTAGCGCGTTACTCGTTGGCGCGGGCGAGACCATTGAGCTGACGGCGCGACATTTGACCGGTGGAGGGCTCAGGCGCATCGTCGTCGCCAATCGCACGCTGGAGCGCGCGCGCGCTTTGGCCGACGGCATTGGCGGCATGGCGGTGAGGTTGTCGGATATCGATGAACATCTGGTCGAATGCGACATCGTTGTGACGGCGGTTCAGGTCGATGCGCCATTGTTGGATATGGCGCGAATGCAGCGAGCGATGAGGGCCCGGCGTTATCGACCGTTGTTTATGGTCGACCTGGGTGTGCCGCGCAACATCGAACCGGAGGTGGCCGATATTCGCGACGTGTATTTGTATACGGTTGACGACTTGAGCGTTGTTGTCGATGAGGGCTTGAACGAGCGTCGCGTGGCCGCTCGCCAGGCCGAATTGCTCATCGATGTGCATGTCGATTCGTTTATGACCTGGTGGCGAGAGCGATCCGCAGGCCGTGCGATTACAACCATGCGGCAACGCGCTGATGCGGCGCGCGCAGAGGTGTTGGCCAAAGCACAGAAACGATTGGCGGCGGGTGACTCGCCAGCGGCGGTATTGGAGTTCCTTTCACAAGCGCTGACCAATCGGCTGCTGCATCGGCCGACGGTTGGCTTGCGCAGCGCGGCCGCGCTTGGTGACCGCGAGTTTCTGCAACTGGCTTCGCGCTTGTTATCCCTGGAGCCGGCGGACCCTTGAGCCCGTCCGGCACCGGGCAATCATCATGCGTAGCGCAGCGAACTTATGCGCCTGGCGCGTAAACGGCGCTTTTGCTCATCTGCCAGACGCCGTGCCAATTTTGCCAACGCAGCATCAATGGCGGCCATCACTTCGGCTGCCACGGCGCGCGCGCGAACGATTCGGCCATCGCGCAGCGCTACTTCAACCGTGAGTGTTCGATCGACACCGCCTTTGGGACCATTGACATCGACCAGGCGCGCCAGGACACGGCGAATATTCGGTGCCATGTGATCGAGCGCTCGCGTTGCCCTTTCGGCGAATACGGCGGTCAAGCGTGCTTCGCCCAAACGATCGGCGTCGACGAGTTGGATCTGCATGTGCGTTCTCCTTGGCTGACGAATTTGTGTGGTGACCCAGCGGCGTTACGAACCCTGTTCGTGTGGATGGTTGATGGAGTCTGGCGATCCACACACTAGTTGTGAGGGCGCAAACGAGAAAAAGTTGCCTGCGATTTCGACTCGTTCAATCGACCTGAACGTATTCTTGATGGATCGTTTACATTCATCAGCGAAGGCGAGCCCGCTGAACGTAATCGCCAGGCGGGCTTCGTCTCAGACGGACGAGTATTGTTGGCTTCGACAGTGAACTTGCCACAACGATCCAGGGTCGAAGCCTCCCGCAAGAACAGAGTCGTGCGGACAGGATCGCTGCGGAAGAACCCACCCCCGTCAGGTCAGGCGGCAGATCGCTGGGCGATTCGCAGTCTCGGCCGCATATGACTCACCCCCGAAACATGGGGCCGGGAGCAACCTGCGCCTCGACACGCTGCACGCTTATGTGCAGACCGGTTGCCAGGGGCCCAAGCTGATCTCCGGATCATTGCCAACCGAGGTCGTTTTCTTAACCGCAAGCAACCATTTCAACTCTTCGCTTGAACGCCCGCCGTGCATCCGATATAAAGCGCGGCTCGCTGGCGACTTTGGCCAAGCGATCTATCTCAACTTGGACGAGGTGAACCATGGCGCGCGTATGTGCAATCACCGGGAAGCGCCCCCTGGCTGGCAACAATGTATCTCACGCGAACAATAAGACGCGTCGTCGCTATCTGCCGAATCTGCAGTGGCACCGGTTTTGGGTCGCCTCCGAAAACCGCTTCGTTCGCCTGCGCCTGTCGATGAATGCGCTGCGGACGATCGACAAGAACGGGATTGACGCGGTCCTGGCGGATCTGCGCGCCCAAGGCGAAAAAATCTAAGGGGCTTAAGACATGCGCGACAAAATCAAGCTGGTGTCGACCGCCGATACGGGTCACTTCTACACCACCACCAAGAACAAGAAGTCGACGCCTAACAAGCTCGAATTCAAAAAATACGACCCGAAAGCGCGTAAGCACGTGGTCTACAAAGAAGCCAAAATCAAATAAGTCGTCGCGCCCTGCGAAAACGACAACGAAGCCCGCCGCCTGGCGGGCTTTTTTTCAGTGTGCCATGCTCCAGCCGGCGATCCACTCTTACAGCGCTTCGCGCACACGCCTGGGAAGCTTGTTGCGCACCAGCTCATAGGCGTGCTCGACCTGCGAGCGTAGCCATTTTGCGTCGAAATCTCCCGGCTTGCGCAGCAGGACCCATTTGGCTCGCGCCAAATATGGCGCCGGCTCGATGCCAGGATGGTCAAGCATCGCCAAAAACAAATCGGCTTCGACTTTGAACGACATCCGCCCCGCGTCAGGTCCGTTCACACAGAGCACGCAGAACATCTTCTCGGCCACCGTATAGACCCAATCGTCGCCCCATTTGGGGGCTGCGGCGACGCCAGGCAGCTTGAGCAGCCAATCGTCGAGTTTCGTCCGGTTCATCGATTTTCCTCCATAGGTCAAGTCGAAGCGTAAGCCTGTCACGTATTGAAGTCATACGAGTGAGCCCATAGGTTGTGCCCATGGACACACTCATTCTCGCTTGCCCCGGATGTGGCGCATTGAACCGTATTCCATCAGCGCGCTTATACGATGCGCCGCGTTGCGGAAAGTGCCGTGTCGAACTGTTTCAGCGTCGGCCATTGGACTTGGACGCAGGGAGCTTCGATGCGCACGCGCAACGCAGTGAAATTCCGCTCTTGGTCGACTTCTGGGCGCCATGGTGTCAGCCATGCCGGTCGATGGCGCCCGCGTTCGCCGCGGCCGCGCGCGGTATGGAACCGCAATTTCGCCTTGGCAAGGTTGACACCGAAGGCCAGCCCGCGCTCGGCGCGCGTTTTGCCATTCGTAGCATCCCTACTTTGGTGCTATTTCATCGCGGACAAGAAATCGCGCGGCAGTCGGGTGCCATTGGGGCGGTCGAAATTGAGCGCTTCGCGCGTGAGGCCTTTGCCCGGTATGCAAACGGCTGATGTCCGTCTTTGATCGTGCTGCCAGGTACGCGGATTTAACTGGAACCTGGCTCGCAACGCGCTGGCATGGGTCGGGCATGCCTAAACTCTGCCTCAATAGCGATAACTCAGAACTGCCGCTGCCAGCCCCAGCGTAATTGCCAGTCCGACCCAGTTATTGGCCTTGAACGCAGTGAAACAGGCGTCGCGTTCTCGATCGCGTGCATACCAAAGTTGCCAGGCCATCAACATGGCGGCAACACCCAGGCCGAAATAAAACGCCGTATTCAACTCGGCGCGATGTCCCACAATCGCCAGAGTTCCCAGTGCGCTCGCATGCAGTATTCCGGTGGCGACCAGATCCAGGTCGCCGAACAGAATCGCTGTCGACCTGGCGCCAGCCTCAATATCGTCTTCGCGATCGACCATGGCATATAGCGTGTCGTAGGCCGTGGTCCACAGCAGGTTGGCGCAAAACAGCAACACGGCGACCGGGTCGACTTCGCCGCGAATGGCGGTGTAGGCCATCGGGATGGCCATACTGAAAGCTGCACCCAGCACGACCTGCGGGAAGGCGATGAAACGCTTTGCGAACGGGTAGAGCACTGCCAGCAAAGCGGCAATCACCGCAAGCGCAATGGTCGCCGGATTGGTCAGTAACACAAGACACAACGCAGCCAACATCAGGATCACAAATAACGTGAGTGCACCGCGCGCCGTGACTTCGCCTGTGGCCAGCGGTCGCGATCTGGTGCGTTCCACATTCGGATCCAGCCAACGGTCGGCGTAATCATTGATCACGCAGCCGGCCGAGCGGGTGAGCACCACGCCGCTGAGAAAGATCAGCAGTGTACCGATGGGCGGCATACCATCGGCGGCCAGAAGCAGCGCCCACAGCGTCGGCCACAGCAGAAGCAGAATGCCGACAGGTTTGTCGAGACGCATCAGCCGTGCATAGGCGCGCCAGGACGGCGGCGGCGGCACGACAGCGACCGGCACCATGCGTGCGCCAGAGGGCGTTTGTACGAGACGATAGTGCGGTTTTTTTGCCATGTGCCCATGATGCCATTGGCTGCGGCGCATTGATTGCCGTTAGCGGCTTCGCCATGCTCGCGCCATCCTTTCGATGGGGGTGTACATGCACGCATTGGTTTTGTCCGCATTGCTTACATTGACCGTCCCGGCTGAAGACTGGCGGACGCCCGCCGAAGCCTCGAAGTTCACGCGCACACCCAGCTATCAGGAAACACGCGACTACTTCGAAAAGCTCAAGGCGGCGCACCCCACCAGCATCGCGATCAACGATTTCGGCGTGTCGCCGGAGGGCCGTGCGTTGTTTAATGTGGTGATCGCCAGTGAAGGGGGATTGACCCCTGCCGCCGCCAAGGCCAGCGGCAAACCTGTGCTGCTGATCCAGGCGTGCATCCATCCAGGCGAAAACGAGGGCAAGGATGCGTTGATGGCGCTTGCGCGTGACTGGTTGGTCGACGGCACACAAGCCAAAGCGCGGGAAAAAGTCGTACTGCTTCTGGTGCCGATCTTCAGTGTCGACGGCCATGAGAATACCGGTCCACATCGCATCAATCAGAATGGACCGGAAGAAACCGGCTGGCGGTCAACGGCGCAGAACCACAACTTGAATCGCGACTTCTTGAAAGTCGAATCCCCGGAAATGCGCGCCTGGCAAGCGCAGTGGCAGGCGTGGGATCCCGATTTGTTAGTCGATATGCATAACACCAACGGCGCCGACTATCAGTATCACCTGACCTACGCCTACGAGCGCCATGACTCGGCGCACGCCGCATCGCGCGATTGGCAGGCGAACGCGTTCGACGTCGCGATTCCAACCGCGCTCAAGAAGAACAACTGGTTGTTGGCGCCCTATTTCGGGCAAATCGTTTTTGACGATCCGCGCAAAGGAATCACCTTCGGCGCCTCCACGCCGCGCTTTTCGACTGGATTCGGCACCGCCGCCAATCGCCCGGCGCTGCTGCTCGAAACGCACATGCTGAAGGACTTCAAGACGCGCACGAAGGTCAACGAGGACTACATCGCTGCGCTGATCGAGCATGTTGCCAAGAACCCGGAAGGCCTGACGTCGATCAATCGCGACGCCGACGCAGCGTCAGCGGCGCTCGCCGGAAAATCCTTCGCTCTGCAATTCAAGATCGGTGAAAAAACCGAGACCTTTGACTTTCTGGGCATCGGTTACGAACGTGTGCCGAGTGAAGTGTCCGGCGCCTTGTGGACGCGCTACAACGGCAAACCTGAGCGCATTTCCGTGGCGCTGAAACAAACGCTGGAACCCGAGGTGACCGTGACCTTGCCGCACGGCTATTTGATCCCTGCCTCGTGGACCGCGGCCATCGACGCCTTGCAAGTGCACGGTGTGCGTTTCATTCGTTTGCCGCCATCGATCACTCTGAGTGGCGCACACACCTATCGGTTTCGCGACGTCAAATATGCGGCGCAGCCGTTCGAGGGTCGCGTGCGGATCGAGTCGCTCAATCTCGAATCCGTGCGTGAGAACCTTTCGTTCCCCGCAAATAGCGTACTGGTGCCCCTCGATCAGCCGCGCAACCCGATCATCGCGCACCTGCTAGAGCCACAAGGGCCGGATTCGCTGGTCAGAATGGGCTACGGCGATGGCTTCATGACCCGCACCGAGTACGCTGAGCCGCGCGTCATGGAAGTCAAAGCGCGCGAAATGATGGCGGCCGATCCGGCACTCAGAGCTGCATTCGAAGCCGAGCTGCAAAAGCCAGAATTCGCATCGTCGGCACAGGCGCGCCTGGATTTCTTCTACCGCCGCCTGCCGCACTACGACGAGCGCTTCCTGCGTTATCCCATCGCACGGCTTGATGCGGAACAGATCAACAAATTGCGCCATAAGAGCTCAGGTGACCGCGCTCCGTAGCGCCGGATGTCGATTCGAACTCGCTGCGTTTGCGGTTTCGCGCGCCTCCTGCGCCGTCATCGACCTGCGCGCGTTTCTAGTGCTCGCCGAGAAGCAATGAAGTGGCTGTCGGCGCGCAGCTTTTTGGCGATCGTCGAAGCAGGTTCGATGACGCGCCAGAAGGGCGCGATGTCGGCGACGCTGGCGCCGGCTTGCAGTTCATCCCATGCAGCTTCGGCAACAATGCGCAGGAAAATCGAACTCGATACAGGGCACGCAGCGTCGGCACCGTGCGCTGCGGCAAGTGAGTTGCGCATTTCTGCGATGCTGTGAAATTCACCCCGCTGCAGTGAGTGCAGCCACGCCGCGATGTCGTGCGGGCACGAGATCAATAGTCGTGCGCCTTGTGGCACGCCGCCAAAGGCCTTTTCGAGCACGGTCACATGTGCTGCTGGCGCATGCATCCTTTCCGCCCACGACTTCGCCATGGTCGCCTCCGCAAGACTCAAGCTGGCGCTATTGTCCTCTGCTTCGCCACCAACGTCATGTGCCCATGCGCTTTGAAACGCTCGCTGTCCACGCTGCGGCCGATATCGACCGCGAAACCGGTGCGGTTGCGCCACCGCTGCATTTGTCGACGACTTTCGAACACCCGGCCGATTCGACGCAAATCACGGGCTATTTGTACCAGCGCTACGCAAATCCAACTCAGGATCGGCTGGAAGAAGCATTGGCTGCGCTGGATGGTGGCGCAGCGGCCCTGGCTTTTGCCACCGGGATGGCCGCAGGCGCGGCACTATTGCAAAACTTGCCGCAGGGTGGCGAAGTGCTGATGGCGGACGACACCTACTTTGCTTTTCGCAAGTTGGCCGAGCGCTTCTTCCCGCGTTGGGGACTGACCTGGCGCCTCGTCGACATGAGCGATCCGGTCGCCGTAGCCGCTGCCATCGGACCAGAGACGGTCTGCATCTGGGCGGAAACGCCGAGCAATCCAAGGCTGAAAGTGACCAGTGTTGCAGCGTTATCGGCGCTCGCGCGACCGCGAGCAATCAAACTTGTCGTGGATGCAACATTCGCGACGCCAGCGCTATTGAACCCAATTGCCCTCGGCGCCGACGTTGTGCTGCATTCGACAACCAAATATCTCGGTGGTCATAGCGACGCGATGGGGGGTGCGTTGATTTTCGGTGAGCGCAGCGCCTGGAGCGATGCGATCCTGGAAACACGCAAGTTGCAAGGCGCGACTGCGAGCCCCTTCGCGTCCTGGCTCATTCTGCGCGGCATCAGAACGCTGGCGCCGCGCGTGTCGTGGCAATCAAAGAGCGCGCAGGCGCTGGCGGAATTTCTGGTCGCCCATCCGCGCGTTTGTGCTGTTCACTACCCCGGTCTGGCCGAGCACCCGGGTCATGGGATCGCACAGCGCGAAATGCGGCAGTTCGGCGGCATGTTGAGCGTCGAAATCGTCGGCGGTCGCGAGGCCGCATTGAACGTCGCGAATGCACTCTCATTGTTCATCAATGCCACCAGTCTTGGCGGATATGAAAGCCTCGTCGAACACCGCGAGTCTGTCGAGGGTAGAGGCTCGCCAACGCCAGCAAATCTGTTGCGGTTGTCTGTGGGTTTGGAGCACTGCGAAGACCTGATCGCCGATTGGCAACAGGCACTGGCTTGCGCGGGATAACCCGACAAGACTTTGCCTCAGAACGGCGAGCATAGTTGGCATCGTTCGATTGTGCGGACTCGATCGAGTCTGCGAAATGTCGCTGTGCGTGAATACGGAGGCCATGGCCTGATTGCCGACCAAATCACGTTGATTGCCTGGAATTGCGTGGTAAGTCTCGCCAGCGCGGCGAATCCCCGTTACAATCCTGGGCTTAAGCGACGGCAATGATTTTTTAGGGAGCGCAAGTACTTATGAAGAATTTCGCGCAAATTACTTTAGCTCTGATTGCGTTTGCGATGTCGACTGCGGCGCAATCGGCCCCGGACGGGTCTACGCCGCCGACGCTGCTTTACAATCCGAGCGTCGGCAGTACGATCAACTTCTCCGGCGTCACGACGCCCGGCACCAATGGCAACGCCACAATTGGCGTGACAGCGAGTGGCGGTACCAGTGGCGGCGCCACGGGTTTGTCGTGCACGTTTGTGGGTGCCAACGCCGTCAACTTCACGGTAACGCCGTCATCGCTGAATCTGGCGACCGGTGCGCCGCCAGCATCGCTCAATCTGGGTTGCCAGTCCGGCACCAGCCAACGTACGGCGACGCTCAATTGTGCTGAAACGCCCAACGGTATCACGGGGCCGACTCGATCCTGGCCGGTGATTTGTCCTGCAGGCGTTTCCAATACACCGCCGACCCTGAGCTATAACCCTGCGCCCGGCAGCGCGGTGGTCTTTTCTGCGGCGAACAATCTTGTCGGTCAACAGGCCACCGCGCAGATTCGAATTACACCCTCGGGCGGATCGGGGACTGGTATCAGCGCGACGACCCGAGTCTCCAATTGCACGCTCAGCGGTGAAACGGTCGCCAACACCTTCGCTGGATTTCAGGGCGTCAATCTGCAGTTCGTTGGCTCAACAACCACGCCTCAGAACATCAACCTGACGGCACAGATTCGCAGCACCAATGTCGCGGCGACATTGACCTGCCAGGAGATCGTCGGCAACCCGAATGGCACTGAGGGTACGCCGGGCACTCGCAGCTGGCCGCTGCAGGTAGCAGCCGGGCAAACACCGGCCCGCATGTTCGTCCGCAAAACATCGAGCGCATCCACCGTCGCCGCGAATGCGGAATTTGCATACACGATTGCTGTCGAAAACGACGGCAGCAGCGCACTGACCGGACTGGTTCTGCTCGACAATGTTCCTGCCGGGCTGACGGTTCTGGGGGCAGCAGGAGCAGGATGGAGTTGCAGCGTGGCCGGTAACGCCGTGGATTGTCGCCGCAGTACATTGGCGGCCAATGCCGAAACCGAAGTGACGATTGATGTGCGTGCCCCGAATGCATCGGCGAGCTTGCTGAATACGGTCACTGTGTCGAGCAACGAAATCCGTAATCCGGTGGCAGCAAACGTCAGCGTTACGGTGAATGCAGCGCCTGCGGGATTTGTCGACCTGCAGCTCAGTACGATCGACACGCCCGACCCGGTGGTGGTCAATGGATCGCTCAATATGGCCTATACGATCACCAATCGCGGCACGGCGCCAGCCAGCGGCGTCGCGCTGGATGCCGAATTGGCGACTTTCACTTTCGTCTCCGCGAGTGGGGCAGGGTGGTCATGCAATTCGGCGGTCAGCTCCAGTTGCGCGCTGGCCACGCCGCTGTCGGCCGGGGCAAGTAGTACGGTGACCCTGCAATTGCGCGCGCCGTCGGCCGCCGCCACCGTCAGCACCCGGGCGACTGTCCGGTCGACCGAGCCGGACGCGAATCCAGCCGACAACGTCGATGCCGAATCCACGGTGGTGACCACCACCCCGCCCCCGCCGCCCGATCCGCGCGCTGACTTGGAGGTCACCGCGCAAGTTGTGCCAGCGACTGCGATCACTGGGCAGGCTGTGGAATTTCAGTTCGCAGCGAACAATCGCGGGCCAGACCCAGCCAGCAATGTCGTGCTGCAGGCAACGTTCGCTGCAACGCTAGAAGTGCGAAGTGCTGCAGGCGAGGGTTTTAGCTGCCAGGTCACGGGACAACTGGTTCGCTGCACGCGTGCAACGCAGGGTCTCAATGCAAGTAGCACGGTGCGTGTGGGGGCGTTGGTCCGCCCCGGTTCGACGGCGGTGGCCGATGCCGTCGCGCAGATCTCGTCCGCAACGCAGGACCCGGTGCCGAACAACAATTCAGCGCGCGCCGTACTCGCTTACCAATCCGGTGGTGCCGATCTTTCAATTGTAAAGACGGATAGCGCCGATCCGGTGCGCGCGGGCGCCGAATTCAGCTACACACTTGCGGTGAACAACGCAGGTCCTGAAGCGGCAAGCGGCGTGCGAATCATCGATACGCTTCCGGCCAACTTGATATTCGTCAGCGCTTCGGGCGCAGGCGCGGTTTGCGGCCGTACTGGGCAAGTGGTCACTTGTACGCTGGCGGCAAATCTGGCGGCCGGTGCGGCGACCAGCGTCACTATTGTGGTGCGTGCCCCGACAACCGGACAGTCGGTGACCAATGAAGGTACTGTTTCCGCGACGACGAGCGATTCGAATCTAGCCAACAACCGTGCCACCCAATCGACCACCATCAACAACCGTAATGCAGACGATTTGGCGACGCTGTTGAATCCGTTGGCCACCGACCCGGCGTCTCGCGCGGCGGTGCCGGTGGTTGCCGGCGAGTGTGCGCGTTCGTTGACCGGACTGGGAGGCGCGTGCGCCGACATCATCCGCGCAGCCGATGAGGGACGAGGCAACGAAGTGGGCGACGCGTTGCGCGCCATCGCGCCGGATGAAGTGTTGGCGCAATCGGTCGTGTTGCGCGAAATCGGCGCAACACAGTTTTTCAACGTGGATGCACGGTTGAGCGAGCTGCGACGTGGTGGCGGTGGTTTCAGTCTGTCAGGACTGACTGTGACGCAAGGCGCGCAAACCATTCCAGTGGCGATTGCCAGCGATGCGATCCGCGCGGCGCTGGGTTTTGGCGATGACGGTCTTGGAGGCTTGCTGAGTCAATGGGGCTTCTTCATCAACGGCAATATCACCAGCGGCGAGCAGGATCTGAACCGGACGCGAGGAAACGTTGGCGTGGACTACGATTCGCGCGGCATCACGGCGGGCGTCGACTATCGCTTCAATACTCGCGCCGTCGCTGGCGTGGCTCTGGGTCTGGCCAGTTTCGATGCCGATGTCAGTGGCGGCAGCACGCTGGAAACTCAGAGTGTCATGTTGACCGGTTATGGGTCCTATTACATCAACGACCGCCTGTACGTGGATAGCCGTATGACCATCGGCAATGCCAGCCTTGATCAGGCTCGCACCGTGCGATTCCAGGTGGGATCGCGCCTCGTCGATGCGGTGGCTGTTGGTGAGACCGATGCAACTCAATTCACGATCGCCTCGTCCATGGGCTACCACTTGAACTATGGCCCCTGGAGCGTGACGCCGAATCTGGGGTTCCGCTATACATCGAGCGATGTCGATGAGTTCTCCGAGGATGGCGCCGGTGCCTTTAACGTGCGTTACGACGATGCCAGCTTCGATTCGGTAAATGTTGCGCTCGGCGTACAAGTGGCGCGTGCGGTCAGCATGCGCACCGGTGTGCTCATGCCGCAATTCGATCTGAGCCTGAACAACGAAAGCGGCGACGATCCATCGTCGACAGCGCGCCTCGTTGGTGCGACCGGCAGCGAGTTCTTCCGGCTGCAGGAGGAGGGCGCAGATTCAAGTTACGCAACCGCAGGCCTGGGTTTCGTCTACTTGATCGGCAACGGTCGTCAGGCGTTCTTTTCGTATCGCCGTACGTTCGGGTACGACGACTTTGATCGAGGCACCTTGAATCTCGGCGGGCGTTTCGAGTTCTGAAGCCCGGGCCTCACGCGAACCAGGGGGTTCGCTATGGGGTCGAGCAGCCAAGCGCAAGTCCGGACGGCGTGCCGGACTTCGCGGCATCTGGTCAGCGGACCTGCGTGGAGCATCAGGAACGGTTCCTCGCATCGCTGTGCGACACAGTGACTGCGCTATCGTGCTGATCCCGGCCTCCTCGGAACGATCACGTCATGCAGAGTTTAGTGCTGGCCTTCGCGTTGTCGGCTACGCCCGTACCCGCCAACGCAGACATCGAACAAGTCTTGCCGCGTGTGATCCAGTGGCGCAGGGACTTTCACCAGCACCCAGAACTGGGGGCGAGCGAAGTCCGCACAGCGGGCGTAATCTCCGAACATCTGAAAGGCCTGGGCCTTGAGGTCAAAACCGGGATTGCCGTCACGGGTGTCGCGGCGGTGATACGAGGCGGCAGGCCTGGGCCGAGAATCGCACTGCGCGCCGACATCGATGCGCTGCCAGTGACCGAAGAAACGAACCTGCCTTTTGCCTCCAAAGTTCGCACCACCTACCGTGGCCAGCCGGTTGGCGTGATGCACGCCTGCGGCCACGATGCGCACACTGCCATTCTGATGGGTGTCGCCGAGCTGTTGGTTGCGCAGCGCGAGCAGCTTGCCGGCGAGGTGCTGTTGATTTTTCAGCCCGCAGAAGAAGGACCGCCGGAACCGGGTGTGCCCTTCGGCGCGAGGCTCATGATCGACGAAGGTTTGTTCGCCGATTTCAAACCTGAGGCTGTGTTCGGGCTGCACGTGTGGGCGGGTTTGCCTGCCGGCAAGGTGGCGTATCGCAGCGGTCCGACGATGGCCATCGCTGATGAATGGGTACTCAAATTCAAAGGCGCGCAAACGCATGGATCGCGGCCCTGGGATGGCATTGATCCGCTCACGGTGGCTGCGCAAATGCAGCTGGCGATGCAGAACATTGTTGCACGCCAAGTCGATATTGTGCGCTCGCCTGTCGTATTGACAACCGGCGCGATCCGCGGCGGCGTGCGCTACAACATCATCCCCGAAGAGGTCGAAATGACAGGCACCTTGCGCAGCTTCGATCTTGATGTGCGCAGCGACGTGATCCGGCGTATCGAAGCAAACGCGCAGCATCTGGCTGCCGCCAGCGGCGCATCGGCGACGTTCGACATCTCCATGACAGCCCCGCTGACGAGCAACAGCAATCGCGAATTGACCGAACGCAGCGGCAACACGCTGCGAATGACGCTCGGCGAGGAATCCGTCGTCGAAATGCCACTGCTGACGGTTGCCGAAGATTTTTCGCAGTACAGCACGGTGGCGCCGACGTTCTTCTTCTTCGTCGGCGCTACCAATCGCGAGACCAAACCCCGCGAAGCCGCGCCGAATCACTCGCCGCGGTTTCTGCTCGACGAAGAAGCGTTGAAAATCGGGCTTGAGGCGATGCACGCGCTGGCGCTCGATCGGTTGCAGTGAGCGCGAGGCGCGCCGCTCACGACAGTTGCGCAGGGATGCCGTGTTCGCGACCGGGCAACAACAAAGCCTCGATCGCCACAGGCTCGATGGTCGGCGCAATGTCGCGGCGAAAGCGGGCGACCAGCGCGTCTTCGCGCCAGTCGGCGCGTGTGGCAAGTGCCGCCATAGCGGCGCGGGACTCGCGGCCTTCGCCCACACATTCGAAGGGCTTGTGCGCGCCCCATTCCAGCAGCGCGTCGTAAGCCGCTGTCAGCGCCGGATCGTCGAGAAAATTGCGGCCGAAGATGGCCAGCAGCGCCGGCTTGGTCATAAACGGCGCCAACGCCAGAAACACGAAGTGGCACTTTGGACACTCACCGCACCAGCGCGACTCAGGACGTGGGCCGAGAATCTTGAAGTTGCGATTGCAGCTGGAAAAGTGCGCGTGATACCGATCCAGCGCCGCGAATCGTTCGGCGACGGCTAACTCGCTCAGCGGACGCAGGTAGGAGTAATACACCAGGTCGCTGGCCACCTCGGCACGCACGATCGCCGCGAACGCACGTTCGAAAGCCCAGCCTTTGCTCCATTGATGGTTGATTGGCTGTCCATCGCGCGTAAAGTTCTCCACACTTGCCGACGACTCGTTGGAAAATGCGATGCCATCGTAGCCGTACAGCAGAGCCGCACACACGAGGACCGCGGAGTTGATGGCAGTGACCGGAATATGGCCGTTGTATGCGCCTTGTCGATTCAGTTCAAAAAGCTGCGGAGCGATATGTCGCTCGATATTGAGCACCGGCGCTCCAGAGATTCGCGCACACGCGGCAATCAAATCGGATTTGCCGACGTAAGTCGCGGCGACCGGTTCGCCGCGTGTGCGCAATTCCTCCAGCGTGACAATGGAGTCTTTGCCGCCACCGATTGGTACCAACGTGCGTTTGCTCAAACCCAGCATCGCTGCCGGGGCGCGGCTCTCGCCGCCAGCGAAGCTGATGTAACCGCGCAGATCGATGCCATTGGCAACTGCGAATTCGCCGAGACCTTGCACATAAACGTCGGTCAAAAACTCGGCGCGCCTGTCTGACATCGGTGCGAGTTCAATGCGCGGCGGCAATAGAGCCTTGTAATAACTGACACCAGCGATGGCGTGCAGCAAACTGATCGCCGATTGCACTGCTTCGCGGCGGGCGGCGGGTATCGCAGGTGTGCCCGGAAACAAGATGCGTTCGATGAGCGGTTCGCTATCGTCGAATTGATAGGGCAGTGTCAGCACGCCGTCAGCATACGTCGGCGCTAAAAAACGCAGCACTCTGGCCTTGGCAACAATCTCAGAGCGCATCGCTGAAAATCTCCCTGGCAGGCTCGCGCTGGTTGTAACGCGAAGACATCACAGCGCCATAGGCACCCGCATTGGCAATGAGCAGTACGTCGCCTTCGATCGGATTGGCGATCCAGCGATCGCTGCCCAACACATCGCTGGATTCGCAAATCGGTCCAACAATATCGCAGAGCGTTGCAGCCGGTTGATCGGCGCGGCTTAGATTGCTGATCGCGTGCCAGGCATCATAGAGGGCAGGCCTGAGTAAATGGTGCATCCCGGTATCGACGCCGACCTGAAGGATGTCGCCCTTGCGGCGAACCTGAGTGACCCGCGTTAGCAAGACGCCCGCTTCGGCGACCAGGTAACGACCGGGTTCGATCCATACCTCGAACGGCTGAAACAACGTGCGCACATGCGCTAACGTCGATCGCAGTCGGTCGATATCGAGTTCGTCGTCGTCGCTGGCGTATGGCACGCCCAATCCGCCACCGATATCGAGCACGCGTACGGCCGGAAAGTGATCTGCCAGTGACGCGAGCCCGGCGTAAACATCGCGCCAGTGATTGGGATCGATTTCGCCGCTGCCCAGATGCGCATGCAAACCAACCACAGTTGCGCCCGCCGCGTCTGCAGCCGCTCGCGCCGCGACAGCTTCGCCGATCAGCAGGCCGAACTTGCTGCGCCCGCCGCCGGTCTTGACCTTGTCATGGTGACCCACGCCACGGCCAAGATCGAAACGCAAGAGCAGCGAGCGCCCGGCGAACAGTTCGGGCCATTGTTGCAACGGATACAAACTGTCGATCGTGACATTCACGCCGCGAGCCAAAGCCGCCTCATACTCGGCGCGTGGGGCAAAATTGGGCGTGAACAAAATGCGCTCCGGCTCCAGCTTCGGTAGCGTCGTGCATACATGATCGAGTTCCGCCAGAGAAACGCATTCCATGCCAATTCCGCCAGCGGCGATGCGCCTCAGAATGTCGGGATGTGCGTTGGCTTTAAGCGCATAGAAGCAGCGATCGGCACCGATCGACTTGACGCGCTCTATCGCTGCGCCCAACTGTGAGCTGGCATAGACATAGGTGGGTGCCGATCCTGCAAGTTCGAGCAGCATTTCTCCAGACGATTGCCACCAGGCATTGCGTGGCGAGGGCTGGTTGCCAAGTAGCGTGTTCCACGCTGGACCGAACACGCTGTCGCCGGGCGCGCCAATTAATCCTGCCTTCACCAGTTGACAATGCAATCGCTCGACGATGCCCTCCGCATCGCTGGCATCGATCACGAACGTCAGATTCAAGTTGTTCGACGATTGCGAAATCAAATGGACGCGTCGCTCGCCGATCTCGGCGAGCACATCGCTGAGTCGGTGCATCATCGCGCGCATGCCGCGGCCGACCAGCGTTATCGCCACGCAGGGGGCGATGACTTTCACCCGGCAAACCTGCGCCAGGTCTTCACATAGTGCGGTCAACGCTCGCTGGTCGAGCAGGTTCTCGCTCGGATCAAGCGATACCGTCACGTTGGTCTCCGCCGAGCCGATCAGGTCCACCGAAAGGCCATGGCGTTTGAAGCGTTCGAAGACGTCTGCCAAAAATCCCACCTGCTGCCACATGCCGATGCTCTCCATCGACACCAGCGTGATGCCCGTGCGCATCGAAACCGCTTTGACACTCAAGCGTTGCGTGGCTGCTTCCGGGCCAATCACAGTGCCGGCCAATTCGGGGCGCTCAGTGTCCTTGATGAGCAGCGGCACGCGGGCTTCGCGCACCGGGTTGATTGCGCGTGGATGCAGCACTTTTGCGCCGGTGGTTGCGATCTCTTGCGCCTCGTCATAATCCAGCTCGCGTAACAACCGTGCGTTTGGCACGAGTTTCGGATTGGCACTGAACATGCCCGGTACATCGGTCCAGATTTCCACGCGTGCAGCGCCCAGCAGAGCGCCGAAATAGCTCGCCGAAGTGTCCGAGCCGCCGCGGCCAAGCAGCACGGTCTGGCCCAATATGTTGCGGGCAATGAAGCCTTGCGTGATCGAGAGCGGTGTTTCGTGACTCCAGCGCCGCGCAATCGATGCATTGAGCTCGGGCGAACACTGCGCGCTAAGCGAGCGTGCCCAGGCGGTATCGTGTTCCGCATCGATACTGCACAGGTAGTGGCGGGCGTCTCGCCAGGTCGTCTTGAGTCCGGCGCGATTGAGGAAAGCAGCGCCCAACGTACTGCTCAGCAGCTCGCCGCACGCCAGCAGTGCCGCCTGTTGCGCTGGCTCCGGATGCGCGATCAATGCCGTTCTCGCAACCTCGAATTCGGCCCAGATGGCGTCCAGGCAGTTGACCGGCACGGCCAGTTCATCGGCCATACGCCGATGTCGATCGATGATCGCTCCGACCATCGTTTGATCGCCTGGTGCTTCGGCCAGTGCTTTAAGGCGATCGGTCATTCCCGATAGTGCCGACACCACGATCAACACCGGTCCCTGCCGCAGGCGATCCTCGGCAATGGTGGCGATGTTCGCCCAGCGGTTTTGCGTTGAGACGCTGGTACCGCCGAATTTTAGAACTGTAATGGCAGACATCCAGGCGACCAGGGTTGTATTGTTGCGACGCAATATAGTCCGATCGATATGCGTCGCGGCGCAACAAATTTCGTCGGTGTGACGTTGTTTTGGACGTTCAGCGATCATTGACAAGGCGCGGCTTTCACACTTAGTCTCCGCACCACGTCTGCTTCTAACGCAGACGAAGACGTCAGCCCCATTTGCTCGAACCAGGGATTTCATAAAAATGAATGCGCGCCCATTGATTGTCGCTGCTGCCGTTGCCGCAGCGCTTGCTTCGCCCTTCGTACTCGCTCAAAAGCCAACCGATTCCGGTCCGCAGTTCTCGTCCAGCGCGCCGCGCGGCGGCGACAATCCGGACGGCACGCCGACCTTGACGGTCAATGTGCCCGTCGGTGGCGCACAATCCATTAACGCCTGCGATTTTGCTGCTGTGACTGCCGGCAACTTCACGATTCCGATTAACCTTGGTGCCAACGCGGTCATCACCGGCTTGGGCGGCACGGGTACCATTAACGCGCCGGCGCCGAGCTTTTTGTCTGAGGCCGCCGTGCAGGTCCGTGGCGCGGTGGTTGCCGAAGTGATTCGGTTCCGTCCGCTCTCGACCAACGCCGCGCCCGGCGTCGCACCTTACAACGTGCCGGTGATCGATTTGTCCGGCGCTACGCTGCCGAACATCACCGGTGGACCTTCAGGCAACTTTATCCTCGAGTTCTGCGAGACGTTCGATGACGGCCCGGGCGCAGATGCCACCTGGGTTGCGCCGAGCTTCATCAGCCTGGCTTGCTTCAGCTGCTTCGATCCGTTTGCAGCTCGCATCTCGGTGCCGTCGACCAGCACCTGGAGCTTGATCGCTCTGCTGCTCGCTCTCGGCGTTGCCGGTGGTGTGGCGGTTCGTCGCTTCTCGTAAGATCTGTCGTCCGCGCTTCGGCGCGGTGGCTGCAAAAATGCCCGCTCAATGCGGGCATTTTTGTCTGCGCAGTTTGGAGTGTTTATGGCCTTGCGACCCTTCGTTCAAATCGACGTGTTCACACGCGAACCGATGCGTGGCAACGCGTTGGCAGTGATTTTGGATGGTCGGGGATTGTCGACGACCGCCATGCAGTTGTTCGCGCAATGGACCAACCTGTCGGAAACGACCTTCGTTGTTGAGCCCACGTCGCCAAACGCAAGTTATGCACTGCGAATCTTCACGCCGAAATCCGAACTGCCGTTTGCCGGGCATCCGAGTGTCGGTACCGCCTGGGCTCTGTTGGACGCCGGTATCATCCAGGGCAATCACCATATCCAGGAGTGTGCCGCAGGTCTGCTGACGGTGAGCGTCGTCGAAGACCGTGGTGTGCGCCGGGTATCTGTGCAATCGCCGCAAGCGCAGCGACATGCGTTGAGTCCGGCGATCGTCGAGGCTCTGCCGCGCGCGCTTGGATCGCCCGTGAGCGGCGAGCGACCGATTCGCTCGGATGTGGGTGCACGCTGGCTGCTGGTCGAAATGCCGAATCGCGCCACCGTCCGCGCCGTTGTACCGGATCGTCCAGCACTGATCGCCGTGAGCGAACAGGCCGGCGTCGTCGGCATCGCGGTGTTTTCGTTCGAACCCGGGTTGCCCATCCCGCTCGAACTGCGGGCATTCGCGCCGATCGATGGGATCGACGAGGATCCGGTGACCGGTAGCGCCCAGGCCGCTGTCGCCGACTGGTTGCTTGCGCAGGGGCGGCTGGATGCGCTCCATGGCCGATATCTGGCGAGCCAGGGTCATGCGCTTGGCCGCGATGGTCGCGTTCATGTGTTTGTGGATTCGGATCGCCGCGTACATATCGGTGGCGAATGTGTCGCGCTCATCCGAGGCGCGGTCGCTATTGACTGAACGCAACCTCGAGATCAGGAACACCTGCCGGTACCCACGGTCTATCTTACGATTACCGCACAAGAGAGCATCCCATGTTTCGTTTGGTCCTTGTTTGTTCGCTGTTGTTCGCCATCGCTGGGTGTAGCGAAGAGACGCCGCCCGAACCGCAGGTGCTGCCGCCTGCTTTGCCGGGTGTGAAGCAGACAGTAACAGCTTCCGTCGCGATGTCGCCCTATCAGACTGCGCTTGCGTCTCTGCGCAATGCCCGTTCGTATGCATATTCGGCTGACATCACCAGTCCCGAGGGGCAGACCACAATGAACGGTGCTCAGCAGGACGGTCGTCATCTGATCGTCGTGCAATCGTCTCCAGCAAACACCAGCGATGGTCGATGGTTGCTGCAAGGTGGCCGATCGCACCGCGAAGTCAACGGCCGATTCGAATCGCAACCGACCAGTGTTCGCGGATACGATGCAGTCGTGAACGCGCTCACCGCTCTGCCCGCAAATGATGATAGTGCGCTGCCGGACGCTGGCTCTGACGCTTGTCAGTTGCGTCGATTCGATCTCCAGCAACTGCGTTCGCTGTCCGACCGATACACCGCTTTTGAGGTTTGCATCACAGACCAGCCGCCAATGGTCACCGAATTGCGCGCAACCGAGGTGGATGGTCGGCGCGTCGAGTTGCGCCTGAAGGACTACGGCGTTGCCGTCACGATCCCGGATGCCGGCGTCAAGGAGTGGTGGCAGGAGTATCCTCAGACCAGGCCGTGATTGCGGTTTGCGGCCAACGTCCCAATCGTCGATTGTGGGTGTGTCCGTAGCCCTCGACGTCAACGCGGTATTGCCCGCATGCTTGGAAGTTTGAATTACTCAGAGCGAAGCCATGTTGGATCCGATTCTGTTGCGCAACGCACTACAAGAGACAGCCGACAAACTCGCCACTACCCGCGGTCTGACGCTGCCGGTGGCAGATATCGAGACTTTGGAAATCGAGCGCAAGGCACTGCAAATCGAAACCCAGGAATTGCAGGCATCGCGCAATCGCGTGGCGAAGGAGATCGGGCAACGTAAGAGCAAAGGCGAAGATGCCAAAGACTTGCTCACGCTCGCTGCGGCGGTGCCGGAAAAGTTGAAAGCAACCGAGGATCGCCTGACCGAGATTCAGGAGCGACTGCTGCATATCCTGGAGCGGGTGCCGAATATCCCGCAAAGCAGTGTTCCACTGGGCAATGACGAATCCGCCAACGTGGAGGTCCGTCGTGTCGGTACACCTCGCCAATTTGACTTCCCGGTCAAAGACCATGTCGAACTTGGGGCCGACGGGGGTCTCGATGCGGAGGCCGGTGCGCGGCTGTCCGGATCGCGGTTCACCGTTCTTCGAGGTAGCATCGCCAGACTGCATCGCGCGCTCGCACAGTTCATGCTCGATGTACACGTCAACGAACACGGTTATCTGGAGCACAACGTTCCGCTGCTGGTTTCGCCAGCCAGCATGCACGGTACCGGTCAGTTGCCCAAGTTCGGCGAGGACTTATTCGAGGTGCCTTACGGTACCCGTTTGCTGGCGATCGACGGCAACGCGCTTAGCGCGTTGCGCAACGCTTTGATGCGCAACGATAAGACCGATACCTTGAGTCTGGTGAATGGCATCGCAGCAGATGCTGGATTGAAGGCGTTGCCGCGTCTGCCGATCGGTCTTTGGGAGGATCTGCAGCATCCCGAGGCGCTCGTGGCCACGCTGCACCGTTGGCTGTGGCGCCGGATGTACTTGATCCCCACAGCAGAAGTATCGTTGACAAATCTGTATGCCGATCAAATCGTGGATGGCGAATCTTTGCCGCAGCGCCTGACGGCCCATTCGCTGTGTTTTCGTGCCGAGGCGGGCGCCGCCGGGCGCGATACGCGCGGGATGATTCGCCAACACCAGTTCG
Organism: Lysobacterales bacterium; assembly: GCA_022844165.1. Classification (GTDB taxonomy): domain Bacteria; phylum Pseudomonadota; class Gammaproteobacteria; order Xanthomonadales; family SZUA-5; genus JALHMH01. The sequence goes on from JALHMH010000001.1 coordinate 50,487, forward strand.
AGAAAGTGGAGCTGGTTCAGATCGCGCGTCCGGACCAAAGCGAAGCACAGCTGGAAGAAATGACGGCGCATGCGGAAACAATACTGCGCAAGTTGGAGTTGCCGTTTCGCACGATGCTCTTGTGTAGCGGCGATATGGGTTTTGCGTCGGCAAAAACCTACGATATTGAAGTGTGGCTGCCCAGCCAGAACACTTACCGCGAAATCAGCTCGTGTTCCAATTGCGAAGCTTTCCAGGCGCGTCGCATGCAGGCGCGATTCCGCAATGCGACGGGAAAGACAGAGCTGGTGCACACCTTGAACGGTTCCGGTGTGGCGGTTGGCCGCGCATTGATTGCGGTCATGGAGAACTACCAGACAGCGGACGGTTCGATCCGCGTGCCTTCGGTACTCAGGCCTTACCTGCGAGGCGCCGAGTTCGCTTAGACGATCACTGTGGCGCGCCAACTTTCTCTTCGCGGCGCGCCACTTTGACGGCCTTGTAGTCCACCGGTCGAATCTGTTCGATGTAGCACGATTGCTCTTCGAACTGGACGCGATCAAAACGGCGGCTGATGATGTTGTTGCTCTCCGTGATGCGAATGGCGGTTTGGAACTCGAGGCCATGGCAAGGCGCCCGCAGCGTCAAAAGAAAGGCGCGATTGACCGTCGTCCAAATGACCAGGTGGCTGGGCGATAGCGATTGCCAGCGATCGACTCCGGTGAGCGTGCGCACGCGTTCGACCGGCTCGCCGGCAAATTGCTCGAAACGGGCGAGTTCGGCATCCTGTCGCGCCCGAAATTCTTCGCCAACGCTGGCGCAACCGCCAACGCCGATCGTCACCACTGCAAGCCAAATCGATTTCATGACGGAACTCCAAAACACGTTGGTCCATTGTGCAGAGCACCACCTAAAGTTGCGCTAAGTGCCGATGAACTTCCGTCCATACATGGCGCTGATCCTGTGCTGGCTTTTATTGGGCGCTTTCTTGCGCGTTCAACAGTTGCCCGGCCAGTGGCTTGCCGACGATGAGTGGCATGCGATTCACGTTTTGCAGGCGACGCAGGGCTACGGCGCGCTCTTGGGTTACGTGGGCGTAGCCGACGTATCGACGCCGTTGGTGCTCTACTTTCGACTCTGGGCAGAGGGCGCTGGATTAGATGAGGTGCGAATGCGCCTGCCATCGGTTCTCTCCGGTCTGTTCCTGCTCGTGATGGCCGCGCCTGCCGCCTGGCGTCGCTATGGCGCGACGACCGCCTGCATCTTCACTGGCCTCCTGGCGCTCAGTCCGATGCTGATCTACTACAGCCGCAGTTCGCGGCCGTATGCGATTGCGCTGTTGTTGGCCTGGGTCGCGCTGGCGGCGGCCATCCGATGGCGCGCCGCGCCGCACGCGCTGAGCGCCTTGACCTATTTGTCGTGCGCAACCATTGCCAGCTGGATGCATTCAAGTGTCTTGCCTTTCGTCGGTGCGCCGCTGGTTTGGATCGCCATCGAACAGTGGCGTTCGCGATCGCCTGCCGCTGGCGGAACGCTGCTGTTGGGTCTGTTGACACTGGTACCTGTTGCCGCCCTGACGCTGTGGCCGATGTGGCGCAACCGCAGCGTGTTGGCGGAGCGAATGGGCGGCGATCTGCCGACGATCGAAACGCTCGCCGGCGTTGCGCACATGTGGACCAGCGCGGCGTACGTACCCGTGGTCGCAATCTGGCTGGGACTGGCGGCCATCGGCGCATGGCAGCTGATTCGTGCACGCGATGAGTGGCTTTTGTTCGGCGCTGTCGGCCTGGCGGCGACGCTGCTCAGCGTGCTGATGTTGCAGCCATCCTGGGTGCATTTTCCGCTGACCGCGGCGCGTTACCACCTGGCTGGATTGCCATTGTTGCTGCTCTGCATCGCTTGCGGCGCTACGTGGCTGAGTTCGCGATGGCGGTTCGCGGGCATGGCTCTGGCCGCGTTGCCGCTACTTGCGCTTGCAGGCGGCAGCACGCTCGAACTGGTCGAACGTCCGAACCAGTTCTCGCAACACAGCTGGTATCAGTTCGATGTGCGCCCGTCCAGCCTTATACGTCGGGAGCTTGGTCCGATCCCGCAATCGCCGTTCTGGAAATCGCTGGCAGCCTATCCGCCCAAATCTCTGACCCTGGTGGTGGCGGGGCACCAATTCGAGAGCTTTACGGTGAACGATGTGCGCTGGCAACGAATCCACAAGCAACGGGTGCTGGCCGGCCAGCGCAACGGCCTTTGCGGCAATCCGCCATACTTGGGCGAAGGCAATCGATCACGTGGGGTGCAGCTGCGCAACGCGGTCGATCTTGCGGACGACGGGCAATTGCGCGCTGCGCGCGCCGATTACATCGTGTTCAACCTGACCATCTGGCAGCAATATCAACAGGAGACTCTGGATTTGCAGCGCTGCATCGACAGTATTGAAAAACGCTACGGCCCGCCCGTATGGCAGGATGCTGACGTGGTCGCCTTCAAGTTGAGCGGCGAGTCATGATCCTTGGCCAGAAAGTCGCCGTCGTACTGCCTGCATATAACGCGGCGCTCACGCTGGAGCGAACGTATCGCGCCCTGCCGCTCGATATCGTCGATCGCGTCATCCTGGTCGACGACGCGAGCCGCGATGACACAGCGCGACTCGCCGAGCAGCTGGGATTGCAGACCATTGTGCATCCGCGCAATCGTGGTTACGGCGGCAATCAAAAAACCTGCTACGACGCGGCGCTGAAGAGTGGTGCCGATATCGTCGTCATGGTACATCCGGACTATCAATACGATCCGCGCCTTGTGCCAGCGATGGTGGGCATGATTGCCTCAGGGGTTTACGATGTCGTGCTCGGTTCGCGCATTCTCGGCAAGGGTGCGCTCAGCGGCGGCATGCCGCTTTGGAAGTACATCGCTAATCGAGGCCTGACGCTGATCGAAAATTTGGCGCTCGGCGCCAAACTCAGCGAATACCACACCGGCTACCGGGCGTATCACCGTCGTGTACTGGAGACGTTGGCGCTGGAGCAAAACTCAGACGATTTCGTGTTCGACAATGAGTTTCTGGCGCAGGCGATTCTCGGTGGCTTTCGTATGGGCGAAATCTCATGCCCGACACGGTACTTCGAGGAAGCCAGCTCGATTAATTTTCAGCGCTCTGTGCGCTATGGTTTTGGCGTGCTGCGCGTTTCGCTCGAAGGGTTGCTGCACCGGACCGGGCTGAAAAAGCACCTGCGCTACGAACTGCGATCGCCCACCGTCTGAGTCGAAACCGTACCGGCCGCATCTTTGCGCACCCAGGGCTCGGCAAACACCGCGGCCAGAATCAACGCTACGCCAAGGTAGAACTGCAAAGACAACTCGCGCTGTTCGGCGAGCAACGGAATGGCCAGCAGAATCGCATACACGGGTTCGAGATTGATCGCCAACTGCGCCTGATATGCGCTCAGTTGCCGCAGGGCGACCAGCGACAGCGCGAACGGCAGTAGTGTGCAGCCAAACGCCAACAGCAGCATCAACAGCGCATCGCGGCCATCAAGCACCGGAAACACCGGTCCGAGTGCCGGCCACGCGGCGCCGAGCAGCATCAGCAACACTGCCCCGGCGCCGAGTTCCAGCGCTGTCACCGAGAGTGCCGCGTGGTGGCCAATATGGCATTTGTTCAAAGCACCAAACAACGCCACCAGGAGTGCTGAGAGCGTGCCCACGGCAATCCCAGCGTACATACTGGGAGCCACGCCACCGACCACCAGCGCCACGCCCGGCACAGCAATGACCGCCAGCCATAGCTCGCGCGGCTCAAAACGCTTGCCGGTGATCCACGGTTCGAGAACGGCCAGAAAGATCGGTGTCAGCGCGATGCAGGTCACCGCAATCGACGCGTTCGCCAGTTTGATCGAGCCGTAGAACGTGAGCCAATGCAGTGCGACCAGCGCGCCAATTCCGGCGAAAACCCAGCGCTGTTTGACGGTCATCGCTGCGATTCCGAGCCAGACTCGTCTCATCAGCGCCAGTGCCGCCACCACCAGACACATCCGCCAGATCACCAAGCCCAGGGCCGGCAAGGTAATCAGCTTGCCGAGAATGGCGGTAAATCCCCAGAGCACCACGCAGAAGTGTATCTGCAGCAGCGCCAGGCGCCGCGGGTGGAGTCCGGAAACGACGCGCTCAATCACAGGCATTCGTCCGAACGTATTGAGAATCGATGCCGGCGTCAATCAAGCGCGTATCGCTGCATGTAGTCGGTTCTCAAAGCGACCGACTGGTCCGCCTTCAACAGTACTGCGTTTTCGATCACCAGCGCATCCAGCTCGCACCCCATGAAACAGCGAAATGCGTCCTCAGGCGTGCATACGATGGGTTCGCCGCGCACGTTGAAGGAGGTATTCACCAGTATCGGACAACCTGTGAGCTGCTGAAACGCCGTCAACAGAGCGTGGTAGCGCGGGTGGGTTTGTGCGTCCACCGTCTGGATGCGCGCCGAATAATCGACATGCGTCACTGCGGGCACCGTTGAACGCGGCACATTCAACTTCTCGATGCCGAACAAACTCAGTTCCTCATCGGTCATCTCTCGCCGATGCTGCGCTTTGACGTCTGCAACCAGGAGCATATACGGGCTGTCGACGTCCATATCGAACCACTGCGCGACATCCTCTCGGCGCACGCTCGGCGCAAATGGTCGAAAGGACTCCCGATACTTCACTTTGAGATTGAGCTGCTTTTGCATCGTGGGCGAACGTGGATCGGCCAGAATGCTGCGCGCCCCCAATGCGCGCGGCCCAAACTCCATCCGGCCGCAGCACCAGCCCACGGCCAGACCTTCGGCCAACCACGCGGCGGTTTGCGCGATCACAGCATCCTCGTTGAGCACGCGATAAACGGCGCCGGCCTGGTCCAGTGTGTCGGAGATCTCCGTCAGCCGAAACGATGGACCGAGGTAACTGCCACGCATCGCATCGCCATTCGCCCGGCGTGGTTGCGAAAGCGCGATGTGATGCGCTGCCAGGGCCGCGCCCAGAGCACCGCCGGCGTCGCCAGCCGCTGGCTGGATGTAAAGCTCGTCGAAAACCCCGGCGCGCAGCAGCTTGCCATTCGCAACGCAGTTCAGAGCGACGCCGCCAGCCAGACAGAGCCGCCGCATGCCGGTGCTGCGGCGCGCAAACTGCGCCAGTTTCAATACGGCCTCCTCCGTCACGGACTGGATCGACGCGGCCAGATCCATCTCGCGCTGCGTCAACGGCGATTCGGGCGAGCGCGGCGGACCACCGAACAGCGCGTGGAAACGCGCGTTGGTCATCGTCAGGCCAGTGCAGTAGTTGAAGTACTTCAAGTCCAGCGCAAAGCTGCCGTCGTCGCGCAGATCGATCAAATGACTTTTGATCAAGTCCGCGAATCTGGGTTCGCCGTACGGCGCCAAACCCATGATTTTGTACTCGCCAGAATTGACCCTGAATCCGGTGTAGTAGGTGAAAGCCGAATACAGCAAGCCGATCGAATGCGGGAACTGAATTTCGCGCTGGACCTTCAATTGGTGACCGCGGCCAATCGCCAATGATGTGGTCGTCCATTCGCCGACGCCGTCCATGGTCAACACCGCAGCCGCATCGAAGGGCGACGGGAAAAACGCACTCGCAGCGTGGCTCAAATGGTGCTCGGAGAACATCAGCTTCTGCGCGTAATCGACATCGTTGCCGAAGACACACAGCGCCTCGCAGATCTGGCGTTTCTGGAACAGTTTGTCCTTCAGCCAAACCGGCAAGGCGGCAGCGAAACTTCTGAAGCCACGCGGGGCAAACGCCAGATAGGTTTCGAGCAGGCGTTCGAACTTCAAGAACGGTTTGTCGTAAAACGCGATGCCATCCAGCGTAGCGATATCGACACCGCCCTCGCTCAGGCAGTATCCGATGGCATGCTGCGGAAAGGACGGATCGTGCTTGATGCGCGTGAAGCGCTCTTCCTGCGCCGCGGCGACGATTTGCCCATCGACCAGCAATGCCGCCGCTGCGTCGTGGTAGTACGCGGAAATGCCGAGTATGCGCATCAGAACAAGGTGTAGATGAAGGGCGCCAGCACGGAGCCTTTGGCGATCAGCAAAATGCCGCCGATCAGTACCATCAGGATCACGATCGGCATCAACCAGAGCTTCTTACGCGCCTTGAAAAATTCGTAGAGTTCTTTGAGGAACGACATGGCGGTCAATACTGCCGACGAAAGGAATCAGATTCTGGCCCAGGCGGGGTGCGCTCGATCCAGTAGCTGGACGCACCGCGCTTCAGGCGCAGAGCATCCCGCCCGAAAGCGCGGGTTACCATGGCCACCGGCGTGATGAGCAGGAAGAACATGGCGCCGAGCACGATCGGGCTGATGATGCGGCCGAGTAGTAGTCCGAATGCCATCCATGCGCGATTGAACGGTGCGAGACGCGTCGGGCGAAACCAGGCGAGCAGCGCGGTGGTCGTCGCCAGGGCAATCGCAATCGTCAACAGCAGCGCATGCGATCGCCACGCCGCCCACGCCGCGACCAGGGAAAAAACAACGACAAACAAAGCGCCAAAACGGCGGTTGGTTGGCAGTGGCGACGATTGCATCCTGCGGATGGGTGAGCCTTGGGGTTGCGAAGGTTAGCAGCTTGACGAGGCGATAAATGGGGCGAGCGTGCGCCAAGCTAAACCGCTGCCAACAGACCTGGCCAGATTCAGATTCAAGTTATCGATGCGGGCCTACGCTGTGCCTCGAACCCGCGCATGGTGCGCGGCGCACTTGGAGTGCATGAGCTATGGCTCGTATGTGGTTGGGTATGACGCTGCTGGCGCTGACGACGAATGTATTCGCGCAGGATTACTACGACGACAACTACTACGCCGAGGAAGATGCCAGGTATCACGATATCGGTGATCGCGGCTACGGGAATGCTGATTATCGAGGCGCCGGCGATGGCTACGACTTCGCTCGTGTCGTCGATGCACGACCAGTTTACGAAAACGTACCGGTGGCTGAGCCGCGTCGGCAGTGTTGGAATGAGCCGGTGACCTATGTCAGCGGTCCGCGCTATCGGCACCGCAGCAATACACCGGAAGTTGTCGGCGGCATCATCGGTGGTTTGGTCGGCAACCAGTTCGGGCGTGGCGATGGCCGCACCGCTGCTACGCTGGCAGGCGTGGTTCTCGGGGCGTCGATCGGTCGTGATGCCGAGCGCCAGAATCGTTACTACGGCGGTCCGCGCTACGAGCGCACAGTCCACGAACGTCGTTGCGATGTCGTCGAGCGTTATCGCGAGGAGCGACGGCTCAGCGGCTATGATGTCACCTACGATTACAACGGCACCATCGGCCAGGTGTTCACCGATCGCCATCCTGGAACCGAAATTCGCGTTCGGATCAGCGTCGAACCGGCAGACTATTGACTCGTTGGCGTCCCTCCGTCTGGCGGAGGGACGCCGGCCGCACCTGACCGGATCACCATCCGGCAGATTCAAGCTACTCAGAAAGCCGTGGCCGGAAACTGTATGGCGGCCACGGACCTGAGCAGCTCAAAAATATCCCCTCGGCGGCCAGCGTCTCGCGAGCGGCATCGACATCTTGCTGAAACGCATGCTCACGCGCCCTATCGATCAGCAGAGCGATATTCAACAGCGGCTGAGCCTGCTGACCTGGAACAACCGCCTGGCGACGAACTTCGGTGCGCGCACGCGCCTGCGAGAAAAGCGGCGCCAGCAACTCGTCGATTCTCGTGCGGGCGGCTTCCTGGCGAATCCGGCGCCGTTCCGGCGCGGACTGCTTAGCTTTCAACCACGCAAGACCGCTCATTCCCGATGCCGGGACTTCAGTGCCTTCTTCGCCGTCGGCGAGTATCGCCTTGATGCCCCACTCGGCAGCGCCGGCGACGTTTGCGAAGTACCGCTCCAACTCATCATGGTGTGCGCTGGCCGCGCATAGCAACTCGTCGGCCGCAGGCACGATGAGTCCAAATTGAAGCGGATACGCAGCCACCGTCTGACATATCTCCGTCACTGCGCTGTGCTGTCTGGCCAGTGCCCACGACAGCCATTTCGCGTCCTGCTGCGTGATATCAGAGTAGCGCTCCACGTCTGTCGCTTCGAGCGCTAAACAAAGAAGCGTCCAAGGTCCTTCAGTTGCCACCACTTCCAGGCCCTCAACAGCGGGAAGCTCCGGTGCAGAACCAGTGGCGACCAGCGCAATTGGGTTCAGCATTGTGAATCCTATGACAAGACCAGACCGCGACAATACGGCAGCTCAGCGCTGACATCACAACTACTACAACTAAGTGGGTAGTTCCCGGCGACAGATCGCAGGGAATGATAAGGACATGAAAAGGGCCTTCCCCACGTTCCAGGTCGATCAATCGCGACGCCGCAAGCGCATGCGGACGGTTCTGCGGGGCGGCCGCTTTAGTTGGAACACTGGACTCTTCCGCGGAGCGACGGACTTGAACGAATTGCCAGCCGCGCTACTTGAATCGGACGGCGAGCTGCTTGCGGCAATTCTTGAAGCGCTGCCGACGATGCTGATGGTCTTCGATCGGACTGGCAAGCTGCTGCGCGTCAATCGTTCCTTTCAGTCCATTGCGGGCTACTCGCCAGACGCCATCGAACATCTGCACTTTTCCAGTCTGTTCGCCGATTCCAGTGCGCAGTCGCAATGGCAAACGGCCCTGGCCTGCAAGAACTTGAATGCCATCGAGTGCAATGAATACTTGACCAACCGCGCCGGGCGGCGGGTGCCGCTGGAACTGGCATTGGTGCGAGTGGGCGAGGCGGCCGATTTACGTATCGTGGTCGGCGCCATTGACTTGCGCAGTCAGCGCACGACCGAACGCCATCTGATCCGACAGGCCTACTTTGATGCGTTGACGCGATTGCCCAATCGTACGGGTTTCAAACACCAGCTGGCGTTGCGCATTGCCGGCAGTTTTCAGCGCGACGAGGACTCTCTCGCTGTTGCCGTAGTCGATGTTGCACGCTTTCGCGTCATCAACGATGCGATCGGTCATGACGGTGGCGATGCATTGTTGCAGAGCCTCGCCAGCCGACTCCAGTCCAACCTCCAGGATGTGGTGATCGGGCATTTGAGTGCCGGCGAATTTGCTGTGATGTTGACCGATGTGCGCAACGAGCGCGACGCGCTGCGTGTCGGCCAGCGAATCCTTGGATTGTTTCGGGAGGCATTCCTGGTGCGCGGCCAACGCATCGTGCTCAACGCACGCGTTGGTGTGGCGCTGGCCGACGCCAGGTCGGACCCCGCGACCGTGATGCGCGATGCCGATTCTGCACTTTTCGAGGCCAAGGAATCCGCTCAGGGTGTGCGTGTCTTCGACCGGTCGATGCGCCTCGCCAGCGAAGCACGCCTGCGTCTGGATATCGAACTCCGCGCAGCCGTCGCGCGCGATGAATTTCGCCTGGTGCTGCAGCCGATCGTCCGTGTGCAGGACGGCACATTGGTCGGGCACGAAGCCCTGGTTCGCTGGGCACATCCAACTGCCGGCGAGCTGCTTCCCGCGCAATTCATCGCGCATGCTGAGCGCTCCGGGGTTATCTCCGCCATCGACGCCTGGTCGCTGCGAGCTACTCTGGAGTGGCTGGAAGACACGCGAACGGGTCTGTCCTGTAACGTCAATACGTCGGCGCTGTCGTTGTTGGATCAGGTGTGGTTAAACGATGCCGTACGCCTTCTCGAAGAACACAGCGAAGCGGCAAAACGACTACGCATCGAGATCACCGAAACCGCGCTGCTTGGCGATGCCCAGATCACTGCTGCGGCGCTGGAGCGATTGATCGGTGCTGGCGCGCAAATCGTCCTCGACGATTTTGGGACTGGCTACTCCTCGCTCGTGCATCTGCAGAGTTTTCCGATCTCCGGCATCAAGGTCGATCGTTCGTTTCTTGCGCGCCTGGATTCCGATCGGCGGGACCAGACGATTGTTGCCGCGCTCATCGGTCTGGCAAGCGAACTGGGTCTGACGGTCACCGCCGAAGGCGTCGAGACTGAAACGCAACGTGCTTGTCTGATCGAGCACGGGTGCGAGTTTGCGCAGGGATATTTATTCGGTCGACCCGCGCCCGCGGCCGCGACCTTGCAGCACTCTCTTGGAGCAATCAAATGATGGATGGCAGCGACGCCTTGAATGATGCGGTCGATTCGTTCGCGCGTGCGAAAGGGCTATTCAGTCCTGCGGCGATGGGCTACTACCAGGGCGCTTTGCAGGCGCGCCAACACCTGGCCAGTGCGGCAATCATTTTCGACCGGGCTCAGGCGATCGCACGCGATGCGTGCGAGCTGGCCCGACCGTCGTTCGAACGCTCGGGTCTCATGGTGCATGCCGATGCTCTGGCGAGCGCCGAGCGCGACCTGTGCATGTTTGCTCAGGTGTGCGCGCGCGCATTGACGGGTGCGGATCGCGATCTGGAAAAAGGATACCTGAGGCAAGTGGCGACAGCCTCCAGCCTCGGTATGGACTTTCACGACTCCAGCCCATTGTTGCTGGGATTCGCCTGGTGCGCGGCTGCCAATCACTTGCAAGGACAAGCGCTGTGGTGCTTTCGCGCGGCCTGCGAACGGGCACAGTCCGCGTTGCGTAACGCTGCCAGCGGAGCGGCACTCAGCGCAGCGGCAGGCGACATTGGCGCTGGCGCTTACCCGATGTTGTCATCGGCTCACCCGGAACTGGATCAGATTTACGGCGCTGTGACAGCGGCAAAGTGTCCGCGCGATATGAGCATGATGCTCGGCACAGCAGCGCACGAATGGCTGGCCGAAGGGCGGCAAACGCCGTTAACCCAATGGATCAGCTGGCTCGTCGCCGCGATCGGGCCGCACGTTGCGCGCTACAGCGGCGATGTCTGGGGCAGCGTTTTTGCCAGCCTCGCGGCCGCCTCGTTGAGCCGGGTGCCGACGCAACAGTTGCCTGGGTGCGCCGCACCCCTTTTGGAGATTTCGCTTCACGGACATGCGCTGCGGCGCGCGGTGCATGGTTTGTTGCGTGCCGAAGATGCCGGGCATTTGAGCGCGCGGCGCAATAGCGAATCGGTAGCGGCTGCCCCCCACCATCAGCAGCGGGTCGCGCGGTTGTTTGCTGCACTCGCTTGCGCCAGCGTTGTGGGCGACCATGCCTATGCCGAGAAAGCGGTAGCAGACTTGCTCAACGAAGTCCGAACCTCGTCCAGTGAGCCATGTCTGCTCGGCCTTGCGTCGGCAGGCAGCGAAGCGATGGGTGTTGCCTACACGCCATTCGTCGCGCAGGCAATCGATGCTGGAGTCGATTCGGCGCGTGCGTTCGCCTTGCTACAGGGCGAGTGGCGCCACTTGCCAGACATCGCCAAAGGCGTCGTAGACCAGCTGAGTTTACCAACGGGTATGTTGCCGTGGCTCACCGGCGTTCTGGCGCTGCTGCTGGAACTGGCGACCAGCCGTTCTGCGCCGCGAGCCGAGCTTGCTCTGGGCGACCGGCTTCTGGCGGATTTCCTGGGGCTTTCGGGCAGCACGCCGGCCATTGAGGCGCAAGCCTTGCGTGCGCTGGCCGCTCGAGTACGCGAACATCCGGCCTCTGCCGTGGCGCGCCTAAGCACCTTGTTAAGCTCGCTGGGCGCAATGACCGACCGTTGGGAAGTGGTCTTTGTGATGCGCGCGGCAAGCAATCGCGGCGATGCCAGCGAATCCTGGACCGGGGCACTGTCCGCGCGCCTGGCCGTCGTATTGATCAATAACGCAAGCGAAAATTCCATTGCAGACACCGTGCATTGGTTGGCGACGGCATGGGTACCCCACGTGCGCTTCGCCCTGCCCGAACAATCGCCAGAGGTGCTGGCCGCGCCGGCGATTGCAGAGCTTCAGGCGCAACTGCCCATAGAGCAGCACGGTCGAATTGCGCAGCTCGCCGAGGGCATCGCCGATGCGGCGACCGCCCATGCGATGCTGGCAAACGCCGATGCCTGGTGTGCTCAAGCGGTTGCGGAGATGCGAACGCGACCGAGCTTTGCGTCAGTGCGTGGGATTGAGACCAGGTGCATCCGCGATCTGACCATTTTGCTCAAGTCGATCGCTTGTTTCCTGGGCTCAGGACTTGGCGATGTTCCTATACGAGTTCGCGCATTTGCAGCGGCGCACTTGTTGCCGTTCCTACAAGAAGAAACGCGCAACTTCGGCACTGAACTGGTTGCAGTGTTGCAGGCGCAGATGGCACAACTGAGCGGCACGTCGCGCAACCGGGTCGCAGCGCTCCTGGCCTCAGTTTATCAACACGACGGTGCCCCGCAATGAGCGTGCCGAGTTCACCTCTTCGCGGTTGTTTCGCCTCTAGTAGCGCGGCTGGACTCAGCGCACGCCTGCGCGCCGTGCATTCTGTGGCCATCGCCCGGGAACTGAGCGTGCTCAGCGCCTCGTTGCGCAATGGCAACAGCGAGGAGTTGGGCGATCTGACCGAACTTGCCGACGGCGATGCGTTGGCCGAAGTTCTGGATGAGCTTGCCAGGCGCCTGACCACGCCTGAGCAGATCGCTGCGCAACCGATGCCGGCCTGGGTCAGCATCGCGCAGCGTTCGCGGGACTATGTCGATATCGACGATTTGTCGCCGCTGGTGGAGCGCATTGTGGCGCGTATCGCGCGCCGCGTCGCACCCGGAACCCGTAGCTTCGTTGAACTCTATGTTTGGGAAGCGCAGGCAGCATTCGAGGTGTTTCGACAACGCTTTCAGATCGCGCAGGATATCGATGCCATCGTTGCCGAAGTGTTTGCCGGGCTGGCCCATGCAATGCGCCTCCTCGATGAAGACGCGAGCCAGGTGGATCTGGAGGAGTTGCAAAGCAGCTTCGCGCAAGTCTTGCGCGAGTGGACGAAGCTGTTGAGCGACATGGGCGCAGTGGTCGATCTGGAACTGATCAGACTCTTCGTCAACGAACTTGCGGTTCGCTACCGCTTGAGCCCGCGGATATGGTCGTTGCTGATTTTGCGCCTCGATCGCGCGTTTTCGGTGCGCGCCGATAACCGCCTCGAACACGTCTTCGGCGATGCGATCGAGGGCTTGCTCGGTGCTACGCAACGGTTCGATTTCTTGCGCGATCTGCGCAGCGACGGGTATGCCTATTTGCCACCGGACGCCGAGTTGTGGGGCGATCTGGTCAGCGTGATGATTGTCGTTTCGCTACGTCCGGGCTCGCGCCTGGAAGCGCGTTCGGCGCGGGCTTTGAATTTGGCGGCCGTCAGCGATCTGGTCGGCGGGCGTTGGGACGATTTCGAGCAAGCCGTTCGCCTCGGCTCGGCCGGCCTGCGCAATCGCTGGGAGCGCAATTTCCTGGACTTGTACACGGCGGGGTCAGCGCGCCTGCTGACGGTCGCCAAAGTTGCCAGTGAGCTGGCAGCGCAGGACTTGAGTGCAGTCCACGATCCGTCTGTCGAAACGTTGCTGCTGAAGGCGCGCGCAGCGATCGTACTGGGCGCTGATGTGCCTGCTCAGCGCAGTCTGTTTCGTGTTGGCCTTTCGCAGGTGATCGAATTGCCCAATCGCTCGCAGTTGCGCGTACTCGCGCAGCAGGCGTCCGGCGGCGATGCCGAACTGAATTCCGCACTCAAGGATCTATTTGAGCTGGCGCAGGTGTCGGGACATCAAGCCGAAGACCTGGCGCCAGCTGCGGCCGGTCTGCTCGCACAGATGGTTGCGCCGAACGACCCTGCCGTGGCGTGTCTATTGCAATTATTCGCCGGCATGCATCGCATCTTCGACGAGCACGAAGCGCGCGCCGAACTGCGGGCACATATGGCGCGGACGCTGCTCGAGGGTTGGCAGACTCGCGCCGGATCGGAGTTGACCGCCCTGCATGCGGCGCTCAGTTTCCTGCGCGCCAGCGCGCACTGGAAAAACAGTCAGCTCGCAAAGCTGATGATCGCCTTCGAGCCATCGCTGCGTTCGGTTTCGGCCGCGGTCAAAATTTCCAGAGTGGCCGCTGAACTTGCCGATCAAGCCAGCGCTGCGGTCCTGCGCGACTATCCGCATTACGCCGAACGAATTGGCGAAAGCGGTTGCGCCGCGACGCGCCGTGACAACTACTTTACCGTCTTGCGGCTGGCACAAGTTCTGGGTGGGGCCAACGCATCGCCCAAAGAAACGATGGTGTGGTGGTGGTTGAGCACGATCGGCGTCTATCTGCGCAATCGCGATCAGTCTGTGATGCAAGGCAACCTGCGCGCCATCGTGCACGCGCTGACGCCGCATTTAAGAGTCGAAGAACTGCTGATCTGCAGCGATATCCTGACGGCCGTGTACCGGAAGGGATTGGCAATCGACATCCCGCGCGATCTGGGCGTCGGATCGGTGTTGAACTTTCGACAAATGGCCGAGCGCGGCCCGTTATGGCGTAGCGCGTTCACCATGCGCCGTGCCGCATCGCCCCACCACGGCCTGCTCGGCGACTACTTGAAAACTTACGCCGCGGCCGACACCGAAGGCGCGGCTGTGATCGATGTTTGGCGCAACTTCGCGGCACAGTGGCAGGCGCTGGGCGATCCGGCGATGGCCTGGTCGGAACTGTCGGCACAGGTGTCCCAGGCGATCCGCGCCGTGGGCGCGAATCGGTTGCAGTCGGCTTGGGTTCGCGAGCTGCGAGTATTTGGCGCGATGCCCGAATGCGCCATGCACCATTTGTTGTTGGCGCAAGGCCTGGAGCGAGTGCAACTGGTGGCCTTTGGGTTGAACCTGGCGCCGCGCATCGCCGAGTTGTCTGCATTGATGGGACGCTCAGCGCATGTTCTGCCGGAAACGCCAGAAGGTCGCGGCGAGTTGTTCGCGCACAAGGGCGAGCGTGACCTGGCGCTACTGCTGAATGTGTTGGCGGAGGCCTGCTGCAGTGGCGATCAAGGTCTCGCAACACTGAATGCTGGACGCTATCTGCTCGAGTGTATCCTGCCCTACGTTCCGTTCTCCGAACAGAGCTGGGCTTCGGTTTGGGCGGTTGCACTCGCGGAACTCCTGCCGACGTCGTGCGCACCGGTGTCGGCCGCGGCGCAGCGCTGTTTTGCGCTGCTCAATGCCCTCACCCGCCAGGCGGATATGCTACGTGCGGTAGGGCAGGAGATTTTTGTCCCCACCTTGCCGGTGTTTTCCGACGATCCGGCACAGGAGGCAGAGTGGCGTGCGCTGGCCTCCGGGTTAATGGTGGCCGCTGCGGCTGCAGACGCTGGTCTGCCGGGGGAGGCGCTGGCGCAGAGTCTCGCGCTGGCGACTCCATTGTTTGCAGAGCAGGCAGTCACCTTGTGGCAGGAAGCCAAAGCGCCGCTTTGTGCGTTGCTTGGAAAATCGCTGTCGCCCAGTTTGCGCTCTGCGCTCGACGGCGTCTGCGCCGCGCTCGACCGCACGCTTGGCGCCGAACGGATTTTTCAAGGCGCTCCGGCGAGCTCGGCCCTGGATCTGGCATTGGCGCTACGCAGCGCCGACCCGTACTCGCTGGCGATCTGGCGCTGCGATCGCGTTACGCGGGTGCAGCGGGAAGGTCTGACCACACCGCTGCCGGGGGATCTGACCATGTCCCGCGCAAGCGGTTGGCAGTGCCCAGAAATGCTCGCCATTCGCCGCGCGATTTCCCACCTCAGCGAATGCACGGCGCTAGCGCCACAGAATGCTGCGCCGGGCCGGCAGGACTTCCAGCTCGGGTTACAGCGCCTGGCCTGGTCTACCGCATTCCTGCGCGATGGTATGGGCAACGCACTGGCGCCATGGCTGACGAGCTCGTTGCTCGGCGGCGAGTGGTACGCACTCGATCTGCCGACGCTCGTGGCGTGGTCCGAGGCATGCATCGGTGAACTCGACGAGCGCTTCGGCGACGACTCGACGCTGGTCGCGCGGCTGCATGAGGCACTGGCCAGCCTTTGGCTGCCAACCGCTGCCACTCAAAGCGCTGCGGAGCTGCCGGTACGTCAGGGCAATGCACTTGAGCAACGGAGTCTTGCCAGTTTTCTGCTGGGTCAGTCCGCACCCAATACACCAGAAGAATCAGCCCGCGGGATGGCGATCGTTCATGCCTCCGGTTGGTTTCAACGACTCACCACCTCGCATCAAGCCAGGGTAACGTCGGCGCTGCGCGCAGGTCGCTACCGCGGGAGCCTGCCGGCATGAGACAGATCAAATTTCGCGCCGATCAATCCACGGTTTCGTTGCAAACCGACACCCGACTTCTCGATGCGCTCTTGGCGCATCAAGTGCCGGTGAAGATGGTCTGTGGTGGTCGCGGTTTGTGCGCTACCTGTCACGTGTACGTCACCGCCGGCGAAGCCAGCCTCACCCCTGCATCGCAGCGCGAACAGTTGGCTCTGAGCGTACTCACCGGCGCTCAGAGCAACAGTCGGCTGTCGTGTCAGGCACGGGTGATCGGCGATGGTGTGGAAGTGGCGCTTCCCGATGGCATGTACGTCGAGTCGTTTACTGAACTGGAATCGTTGATCGGGCAGCGCACGTCGATGCCGATCTTGCATCCGGTGACCGGCGAGACGCTGGTCGAGGCGAACAAAATCATCATTCGCTCTTCAATCATGCAACTGAAGGACGTCGATTTCAGTATCGGCGACGTCGGCACGTCCAGGGCATGAGCGCAGTTTTCGCAGGCAAATCCGATGACTTTGAGTAAAGACTAATGGCTATCGATCCAGTACTAGGCGGCGTCCAGGGTTTCCACAATTACTACACGCCCGACGAGTTTTTTCGCCACGATCCCACGGAGGGCTCGATTTATCTGCGCGATGGCCAGCGCGCGGCCAAGATTTCCGAGGCCTTCATCAACGGACTGCACACCGGAATCGAAGAGGAAGTCGGCAACAGCTCAGGACTGCTGATGTATCGGTGCGGTCAAGAGTGGGCGCTTGCCGACATGAAACGTTTCTCAGCGCGAATGCGCCAGGAGTTCGGTGGCGGAAAGCTCGACATCTGGCAGATGAACCCGGCTTTCGTTTGGGAGTGCTGGTGGTGGCCTTTGGCGATCGAAGGATACGGCGGATGGACCTTGGATCTGAGCTTTGCGGACAAGGACATTACGCTGATCGAAATCCGCAACTCGGCCGTCGCCAAGTCCATGAAGATGGTCGGCCGCCCGGTCTGCCACATGTACGCGGGGTTGTTTGCCGGCGCCTTCAGCTTTTTTCACCGCAAGGAGCTGCAGAGCATTGAGGTGCAGTGTTACGCGATGGGCAACGACGTCTGCAAGTTCCTGGTCGGCGACGAGAAACGCGTCAACGCTGCAGAATTCTGGCGAGAAGAGGGTGCCAGCGCGCAAACCATTCGGGAAAATCTCGCCTGAGGCGGAACATCCATGATGACAACTCCTAACAGTCAATTGCTTGAACTCGGCGCTTTCTTTCGCGAAGTTGTCGAAGGCATCGCCGATAGCCAGGCCGGGCGTCGCCCCCCACCTAAGGCCGAGATGCCGACTCTTGATGGCGCTGTGCTGCTCGACTCGATGCGGGCGATCGTTACCGAGGAACTGCAAGGACTGGCCAGGACGCAGCCACTGCTCGGAAGTGATGATGCCGCGCTACGCGAGGCCCAGGCCGTGGCCGCCGACAGCGCGCGCCGTATCGAAGAGCTTGAGCTTGCCCACCAGCAGCGCGAGTTGGCGCTGCGCCAGCAGTTGCACGAACGCTACGAGGAGCAACTGCAAGCCGAACGCAGTCGCCAGGCGCTGGTTGACGAGCGAGTCATCACGCTCGAAAACCGGTTGGATGTCAACGAGACCACCAGACAAAGTCTCGAATCCGAGCTTCGTGAGCGCAGCGATTTGCTGGCGGTGCTGCGTTCCGAGCTCAACCACATGCATGAGCAGGCGCAGCATCTGGAGCGCAACCATGCGCTACTGGTCGGCCAGATCGATGAACAAACCGAGCGCGATCGCCAGCGGCAGGCGGAGTTCGATGCTTGCCAGGCGCAACGGGACGAAGCGCTGCGGGCGTTTGCGCTGCAGGAAGACACCGTCGCTGTCTTGAATGCCGAGCTGGAACAGGCGCGCAACGATCGGCAATCTCAACAGACCAGCGCCAACAGCCTGCGGCTTGAGTTCGAAGCGAAATTCGAAGAGCGAGAATCGGAAGCGCTGCACATGCTGCTGGCCGCAGAGCAGCGCGCGCGTGAGGATCGTCAGACGTACATAGAACAGATCCATCAGTTGACCGAAGCGCTCGATGCCGAGCAACTGCAAAATGCGCAACTCAAGGACGCGATTCTGGTGCTGGAGGCGCAGGCCGAAAACGCTTCAGACGTGCAGGCATTCGCAGCGGAATTCCAGGCCAAAGACCAACAGCAACAATCCGAACTGAGCGAATTGCGCGAGGCACTGAAGGCCGGGCAAGAGCTCGCCGAACAGCTTCAGAGCGAACTCGCGTCGGTGCAAACCGCTGCGGTTGCAGACGCAGAGAGGTTGGCGGAGCAACTGCGAGTACGAGAAGAAGAACTGCAAGTCAAGACCGCCGAATTGGATGGCGCACTGCTCGGCGAACACGCACGCACCGCTGAGTTGCAAGCCGAAATCGCGACACTGCGCGAAGCGCTCGATTCCGAATCAGCAGCGCGTGCCGCTGACCGAGCACTTCTCGAGGCGCAGCTCAGCACGGAACAAACGCTTACCGTGCAGCTGCAGGCCAACATCGCGCGCCTTGAGCAAGAGGCACAACACCGGCAGCAGGCCGACGATCGACGCTCGGAATTGACTCAGGCGTTGGATGCCGAGAGAGCGCAGACCGCTCGTCTGAAGACCGAGATCCTGCAGTTCGAAGCGCGCGTAGCAGCGGCTGCCGAAGCGAACACCAGAATGCTGGCCGCGGTGCAGGAGCTGAGCAGCAAACAATTGCTCGAACTTGGCAGCGCGCTGAAATCTGAGCAGACATTGACTGCGCAACTGTTGGCCGACATTCAGGCATTGGAAGCACGATCGAATGAGCAGGATCTGGCGCTGGCGCAAGCGCAAGCGGCTGCCGATGCCGATCGTCACGCACGGCTCGAAGCGCAAGCCGCAGCTCAGGCGCGGGAGCAGGCGCTGATCGAAGCACGCTCGCAGTTGCAAGCGCTCAACGACCAACAAGAGGCGTCCAGGAAGCGCGCGTCAGTGGGATTCCTGGCGGGGCTTGGAGAGACACCGCCGGTTGATGCATCGCCGAGCGCAGCGCAGGCTGCCATCGCCGCTGCACCTGTCGCCCCTGCTCCTGTGGCCGCTGCGGTACAAGCCGCTGTAGCACCGATGAGCGCTGTGGAGTTAGAGCGCGAACAGAAGCGACTGGCGATTCTGAGCCAAAGTACCGATGTGGCCACGGCCAAACTCTATTTCCAGATGCTGCCCTGGCAAGGACTCAAGACCTCTCGAATTTCTGTTGCCGCAAATGAAAGGGGCGACCCCAGTGGCACGCTCGCTGGTTTTGCTGTCGCCGCCGCTACCCAACAGGCAATCGATTCCAGTCTTTCAACTCAACCGACGAAGGCCAGACCATGAGCACAGTCGCGGCAAATGTTCGTCCCCAGAGCCAGACGCTCAGAAAGCACGCGTTGCTCAAGGAACTCTTTCGGCGTGCGGAAGGCAGGCATTGGAGCGAAGAGGAACTTAGTCTCTACGCCAAGAGCGCCCCGGAATTCATGGAACGCGTACATGCCGCAAGGGCAATCGCTCGACATGAAACGGCGGTTGTCGAAAAGACCGTGACCGAAATATTCGCCAGCTACCCATTCACCAAGTACCACGCGTTGGCCGAAATCAAAGCGCCGCGCGACATCACACAGGTCAGTGTGTACGCCACGGCCGCCATGCTGATGAACGATCACGACTGGTTTCGAGATCGGGTGTTGTTGTGGCTCAAAACCATGCTGCAGGCATTCGTCTTCCCCAAGCGCGAAGCGGCCAGTCAGCGGACCTTATTCGGCAACCGGGCGGCCACCAACAATCCCGCCGAGAGCATGCCGCAGCGTAAACAGGCCGTGTTCGAAACCTACGTTGTGCTCAAACGCAATTACCAGCAGGCGCTTGAGGCCGCGGACTACGCGCAATTTGAGCCTTACCTGCAACAGATCATCGACACCCTGTCGGCGGACTAAACAACTATGAGCGCGATGATGAATCAAGCACCAGTCTTGCCAGAAGCCGGCGGCACCGCGTTGACCGCCGGTACGTCCAGTGCGCGTTTTGCTTCCATGTTGGAGATCGATAGTCTGAACTTCGATTTGTACGAAGGCACGGTGGTCGACCCCAGCGATACCCGCAGCATCTTCCTGGCAACCGACATTTTGCGTGGCATCCACGCCGCTTTGTCCTATGAAGCTGGCCAGGCTTGGACAATCGTGCTCTATCGCTGCGGTTTTTTATGGGGACAAAAGACCCTGCGGCATTTCGTGCGCCAATCGCAAGGCGCCTTCGGCGCAAAGTTCGAGCAGATCAGCGTCGACGTTTTCTTGAGCAACCTGATCACTTTCATGAACTTCAATGGCTGGGGTGTGCTCAGCATCGACATGCAGCGCGCGACGACGCATGGCGTGCTCCGCATGGAGTTGCGCAAGAGCATTTTCGCCGATGCCCTCGACCATCTCCGCGAACGCGTGGACTTCATGGTCGCTGGAATGCTGGCTGGCGTATTCAGCGACCTGTCGCGCGCCAGCCTGGCGTGCATTGAAGTAAGTTCTTCGCTGACCGGCGGCTCGAACTCTGTGTTCCTGTTGAGCGCCAGCGAGCGCATTGAAGCGCTGCGCCCGGCATTGGAAGGCGGCGCCGACGAACGCGAGCTGATCGAGCTTCTGTGTGGCTGAGTTCGACGCCATCCCGGAGCGATATGAGGTGCTCGGCGAATTGGCGACCGGGGCGCAAGGTGTTGTGTTGCGTGCTCGCGATCGACACAGCGGCAGTGCTGTGGCCATTAAGCAGTTTTCGATCGGTGCGCGCACCGCTTACCTGCGGGAATTGGCGGCATCGCTCGACAATCGGCACGACAATCTGCTGACGCCGCTGGATACGTTCTACGGCGCGGACGGCGTCGGGTTCGTGGTTTACGAATTCCTGGAAGCAGGTACCTTGCGCCAGGCGATGACGCCTGGGAAACCGTTCGCCTCACTTCTAATCCTCCGTTGTGCGGAAGATCTGCTCAAGGCCTTGGTCAACTTGCACGATCGCAAGTTGATTCACTGCGACATCAAACCAGAGAACATTTTCGTCCGGCACAATGCGCAAGGTCAGATGGAGTCGTTCTTGCTGGGTGATCTCGGATCGACCTGTTCTATACGCGAGGCTGAAGAGGGCGACTACCGCAGCGGGTCGCCCGCCTACACAGCGCCCGAGCGCTTCTATCAGAAGTTTCAGCCCAATAGTGATCTGTATAGCCTCGGCGTTCTGCTGTTCGAATTGGCCAGCGGTAACTTGCCCTTTATCGGAGGCCCAAAAGCCATGGCGCGCGCGCACCTGCAACAGCCCGTTCCGCTGAATCAAATCCAGTCTTCTCACCTGCGCACCTTGATCGGCGGGCTGATGGAAAAGGAACCATCGCGACGGATCGGCTCAGCAAAAAGAGCATTGCAAATGCTGAACCCAGAGGACGCGGTACAGGGTCCATCGAATTTGCCCATTTCGAATGCTGACTTAAGAACACCAGTGAATAAGCCTACGCAAAAGCAAGCCAATATCGGCCGACGCCCTCCGATTGAAGTGGCGAGCACCATCATCGAGTCCGGTTTCGCCCGTTTGCACATCGCGAGCGTTGGCGATAAACCCTTGTTGCTGGTCGAGTCCAGTACCGATCTGGCAACCCTGGCTCTGGCGCCACAATCGCGCCCGCGCCTGTTCCCGAAATCGGGAAACGCACGACTGCTGGGTACGTCGGAGTTGCTTTACCAGGTCGAATCGTCGATCAACCTGTTGAACTTGAGCAGCGGCGCCAATCGCGTGCTGCACGACCGCTGTGTCGGCGCCATCGATTTTACCTGCGACGGGCAACGGTTGCTCTGGCGGACGCGGCGCAGCGCGCATCGGATAGACCTGGAAACGCGTGCCGAGAGTTCGTTCTTGCTGGCGCACTATCTGCTGGATGCCCGCTCGCACTTGCTTCCGAGCGGCAGCTTCGCGGTCTCAACCGGGGCCATGAACAACCAGATTGCGCTTCGCAGCAGCGACGGCACAGCGAAGGCGGTGCACGAACTGGATGGTCCGGTCATCGAGATCGTCAACGATTTGGAGACTTTGCTGGCGCTGACGCTTAACGTCAATCAGGCGGACAGCCTGACGCTGTGGCGAATCTCCGAGTATTCCAAACCCCAACGTCTGGATGTCCCGACCGGCTCGCGCTTTTTTGCGACCACACCAGGTCACATATTCTGGCTCGACAATGGCACCCAGATCGTACAGTGCGGCATAGGTCTTGCGCCGCGCGAGGTTTTCAGGGCGGGCGAGTCGATCGACGGCTTCGCGATCTCGCCGGATCATGCCTGGCTCGCGACCTGGAGCAATCTCGGTGACAACGTCTCACGAGTTCGGGTCTATTCCGCGGCGAATGCCAACGAGGCCGTGTCCCGGAGCGATGAGCGCAGTCAGCTTCGCGCACCGCCAGGCAAGGAATCCCTGCTCCGTTCGACAGAATCGATGCCACCGGCGGCGCAGGTGAGCGTCAAGAGAACGAGCAATCCGGTTGAACATTCGACTGGATCGACAAGAACCCGCTCCGTCAACGACTCCAGCGAGACGCACACGCCATGACCAACCACACTGCGCCCGCCATCAATGGCGCCACGCCCTCCGTGCATTGCGTCTTTTACACTCACCCGTGGGCCATCGATGCGCTGCGGGTTGCCAAACTTGGCGAACTGGATCGGACGCTGCTCATCGAACTGGCGCGGCGCTCGCAACTGGCGAGCTTGATCAACACCCAACAACAGCTGCGGTCTGGCGTGAGCGGCATCCTGCGCGATCCCGGTGAACTCGACGGGCTGATCGTCACGACACCGCGGTTCCTGGTACCCGTGATCCTTGCGCCCAATCCTTGCGTGCCGGATGCAACACAAGCCTCGGCGATCGCTCTTTTGCCATCCGTGAAGTCGAGCTTCAATCGCTTCATCGTGTTTGTACATCTGTCAGAGGCAATGAACTTCCGCTACGCGTATCCGTATTGCGATCGTTTTTCGTTTCTCTGGGACGTCGCAGACCCTCCGATGTTCAAAATGGGCGATATCGGCGCGATGCTGCGCGATCTGGGTGTGCTCAGGCGCGAATCCTGGGGAGGATTTTACTTGTTCAATCATCCACGGCGGCATGTGAGCAATCTGGACAGCCGGCTGAGCGAATTGCGAAAGGTGATGGGGCAGGCGAAAAAGCCCAGCGCTCTCGCCGCAACAGCCTAAGGCCCGCGAGCATGTGGGACTTAAAACACGGCTTGGGAATTTCCGCACTTCCGACCCGGTCGTCGCTCAGGCTGTTTAAGACCCTGGGATTCACCGATCTGGTCAACGTCTCCGGCAGCGCAACGGAAAACTTGTACCTGGCAGCCGATCTCGATGGTTTGGCCTTCAGCGACTATCCATTTGCCGATGTACTCTCGACCGCTGGCGCGGTTACGGAAATCGTTGAGAAGCTTGGTCCGGCCGGGCTGTTGGAGTTTAAGAAGGCTGCAACTCAAACCGCCAGCTGTCTGCAGCAGCAGCGTCGCGTCATCGTGTTTTGCCACCTCGGCGTTGGGCGTTCACCGGCCGTCTCGACGATTGCTTTGATGCTCGGGCGGGGCTATTCGTTAGACGAAGCTGTTGATGTGATCGTGAAGTTGCGACCCGAGGCGGTTCTTAGCGACCCGGTCGTTGCATTTGTCCAACGGATGCATGCGGAACTCGTGAGTGCCGCATGACGCTCAATAGCGTACTTGAGCGCAGTACGGAGCTGGCCGTCGCTGCCGGCTTCAGGCGAAAGCCGCTCGATCCCGAACTGGCGCAGGCGGAAAAGCCTCTGCCCAGCGGCAACCTCAGCTGTAACGCGCAAAGCTGGGAGGCCGATGCCGCTGAGCTGCGCGTGGTGTCGATCGAATCGCCCAAGATCCAGGTGATTTCCTGTTTCGTCTATCCGCATTCGGCCATTGCGTTGCCGCTTTATGCCATGGAGTTGGTACAGCTCGGCGCAAAGCCCATCGTTGCGGTCATCGATGCGGTAGCGCCAGCGCACGACCCTGCGCAGGCCATCGCACAAAACTGGCTGGAGCAAGCGCATTGTGTGTATGCCGACCTCAAGAATGCCGACGATCCTCCACCGTGGTTTCAAGCGTGTCGCAGCGGTCTGGACTTTTTCATCCGCCCTGGTGACCAGACGGAATTGCGACGCGTCGGTTCCTTGCACGTCGAGCTGCTGGGGCGGTACTTGCACGCGATCCCCGATGCCTCGCAGAGGACGGTTGCCGCTGCCCACCGCTACGAAGAATTTTCGCGCCACTACAAAGATCATCATGCCGCGAATTCGCCGGGTTTACCGTTGATGCAGAAGTCCTTCGGCCCGCAGTGGACGGAGCGTTTCATGCAGCAGTGTTTCTTTCTTTAGAGCTAGTCCAATGCATCGTTATCGATATCTGATCATCGGCGGCGGGATGGCCGCAGATTCGGCGCTCAAGGGCATTCGCATGTCCGACCCCACGGCTCAAGTGGGGCTGGTGTCCGAAGAACTGGACAAACCCTATAACCGCCCGCCGCTGTCGAAAAAGCTCTGGGATGGACTTCCATTGGAGGAAATCTGGCGCCCGAATCGCGGCTCCCAAGTCAACTTGCATCTGGGCCGGCGTATCGTCGCGCTCGTCCCCTTGCGCAAGCAGGCGCGCGATCAGACCGGCGAGATCTACGCCTTTGAACAAGCACTGCTGGCCATCGGCGGCAGCCCAAAGCGCATCTCAGGCGATGACGAATCCGTCATGTATTTCCGCACACTCGCCGATTACCGACGCCTGCGCGCGTTGTCGCGCGAGGCCGAACCGATCACGCTGGTTGGCGCCGGGCTGATCGGCACCGAACTTGCCGCGTGTCTGCGCAAGGCGGGTTCTTCGGTCGATCTTTATTGTGGAAAACGTGGTCTTGTTCGGTCGATTCTGCCCGAAGTCTTGTCTAATGAACTGGCGCGAAGCCTTGATGGGCATGGCGTTCGGCTGCACTTCTTGAGCGTCTCGAACATCCAGAAGGCAAACGGCACCCAACAACTCAAGCTGAGCGACGGAAAAATGGTGACGGCCAAACGCGTCGTCGCCGGTCTGGGCCTGGTCGCGAACACGCAACTGGCCAAAGATGCCGGCATCGTGTGTTCCAATGGCATCGACGTAGATGCCTCGCTCAGAACGTCGATACCTGGCATATATGCCGCCGGCGATTGCGTGAACTTCTGGTGCTCAACCCTGGGTCGGCGACTGAGTTCGCAGCATGAAGAACACGCCAATTTTTCGGGTATCGCTGCCGGTCGCGCGATGGCTGGAAAGACGGTCGACTACTCGCCGTTGCCGTACTTTTACTCACGCGTTTTCGATCATGCATACGAGGGGATTGGCTGGGTCGATACGTCGCTCAAACACCATGTCGTGGCACCGCGAGGACCGATGGAGGCTACGGTTTATTATCTGCACGACAACCGCGTCGTCGGCGTGTTGTATTGGAATACGCGGGCCGATCTGGAGCGGGCCACCGAGCTTATCGAGGCCAAACGTCCGTGCACGCCAGCCGAGCTGGTCGGTCAGATCCAGTGAGGCGAAGTTCGACCATGCCGGTCGACCTGCGCCACCGCTCTGATATCAGGCATGGGCAAACTGCCTTTCTTTTCCTTGTTGGCCAGCCAATTCTGCAAAGTGCGTCATCAACCCGCGGAGTCTCACTGCCTTCAATGGTTTGTACAGCAGGTGGTGCCCGTGCTTCTTGCAGCGTTCCCGCAGAGCGTCGCTGTGATCGGCCGTAATTAAAGCGCTACCGATTAAGGAACTGCCGAGCCGCAGTTGCAAAGTCCTGAGCAGTTCGATACCCAACTCATGGGGACCCAGCTGCTGATCGACCAACAGCACATCGGGCACGAATGTGGCAATCGTTGCCAGAGCCGCAGCGCCATCTTCGGCAGTCTCTACGTCTACGCCCCAACCACTCAACAACGCGCGCATCGATCGTAAAATGTCTGGATCGTCGTCGACGCAAAGTACCTTCATCGGCGTCGGCAAGCCATCGGCACTGGCAGCTGCCATCTCGTGGCCTGGCGATGCTTCTGTTTCTCGCCACTCGCCCAGCAAAGGCACAGCAACTCGAAAACAGGAGCCACGGCCCGGCTTCGACACGACAGTCAACGAATGGCCCAGCAGGCGGCATATCCGTTCGCAAATCGCCAAACCCAGACCGCTGCCGCGGTCGCCCCAGGGCGATCGCTGGTTCACACGGGAAAACTCTTCGAAGACCTTCGATTGGTGTATGGCATCAATGCCGATACCGGTGTCCCACACCTCGATCAGCAGCTCGCCGCGGCGTTTGCGTGTGCCCACGAGCACCCCGCCTTCAGCAGTGTATCGGAGCGCATTCGCCATCAGGTTCTGCACCACGCGACGCAATAGTCGGCGGTCGCTTTGCACCAGCCATTTACAGGGCGGAACCCGCAACTGAAGTTGCCGGGATGTCGCCAATGAGGACATTTGCGCGGCCAGGATCTCGAGCTGGGGATAGAGCGCAAAAGGCTCAATTTCGGTCACTAAAGCGCCAGAATCGAGTTTGGTCACTTCGACCAGCACATCGATGATCTCTTCTGCCGCGATCAGCGCCAGATCAATACGTTGGGCGGCTTCCCGCACATTGCTGCCAATCGCGGGCAGTTCGCTGAGCGCCGAGGCATAGATGCGTGCAGCGTTCAGCGGCTGCAACAAGTCGTGACTGGCTGCGGCAAAAAAGGTCGCCTTTCGATCCAGCGTGGCTTGCGCAGCGGGTTTGGAGATGGGCGCGGCAGCCATGCCAAGTTGGGCGGTATCCAAAATGGTCTTCACCAGATCCAAGGTGTGCCGCGTGGTTTGGCAGACAACGTCCAACGCCTCTCGCACTCGCGGCGTTTGCGCGAGTTTCAGCGCCATTTCGGTCTGGCCCAACATGATCGTCAGTGGCTCGTGCAATTCGCGACCTACCTGACCCAGCACTGTCGATTTCGCCTGCACAAGCGCTACAGATTCGCTCAGCGAATCTTCGAGCACACGGTTTTTCTGCTCCAGCCCTGCCCGAATTCGGCGCCGTTCGCTGATGTCGGTCAACACCGAGATCCAATGCGTTCGCCTACCGAGTGCATCTTCGACCGAGGAAACGCGCACGTCCGCCCAGAACGTGCTGCCATCCTTGCGGTACAACAAAATTTCATCCTCGAACTTATCGCCGCTGGCGAGTTTTTCGCGAATATTGTCCATTGCGCCGGCACCGGATTCTGGGCCGAACAGAAAAGTGGGTACGGTGCCAATGACCTCGGCCACACGATAACCCGTCACGCGCTCGAAAGCCTCGCTCGCCATCAAGATGCGCCGTCCGACGCCCGGCGTGGGTTCGGCTTCACTGATCAGGATCATCACGTTGCTGTTTGCTGTGCTGCGATGCAGGAACTCAAGTTCGATGCGGGTTCGCTGCTCGCGACGGCCCTGAATCAGACTGCGCAGCGATTCCGCGAAACTCAGTTCATCGCTGGACCACGGATCGGCGGCAAGGCCGGCATCTCGGAAACGCGCGTTGCTCGCGAGCCGAAACCAAAGCAACCTGCTGTCCAGAGGGTCGCCCACGTCTGCCAAAAGCAGTCCCGCAAAATCTGCCCCACCGCGTTCGGCTGTTGCGGGCCATCGCAGTGGCCTTGTGCCGGGCTGCGTTGCTGCGGGCAATCGACCGATGACGCGCCGCAATTCGTTCTCTTGTGGGCATAGACCGATACACACACAACGCTTTTGGCTTAGCAGTGCAAAACCGTCTGCCTGCAGTGCGCTCAGCAACAGTTCGGCTTTGCCGTCCGCCGTCAAGTTCTCCAGGTCGCCGTCGTCGGTACATTTGGCAAACGCCTCCAGCGCGGCCTCGCGTTCGCCATTCCTTTTGCGGGCAACGCTGATCTGATATTGATCAATTCGATGGGCCACCTCCTTGCACATGCGCCAGAAAGCCAGGCGGGCCGGGCCGCTCAGCAATTTGGGCCGACGCAATTGCTGGCATTCGATGACGCCCCACAAAGTGCCGCGTACGACCAGCGAGCCGGTCGACAGCGCTGTGATACCCGTGCGCCGCAGTTGTTCCAACGACGGGTCGACGCGCAAGCTGGACCCGCTGAGGTCGCCCGCGCCGAGTGTTGCGCCACGCAGCAGCGGCGATGCGGAGCAACTGAGATCGGCAAAATGCTCGATACCTGACTTGCGCAAGCGGTCCCTGAACTGCTTGCTGTATATCGATGCCGTGTCGCTCGAGTCCGGGATCGACTCAATCTTCGAGTGGCGCGCCTGCGCAATCACCGAGGCATCGCCGTGCACATCGAACCGACGCAACAGTACACGGTCGAAACACAGGGACTTTCGGATGACCTTGACAGCCTTCATCAAGAAAGCGTCCTGCTGATCGGACTGCGCCGATTCGGTGATAGACTCAAGCCCGGAAAAGAGGCGCTGCAACGATTGCGCAGAAGCCCGTCGACAGCGCTCCAGATCCAGTATCGCCATGCCTGCCCGGACATGCAGCCAGCCGTAACAGGATCGGCCAGATTCGCGCAGAGTCAACACCAGATACGAATCCGGCGGCGCACGCCGACGCGAAACCGCGGCTTCGAGTCGGCGCCAGCTCCGCGGCGTGAAGAGCTGAGTCGCGGGCTGGCCGATCAGCGCCGCGCCGTCGTAGCCGAGTATTTCGGCTGTGGAGGTACTCGCTGCCTGAATGCGCAAGCTCTCGATATCGAGCACAAGCACCGCACCGTGCGGCTGAATTGCGTGAGCTGCGGGCATTTTTTACATCCGAAGGATGAGGTTACGAAGACTAACCGTCGCCAATCGACTGAGTGGCATCGAAGGTTTGCATCATCAACGCAACCTGCGTGCGATTGCGCGCGTCCAGTTTTTGCATGATCGACTTCATGTGCACCTTGACCGTCGCTTCGGTGATCTGAAGTTGTGCTGCGATCTGTTTATTCAACATCCCGGTTGCCAACATGCTGGCAATACGGAACTGTTGTGCGCTGAGCGCTCCAATCTGGCGTGCCGCCGACTGCTCTTTCGAGCTCAATTGTGGTACGAACCCCAACTCGCTCAGTGAAGCAGGAATGTAGCGCGAACCGGACAGCACCTGGCCGAGCGCCTTGGAAATTTCCCGCAACGGTGCGGATTTGGGAATGAAGCCCGCTGCGCCCAGCTGCAGAGCCCGGCGGATCGTCAGTGGCTCTTCCTGCGCCGAGATGACGGCAACGCTCAGGCCAGGCGACTTCGCGCGCACGTGGATCAGGCCCGACAAACCATGCGAGCCGGGCATGTTCAAGTCGAGCAAAACCAGATCGACGTTTTGATCGCGATTGAGCAGATCCTGAAGGCAATCCAGCGTATCGGCCTCCAACACGGACGCCGACGGGAAGTTGGCGCCTACACAAGAAACCATCGCGTGCCGGAACATCGGATGGTCGTCCGCAACGATAATCGTCCCGACTGCCTTGATGTCGATCAGGTGGGGACTGAACAAACTAGACATGCACGTGCTGCGCTGCGTGCGCAAATGGGCAGCCCAACGATCCTTGGCGTGCCGGGCGTGGCGCAGGCATGGCGACTTCGCCAAGCCATGCGCTCAGCGAGCCGAAGACGAAGCGCGCAACGTCGATCATGCGATTCTCATCGAGGTCGGTTGTGTTTTCGATCTGTTGAATGGTGCGTCTCCATACCTGCCCGTGCGCGCCGTCATAACAATCGAAGTATGTCACCGCGTTAGCGACAGTCTGACCCAGATGTTCGTTGAGCGCGCGGCGAATCACTTGTCCGCCCAAGGTGGCGCCTTCGAACACATACACCACGCCGGCGCGCGTCGACTCATCGTGGCAATCCAGTTCGTCGAATACTGGCGAACTGGTACTCCGGGGGAAGTCGCGCATACCGACGGCGGCGAGATCGGATTCAAGCTTCGGTGTGCGCTGGCAGGCGAGGTTGAAGACGGCATGTTGTGCCTGCGCCATACGCAACTCCAGGGGTCCCACATAACCCAGCAGCCGCAGCAGCAACAGCCGATACTCATTCAGGCTGTAATCTGGCTCTAGCAGCCGGCGCATGCAGGGCACGGCCTCGATCATGTCGTGGGCCTGGCGTGTGTTTAGTCGCAAGCGCTGAATGCGCGATGTGGAGCGATCGCCATGCAGATCGCCCGATTCGCCGGATAGCGACGCGGCTGGCAAAGTCGTTAGCAACACAGCTTTGGATCCCATCGGCCTTGTTGGTCGACATAGTGGTGAAATGTGTGCTCACAGTCCCTACCACTTTGGTTTTATTGCACGCAAGCCCCCTGCTGACCATGCTTAGGCGGCGTCCAGGGTTTCGAGTCGGACTTGGGTGCCGCTAGTGCAAGATGCGCCGTCTGGCGGGCAAGAGCGCTCTTACAACTCGGTTTGTTGCAACTAAATTTCGGAGATTCGCCATGGCACAAGTTCAGAAATCGACCGACTCTTCAAGTCTGGCCGAAGTTGTTGATCGCATCCTCGACAAAGGTATCGTGATCGATGCGTTCGTCAAGGTTTCGTTGGTGGGTATTGAATTGCTCGCGATCGAAGCGCGCGTGGTGATCGCCTCGGTCGAAACGTACTTGAAGTACGCCGAAGCGATCGGCCTGACCGCCAGCGCCGCGCAACCGGCGTAACAGGGTACCCGTTCGCCGGAGGTCCGCCTCCGGTGAACTTCTTTTCCTTTCAACTGCGCAGGCGGCAAGACAATGGACCAGCAGTTTCCTGGAGATATCGCGCCGCTGATGCGCGCATGCGCCGATCTGGCGCGACGACGTGCCGACGATCTGGCGCGTGTCCGGACATCGGTAAGCCAGCTCAAGAACAATCTCGCGCGCACGCTGGTGCAGTTCGACCATGCGCGCAATGAGAGCGCGGCGCGAATTCAGGCGCTCCGCGCGCAGACGACGCAGTCGCTTGCCGATAACCGTCGTGAACGCAGCCAACAGCTTGCCGACTTCCGCGCGCGACTGGCAAAAGACCATGCTCGTACCACGGAGCAAACGCGCCAGGCCCTGGGCAGTTTTCGCGACGCGCTGCAAGCGGCGGTGAGTGACATCAAGAAACAAACTCAGGTTGCAAAGCGTGCGCGGTTCAAGACCGGTTCGTTCCGTCATGCGGCGGCACCGGCCAAGCCACCGAGCCGTCCGACATCTGTCGCAGACACGGCACCCATCGCGCGCAAGCGCAACCGGTCCGGCGCGAACGACTCGCGTAGTTTCCTCGACCTATGAGCACCTTTGCAGGCGTGGACGAGTTGGATCCCGCGGGGCAAGTCTCCGTCGAACCCAGCGCTGGTTTTGTATTGACGCCGGCGGTTTCGCTGATTGCGGATCGCGCGCTGGCGTATCTGCGTGCCGGGTATCCCGTCCACCTCTGCGGCCCAACCGGCACCGGCAAGACCACGCTGGCATTTCATGTTGCCAGCAAGTTAGAGCGCCCAATCGTTCTGCTGCACGGCGATCATCAATTGACCAGCGCTGATTTGGTCGGTTCGCCCTCTGGCACGCGCACTTCGCGCGTGGTCGACAACTACATCCGGTCGGTTGTTCGCACCGAGGAGGAGCGGCGCGAGTTGTGGGTCGACAATCGGCTCACGACGGCATGCCGCTACGGGCACACGCTCATCTACGACGAATTTAATCGCACGACCGCGGAAGCCAATAACCCGCTGCTTAGCGTCTTTTCCGAAGGCATTCTGAATTTGCCGAAGGCCAGCGACGGGCGCGAAAGCTATCTGCGCGTGCATCCAAAGTTCGCAGCAATATTGACGTCGAATCCCGAAGAGTACGCTGGCGTGTTTCGCACCCCAGACGCCTTGCTGGATCGCGTCATTACCATCGTGCTCGACTATTACGACGGCGAAACCGAGACCAGTATCGTGGCAGCGCGTACTGGCGTCGATTTCGACTTCGCGCATCAGATTGTCGCGATGGTGCGTGGCTTGCGCAACGCCGGTAGCAGTGCACATCGCCCAACCATTCGCGCCGCCATCACCATCGCCAAAGTACTCAAACAGTCAGGGCTCCCCATTTCCAGCGAACCGGTCGTACGCTCGATTTTTGCCGATGTGCTCGGCGCCGATCCTTTCAAGATCTTGTTGAGCTCGACGGCACCCGGTTCTACCGGAGCGGCGGCCGATTCCCCGGCGTCGGACGAGTTCAAACCAGCCGATCAAGATTTTGATGCGGCGCCGTCAGTCGTGGTCGCCCCTGATGAGCCTGGTACAAGCGCGATGCGGGCGGAAGAAGCCCCCGACAGTCCGATACTGGAAGTGTCTGGCGCAACGATGCCAGCGGAGCTGGCGCGGGCCATGCCAGCCGAACCGCTGGATGAGCGCGAACAGAAGCGCGCGGCCCGGCAGAGAAAACGTGGCGGCCAGCCGGCAGCTGCCTGGTTGAATGCGTTCGACGAACGCAGCCCACAAACTTCCTGAGCGCCGAAGCGATGGCCAACTTTAAACGCGTCAAGTCCACCATACCGAGCCGCACCTGGAGCGGGCGCAAGGTCCAGGTCAGCAACCACGCGACGTACTTGAAGTTGAGCTTCTTGTCGCAAGAGCGACGGCGTCGTCAGGTAGAGTTGAACAATCTTTCGGCACGCATCGAGTTATTGAAGAAGCGCATGGTGACGATCGATCAGGAGATCGAAAAGCTAAGCGCTCAAATCGTCTCGCCGGCGCAGAGCCATGTCACAGAAGCCGATCCCGAACCGCAGCAGCGCGGTATATCGATCAAGTATTGAGCAATCATGAAAATGAGCAAGTCCCCCGTTCTGCAAATCCACGAGCAAATCAAGGGCAACCTGATCGAAATGCTCGGTGCTCGTGAATTCCGCGTCGTCGGCATGCAAAAGCTGGATGCCGGTTGGTCGGCTGATGTCGAGGTGTACGTGCGCAATCCGCAACTGAGCATCTCGAACGACGCCGGTAGCAAGGATATGCTGACGCGCTGCCGCTACCGGGTAGACTTCGATGCGGATTTGCAGATGAGCGGCTTCACCGAGACTGAATTCGACTCATGAGCCTGCTCCTGTATGGCATTACCAAGGCCGAGGTTTCGCTCCCTGGCGAACTCGCTGGCGTATCCGATGCGCCGGTGAGACCGATAGTCGTCGGTCCCGTGTCGATGTGGGCTTCGGATTACGATGGTGTAGAAGTGTCTCCGCGGCGCAAAAATCTGGCCGGTTTCCAAGGGGTTGTGAACCATATTTCGGCGCAGCACGATATGTTGCCGGCTGCATTCGGCATGCTCGCCGCCGATGAGGACGAAGTGACCGCACTGCTGAGCCGGCATCGTGCCGTGCTGCTTTCGGAGCTCGATCGCGTCGCCGGTGCTTGCGAGTACGCCTTCCGCTTACGCTTTGTCGGCGAAAATTTGTTCGCCGATTTTGTCGAGCGCTTCGCTGAAATCCGAGCGTTGCGCGATCGCGTGTTCGAGGGCGGCAAGGCACCAACGCAAAATGAGCGCATCCAGCTCGGCCAGAGTTTCGAGAAGCGCCTGCAGAGCGAGCGTGCGCGCATTCTGGAGTTGATGGTCAAGTGCTTCGAACCCAGCATCCGAGAATGGATGGAATTGAACTTCGAAAACGAACAAGTGCTTTGCAACGTCGCGTTGCTGGTCGATCGTGGTCAGGTCGCCGCGCTCGATGCGGCAGTCGAAGGTTTCGCTGCACGGTTCGACGACTTCCATCTGGTGGAGCTGTTGGGCCCCTGGCCGCCTTACAGTTTCGCCGAACTGCGTTTGGATTAGTGAGATGTTTGGCACTGGCTTGTTGATGGGCGTGATGCGCGAGATCGACAAGGCCGTGCAGGGTGAACTCGATAGCGAGCAAGAGGGCATCTTACGGAAACTGCGCCAGTTGCACCGAGCGATCGAACTCAAAGAAATCGATGAAGATACGTTCGAGGAGCGGGAGACGCAGCTCCTGGAGCGGCTGGAAACCATCAAACGGATGCGGCGCTGACCCAATGAGTCGTTCGAACTGATGCAGCGCCATGACGCCAACGAGTTGTACCTTTCGGACCTGCTTGATCGTCTGCTGGACACCGGTGTCGTGCTGCGTGGGCACATCACGATCAGCGTTGCCGACATTGAGCTGGTGTACCTCGACATCAGTGTGGTGCTGGCGTCCGTCGAGCGCGCGTTGAAGTGGCAACACGCCGAATCGTTGGCAGATCGGCAGATACCTGGGGTGCGCAATGTCGATCGAACCGTCCTCCATTGAACAGGGCCTGGCGGCCCTGCTGAGCCGCCAGAGCCGCGTCGACCTGGCCGACCCCGCCGCTGGCGTGAATGGCCTGGCGCAGCTGGTGCTTACGTTGATCAAGGTGATCCACGAGTTGCTCGAAAAACAAGCGCTGCGGCGCTTCGAGGCCGGTTCTTTGACCGATGAGGAAGCCGAAAAACTGGGCAGCGTGCTGATGGCGCAGGCCCGCGAACTGAAAGCCTTGTGCGTACACTTCGGCCTCGACGAGCGCGACCTCACGCTCGATCTTGGCCCGCTGGGAAAACTCTAAGGATGCATATGTCACGCGACGAGCCACGCAACATGGTGCACTCGACCCACAGCACCAATCTGGCCGATCTGCTGGAACGATTGCTCGACAAAGGCGTGGTGATCAGCGGCGATATTCGCATCAAGTTGGTGGATATCGAATTGTTGACGATCCAGATTCGTCTGGTGATCTGCTCGGTCGATCGTGCGGTGGAGATGGGCATGGACTGGTGGCGGCACAACCAGTATTTCCAGAAGGGTACCGATGCCGATCCGGCGCAACTGGAACGCATCGCCGATCGCCTGGATTCGCTTGAACGCCGCCTCTCGGCGCTACCTGTTGAGGTCCCTGATCGCCATGAGTGACAAGAATCTTTTTGCCGATTTGCTTCGTGGTTTGGGTGGTGCGCTTGAAAGTCTGGGTGAGGCGATCAACAAACAAACCGACGGCAAGCCGCGTGTTGAAGTGAAGCGCAGCGTCAAAATGCGCTCGGCGGATGGCAGTAGCGGTAATCCGCTGGACGATCTAAAAGATCTTGCCAATCGGCTCAAAGAAAACACCAGCCCGCCGATACCAAGATCGCGAACCTTGAAACTTGAGGTGCACGAAGAAGATAACCAGGTATTCGTGGTCATCCAGCAGGCCGGTTTGCAAGCGGACAATTTGCAGATCGCGATCGACGGAGACATGCTTGAGTTGCGGGCAGAACAACCCGAAGGCCGTTACCATGGCGAGGCGCTGTTGCCTTGCGCCGTCAAGAAAAGTTCGCAAACGCTGACCGATCGTGCCGGACTGCTCGAGCTGCGCTGGCAGAAACTACGTCTCACGCGAACTCGCGCGGCACCGAAGCGCTCACCCTGATATGGCCAATCCGACAACGACCCTGATCATCCGCGAGGCGCGCCCGCAGGATGTCGGAAGGCAAATCGCGCGCATCGATCCGGCCGATATTCAACGCCTTGGACTTCAAGTCGGCGGATTCGCGACGCTGCAACAAGGCGCCCACAGCACGGTGCTGCGCGTCATGCCTGCCTTCCCCGGCGAGCGTGGCAAGCGACAGGTGCAGATCGACCCGGCAACCCGGCAATTGTTGCAGGCAAGTCTGGGTCAAGAAGCTCTGTTGACGACGGTGGAATGCCCGCCGGCCAAAGAAGTCTGGCTGCGCGTGGATGATGGCTTGCCATTGTCGAGCAGCGCACAGGACTTTCTCGCCGAGTGGGTAGACGGTCTTGCGCTCAATGTCGGTGCGCTGCTGAAGCCTGAGGTTGGCGGACAGATTCGGCGGATCGTGGTTGAGCGCCTGCGCCCGGACGGGCCGTGCGTGGCGCTGCCGGAGACGCAACTGAAAATTGAGGTTCCCCAGGCGCGTGCAGCGCGTAAAGAGGTCACGCTGTTCGACGACATTGGGGGCCTGGAACGGGAAATCGAGAGCCTGCGGCAAATCGTTGAGCTGCCACTGAAGTCGCCTCAGGTGTTTGCCAAACTCGGCATTGCAGCTCCCCGTGGCGTGCTGTTGTACGGGCCGCCAGGCACCGGGAAAACGCTGATCGCGCGCGCCGTTGCCAGTGAGAGCCGAGCGAATTTTATCGCCATCAGCGCGCCGGAAATCGTCCATAAATTTTATGGCGAAAGCGAGGCCAAACTGCGCGAGTTGTTCGATCGAGCCCGCAAGCAGGCACCGGCAATCGTGTTCATCGACGAGATCGACGCGATCGCCGCGCGTCGCGATCAGGTGCAGGGCGAAGTCGAGAAACGCATCGTTGCGCAGTTGTTGACGCTGCTCGATGGCCTCGATGGTCGCGGCCAGATCATTGTGATCGGTGCCACCAATTTGCCGCAGGTTCTCGACCCGGCTTTGCGCCGGCCGGGGCGTTTTGATCGCGAATTGCTGATCAGTTTGCCCAGCGAATCGGCGCGGCGCTCGATTCTGGGCGTGCATACCCGCGGTATGCCGCTGGCCGCGGACGTCAACCTTGATGAGCTGAGCCGTGAAACGCGTGGTTACAGCGGCGCAGATCTCAAGGCGCTGTGCCAGGAAGCCGGCATGCGTGTCGCAACGGCCGCAGCACGAGAGCCGGCAACCGAATTGGTCCTGCGCCAGGCCAACTTCGAAGCGGCGCTGCTGGATGTCGTACCGACATCCATGCGACAAGTCGATATCGAAGTACCAAACACGCCGCTCGAAGCGATTGGTGGCTTGCAGGAGGCCAAGCGGCTGCTCTGCGAGAACATTCTTTGGCCGATCGAAACGCCAGAGTTGTATCGCCATTTCAAGGTCAATCCGGCACGTGGTCTTGTGCTTCACGGCCCGCCGGGCACCGGCAAGACCCTGCTGGCACGCGCGATTGCCAGCGCCGCCAAGGCGAATTTCCTGGCAGTCTCTGGCCCTTCGTTGTTGTCGCGTTATGTCGGCGACTCGGAGCGCGCCGTGCGCGAATTGTTCGCGCGTGCCCGCCAGGCCACGCCGTCGATCATTTTTTTCGATGAATTCGATTCACTTGCACCAGCACGAGGCCGCAACGGCAGCAGCGAAGTCAGCGAACGAGTCGTTGCGCAACTTCTCACGGAAATCGACGGGCTGACGCCGCGAGCACCGGTATGGCTGCTTGCCGCCACCAATCGCGTGGATTTGATCGACCCGGCGCTGCTGCGCCCGGGCCGCTTCGACGCCCTGGTGCCGGTCACCCTGCCCAGCCGCGACGACTGTCTCGCGATCTTGCGTGTAGCGCTGCGCGATCGGCCGCTGCAAGCCAACCTTGATCTTGAGTCACTTGCACCGTTTTGTGTCGGCCTTAGCGGGGCAGAAATCGTCGCTCGCGTCGACGACGCTGCTCTGCGCGCCATTCGCCGGACGCGCGAATCGCCAGGTGTGGAGGCATGTCTGGAGGAGCAGGATTTGAGCGCGACTTTCGGGCGCACTCCCAAAGCCGACTGATTGGCATCGTCTCGACGACGTATCAGAGCTTAGGTGCCGGCGGCGAGCCAGATCTGCTTGCCAAGTTGACTCTCAGTCCTTATTGCGCCCGTGGAACAGCTCGTCGATTTCGCGGCGCACCTGTGCTTCGATGCGTGCGCGATCCTTGAACGACAGTTCATTCTTCGTCGATTCGAACAGGTAGGTGTCGAGGTCGAACTCTTTCACGTGCATCTTGGTGTGGAAGATGTTTTCCTGGTACACGTTGACATCGAACATCTCGTAGCGGTTCTTGATCGGTCGCGACAAAAAGTCCTGGATCGAATTGATGCGGTGATCGATGTAATGCTTGCGGCCGCGCACGTCGCGCGTCGCGCCGCGCACGCGATAGTCCATGATCACGATGTCCGACTCGAAGCTGTCGATCAAGTAATTCAACGCCTTCAGCGGCGAAATAACGCCACATGTGGCAACGTCGATATCGGCACGGAAGGTACTGATGCCATTGAACGGATGGCTTTCAGGGTAGGTATGCACGGTGATGTGGCTCTTGTCCAGGTGCGCAACCACACTGGCCTCTGAGCCTTCCATCTCGTCGCTCTCGCGCATCGCATCTTTGAGCATCTCGCGGCCGACATCCGCGCGGTCGATGACCGGCTGTTCGGAAATCAGAATCGTGACGCTCGCGCCTTGCGGATCGTAGTCTTGACGCGCAACATTCAAGATGTTTGCGCCGATGATGTCGGCGACTTCCGTGAGGATTTCCGTCAATCGCTCGGCGTTGTACGCCTCGTCGATGTACTCGATGTAGCGGTTGCGCTGCTCCTCGGTGACCGCATAGCAGATGTCGTAAATGTTAAAGCTCAGCGCTTTGGTGAGATTGTTGAAACCCTGGAGTTTCAGGCGCGGCAACGGTTTGACCATGGCTGGCTCTCTTAGTGGCAAGTGGGCGGCTCGTACCCGCCGATGACGGCGGAGTACGTGGCACGCGTATTCAGGCAAACGTGGGCTCGATGGGATCAGGCTCGCGTTGCGCAACCGGCGCCCGCTTCCTGCGCCTTTCGACGGGCGCGGATTATGTGCTAATCATGTTTACGTCGATAGCGCTTCTGGTTTTGCTATGTTTCGCACGGGTTCAGCCAAGGAACGCGCAATGGCAACGGCAGCAATGAAAATCGAGAAGCCGATTCTGCGCTACTCGCTGCAAGCAAGTTTACGGAAGTTGGCGGCCAGCAAGCCGCTGGCGCCAGAGCCGGTTCACATCGAACGTTTTTTGCAGTTGTGCCATCGGCGTCGCTATCCGTCGAAGGCGCCAATCATTCGTCCGGGGGACGTCGCAAACACGCTGTACTACATCATCGACGGGTCGCTGGCCGTGATGAGCGAGGACGAAGAGGGCCGCGAGCTGATTCTGGCGTACGTTAACGAGGGCGATTTCATCGGCGAGATGGGTTTGTTTATGGAGCCCGAGAAGCGCGAAGTGCTGGTGCGAACTCGAACGCCCTGTGAGCTGGCGGAGATCAGTTACGAGCGATTGTTCCAGTTGTTCGACGGTCCGCTCAAAGAAGAGTGTCCGCGCATTTTGTTCTCGATTGCAGCTCAGCTTACGAAGCGCCTGCTCTTGACCTCACGTAAAGTGTCTCGGTTGGCCTTCATGGATGTCACCAGTCGCGTTGGGCGTACGCTCGTCGACTTGTGTGACGAGCCCGATGCCATGACGCACCCGAAAGGCACGCAAATCCGGATCTCCCGGCAGGAGATTTCGCGCATCGTCGGTTGTTCGCGAGAGATGGTTGGTCGCGTTCTCAAACAGTTGGAAGAAGACGGCAAGATCAGTGTCAGCGGCAAGACCATTGTCGTTTTCGGAACGCGCGGATGAAGTGGGGCGCCGCAATCGCGCTGCTATTGCTCGTGGTGGTCGGCGTCTCGTTGTGGCGGATGGAAATGCCGGAGACCTTGGAGCCTGCGGGTCCGGCATCGCTGTCGGCGACCTCTACTGCAGAGCGTGCTGCCGGCGAGTCTGCGCCGGCTGAGCAACCCTCGTCTCTGCAATCCGTGGTCAGCATCGACTCGCAACCTGCCGGTCATTCGAACGCATTGATGCAGCCCGGCGCATCGCCACCGCCGCCTTTGGGTATCGCGCTTAAAGACAGCATTGAGGCGCTTGTTGATCGTATGCGTGCAGGCGACCGTGACGCGACCACGCGGCTGTTGAGCGAATTGACCGATTGTCTTGGTTATCGCAACGCCAATCGCCAGGTTGATATGGCTCTCGCCATGGAGGAGATGAGTCGCGAGCGGCGTCGTGGCGTTGAGTTCTTGCAGCAAATGATGAATCGAGCCGCCGATACGATCGCCGAACTCGACGCACAGTGCCAGGATTTGCCGGACGATTACGACGGTGCGCTGTT
The DNA here is from genome assembly GCA_022844165.1 of Lysobacterales bacterium. Taxonomy (GTDB): domain Bacteria; phylum Pseudomonadota; class Gammaproteobacteria; order Xanthomonadales; family SZUA-5; genus JALHMH01. Next base: position 90,462 of record JALHMH010000001.1, read on the forward strand.
GTTCGAAGTGCAGCGTCGGGCCGCGGAGATGGGTGATCTGGCGGGGCAGCTGGCTTTTCTTGTTGCTCCATCGCTCGATTTGAATCGTGGCATCGAACAACGCGAGCGACTGGAGGTTTTTGCGGAACTTGCGCCGCACATCGCTCAGCGCGCGCTTGAACACGCCAGTGGCCAGGCCGCATTTGCGCTGATGAGTGGTTACGACAACCAACCTGAGCTGTGGCGCAATCGGCGTGGCGCCCAGAATCGCCCGGAAAACGCTGCGATGCAGCGGGCATTCGCGGCCAGCATGCCCAAGAGTCCGTTGCAGCAGGCGTTGGGCAGCGATGACGCCAGAGCTTATCAGTACGCGCTGCTGTGCAAACGCGTTTGCAATTTCGTCGATGTCGATATCGCGACGACGACCGCTGCGCGCCTGGAAGGCGGCTTGAGCAGCGATGCGCGCACGCTGGCGCGCAACAATGCCGATGAACTATTCGACCGCTATTTCGCAGCGAAACCCAGACCCGACGATATCGATCTGCAAGCGCTGCGCATGGCGACGTCCGGATTCATCTTTCGACCCAGGTAGATGGGGCTATCGCCGCGCGAATCGGTAGTGCCCGACCAACCATTGCTCGCCACCGGCATAACCGAAAAGTTCGGCGCAGGCCAGATAGAACATCCGCCAGCGTTGCAACCATACGGCGGCATTTTTTTCTCCGTAGGTTGCCTTGAACTGCGCGAGGATCGAGTCGCGGTGTTTGTCCATGTTCTGTAACCAGTGTTCGCTGGTTTGTTGATAATGCCGGCCGTTCACTCTCCATTGCTCTTCAAGCCGCACATCGCGTTGGAAATACAGCAGCGTATCGGCAGCCGGCATCAAGCCTCCGGTAAAGAAGTACCGCCCCATCCAGTTGTCCTCGCCTTGCGTCTCGAATGGATACATGAGCTCGCGGTGGCAGAAGATGTGTACGAAGAGTTTTCCACCGGGCTTGAGCCACGAGGCGATTCGGCCGAGCAGCACCTCGTAATTGCGCATGTGTTCGAACATCTCGATTGAGACACAGCGATCGAAGGTATTCGGATCGAGTTTCAGCTCGTTCACATCGCAGGTGATGACGCGGACATTGCTCAGGCCCCGTTCGTTGAGCCGCGCTTCGATGTGCTCGCGCTGCGGGCGTGAGTTCGAAACGGCTGTGATTTGCGAATTCGGGAAATGTTCGGCCATCCACAAGGTCAACGAGCCCCAGCCGCATCCAAGCTCCAGAATTTGCTGGCCGTCGGACAATTCCGCCCTCTCGTTATAGAGCGCCAACATTGCCTCTTCGGCCTCGTCCAGCGTTTCTGCGCCGTTTCGATAAAAGCAGCTCGAATACTTGAGGCGTTTGCCGAGACAGGCCTGAAAAAAGTCCGGAGGCAATTCGTAGTGTTGTTCGTTGGCAGCGTGCGTCTCGATGGCAATCGGACTGGCGCGTAAAGCCGCTGTGCGCTCCCGAAACCGTCCGTACCAATCGCCCGCATACTCGCCTCTCAGGCGCGTGGCATTCAGCCGGCGAATGCCCACACGGGTCAACGTGTCGGGTATCCAGCCGCGTTCACAAAGATCGATCAGCATCCTGAGTCCCTAAGTTCAAAGTCGCGTTCCTGGTTGGCCGTCAGACTGCATGGCCGGGCATCAAGAATTTGTAGTTCCTGAGAGCAACGCCGCGATGGGCGATGCCATAGGCCTCGAATGCATCGAGACTTATGCAAGTCAGTGCGCTTTTCAACACCACACTAGAGCTTTTTGCCGTCGATCCACGTCTCGCGCACGCTCAGGCCGAGCAGGCCACGACCCTTGAGCATGAATGGATCGGTATTCACCACGATAAAGTCGGCGCGTTTGCCGGGTTCCAGACTGCCGACTTCGTTTTCCATGAATGCAGCATAGGCCGCGCCCAAGGTAAATCCCGCAAGCGCCTGAACGAAGGTCATACGTTCGTCGGCGCGCCACCCGCCGGGTGGTTCGCCGGCAGCGTCTTGTCGGGTCACGGCCGCATAGAGTCCGAGTTTCGGATCGACCGATTCAACCGGGAAGTCGCTGCCCAGCGCCATCGTCGCGCCGTCCTGCAGCAGGGTCTTCCAGGCATAGGCACCGCGCAATCGATCGGGACCGACGCGCGCCAGTGCCCAAGGCATATCGCTGGTTGCATGCGTTGGTTGCATTGACGCGATCACGCCCAGGCGCTTGAAGCGCTTCAGGTCGGCAACATCGACCACTTGTGCGTGTTCGACCCGAGGTCGCAGGCGCTCCCGTTGTTCGGCGCTCAGTGCCGCAAATGCATCGAGCACGAGGCGATTGGCGCGATCGCCGATCGCATGCACGGCCGGTTGGACCTTGCAGGTTGCGGCGCGAGCGATCAGCGACTTGAGGCGATCTTCCGTTTCGATCAATAACCCGCGATTGCCCGGATCGTCGCTGTAGGCATCTTGCAGCGCTGCACCGCGGCTGCCGAGCGCGCCGTCGGCGTAGAGCTTGACCGCACGCATTGCCAGGCGCCCTGATTCATGTTGATACGGTCCTTTTTTGCATAGCTGCGCAAAGGCCGCCTGATCGCCATCGGCCATCGCGTAGATGCGAATCGGCAGTTGCTGACCATTCGCGAACTCGCGCATCAGCTGAAGATCGTCGAGCGCTACGCCAGCGTCGTGTACACCCGTCAGTCCCAGACTGGCGGCGCGTTCCAGCGCCAGCGTCAGCGCGTTTCGTCGCTGCTCTTTATTCGGCTTGGGGATCACCTTGTCGACATACGCCATCGCGCTATCGATCAAGATACCGGTTGCCCTGCCCGTACTGTCGCGTACCACCTTGCCACCTTGCGGGTCGGGGGTTCGGTCGGTAATGCCTGCGGCTCGTAACGCGGCGCTGTTCGCCCACCCGGCATGGCCATCAATGCGTTCAAGCCACACGGGACGATCGGAGAAGGTGGCGTCGAGCACTGCCGCATCGGGAAAGCTGGCCTCGGCCCAGTCGTTCTGATCCCAGCCACGCCCGGTTATCCAGCCCTTTGTGCCCATCGAACGCGCATGCGCGCGCACCCGCTCAAGCACTTCATCGCGGCTGCGCGTGCCCACCAGGTCAGCCTGTAGCAGCGAATACCCAAGGCTCATCAGATGGCCATGCGCATCGATCAAGCCGGGTAGAACGGTGCCATCGATGACCTTCTCTACATAGTTGCTGCCGCGTTCATCGAGTTTGGCGCGAACCGCCGCATGTGTGCCAGTCAGGATCACTCTGCCCTGCGGATCGATGCCCATCGCGTTCACCGCGGGTGCGTCGGCCCGCGGGTAAATGCGCGCGATGACCAGCGTGTCGGCGCGAGTTGCTTGAGCGGCATGGGAGAAGCCGGCGACGAGCGCCAGCAGTACAGCAACCAAACGGATCATGGAATTGCCCCGGCAGCGATGCGTATGGACAGCGAACCGACATCAGAGCCGCTATCCTGCCAGGAATCCTCGCAATTGGAACGACCATGAATCCATCCGTCCGCGAACGCATTGAGAACTTGCTGGGGCAAAACCGTGTCGTGTTGTTCATGAAGGGCACGCGCAATGCACCCCGTTGTGGATTTTCGGCCACCGTCGCCGGCCATTTGAACGAATTGCTCGATGAATACCAGACGGTGGACGTGTTGGCCGATGAAGACATCCGTCAGGGCATCAAGGACTATGGCAACTGGCCGACCATTCCGCAGCTGTACGTCGACAAAGAATTGATCGGAGGCTCCGATATCGTGTCCGGGATGTACAACTCTGGCGAATTGCACGAGCTGCTCGGTAAGCCCAGGCCCGATCGCACGCCGCCCGACATTGAGATCACAGCTTCAGCCGCCGAGGCGATTCGCAATGGAATGGCGGATGAACCCGGTATGGCGCTACATGTGGCGATTGATGGTCGCTGGCAAACGCAATTCATGCTCAAGCCGGCTGTCGGTCATGAAATCCGGGCGCGCAGCAGCGATATCGATGTGCTCATGGATCTGGCATCGGCGCAACGCGCACGAGGCATGAAGATCGACTGGGTCGACAATGCGCGAGGCAGTGGTCTGGCGGTGACACTACCGCTCGCGCCAGCTGGGGTAAAGCCGCTCACCGTTGAACAACTAAAGGAGCGACTTTCACAAGGCAATATCAGTGTCATTGATGTGCGACCAACCGCAGACCGCGCGCGGGCGCCGTTTCCATCTGCGCGCCCACTCGACGCGGCCAGTCAACGCGAAATCGAAGGCTGGCCAAAGGAGCAACCCATCGCCTTTTTGTGCCACTTCGGCAACTCTTCCCGCCAGGCAGCAGAGCACTTCAGGGGCTTAGGGTTCACGCAGGTGTACAACGTCGAAGGCGGTATCGATGCCTGGTCGCAGCGCATTGATTCTGGTGTGCCGCGGTATTGACGTGGTTGCAGGCTGCCAGTGCAGTCCGCATTTGGCAGCGCATGCACACTTTTGGGGCTCGATGCACGAGCGAACCATCCCTGGTTCGCAGGCTGATTCTGGAAACAGCCTGCGGATGCCCGGCATTCGCTTCCTTTAGAACGGGATATCGTCTTCGAAGTCATCCGGCGGGGGCGCTTCGCGACGCGGTTCCGGTCGCGGCGCAGCGCTTCGCTCCTGGCTCGGCGCGGCGCGCGGCGCGGCCGGTGCGCTGCGGCGTTCGCCACTCATACCGCCTTCGCCGCCTGAGCCACCCAATAGTTGCATCTCGTTGGCGACGATATCGTAGGCGATACGTTCAACGCCTTCTTTATCGGTGTATTTGTCGCTACGGATGCTGCCCTCAATGTACACCTGCCTACCTTTCTTGAGGTACTCGCCGGCAATTTCCGCCAGGCGGCCGAAGAATTTCACGCGGTGCCATTCGGTGCGCTCTTGATTCTCACCGGTTTGTTTATCCTTCCAGCTTTCGCTGGTTGCCACACTGATGGAAGTGATTGCTCCGCCGTTGGCTGTATATCGGGTTTCCGGGTCTTTGCCGCAATTGCCTACCAAAATGACTTTGTTGATGCCGCGTGCCATCGCGATCTCCTGAAGTTGCGAAAGTGGCGCAACGATAGCAGCAGCCGGCCCGGCCCGAGGATCAGCGTAACGCGCATGTTGATGTAGGACTTTTCTGACAAGCGGGCGCTGGCATACTGGCGAACATGAGTCTGATCGAATTGCCTCCCATATCCGCGCCACGGGTCGATATCGGCGCTGTCCAACGCTTGTGCGCGGCCGATATGCTGCAGGTCGACGCCGTCATCCGTGGCGAATTGACTTCGGATGTAGCGTTGATCAATCAGATCGGCGAGCACATCGTACGTGCCGGCGGTAAACGCCTGCGCCCGTTGCTGGTTGTGCTGACATGCCGAGCTTGCGGTGGGAACGATATCGCCACCGCGGCACGGCTCGCCGCCGTCGTCGAGTTCATACACACAGCCACGTTGTTGCACGACGATGTGGTCGACGAGTCCGAACTGCGTCGCGGACGAAAAACGGCCAACGCGCTATGGGGAAATGCGGCGAGCGTGCTGGTGGGCGATTTTTTGTACTCCCGCGCGTTTCAGATGATGGTCAGTGTCGACCAGATGGCCGTCATGCGCTTGTTGGCCGATACCACCAACACGATCGCCGCTGGTGAGGTGCTGCAATTGTTGCAGATGGGCAATCCCGATCTTTCGCAGAGCCAATACTACGAAGTGATCCAACGCAAGACCGCGATTCTGTTTGCCGCAGCTTGTCAACTGGGCGCCCTGGCGGCGGGCGCGGACGAAACGTCGCAGCAGGCCATGTATCAATACGGTATGGCGCTCGGTATGGCATTCCAGGTGGCGGACGATGTGCTCGACTACACCGGCGAGGTCGGTGTGATCGGCAAAAACGTGGGCGAGGACCTGGCAGAAGGGAAAACCACGCTGCCATTGATCCTGGCGCAGGCGCGCGGTTCAGCGGAAGACGTCGAGGCGATTCGGGCGGCTATCGCGAATGCCGACCGGAGCGCCTTAGGCACAATCCTCCAGGTGATCCGCTCGACGGATGCAATCGATGCCAGCCTTGCCTGTGCAGCACAGTTTTCCGCCGCCGCAATTGCGGCGCTGCCCGTGCTCGCGACCTCGCCTAGCAGTGCGGCACTACTGGAACTGGCTCGCTATTCGGCGCAGCGCGTTCGGTGAACGCGCAGGCCGGCGGTGCCTCATTCTGCTTTGTACTTGTCGTGGCAGGCTTTGCACGCATCGCCAACGACGGCGAACTGGGCTTTGATCGCTGCTTCGTCGCCGGCCCTTGCTGTGGTTGCGAGTTTTGCTGATGCCTGCTCAAAGGTTTTCATCTTCGCAGTAAAATCCGCGAAGTCAGCCCAGATGTCTTTTTTGGCCGACGTCTCTGCGCCGCTGTCCGAGCCTGCCGGGAAACCTTCCAACAACTGCGGCGCCACTGACGCCACGCGTTCGGCACGTTTTGCGAACTCTTTGGCATCGAACGGAATGCGCCCGCGGACCATGCCATTGAGCGGCATCCAATTCCACAGAATCACTGAGAACTGCGACTGGCGGTAGTGAATCGCATCTTCGGGATTCACTTGCGCCGCAGCCGAATTGGCGACACCCATCAACAAGGCAATCAAGGCACAACGCATGCGCATAAGGCAACTCCCAGGAGGCTGTAGGTGAAGTCTAGTGTGGTGCGCCGGAAGTTTCACGCCCCTTTATTTCTGGGGCTGCAAAAACCAAAGCCGCTTCAGAGAATTTCACTCAAATGACAAGGTCCGGCTCTGTCAAGGACACCAACAGGGGGCGTTCTCGCCGATTCATCCCTGACCCAGCCTGAACGTGAGCGTTTTGCGCCCTCGTGCCGCCGTGGGTGCTCCATTGATGGTCTTCGGTTTGAATCGCCAACGCATGGCGGCGCGCATCGCCTCGCGATCGAAAACGCCTGGCGGTTCGCTGCGCACGACGACGATATCTGACAATGAGCCATCAGTGCCGATCGTGAATTCGAGGTCGACCAAGCCCTCAATGCGTCGGCGCGTGGCGGCAGGCGGATAGGTGGGTCGCGCATCGGCGATTTGGACCGGCTCTACCACCACCGAGCTGCTCGGGCGCGGGGCAGGGCTGGTCATTGGCTGCTGCGCTGCCGCGTCAGAATCGGCTCGGGTGGTCGCCGCCGGTGGGTCCGGCTGCGCAGCGACTGAGCGCGTCGTGCGCGAAGTCGGCGCTACTGGTTCTACAACGGCGGGCGCTTCGACCGACGCAGTCGCAGCGGGTTGGGCGCGTTGGGATGCATCGATCGTTGTTGCCGCTGGCGCCTCGTTCGCCACCAACGGTGCTTGCGGCTGTTCTTCGATCGCAGTTGGCGCCGACGCACTGGCGCGCGCCTCGGCCAGCGAGCGGCGCATATCCGTCAGACGCAGTTCGCTGACATCCATACGCTGAAGTAGTTGAATTTCGCGCTCTGCCTCAGCCCAGTCGCCGGCCGCGATTGTCGCCCTGACTTCAGCCACTGCTGGGGACAACAGCTCCAGCAGCGCCTGGCGTGCCGCAACTGAGGTCGTCGGCTCTGCGGCCGCGCGTAAGTAGTATTCGATCGCATTGTCGCCCGCAGGTGCCAGCAGACGACGTTCGCTTAACGCATCGCCCGCACGTTTCAGCCAGTCTTTGCCCAGGACGCCGTCACCGCTGCCGACGATCGGTGAGCCTGCCGCTGGCAAGTCCGTCTTTTGTGCCGCGGGTGCTCCAGATGGCCGCAGTTGCCAGAACAAGAGCACCGCAACCACAAGCAGTATCGTCACGATCGCTGCCGGAACCAGCACTGCACGCAGATTCTCCAGTGCGGTGCGTTGATTCGCCTGCTGGCGATCGGAAGTCAACATAGGGCGGAATCCTCAGACTCGTCCAGACAGCGTGCGGCACGATCATTGCGCTACGTTTGCAAACGTGTCACAGATTGCAGATGTCCTTCATCGATGGCATGGAACCTTCAACGCTGTCACGTGTAGACTTCGGCCGCGTGAACTGACGTCCACGACAGCGACGAATCACCGCGAGCGATGCTCGCGGGCCGGGAGCCAACTCCTCGGCTCCAGCGATGCAGAGCATTTGGCGAAAGAAAAACGGAAGGGTGGCCGAGTGGTTTAAGGCACCGGTCTTGAAAACCGGCGATGGGTAACCATCCGTGGGTTCGAATCCCACCTCTTCCGCCATCAACAAAGCCCAAGCCCTGTGAAAGCTCGGGCTTTTTGGTTTTCACCATCGGCGCTTGCCATCCTTTTGGCCATACATTGCGATGCTCCCCATCCGTTTCATCAATCTCGATCGCGACCATCAGCGCTGCCAGCGCATGCAAGCCGAGCTTCAGCGCGCGCAGTTGGACGGCGAGCGCTTCCCTGGTGTCTTGTGGACGGATGTGCCGACGGGCCAGCAGACGGCGCTCTACAGCGACGCCTTGAACGATCAACAGTACTATAAGCCCTTGGTCAACGGCGAAAAGGGTTGCTACGCCAGCCATATCGAAATCTGGCGTTGGTTGCTCGGCTCGCCAAATGAAGCCGTCGTCATTCTAGAGGACGACGTGCGTCTTCAGCTCGGTTTTGCTGAGGTGATCAAGGCCATCGCCGAGCTGCACTCGGCCTGGGAGATGATCAAGCTGATCGGTCGTCCGGCTGTGGGCAGGGCAGAAAAGCTGCGCGCCCAGGAACCTCTCTGCCCGGGTTTTGCGCTGGTACGCTACCGGCGGATACCGAGTCTCACGGCGGGTTATGTCGTGAATCGAAAGGGCGCGTCCAAGCTGCTGGCAACTCGAGTGCCATTTGGCCGCCCGGTCGATGTCGACCTGCGTCACTGGTGGGAATGCGAGCAGCTGATCGTACGCGGCGTTAGCCCGGCGCCGATCGCGCTGGACGACACCAGTGCCCAGAGCAGTATCGGTGCCAAGTTCGGAGAGCGGGGGCTGCGGCAGAAGTGGCGCAAGGCACGCTTTCTCCTGGCATATAGCCTGACCAATGCCTGGCGCCGCGAACCATGAGTTCCCGGTTGGAACGACCGCTGGTACGGGAAGTTGACTGGGTCAAAGTGCGCAGCCTCTGGCAGCAACTGTTCGGCCTGGGTCGCCCACGGCGGCGCTGGCCGGAACAAAACGACATGATCGCCCTGCGAACGTTTTAGGTCCGGGCCAGGCTCGCTGCCGCTGCTACCAGCCCATCGCGACGCGATAGTGACGCAGCTCGGCGATGGATTCGCGGATGTCTTCGAGCGCCAGATGGGCGCCTTTCTTGATCACGCCGGCTGCGATGTCTGGTTTCCACCGTTTGGCCAGTTCCTTTACCGTGCTGACATCCAGATTTCGATAGTGGAAGTAGCGTTCGAGTGCCGGCATGCCGCGGTAAAGAAACCGCCGATCCTGGCAGATCGAATTGCCGCACATCGGCGAGGTGCGCTCGGGAACCCATTCGCGCAGGAACTCGATGGTCAGTGTTTCGGCAAACGCAGTGTCGGCGTTCGATGCGAGCGCGCGCTCCCACAGGCCGCTCTGACCGTGGTGCTTGCGATTCCAGTCGTCCATGGCTTGCAGGCGCTCCAGCGACATCTGAATCGCCAATACCGGGCCCACGGCCAATTCGTTGAGATCTTTGTCAGTCACGATGGTGGCGATCTCCAGGATTTGATCCTGGTCCGGGTCCAGGCCCGTCATTTCGAGGTCGATCCAAATCAAGCGGGTTGCATCCATGGGGTTGCCTGCGATTTTGTGAGGGTGGAGCTTACCCGCCATGCGAAACCTTGTGAATCGACCCGCTCTGGGCATTTGGCCTTGTTATGCTTAGGAGCTCTAAGCCGCAGAGTGAGCGGCGACGTTGGCTACCGCGCAATGCCCGATACAGCTTACGAACATTTGAGTGCTGCGTTACCGCGCCGCGAACGTGCGGGGCGCGATTCGTTTCCCGCCACCAGCAAAGCCGTTCGGGCCTGGATCGATGCGCTGCCGCTGGCCAACAGCGGCGCCACTGCGCGATTGCTTTACAACGGACTCAAAGAACTCAATCAGTTGGAGGTCGATCCGGGTCAGCGTTTTGAGATCTTGGAGCAGATGCGCCACCCGGTGGCTGTGGTGATCACCAGCATGGAACGCCACGTGCTCGGTCAGCCGCTGCCGCTGCCGAACCAGAAGCGACAGATCGGCGCGGTCATGCGCGATTTTCATCGCGAGCTGGCTGTTGGTTACGCCGAGTGCGTGGTCGACATCTGCGCGCCACGCGGCAATGTGCCATTTCTGCGCGGCAAAGCAGCCGCGGCAGCATTGTTGCGCGCGATCACGCATGCGGCGCAGCTGCTGAGCAAGTGTTACATCTCCTACAGCGAAGTGCCGAGCGCCACTTGGGCGTTGTTGCACCGCCTGGCTGCCTTCGGGTTCGATGTGCAGTTAATGGATAAGAGTCAAAGCGATGGTCAATTCGCTGGCGTTACGCTCAGCGGCGAAACCATGTACATCCAGGCGCTACTGTCCTTTATTGGCAATCCTTACCGGCTGACGCAGAAGGAGATTGTTGATGTCGAAGCTGCTGCGCGCATATGGGCGGGTCAGGTCCGTATCGATCAGCTGGGATCGGGCGGGAGTTTCGTGATCGATCCGAGATCGGATTCGCCGCCGATGTCGCCCCGTGCGGAGCCGCAATCGCCATTCTGGCGATTGGATACCTCGCAGCTCGTGCTCAGCTTGAAGAGCCAGATGCAAGTGCGCCCAGGGATCGATGCGCCGGTGTCTGTCCGTGGGCGATTGGGACATGGGCCGGACATCGCTGCCGATGTTGTCGATAAACTGATCACCGCCTGGAGTTTTTCCGGCGAACGTTCCCATCCGCGGTTGCAAGCCAACCACCGGATGGAGGCCTGCATCGGCCTGCATGCCGTGCACTATCTGGCTGCTCAGAAGCTCGACTTTAAGGAGTTCGCGGCCGAATTGTCGGGCGGCGTTGCGCTGTCCGATCGGGAGCGCTCGGCGGCATGGGCACAGACCAGCTCCGAATCGCAGATTCCGCTGCCAGCCCGGGTGCGCGTCATCGACCAGAGCCTGGGCGGATATCGTGTCATTTGGGAGAACGCCGAAGGCCTTAAGGCCAAGGTGGGCGAACTCGTGGTACTGGCGGCGATCAGCGATGACGACGACGAGCGCGATTGGCTGGTGGGCGTGCTGCGCTGGCTGAAGGGTGGATCGACCGAAAGCCTTGAGGCGGGTATCCAGCTGCTCAGTCGGCGCGTCGAGCCGGCGGCGGTGCGTGCCACAGGCGAAGCTAATTCTAGCCGGGTCATTCTGCGCGCGTTGTTGCTGGCGCCCTTGGCGATCGAAGGCGATCAGAGCTCAACCTTGTTGGTGCCTTCGATCATGGATGCCGCTGCCGGGCTTGAGCTGTTGCGCCTGCAAGATCCGCTGGGCATTGAGGAGCGCCGCGTTCTGGAGCCGTTGGAGAATCTCGAGCTGCTGGAAAATACCGGTGCTTTTAAACAGTTCCGTTTTGGCAAACATGCCGCTACGCCGGTGCTGGGTGCGCCAGAGGCACCGCCTGCGTCGGAACTGGACGAAATATGGTCGTCAGTGTAGACGCATACGGCGCGTTGTCGCGCCGGTCCAGTGAAGCGGTGCGAATCGGCAAAGTCCTGGTCGGCGGTTCGGCGCCGGTCGTGGTCCAATCAATGACCAATACGGACACGGCCGATATCGACAGCACCGTCAAACAAGTTGCTGAACTATGGCGCGCGGGTTCGGAGCTGGTGCGACTCACCGTCAACAACGAAGATGCAGCCGCGGCCGTGCCGCTGATCCGCGACAAACTCGCGCAGCGTGCGATCGACGTGCCGCTGATCGGCGATTTTCACTACAACGGTCACACGCTGCTGACGCGCCATCCGGCGTGCGCCGAAGCGCTGGGGAAGTACCGCATCAACCCAGGCAATGTCGGCTTTGGCGCCAAGCGCGATGTGCAGTTTGCGACCATCGTCGAAAAGGCGATCGAATATCGCAAGCCAGTGCGCATCGGCGCCAACTGGGGCAGCCTGGATCAAGCGCTGCTGACGAAAATGATGGATGAAAACGCGGCCAGCGAGGCGCCATCCGACACAGCGACGGTGGCACGCGAGGCCTTGATCTATTCGGCGCTGCACAGCGCGGAACGTGCCCGCGAAATTGGTTTGGGCGCTGATCAGATCATCATCTCGTGCAAAGTCAGCGGCGTGCAGGAGTTGATTGCCGTGTACCGCGCACTGGCGCAACGCTGTACCTATCCGCTACACCTGGGTCTGACCGAAGCCGGTATGGGCAGCAAGGGCATTGTCGCGTCCACAGCGGCGCTCGCAGTGCTGCTGCAGGAGGGCATCGGCGACACCATTCGCATTTCGCTGACGCCAGAGCCCGGCGAGTCGCGCACGCGCGAGGTGATCGTCGCGCAAGAATTGCTGCAAACGATGGGTCTGCGTGCATTTACGCCGATGGTGACGGCGTGTCCCGGCTGCGGGCGCACCACCAGCACCTTCTTCCAGGAACTGGCCAAGACCGTTCAAGACCATGTGCGCGAGCGCATGCCCGAATGGCGGCTGCGCTACGACGGCGTCGAGAATCTCACGCTGGCGGTGATGGGTTGTGTCGTCAACGGCCCGGGCGAAAGCAAATACGCCAATATCGGTATCAGCCTGCCCGGCACGGGCGAGGCGCCCAGCGCGCCGGTGTTTGTCGATGGCGTCAAAGTGGCGACGCTACGCGGCGAGCGCATCAGCGAGGAGTTCGTCGCGATGATCGAAAACTACGTGCAGCAACATTACCAGCCGATCGGAGGGTAGGGTTGAACGCACTGACGTTTCGCTTCGCCGAAGCCAGCGACGTTTCGGCGCTTGTGCAACTGGTCGAGTCGGCCTATCGCGGTGATGCATCACGTCAAGGTTGGACGACAGAAGCCGATCTGCTCGGTGGTCAACGCATCGATGCGGAAAGTCTGAATGCAACGCTGGCGAAACCCGACTCGCTCGTGGTCGTCGTCGAGCGCGATCAGACGATGCTCGGTTGCGCGCATATCGAGCGCCAGGGGACGGGCGCGTACTTCGGCATGTTTGCAGTTGTGCCGACGTTGCAAGGAGGCGGCGTCGGCGCGGCCGTTCTGGCGCACTGCGAAGGCTTCGCGCGTCAGCAATGGCAATGCGATGCCATGCGCATGAGCGTGATCTGGACACGCAAAGAATTGATCGCCTGGTATGTGCGCCGCGGTTACGCCAGCACCGGCGAGCGCAAGCCATTTCCCTATGGCGATCCGCGTTTCGGCGAACCCCGGCGGGACGATCTGTATTTCGAGGTTTATGCAAAGGCGCTGAGCGAATGAAGCACGTGATCTGGTTGCTGCTGGCAATGCTCTGCACGAATGTTGCGAGTGCAGTCGACTTGCAGCCGCCGCTGTTAGCGATGAGCAGTGGGCAAGTGCAGGTCGCCGCCGGCGATATCGTCGGCATCGACCGGGACGCGGGAAAAATCCGGTTTGCGGTCAAAGAGACCTTGCGTGGCGATGCGGACGGCGAGATCGCACTGCTGGTCGATCCCGGTCCACTGAAAACCTTGTCGGTCGACCGCGGTTACCTGGTGTTTTTCAGTGACCTGACCAAAGGCGCCAAGCCCCGCACTCTGGTCCGCAATCGCGAGCGCGCGCATGTCCTGTCCTTTGAGGGTGTGAGCCTGGCGCTGTTTCGCGACAACGCGGCGCAGCGTGAGCTCCTGTTGTCCAATCCTTTGGAACTGGCCGCGAAACCGGGCTATCGCGATCGCGTGCTCGCCGGTCTGAACAGCGGCGATGCGCAAATGGCCGACCTCTGGTCGGGTGAGTTAGCGCTGCGCGCCGATCGTCTGTCGCCTTATTCGCCGGCTGAAATCGAGAGAATTCGCGACTTTATCGCGTCGCCGACTGCGCCGCCCGCCGGCCGCGCGCGTCTGCTGCTGCTTGCGCATGATCGACAGCCGGTCCTAGGGGAGGAATGGTTCAGCGCGTCGGCGGCGGCGTTACTCGCCCATTTGCCGCTGGAAACACTGCATGAGCCAGGTTTTCAGCAGTTGGCGTTTGCGGCATTGACAGTGGTCGGCGGTCGGCCTGATACAGTAGCGCCCGAAGTACTGGAACGATGGGTCGGGGCCCCACCAGTATTTGCCGAACTGGCGGTTGCGCTGGTCGGGCGTCAGGGTCGGGATCGCGCCGCTGTGATAACACGGGTATTGGAACAGGTGCATTTGCGTAGCGACACACGCACCTATTTGGAAGCCGAGCTTCGCCGCGCAAATGCGGCAGCGAATTAGGGGAAACTTATGTGGCGATTTGGGGTGATGGCGACGTTGTTCAGTGCAGCGGCGCTGGCTGGACCGGCGGTTAAGAATGAGGGTAACCTCGAAGTCACGGTGGCACGAGAAGTGCACCGGGATGTGTCGCGTCCGATGCGCGATATCGTGGCCGAAATGGGCCCGACGCGCCAGACCGACCCAAGCGACAACATCGTGCCGAATCAGATTCTCGATTTCGCCGATTTGCATCCAGTTCGCGAAGATGGTGAGTTCACGAGCGCTCAGCGCGCACCCTCGGGCGATCCAATGCCGGCGACCTCCGTGCAGTTCAATGCGCTGCGCATTGGCCTGGGTGGTGGCGGGGTGCCGCCCGATACCACCGGTGAAGTCGGACCCAATCACTATTTCCAGTGGGTCAACACCTCATGGGCCCTGTTTTCCAAGACGGATGGCTCGCTCCTGAGCGGACCCACGCCCGGCAATTCGTTTTTCGCCGGTTTCGGTGGCCTGTGCCAGAGCACCAATCGCGGCGATCCGCTGGTGCTGTTCGACGATATCGCACAGCGCTGGATTGTCAGCCAGTTTGCTTTCACCGCCATCGCCACGGCGCCGTGGCTGCAGTGTGTCGCGGTGTCGACGTCAGCCGATCCGCTTGGCACCTATAACCGCTATGCCTTCTCCTATCCGTCATTCAATGACTACGGCAAGATGGGCGTGTGGGTCAGCAATGATGGCTCGCAAAATGCCTATGTGTTTACGATGCATGAGTTCAACACGGCGTCGAGCTTTGTCGGTGCGTCGTTTGCACTGGTGGAGCGCGATCGCATGTTGAATGGGCAGTCGGCGCAGTTTATCCGCGTCGGCGGTATTTCGGCATTTGGTGCGATTCCGTTTCATCTGGAGGGCGTCAATCCAATGCCAGCCGGCGCCTGCCCGATGTTTGTGCACTTCCAATCCAATGGCAGCGGCTATCGAATTTGGGATATGTGCGTAGATTGGGCGGCCGGGACAACCAGCTTCGTCAACGCGCCGACGCTGCTGGCTTCGAACCCGTTTACGCTTGGTCTGGCAGGCATCCCGCAGCTGAGTGCCACACAGCGGCTCGATGACTTCGGCGGCAACACCATGTACCTGGCGGCTTTGCGATCCTTCGGTCCGAACGGTCCTCGTGAGGCGCGCGGCGTGATCCACCACGCGGTTGATGTGGGCGCCGATCAGGCAGGTGCGCGATGGATCGAGTTCGGGTTCACCTCTTCGGCCACTCAGGGATCGGGCGATGCGCTGTTCAGCAGCGGCTTTGAGGATGTGACACCCAGCCCGGCAGCGGCGACCGCGCTGAACAAGCGCATCGTCGATCAAGGCACCTATGCGCCGGACACCACAAGCCGCTGGATGGGCGGCGTCAACATCGACGCCAACGGCAATCTCGCGATGGGTTACAACGCATCGAGCAGCGCGGTCAATCCTGAAGTTCGGTACACCGGGCGGCTGCGAACGGATTCGGCCGGCACGATGCGCGACGAAGTGACCTGCACGCCAGCGAATACCGGCGCACAGACCGGAACTTTCAGTGGGCGCGCGCGTTGGGGCGACTACGCAACGATGTCGGTGGATCCTTCGAATCAATGCACCTTCTGGTTCACCAACGAGTTCTATGCAACAACATCCTTCAGCACTTGGAATACGCGTGTTTGCGCGTTTACGTTCCCAAGTTGTGGTCAACCTGATTTCGTTTTGGAGGTTGGGGACGTCGCCGCCTGCGGCACCGGCGCCAACGCAGCAACCTCCACCGTTCGGGTTGGTGCGCTCGGTGGTTTCAGTGGCAGCGTAGCGCTTTCCGCCGGAACCCTGCCTGGCGGCGTCACCGCATCGTTCGCGCCGACGAGCATCGGCGCAGGCGCAACCGCAACCGCGTCGCTCAATGGCGCGAACGCGCTGGCGCCGGGTAGTTATCCGTTCACCCTGAACGGCGCTTCCGCTCCGCTGAATCGCACGGGTCAAGGGAACATTGTCGTTTCGGCTGATTCGCCAGCGGCACCTGCTCTGACCGCGCCAGCCGATGCCACGACAACGTTCGCCATACGCCCCACCTTTACCTGGGCGGCCAGCGCGGGCGCGCTGAGTTACATCGTAGACGTTGCGACCGACGCGGCGTTCAACAACATCGTGTTCAGCGGCACGACCACCACGACATCGCTGACGAGTTCTGTCGCGCTGACGTCTGGCACCACCTATCGCTGGCGCGTACGCAGTCGCAACAGCTGCGGCGACGTGACGTCGGCCGTCCGTCAGTTCACCGTCGGCACGCCCGGTGCATGCCCTGCCGGCACCACGCTCACGAGCGCCTTCAGCGACGATGTACAAGGCGATACCGTGGCTTGGGTCACCGCGTCGGTCTCTGGCGATGCAGGCACGGCATGGTCAAAACGTATTCCGCCTGCCAATACTGGCTTGCCAACGCGCGCATGGTATGCGGGAAATTCCGGTACCACCGCCGATCAGCGCTTGACCTCGCCGACGATCAATCTGCCGCCCGCAGCACAACGGCCGATCTTCCTGAGCTTCGATGCGTATCACCAATATGAGGTCGATGGCAGCACCGATTGCTGGGATGGCGGACATGTCGAAATCAGCGTCAACGGCGGCGCATTTACGCCGCTCGGCAATGCACGCAATCTGACCGATCCTTACCTCGGTACGCTATCGACCGGTAATCCTGCGCAGGGAACCGAGGCCTGGTGTCGACAACCCGTCGCTGCTACGGCCATCCGCACGCGCTTCCTGCTCGACGAATTCGCCGGGCAAGCCGTGCAAC
Source organism: Lysobacterales bacterium (assembly GCA_022844165.1). Taxonomy (GTDB): domain Bacteria; phylum Pseudomonadota; class Gammaproteobacteria; order Xanthomonadales; family SZUA-5; genus JALHMH01. Next base: position 107,565 of record JALHMH010000001.1, read on the forward strand.
TGCGCTTCCGCTCGACGGCCGACAGCAATACCGTTGGCGATGTACCCAACGGGTGGGGCATCGACAATATCGCCGTCGAAGGTTGCCAATAACCAACAAAGACGGGGCGGGCCTCCGGGTCCGCCCCGCATCCACTCCTGGTTTGTAAAGCCCAAGTACGTCGCGCAATTCGATAGCGAGTAGCGATCCATACGATCGGCGTAATTGGCTCAAGCGATCGGCTTGCCAAACACGGTCAGTCGGATCGAGCAGCACGGCTTTGTCGGCTGATGCGTAGGCGCCGGTATCGGTCACAACTACGTTCCCGGCCGCTATGACCAGATGCAGGCGTACGATCCAGCCTCTCGCTCATAGCGGCACCGCGGCGCGTGCGCCTCGCGCGGGGCTATCATCGGGTTGACTTTCGATCGACTGGTGACCATGCGCGCCCTTTACTCACTTGCCTTCGCCTTACTGATGTCGAATCCGGTCGTAGCAAGCGAGTCGACAAAGGAGGTCGAGGAAGATTCCAAAGTCCCAATGGCGTTTGTCGAGGCACTGACCTCAAGCAACGAGCAATCGATGGATGCCAGGCTGGCGCAATGGGTCGACAGCGCGGACGACGCGGCGCTGCGGCAGTTGGTACCTGAGGGAGACGCGCAGGAGTCCGCGTTGTTCCAGGCGTTGACATGGGTTCTTGTGACGGCAGACGGCTCGCCTCCAACGCAAGCGTCGCTGACGATCGATGACGTGTTCGCGCGAATTCCCGAAGTGGCGCAAAGCGGGCCGTGGCTCGCCCTGGCGGCGCAAGCGCAGCTTTTGAACGGCCAAATGGATCGGGCACTCGCGAGTGCAAGAGCGGCTCTTGCTGCTGGCGGGACGCTGTGCACCGATCGTTGCTCGGATCTGGTCGAAGTGTGGCTGAAAACTGGCACCGTTCCGGCCATTGGTGAATGGCCGAGAATGTCGGTTCCGACAGTTTACAACCCGATGCAGGCGCAGTGCGAATCAGCCAGCGGCGGCGATCCGTTCGAGGCTGCGGTAGTTCGCGGCAATCTCGGCGTTGACGGCGAGTTGGCGCTGCGATTGCGCCGACAGTGGTCCGCCGCACTGAACGGCTGCGTCGACCATAGCGACTACCAACTCGATGAACTGGTCAAAGAGCGCTTTCCAGCGATGATGGCGCAACGCTCCTATACGGACGCGCTGCGGTCGTTGTCGAGTGATCTGCCGGCGTCGATTCAATTTCTTGGAGTCGATCTGCCGCTGCCAGCGAGCGAGTGCGATTTCTCGGGCAATGCCGATTGCGGAACCACCAAGGCACTGAGTCGCGAAACCGCCACAGCGTTGACACAAGTGCTGCGCAGTTTCTTGACGAACGGTGGCACTTGCCCTGAACCACTTAGTGAGACCGATTCGAAGAAACGCGAAGCGCTCGAAGCGCAGCTGGAAAAGGCACTTAAGGCGCTCGATGCGCGCCCCGCGATGGAGCGCTTGAAGGGCACCCAGGCCATCCTCGGCGACGCACGCTTCAGATCGCTCTGGTCGCGACACGTTCAGTACGCCGTGGTCTGGCGCTTGCAAGCAGCGATGCCTGGCCCAACGGCTGCGCTCGCGTTGGACATCACCCAGGCGTGGAACGACAAGCTGGCCGTGGAAGTCCGCGAATCGACGTCGATCAAAGATCTCTTGGCCACACTTCTGGTGCGCAACGGCAAGGCCAATCTGGCGCTCGCGGAATTGGAATCGGCGCAACTGCGTAGCGCCGATGCAAGCCGGGCACTGACCATCAGTCGGCTGCGCGCCGCGGCTGCCGGCGCAGCCGTTCCGCTGCCCGAAACCCAGATCGCCAGGCCTTGGACGCTAGAGCCGTACGGAAATGAGTATCCGTTTCGCAACGAGATCAGCGATGCCGACATCGCATTTGTCGCTGGCGGCATGCGCGCTTACGCGCGCCACGCGTTGGCCCAGTATTGGGCGCAAGCTCTGAGTTCTTCAGAACCACACAAGCCGCTGATCGCCATATTGGAGGAAGCCTATGGCAGCGAAGCGCTTCTCGATATGGGCGCAAAGGCAGTCGACAGCGCGGTACTGGATGGCGACGCGCATCTGGTATTCGATGGGGTTCACCTGCCGCTGCCGAATGCGTATATCGAATGCGATGAAGAGGAGTGCTCAGATGAGCAAACCTGGACGAAAGCGAAAACCGAGCAGGCGATGCGCAGAGCGGGTATGTTGCAGTGAGGAACGGATAGTTGGATCGTCGTCGTCGACAATTGCTGCTGGCGACAGGGGCACTGGCAGCCTGCAGCCAGCCGCGCAATCGCGACATCCTGATCCACGATGTCAGCCAGATCGAAGCCTTCAAGGTAGCGTCCGTCGTCCGACCCACCAGCAGCGCTGAGATCGCAGCGCGATTGCGCGAATGGCGCGGCCCAGTCTCGATTGGTGGCGGTCGTTTCAGCATGGGCGGACAGGAAGTGCGTTTCTCGGCAACGCGCTAGAGACAGCCAAAATCTGCCATTGATGGCGCAGAACGCAGCACCGACGACTAGACCACGCGCCGCCGATGTCCGAAAACGCGTCGTTGTTCGTAGTCGGCGCGCCACCGGTGCCCCGAAACGCGTCATCGACGTCCGCCAATGCGCCATCCACCTCGCTCGCCGGCGTCATCGATCCCGCGAAACGCGGCATCGGTGGCGCGAACCGAGATACGGCTGACCCAATTCGCGCCATCGCCGCCGCGAAACACGCCAGCGGCGACTCGCAAACCGCCGTCGTTTCTGGAGCTTTCCATCCGCGGTGCCGCTGAATTTGCGCATTTCCCGACGAACGGTCGTTTCCTGTCTCACGATATGAGACGGGCGAGCGTTCAAATGTCACCCGTGCCGAGTTGGCACGCCTCTTCGGCGATGGCGCCGGGGAGTACTGAAGATGACATGGAGAAATACAATGCAGAACTTCGCTACCTTGAACCTGAGCCAAGAGCAATTCGCCCTGATCGATCAGGCGTTGACGCAACTGGAAGAGCAGATGTCCAGCTTGCAGGCCTTCACCCCCGCCGACAAGGCGCGGATGGTGAAACTCGGAGACCGCTCCGAGGCCTTCTGTCGCCAATCGCTGCAGATGCTCGCGGACAACCCGCAAATCATCCCACCCAACATCGATGTCGCCGATGCGGTGAACGATTTGCAGTCCCGCGATCGGCTGCTGCCTCGCTTGGGTCGCCTGGAACGCCTGCTGCAACGCGGCAACGACACCGCAATGGCCTTAGGTGGCGATGCGATGAGCGTTGCGATGCAAGGTTACGGCCTGCTCAAACTCGTTGGCCGTAGCGAAGGCCTGGATGTGCTGAGACGCGATCTCGGCAACCGCTTCAGCAAGTCCCGGCGAGCGGGAGCGGAGGAGAAGAAAGCCGCGTAGCGAATCCGCTAACGCAACAACCAAAAAACCGCCGCAAGGCGGTTTTTTTGTGGGCGAAGACAGGAGGGTGCCGACACGAATCATCGGTGAATGACCCGAGAGCGCGGGCGCCATCAATGGCGCTCCTGCAGTATCAGGGCTGCGTAGTGGCGCGATTCATCGCGCCCGGCGTCCGTGAGGTCGAACCAGTTGCTGGACAATTCGTTCTGCTTCGATAACAGTCTCCCGGATCACGACCGGCTCACAGCAAACCGTCTCGGTCCGATAACTTTCCGAAGATGACCCTAAATATGAAAAAAGCCGCACAAGGCCGCAAGAACAATTTCGTAGGTGTGAGCACAGAGAGCTTGGTTCGAGGCCAGTTCCAACTTTGGGAATGGAGTTCGAATAAACCCGAGCCGGACGAAGGTGTTGACCTCGTCGTTCAGACGACTGCTCCAGACTCTGCACCCGGTGCAGTGATTGCAGCACAGATAAAATCGATGCGTGCCAAGAAGGCTTCTGTCACGCTGGAACACGCAGCGGCGTGTCGATTGCGCGACCAGCCGCTCCCGGCTTTCCTGTTTGCTTACGATCGGCACGCAAACCAGATTTATTGGGTATACCTCGAGCCCTTGTTTCGAACTAATCAGCAGTTCTTGAAAGGCAACCCGTTGCGTGTGCAGTTGGACGAAGCATCCAGATTCGCTCATCTCGCGCAAACGTGCCCGGAAAAGCTCTGGGATGCCTTGAACGAAGCAAAAGCCCGTGGAGCCTTGAAGCTAGCACCCCGGCTCAGCGGACATGCTTCGGAATTGGAAACGTACTATGCGGAAGTCGATCCTCGTCTTCGTGTGAAGGCTACGCTGACGGAGCGTGGGGAGAGGTATGCGATTTACGCGAAGGACGAACCGGTCCCTCTGACGTTTCACATCAAAACCTCCAAACCTACGGGAGTTCGGATTCGCGATCTTTTCGAATGGGGAGGCAGCCTCGATCTCCCAGGCTCATTGACTATGGAGGGTTCAAGAGTCGTCGAAGATATCTTTGGTCCTGGAGCGGTAGGGCAGCTAACTATCCTGGCGTCGCCGATCTGGACTGGCCGCGGGATTGTCAATATCGGTTCTGAACAAGCGCTACTTCTGTCAGTGAGTCACCACCAGGGGAAGGCCGGTGCCGAATGGATTTTCGCAACCGACGGGGACCTTCTGGTCTGTCGCTGCAGATTCACGTTCGGCATGGTCAACGACGAGCCCATGACCGCCAACATCACGATTGATTTCGACAAGATCCTCGCGGGCTCTGCCGATGATCTTTACAAGTTACGTGGCATCAGCGCGCTGTTGCACTCCAGAGAAAAAGGGTTATCCCCTCAACTGATGCTACTTCAGCATCCGACCATTCGCCGAAGCATCACGCTACCATCGCAATCTATTGCCGACGCTGCGTTTCGAAGCCATCTTCGAACGATAGAGGCCTTAGAGTCGCTGTCTTGGGTCGCGGACTTCTGTTCGATCAAACTCGATCGAGAACCACTCGGTGATCTGGAGTTCGAAGAGATTGAAAGCTGGCTTGCTGCATCAGCGTTGGTGCGCGGTGAGCGTCTCGCGCTGGATCGTGCGACCGCGCGCTTTGAGTTCGATCTCTCGGCGGACGAACTAGCCGTCAAGTTTCATTCGGGGTGGGCTCTCGTCCTTCAAACGGCGTGGCTGGTTCGACTTCGAGGTCGAGTGATTGCCGAGATACCGATACGGATGGATTTCATCAACTACGATTTCAACATCGATTCCACCGAGCAAGGATCCGCAGCTATCGCACGGCCGCGAGGTGATTCCTCGGCGCGGTATATGTCCATTTGGTCTGACAGTCCACCGCTGAGTGCAGCTCTACAAACCGACTAAAGATGCTTTTGGTCATCGGTCGACACCGCGAAACGCATGTGCAACGGATTGGCCTAAAAAGTCGCGAATCACAGCTGGATTCTTGCCCAAAATGAAACCCCTAGACGCACTCCATCGAGCTGCCGACCTCGGAGATCTCGAAACTGTCGTCGCGCTAGCGCACGGTGAAGCACTAAATCGCTTCGACGCTGCCGGCCTGACGCCGCTGATGATCGCGGCGAGTAGTGCGCAATCGGGTCCGGAGATCTTGCAGGCGCTGATCGATGCGGGTGCCAAGGTGAACATCGGCGCGCAGCGCGAATACGACCGCGGCCGCACGCCGCTGTCGTTTGCGTTGGCGGCTTGCGATGTTCGCAAGGCGCGATTGCTGCTGGATGCGGGTGCGGACATTCATGTCTCGCGCAATGGCGGCTCGGTGCTGATTGACGCTGCGTATGGCGCAACGTGGCGAACGCAGGAGGAGCTGCTGCCGTTACTGGCCTTGCTCATCGAGCGGGGCGCGAAGCTGGATGTGGTCACTCAATATGGCGAATCCGCCTTGTCGGTCCTGTCGAACATCGGCCACTTCGAAGGCGTGCGTTGTTTGCTGGCGGCCGGCGCGCGTCCGACGCCGCTGAAATGGTCGGCGCTGCATCGGGCCATCGCGCTGGGCACATTGGCGGACGTCAACGCGGCCCTGGACGCAGGCGAAGATGCGGAAGGACGGGACGGCAGCGCACGCCGTTGCTGCTGGCAATTCAAACAGGCGATCAGCACAAGGTTGAGCTGTTGCTGCTGCATGGTGTGGCGCGCAACGCCCGTGGACGTTGTGGCAAGCCGGCGGTGTTCTATGCCATCGAAATGCAAAACGTCGCGATGTTGTCTTGGCTGGTCGAGCAAGGCTTCTCATTGCTGGACTCGGATAAACACGGCAAATCGGCGTTGGCTCGCGCGTGCGAGAGCGGCTGCTTCGAAGCGGTGCGAGCGCTGCTCGATGCCGGGCACGATCCCGATCAACATCAGGACCATCTCAACGCACTGTACCGCTGTCGTGAGGTGACGACGGCACGGGCGTTGCTCGACGCTGGCGCGGACCCGAACATCCTGCAGTTCGAGATTCGGCGTGCGCTGGTGGGTCTGCCCGCCGAACCCTGTTTCCGCCAGCTCAATGTGACGTCCGAGGCGTTCTGGCACGGCGCGCAACGGCGCTTCGGTGTGAGCAATCCTGAGCGCATGGACGATCCATTCTGGATGGCCATGGTGCGATCCGGGATCAGTGCCTGGCTGGCGCGAACGCAGTTCAGCGACAAACCGTCGTCCATTGAGCATCCGGTGTGGTGCGCGGAGCGATTCGGTCAGTCCATCAGTTTTCTGCCCGACGGGCGAATCATCCAGGTCGCGGGCGAACACGAGGATGGCTATGACCCGGACTTCTGCATCTACAACGATGTGTTTGTGCACTACCCGGATGGTCGCATCGAGATCTATGGCTATCCAGATGCGGTTTTTCCGCCGACCGATTTCCACACGGCCACGCTCGTGGGCGACACGATCTACCTTATCGGCTCGCTCGGCTACAGGCACCATCGCGTTCCCGGCGTAACGCAGGTTTTCGCACTCGACACGCGCACGCTGCGCATCACCCGATTGGAAACCAGCGGCGACTCTCCAGGATCGATCTACAGGCACCGCGCAGTGCGGACGCCGACCGGGCGCATCCGCGTATTCGGTGGTCGCATCGAGCATGGCGATGATGTGCAAAGCGACAACGACGCAATGTTCGAGCTGGATCTGGCCCGATGGGTTTGGATTCGCCTCAGGGACGAGTGAGGGACCGCGAGGCCGTAGCGGGCGTTCGCCGGCTCAAGGCGTCATTCGCGCCAACAAGCGTTCGAACTCGCCCATCGCGTGCGAATCGTCTTTGGCGGCCAGTAACGGCGCGACAGCGGTGCGGACGGCGTTGAGGTCGAGGCCGTCCGGGCCGTATCGACGCAAGACCATCTCGACATCGCGCCAGTCGATCGGGCGACCGGCGAAGATCTTCATCGTCAGCAAATCTTCGGCCGAACAGGTTCGCAACAAAACGCCTGGCGCGAATTCGAACGACGATGAACGGGCGATCATGTCCGCCTCGAAGGGCAACGCGGTGAGCGTGGCGTCGATACCGACACCAGCTGCCGTGCTGAGCAGCAGCACGCGATAGCGCTCGGCGAAAGCGCGCGCGTCGCCGCGCCGCGCCGGAAAGGCCGCGAGCAAGACGTCGATAACATGCGCTTCGTTGCCCAGACCGGTGAGCACGGCGACATCGACATCGCGCGTGACGCGAGGTTCGGCATGGCGTTGTGCGGCAAAGCCACCGATGAAGCAAAAACCGATGCCGGCTTCTTCCAGCACTCGCTGCACCGCTATCGCCGCATCGATCAGGACGTTCATCGCAGCTTGGCGAAAATGCGCTGCATTTCAACCAGGCCCGAGCTGTCCGACAGCGGCTTTAAGAACACGGCGGAGTCGATCATGCTGGACAGTTGCGCCATCGCCACCGGCAGCGGCGTGGAGCGCAGTTCCTCATCGCGTATCGCTTCGAGGATCGGCGAGACCTCGCGCCAGGCGGTAACAAAGGTTTCGAGTTCTTTGGTCATTGGCTTAGCGATCCGTAACGCGGCGGCATACTCGTGTTTGATCGGACTTTGTTCCTCAAACGCCAGGTACTCGGCAACCGACATCGAAGGCTGAACTTCGGGCATCGGCAAACCCTCTCTCGGACTGCGCCCGGATGATAGCCAATACCCACGCGAGCGATCTCAAGCAAGCGCGCGAAGATCGACAGCATCCGCTGGAAACGACTTCAGCAGTTTCGCGTCTGCCGTAACCAATTTGACGCGTAGGCGCTTGGCGAGCGCGACGAACTCGCAATCGTAGGCGGAGTGTCCGCTTTGCGATGCAAGGTTCAGGACCTCAAAAGAATCTACGTCGTACTCACGGTCCGCCAGTTGTTCTTCTGCTTCGCGCTGAATCTGAAACGCTTGTTCGAACGACAGCAAGTTCGTGCGTATGTGGAGCGCGTGGATGTTGCGGAACTCGCTGCGCCATAGATGCGGGACGATCCAATCCGAATCAGTGCTCAACAGTCTCTCGGCGCGTTCGGTGAAGTCGCCCGGAAGAAATAGACAGGCGATGACGTTGGTATCGACGACGATCATCGTCTGCCTTGGCGTTTAAACTTGTCGATGCGTTCCGCCGCGTACAGTTCCACCGGCAACGACTCTCGGAGCGCGCGCGCGCGCGCAATCCGGTCGGCCGCCGTCGGCTTTCGTGGCAACAACGCCGCTTCGAGCAAAGCGATTGCCTCACTATTCAAACTGCGGCGCTGTAATTCGGCCGTGGCCTTCAGGCGCTCGTACACATCGTCCGGTATGCCTTTCAGCGTCAACGTTGTGGGCATGAATGACCTCGTTCATAATGGAACCATTATGGTTGCCTTGGTTTTAGGGATCAATCGGAGGTTGCGTATTCCACGCATGCCGGTCACCAAGCCATGCCGGTTGGGTGCAAAAGGTGTTTCACTGCCCTTTGAATTACATCGTCGCGGCAATGTTCTTTTAGCTGTTTTGATCTCCTTTGTCTGGAACGTTTGAACGCCGTTCGCGCACAGCAAAATCGCGTAAGCATCGGCGGACGGCTGTCCATGACCACAGTCTCGATTCCCGGTTTGCCTGTCGTTCCGTACGCCTGTGCCGCCATTTCTTCGACGTATGGTGGCATCTGGCAAACAGCGCGTACTTCAGCGAATACTTGATGCAACGATTGCTGAAGGAGATGGCTGTGCCCGGATTCATCGTGTTCATGTACAACGACGTCGTCACTCGAGAGTTGGCAAATGACGATCAAAGGTGGGGCGACTATCTCGCCCGGCTGAAGGCAACAGGACGCTTCGGCGGAGGTAGCTCAATCGGTCAAGGCTGGAAGTTCAAGAAGGGCTCGCGGCCATCGCCGTCCGAACTCGGCATTGATGGATTTATGCGTGTCGAAGCTAAGGACGAGGAAGAGGCGAGGGAGGTTCTACAAGGCAATCCGAATGACGAAGCTGGCGGAACCGTTGAGATCCGAGTACTTTTAGAAGACGCATAGCCCATTCTCGACTGGCCTCACGGGCGCAAAATGTGTGCATCACAACCTTTGATCCGTTTTGCGACCCTGGGCACCCAGATCGCCAGGTAGGCGAGATACCCTCAGGCAACCCGAAGCCTATCTGACAATGACACCGACGTTTTTCGAAACTGCCGCAGATTTTCGTGTCTGGCTTGAGGCGAATCACGGCACCGCCGTCGAACTGATCGTAGGCTTCCGCAAAATCGGAACCGGACAACCCAGCATGACATGGCCCGCGTCCGTCGACGAAGCTCTGTGCTTCGGCTGGATTGATGGCGTGCGCAAGCGGATTGACGACAGTTCGTACCAGGTTCGTTTCACCCCCCGAAAGAAGGGCTCGATCTGGAGCGTTGTCAACGTTCGGAAGGTTGAGGCCCTGCTCGCGAACGGTCGCATGTGTCCGTCCGGGATTGCGGCTTACGAAGCGAGAACAGAGCGCAAAACGGGGGTTTATGCGTTTGAAAGGCAGGCACCTGCCGAGCTGGAAGACTCAGAGTTGCGAGTCTTCACGCAAAACACTGGCGCTTGGAAATACTTCGAATCCTGCCCACCGAGCTACCGGAGAGTCATGCTTCATTGGGTGGTCAGTGCCCGACTGACCCAAACCCGAGCGCGCCGTTTGTCCCAGCTCATCGAGGCGTGTGCAGAGCAAAGACGCATTCTCAAGTAGCACGTTGAGGGCATGCGCTGACGGCTTTCGAATTGCGCCCCTGAGCGCTTGTATCAGCGCGGCTTGGATCATCGTCCGTACTCCGACAGATGGGCGCAACTTGCAGAGCGACCGGCAGGTCCTGGCCTCGCTTGCGAGGCGATACGCATCGCATTCATGCAGAATGCAGAGCCTACCTGCGCCAGGCCGCCGAACGATGACATTACCGATCACTGCACTCTACTCCGGCCTATGCGGCATCCTTGTACTGGTGCTTGCGTATCGTGTCGTGGCGATGCGGCGGCGATTGCGCGTTGGCATTGGCGATGGCAACAACAGCGACTTGGCACGCCGAATTCGCATTCATGCCAATGCCATCGAACACATCCCACTGGTGTTGATATTGCTTGCCTTGGCGGAGGGTCTGGCGGTCCCTGCACTCGTGCTGCACGTGTGTGGCGGCATTCTTGTGCTGGCGCGTGTGATGCACGCAGTCGGCATGACGCACTCGGCTGGCCATAGCCCGGGCCGATTCTGGGGCGTTTTGTTCACCTGGCTTGTGCTGGTGACTCTGGCACTGTCGAATATCGTCTTTGCGTTGTTGCGAGGTCTGTGATGCGAACTGCCATTTCGTTGTGCTTGTTGCTGCTCTTGACGGCATGTTCTGGCGCGCCGAAGCGGGTCATCGGGCCGCCTCTGATCAGCGTGCAGGAGGTCGAACAACGCGGCGATCGATTTGTGGCGCGCGTACGAATCGACAGCCCTTCGAGCGACCCGATCACGGTGACGCAGTTCGATTTTGAGTTCAGGCCCGGCGGCAGCGCGGGCGTGCGCGGCAGCCAGTCCTTGAATCTGACCCTGCCACCCGTCGCGGGCGATGTCGTCGTCATTGATCTGGCTGCTGTTAACGAACTGCCCGACTTAGCCGCACTTTCGGGGGGAGACTCCATGCGCTACGTGTTAGAAGGCGAACTTACGGTCGACCGGTTGCGCCGTAAGTTCCCGGTGAAATACCAAGGCCGACTTCGCCCAACACCGGGCAAACCTGGTTCTTATCGCTGATCGTCAACGCCTGACTTTGAGGAATCCCAAATGAAATACACTGCTCCATTAGCCGATATGCGCTTTGCGCTTTACGATGTGCTGAATGCGCCTGCCGTCTGGAACAGCCTTCCTGGCGGCGAAGATCACACGCGGGATCTGGTCGATGCGGTGTTGGATGAGGGCGCAAAATTTTGCGAACAGGTGCTGATCGAAACGAATCAAATCGGCGACGAAGAAGGCTGCCATTTCGACAAGGACAGCAAAGCCGTTACCACACCCCAGGCATTTAGGGATGCGTACAACCGATTCGTCGAAGGTGGCTGGACGGGTCTTTGTGGCGATCCAAAGTATGGCGGGCAAGGCATGCCCGAAAGCGTCGGCTATGTTTTTAAGGAAATGATCGAGTCGTGCAATGTCGCGTGGGGTACCTATCCCTTGTTGTCGGCTGGCGCCGTTGATGCGCTGGTGCACCATGGCGAAGAGTGGCAACGCGAGATTTTCATTCCGCGCATCTTGTCGGGCGAATGGACCGGAACCATGTGTCTGACCGAACCGCATTGCGGCTCCGATCTGGGATTGCTGCGCACGCGTGCCGAACCGCTGGGCGCCGATGCGTATGCGATCAGTGGCACCAAGATCTTTATCACCGCTGGCGAGCACGATATGAGCCAGAACATCGTGCATCTGGTTTTGGCGCGGCTTCCCGACGCGCCCGCGGGCACCAAGGGCATCAGCATGTTCATCGTGCCCAAGTTCAAGGTCGAACGCGACGGCTCCGTGGGCGAACGTAACAGCGTTGCCGCAGGCAATATCGAGCATAAGATGGGACTCAAAGGCTCGGCGACCTGCGTGATGAATTTCGACGGCGCCGTGGGTTACCTGATTGGCCAGCCCAATCGCGGCTTGAACGCGATGTTTACCATGATGAATACCGCGCGGCTGGGTGTTGGTGTGCAAGGGCTGGGACTGATCGAAGTGTCGCATCAGAATGCGCTGGCGTATGCCAAAGACCGCTTGCAGATGCGCTCCCTGTCGGGCGCTAAACGGCCCGACAAGCCGGCCGATCCGATCATCGTGCACCCCGATGTGCGGCGTATGTTGATGACTCAGAAAGCCATCGCCGAGGCCGGTCGGGCGCTGTGTTTCTATTCGGCGCTACAGGTCGATCTGGTTGCCAGGGCCGAAGATGCGCAAGCGCGTAAACGCGCCGACGATGTGCTGTCGTTCTTGACCCCGATCAGTAAAGCCATGCTGACCGAGCTGGCCATCGAGTGCACAAGTCACGGCATCCAGGTGCTTGGCGGACATGGTTATGTGCGCGAGTGGGGGCTCGAGCAATTGATGCGCGATGCGCGCATCACCACCATCTACGAAGGCACAACGCAAATCCAGGCGCTGGATTTGCTCGGCCGAAAAATCATGGGGCAACAGGCGGCGGGTCTGCGCCACTTCCTGGCCGATGTCTCAGCGTTCTGTGCAACTCACCATGACCACCCGCAAGCGGGCACCTATGTGCGCCGTGTCGGCGAATTGGCCAGCGAGTGGGAGGCACTGACCCAGGAAATCGGCAAGCGGGCAGCACAAAACGCGGACGAAATCGGCGCCGCAGCTGTCGACTACTTGTACTACTCAGGCTACGTGACATTTGCATACTTCATGGCGCTCGAGGCCGAAGCCGTCGCACGGCCGAGCTTTGCGGGCACGGCGGAATTCCGCGATGCAAAATTGGCGACGGTGCGTTTTTACTTCGAACGCATTCTGCCGCGGACCTTGTTGCACGCAGCCGGTGTTCGTGCCAGCGCGGAATCGCTCACCAGCGGCGTTGAAGCTGCGCTGGCCTGAACTTGTGCCATTCGCACTGCTCTGCAGACCAGGATTCGAATCCGATCTGATCGCCGAGCTGGGCGCAGCGTCCAGCCCGCAACCCGGGCTGGTGTTGTGCGAACACTTGCCGCCGTTTCGCGATCTTGTCTTCGCACGCGATGCAATGGAAATCTCGCGCGAGTTGCCGTCGTTGGATGCCCGGGATCGCGTCACGCCGATTCGTGGCGCACTCGCAGCACTGGCGCCACTCGCATCGGTCGTCGTACTGCATCCTGATGCCGACAGCACGCGACCGCTGGCGCCGTTGGCAAAGGCCTTGCAGACGCGTCTGCAAGACTTGCAACAACCCGCCGGTGCACGCGGCGTGGTTTGGCTCACAGCGAGCACCTCGGCACTGGTTGGAATTGCGCGCGGTGGCGTTTTCCCTGGCGGCATACCGCGCTTGAAGTTTCCGCCCGCAGCGCCGTCGCGTTCGACGCTCAAACTCGACGAAGCTATCCACGTGTTGCTCTCAGTTCAAGACCGCGAACGGCTGTTCAGACCGGGCATGACCGCCGTCGACCTGGGTGCGGCCCCGGGCGGATGGACTTTTCAGTTGGTACAACGTGGGCTAAACGTGGTCGCTGTCGACAACGGGCGAATCGATGCGCGCCTGTTAGCGAGCGGAAAAGTGGAGCACCGGCGCGAGGATGGTTTTCGCTTTCGAGCGAAGAAGCCCGTGGATTGGCTGGTGTGCGATATGGTCGAACAACCCTCGCGTGTCGTCGCGCTGATGGTCGAGTGGCTGAGCCAGGGACGCTGTCGGGGCGCGATTTTTAACCTGAAACTGCCAATGAAGAAGCGTCACGCTGCCTGGATCGAGGCGCGCAAAGAACTGCTGACGCTCAGCAAACGCGGCATGCGGATAACGGCGAAGCAGTTGTATCACGATCGCGAAGAAATTACGGTCGCCGTACTGCCGCGATAAGCTTGAAGAGCTGGATACTTAAGAAGCTGGACCGATGCCACCAATGTCGTTTGGTTCGGCCGTGCCCTGAGGGCTTCCGCATCAAAACCGCCAGCGTAAATCCGCGCCGAACTGTCGGGCCTCGCCACGATTGTCTTGAAGAAGCCCGAGGAAGTTGATCAAGTCGAAGCGAATGTGGCTGTAAGACTCGTCTGTCAGATTCTTAACCCACACCGCCGCGGTCCATGGTCCATGTTCGTAAGCCACTCTGGCATTCAATAGACCAAAGCCTTCCTGGCTGGCGAAATCGTTCTGATTTTGGTCGGAATAGAACTTGGACTGGTAATTGCCATTCAATTGCAGCAGCCACTCGCCTGGGCCCGATGGAACACGATAGTCGACGTGCGCATTGGCATTCCATTCGGACGTCAACGGCAGACGATTGCCGCGCACGGTTCTGCCTTGCGCGTCGACGAAGGCATCCAGCGCCGCTTTCGGCAACCAGCCGATGCCGAATCGCAGATCGAGCGTGCTGGCGGCCTGCCACAGCACTTCGATTTCCGCCCCATGGATTCGCGATTGACCCACATTGTCGAGCAATTGCAGCGGCGGTGCGCCTGGGCGTACGGACGGCGTATTCATGAAGACTTGCTGGTCCTGATAGTCATAAACGAAAGCCGCGGCTTGCACGCGAGCCCGGCGGTCATGGGTGTACCACAATCCGCCGACTTCAAAAGCGTTGAGCGTTTCGCTGCCATACTCGTTGCGCTCGGCTTCTTCGGCCGAAAACGCGATAGCGCCGTTGTAGCCGCCACTCTTGAATCCCCGCGACAAGCTGGCCCAGGCACGGGTGCGATCGGAAACGGCGTGGTGCAGGGCGAATTTTCCGGACACATTGTGATCGCCGACTTCGCCATTGAAGTCCCATGCCGGGATGGTGGTGCCAATCTGGTCGTTCACTGCCGTTGCGATGTTCACCCGCCCGAGCGCCCGCCAGTCGACGCTCTCCCGCGTGTAACGCAGCCCGGCGCTGACTGTTGTGCGCTCGTCGAGCGCAACATCGAGATTCGCAAAACCGGCCTGCGAACGCGTGTCGATTCGATTGTCGTAATCGAACCGTGCGGCGCTACCGAACAGCGCGGGGTCCGCACGGAAGTCGCGAAAAAGATCGATAAAGAAATCCTGCGTCAGCGGCTCTGCCAGGTAATACGCGCCCACGATCCAGTATGCCGGCCCGCTTTCGTGGTGATATCGGAGCTCTTGCGTCCACAGATCGCCCGCCACCTGCAACGAACCCTCGACGCGCCGAGCCGGGCTGGCGTCGGCGTTGTAGTGGTGCAGTCGCTCCAGCGCGTTGAAGCCAGTGACCGAAACCAGATAGCTACGATCGCTGAGCGGCCAGGTCAAACTCAGATTCGCGCCGCCACTTTCGCGGCGGTGTGGAAACCCGGCGAAGTCATTGCTGTTGGCGGACACGTCCTGAAAATGATTGGTGCCGACATTGAAGCCGAACAGATCCGTGCACGCTGTGGTGCCTGCCTGAGCTGGGGTACACAATTGCGGTGGCGCTCCGTCGACGCCGAGCGTCCGGATAACACCGATGTGGCGTACGGGTTTGGAAACGCCCTCCCATTGTTCGCCATGCGCCTTGAAATAAACCTCTACCTCGTCGCGTTCCAGCAGCAACGACAAACGCGCTTCGGTTTGCCGCATGCCGGGTTCCGGCGCGAGCGGAAACAGGTTGTTGACGGTGTAGTCGTAGCGCCGCTGATCGAAGGCGGCACGCAACGCAAGGCCCTCAGACAAGGGCAAATTCAGAGCGCCACCAAGCCGATACGCATGATCGCTGCCAAGGCCCGCATCGACATAGCCCTCGCGATCCATCGCTGGGCGACGCGTCGTCACTAAAATGGCGCCCGCGGTCGTGTTTCGCCCAAACAGAGTACCTTGCGGACCACGCAAGACTTCGACGGATTCGACATCATACAAATTGACCAGATGACGATTCCCGGTTCCGCCACCGACGCCGTCGACATAGATACCAACCGGCGAGGTCGTAGAGGTGTTGTAGTCCAGATTGCCGACGCCGCGAATGGTGATCGCCGGCGCCGTTCCTTCGGCCGTATTCTGAGTGACCTTGACATTCGCCGCCTGACCGCCCAACTGCGATGTGTCTTTGATGCCTTGATCGTCCAGGGCCAGACCGTCGATCCATTGCATCGACAACGGCACCTCATCGAGCGACTGCGTACGCTTCTGCGCACGAACTTCCACCGCGTCCAACGCCACGCTGGCGTCCGCGGAAGTGGCTTGCGGCGCCCATACCACGATGGCAGCTGCGCAAAACGGTGCCCGATAGGAAGTCATTCGTAGTGACGATCAGCAAAGCAGGGCGAAGCATGCCATGGCAAGTTCGCATCGCGCGCCGCCGTGATCACTTGTTACCAAATGTCTCGCTACGCGGCCAGACCGATCAATCGTTCCGAGACCGAAACGCCGCCACTTTCTCTCGTGATCCGAAGCAGTGGAGGGTAGCGACGCCCAAAAAGGTGCGGGCGCACTCGGGTTGCGTACAATCTGCGCCCAGGTTGTCGGGAGGAAGTACGTGCGCGCGACTGGGTTCGACCTGGAAGAGGTGATCTATGCTGCGGGCGAAACGGTCGTTGCCAAGGCAACGCACGAAGGCGCGCGCGTGGTCTTGAAGTTCCACGATAATCCGCGGCCAGCGCCTGAGCTGCTGGCCCGATGGCGCCATGAGTACGCAACGCTGACGACCATCCGTTCGCCGCTGGTTGTTCGTGCGCTGGCGCTGAAGGAAAGCGAACGCGGCCTGGTACTGGTTCTCGAGAACTTCGAGTCGATTAATCTTGCGCAGCTGATTGCGCGAGATCAGCTGGATCTGGCCGATCGTTTGTCCCTGGCCATCAGCCTTGCACGCGGCATCGGTGCAGTGCACGAACACCAGTTCATCCACGGCGATATCGCACCGAAGAATGTGCTGGTGAATCCGGCCTCGCTGGATCTGAAGATCTGCGACTTTGGCCTGGCGTCACGCATCGATGTCCAGCCTCGCCGCAGCGACGGCACGATGATGGTCGGTACGCTCGAGTACATGTCGCCGGAACAAACCGGCCGGACCAATCTTGATGTCGACTACCGCAGCGACTTCTATTCCCTCGGCGCCACACTATACGAGCTGTTTGCCGGCCGAGTTCCGTTCCTGGCGCAGGACCCGATGAGCCTGTTGCACGCGCAACTGGCAAGCCTTCCCGTTCCATTGCATGAGCTCGATACGACGATCCCGGAGCCACTGTCGGCTATCGTACAGAAGCTTCTGGCCAAACATCCGGATGATCGTTACCAGAGTAGTTTTGGGCTCATCCAGGATCTCGAAACGTGCGCCGAAAGCTGGCGCAAATCCGGGCGAATCGAACGTTTCTCGCTGGCCAGGCACGACGTTCCAGAACATTTTTGCATCGCGCAAAAACTCTACGGGCGACAAGACGAGTGCGCCCGCGTGCTGTCTGCGTTCAAACGCGCCGTCGCCAATGCCAGCGTTGAGTTCTTGCTGATCGGCGGTTATTCGGGCATCGGCAAGACGGCACTGGTCAATGAACTCCACCGGCCGGTGCTGTCGCGTCGCGGCTATCTGTTGCGCGGCAAATGCGATCAATACAATCACAACCAACCGTACATCGCATTGCGCCAGGCTTTTGGCCAAATGCTGCAAACGCTCCTGCAAGAGGGGGCCGAGCGCCGCCAATTTTGGAAAGTGCGGCTCACGGATGCGCTCGGCGCCAATCTGGCTGCGATTTCCGACATCGTTCCTGAACTGTCCCAGCTTGTTGGCAAACCGCTGCCATTGCCGCCGTTACCCGCCGCAGAGAGCGAGCAGCGTTTCCACATCGCATTCGCGCAATTCGTTTTGGCGCTCTCGCCGCGCTCGCACCCGCTGTTGCTGTTTCTCGACGACCTGCAATGGGCCGATGTACCAACGCTGCGTTTACTTGAGCACCTTGCACGTTCCGATGGCGAACAGAGCGTGCTTCTGGTTGGCGCGTATCGCGACAACGAAGTCAACGCGGGAGATCCGCTCGATATCACGCTTCGGGCGATCGAAAGAACGATGCGTATCGACCGCCTTCACCTTGGGGCCTTGACCTCTGGCGACGTCCGACAGCTCATCGCCGACACGCTGCACTCAACACCAGAATCGGTCGCCGAGCTGAGCGATCTGTGTGTTGAGAAAACGCGCGGCAACCCTTTTTTCCTAAGTCAGTTTTTGCGCAGCCTCTACGAACTCGGCGATATCTGCTACGACCGCGGAAAAGGCGCCTGGAATTGGAATCTGCCGCGCATTCGCCAACGCGGCATGACCGACAACGTGGTAGACCTGCTGCTGACCAAGCTGGGTTCCCTACCCGACGAAACGCAAGATCTGCTGGCGCGTGCGGCCCACCTGGGCAGCCGCTTCGATCAACGCGATCTGATGGCGATTGGACAATGCGATGCCCCAACGGTCGCCGAACGCCTGTGGCCGGCGCTTCAGGCAGGGCTGGTGATGCCGCTCAACGACGACTACAAGTATGCGCAGAGCCCGGAGCGGCTCCAGGATGCGCGGTATCGCTTTTTGCACGACCGCGTTCAACAGGCGGCACATGAGCTGGTCTCCGAAGATAAGCGCGCTGAGCTGCGTCTGCATTGCGGCAGATCACTGCTGGCGACCAGCAACGAACTTGAACTTGAAGCACGCCTGTTTGTCATTCTCGAGTCGCTCAATGACGCGATCGAGCTCATCGTCGACGGCGCAGAGCGTCGGCAGCTCTTGGAACTGAACCTGCGCGGCGGAATTCGCGCCAAAGCGTCATCGGCCTTCGCTGCGGCATTCACCATGTTGAGTCACGCCGCTCGTTTGTTGCCCACGGACGCTTGGCAATCCATGCCAGAGACAGCCTTGCAAGTGCACCGTCACCGCGCAGAAGCAGAGTATCTGAGTGGCGATTTCGATCGTGCCGAAGAACGGCTGGCGGCACTCATCGCGCAAGCCCCAGGTGTGGCTGCAAAAGTCACCTTATGCCTGACGCAAGTCGAACAGATGCACATCCGCGGCCACTTCTCGGCGGCATTCGATGTGTTGTGCGATGCACTGGCGCTCCTGGGCCATGATTTTCCACGTACCGAAGAGGCTGCGGGCGCGTGTTTCACGACGGAATTCATCGCTATCGATGCTCGCCTCGAAAACCTCACCGAAGCAGATCTCGTTGCGCGACCAGAAATGACCGATAGCGAGCGGCTGCTGGAGATGCAGCTGTACTTCGGGCTTGCCTATGCAACCTATCAGATCAATCGTGGGCTGAGTTATGTGCTTGGTGCCTGTCGCATGGTGCGGACCACACTGGATCACGGCAACTGCGACCTGAGTTCCATCGCCTACGTGACTTATGAAACCGCGATGGCAGCGATGGGCAAGCCGTATCCCGCCGTGTTTGCCATGGGCAAACTCGCGCGGCGGTTGGCTGAGTTGCGCGACAACCCGTATTTTCGGCTGTCGGTTTATCAATATTTCGCAGCGTTCTATCAACACTGGTGCGACCCGCTACGAGATACGCTTGCGCATCTTGAACTGGGTCTGGATATGGGACGCGCCGGCATCAATCCGCTGGCGGCCGGGTATTGCGCGTTGCTGCGTCCGGTGAATGCGTTTATCGCAGGTCAATCGCTGGAAGACGTCGAAATGGAGGCCCAACAAGGTCTCGCTTTCTTGCAGCGTAGCCGCCAGCCGGCAACCGAAGTCATGTTGCGTTGCGCAGTCCTGCAACCCATCGCTGCGATGCGCGGCCGTTCGGTTGCCATCCAGAGTTTCGACACCGCCGATGTTCGCATCGGGACGTTGCTCGCCGATGACTTGACGACGCCATCGATCGGTCTTGCTTTCTACGCTTTTGCGATGACGCGTCACGCATACATCTTCGATCTGCCAAACGAGTGGCGTAGCGCTTCGGTTCGCCTGGCAATGATCGGGGCGCTCTTACCGGACAGTCCGGCGTTGGTAGAAGCCAGTTTTTTCAGAGCACTTGGCTTGCTGAGGTTCGATGCCGGCAATGACGGTGCGCTCGAAGAGGTCGAGGCCTTGCTTGGAAAGTTCGAATCCTGGGCGACCCACTGCCCGGCGAACTTCGAGCACAAGGCGCTGATGATCCGGGGCGAACTGATGCGCGTGCATGGCGATGCACAAGGCGCGATGGATGTCTTTGCGCGCGCCATCGACGCTGCTGGCGAATCTGGCTTTGCCCACATGGAAGCGCTCAGCAACGAGTTGTACGCCCTTTATTGGCAAGCCAACCAACAGCGCCAACTGGCCGGTAATTTCATTCGCGAGGCCTACTATCACTATCAACGCTGGGGCGCGTCGGCCAAGTGCAGGCAGATCGAAGCCCGCTGGCCGCACATGCTGTTTAGAGCCGTCGAGTTGCGCCGTTTTTCCGCAGGCTCGACCGGGAGCTATGGCGCAATTTCGTCGTCTGTTGGCACACTGGATCTGCATTCGCTGCTCAAGGCCAGTCGTTCGCTTTCGCAAGAAGTGAATATTGAGAGCCTGCTGCAAAAGCTCTTGGGCATCGTGTTAGAGAACGCTGGCGCAGAGTTCGGCGCAATCATCAGTTGTGATGAGGAGGCGCTCGTGGTCGAGGCGCTTGGTCAGTTCGGCGAGGGCCGAATGACCGAATACTCGCGATTGTGCCGCTCCATCAGCGACTTGCGAAACGAGCCGCCGCAACTGCCGCTGGAACTGATCGAGCACGCCCACCTCACGCGCAGCTTGTTGGTGCTGAACAACCCGGTCGACGATGTGCGATTTTCGGCAAGCGCGTACTTCGAACTGCGCAAGCCGAAGTCTGCGCTGGTGCTACCGGTGCTGATTCAGAGCCGTTTGATCGGATTGCTTTATGCCGAAAACGGCCTGCTTGAGGGCGCATTTACCGAACGCCACGTCAAGACGCTGGAGCTGCTCGGCGCACAGGCCGCGATCTCGTTGGTCAACGCACGTCACGTCGAACAATTGGAACGCAAGGTCGCCGAACGAACGGACGAACTACGGCGAATGAGCATGAAAGATGGTCTCACCGGCATCGCCAATCGGCGCAGTTTCGACGAACGTCTGGCTGGCGAATGGCGCCGCGCGCAACGAACTGGTAAGCCGGTTTCGCTGATGATGATCGACATCGATCACTTCAAACTGTACAACGACCACTATGGTCATATTGAAGGCGATCGATGTATTCGAGCCGTCGCGCAGTCTTTAGAAGGTGTCATCAACCGCGGCACCGATCTGGTTGCACGCTACGGCGGTGAGGAGTTCGCAGCCATTTTGCCCGATACCGATCGCGATGCGGCAGGATGGCTCGCGGCTGCCTGCATTCGTGCGATAGGCGATTTGGCACTGCCGCACGCCAAGTCCGGCGCCGGGCCCTTCGTGAGTGTCAGCATCGGCACACACACCGCGATTGCCGAAGGCGACAGCGAATCCTTGTTGTCGCAGGCCGATCGGGCACTGTACGACGCCAAACGCGGCGGGCGCAATTGCTGGCGGGCTTTTACGCCCTGATGCTGCCAACGGACGACGTTGAGAAACGCACAGGAAGTGCGTTTCTCAACAACGTGCTAGATGCTGATGCTGTTAGGAATCTGCGACGGCAGCTGATACGGATAGGGCATCGGCCTGTCGCGATTGCGTTTGCGAATTTCGATTTCGATGATTGCGAGTGCATCCTGCAACTGGGCGACGATCGGCTGCACACGCTGATCGGTGAAGTACGGATCGCGCGGATTGTGCTCGTAGCGCCCGAATGTGTCGTACTGCACGCCGGTCAGCAAATACTCGAAGGTCAAACCGTACAAAGCAACGTCCAACGGCGGGTACCATGGCAGGCAGTCGTCGATGCTGTTCAATACGGTGCTGCGTGTCGGCAAAGGTCGATACAAGCTGCCGCCCACGCTCGGCACGTACGACATCAGCGGGTACTGTGCATAGTTCACCGAGGCATGTCGCGGACCGGCGGTATACAAGATCAGACTCACCATCTCGATCAAATAGTCGAGACTATCGATACGCCAGGGGCGCCCGCTGTCGCCGGTCGCAACCAGTCCGTCGAGGCCCTGAAATGCGCAGTACTGTGGAGCCGTCAGCTCATAGACAAACCCCTGAAGTTCGGCATCGTCGCGCACGTCCTCATCGTTCCGGTAATAGATCCGAAGATAGGCACCGACAAAGTCGGTGATGGCCTTCCACAACAGCAGCGTATCGTCTCGGAACGGAAATTGCGGGCAACGGTCTACGCCACGCGATACAAATTCTCGCGTCGGCACGTGCGCATCCCAGCGCCACGCGCGGTGCGCCCGCGAGACCATGTCTAAACTCGATTCGATCGCTATGCCAACGTTGCAAGCCACCACGCCGCCGGGGACGATCAGGCTATGGATGGCATCGTCGTTGATATTGATCGTAAACCTGAAGTGTGGAATCAGAAGTTTGTACAACGGGTGCAACTCGCTCACCTGCCGGTGCAACGCGACAATCATCGGCTCGATGATTAAATGGGTATCCCCCAGGTGCGCCACGGCCTCGTGTTGAATCGCGGAGCAGACGTTCACGGTGTACTTCGCGATGCGCCACTTCAACAGATTCGCATCGTTACCCCCGGCACAATTGTTCGGCGTATACAGTGGCGCCGCTTCAGCGTCGAACCGCTGAGCAAGCTGTATTGCGATCGGCTGCAACGCACCGCCTGGCGGATAGCCCGGTGGCGGTGCATCGTTCCAATAGAACAGCGCAATGGGCGCGGTAATGTATCGCTGTTCCCCATGCAGCGCTTCGGTCTTCGCGCCATCCAACGTGACGTAGTCAACAACGAACAAGCGCCCATCTTGTGCCGCCGTCCTCAGCGAAATGGAGGCATTGCCGCTCACGGACTGAAAATGCGCATCCGTGATCGGGAACTTCTTCAGCAGGTCAGGCAATGCAACTGCCTTCGATCCAGCTGTCACTTCAGGAACCACTCCCAAGAGTTGTGTTGTATTGAATCCAGCAATCTGGAGGTAGCCGAAGAACCAATCCTGTTCGCTGGGTTCGCCCGCCGGCATCCAGGCCTGGCGCTCAATCGTCAGCGCCGCCGGTTTGGGCAGCTTGGGATACAACTTCGCATAGTCGGCGATCGATTCTGGATGCAAATAAGCGCGACCATGTGCGCCGTTGAGCAAATCGTAGGCGGTGGACTTGAGTATTGCTGTCGGGCCCTCGGCCAGCACTTCTTTGAAAACTCTGTCGAGCCCCGTGATCATCGCTTCGATGTCTTTGGGAATGTTGCTTAGCGATCGCAGCGCCTCCGGCAGCTCGGACAAGGACTTCAAGAACGCCTTCATATTCTTCGCGTCGCGAACGGGATGCAGCGCGCTGAACTCTTCATCGAGCTTTTTCCATGCCGCCTGGATGTCGGCGAAAGCCTGTGTCGCGAGGTCGCCTTTCAGTTCCCGCTCGAGCAACATCTCGATGACGCATTTGAAATTCTCGAGCATCGGGCCGAACACTTTCAGCACCTGCGTTTCGTAGTCCAGCGTAAATTTTTCGGTACGCGGCAGATCTGCGGACATCGGCACGGAGTTCAAATAACTCGTCATGTAGTTGTAGTTGGTCCGCGCCATCGACAACTGAAATGCGCGCGCTTGTTGCGCCTCAGGCGAGTCATGTTGCGGCAATGTTGGCAGTAGGTTCGACATCGGTTTCCCCCTTAGAAGCACGATCGAAGCACAGAACCCTAACCGCTCATCATCACGACCGCAATGCAAGCTTCAATCCTTGACGATTCCAGTACGGCGCAGCCGCGTGCGCGTACTGGCCTGGCCTGCGGGCAAGCGCAGCAGAGGGGCGCGGTCGGCAGTTAGGGGACGGTCTGTTGCCAAGCGCGTCGATCGATGCGGTAGAACGCGGTCGGTTGCCATGCTCCTCCCGAGAAGCGCGATTCGACGCGATCAAATTCTCCACCGATTTTCTCCATCGCTCGCCGCGAACGCAGATTGTCGATGCCGATGTGGAACCAGACACGGTCGACATATTCGAAAGCTTGGTCGAGCATCATTTTCTTGAGCTCCGCATTCGCCGCACCGCCCCACAAGTGGCGCGCCAGGAACGTATAGCCAATAGCCACCTCGCGCAGCTCCGGCCGCCATTCGTAGTAGCGCGAACTGCCGACAATCGCGCCACTTTCCCGTTCAATGACGATGAGTGCGCCATCACCGCACGCCTTGGCGAAAAAACCACTGAACACGGCCTGCTGCCAACGCAGTGGTTCCGGATGCAAGGCCCAGATGCCAGGGTCGCGGGCAACCGCGTACAGCGCCTGGAAATCGTCGCTGGTCAGAGGTCTTAAGAACAATCGTTCAGATGTTGCATGGAGTTGTTGCCACCCGGCAATCATGGCTGCACCGGCTCTGGCGCGCCGCGCATGAAATAGACTCCAAAAAATCCGCGTTGCGTCTCAACGCGTACGCGTTGTCCGGTTTGCAGCCTGGCAAACTCGCCTGCACTCAGACGATAGCGGTTCGCCGGCACCTGACCCTCGTGCAGCAGCGGCAACTCGACGAAATACGACGAACCGCGGCGACGCTTGCGTCGCGATTGCTCACGCACGACGGCCACCGCCGTCACCTCCTCAGTGAACGCTGGCGCCGAAGCCAGCGCAACATTGAGCAGGCCGGCACTGATCGAGCAGATCACAACAAAACTCGTAAAGCCAACGAGCGCCAGATCGATCAGCACCGGCCTGGCGCGGGCACTGTCTTTGATCCACTGTGCGGCGAACCACCACAACACTGCGCCGATCAGGACGGACACCAACGACGCCGTGGCATACAGACCAAATCCCTGCGCATGTTGCGGAAATTTAGGCACCACATGAGCAAAAAACATCAACACCGCAGTGACGCCCAGGCCGCCGGACAAGGCCAGCAAGATCAGTGCCCGTCCATAGTGAAACAGGCTGCGCTCGTGTTTGCCGTTGAGCGAATCCGGGATGCTGTCCAGCAGTGCGATCAGTGGTTGCGCCAGTCGTTGACTTAACGCTTCGCCATCCGTCTGTTTCTTGGGGCCGCTCAGGCTTATCCACAGCCGCCCGTCGTAGGCCGACAATCGGTGCGCGCCAGCGTCGAAAATCTCGCCGATGGCGGCGCGCGCAACAGAATTGTTGCGCAGCCAGTGCGTAACACGTGGATCATCGGTTTCAAATAGCAACAGCCGGTCAAGCGCACGGTCGCCGCAAGTCGCATCGCGGCCGATGTTCATGGACGCCAGAAATCGCGCAAAGGCATCTTCCTTCTGGATCCGCAATTCGAGCCCGCGACTACCAGACAACCCAAGTTCTAATGTGGTCGACGATTTGTGGTGCCGCAAACTACGCTCGAAACCTCGCCCTTGCAGCACCATTGCTTCACCGCGAAACGCACGCTGTTTGCGCAATTTCAACATCAACCAGGTGCTGGCAATCAGCGCCACTATCCCGAAAAAGAGGACCATCGTGAATTCTCGCGACCAAGAGCGCAGAGCATAATGCGAACTCGCAACACACCGCTGGACGTCTCCACAGGCACACCCAATGTCCATTCGTATCGACCGGGCGCTGACACAAATCGACGGCGCCTGGGTACACCATCGCGAAGCAGGCGCCGGGTGCCAGGTGCTGCTGCTCCATCAGTCGCCGCAGCACAGCGCAGCACTGTTGCCGCTGTTCGA
Source organism: Lysobacterales bacterium (assembly GCA_022844165.1). Classification (GTDB taxonomy): domain Bacteria; phylum Pseudomonadota; class Gammaproteobacteria; order Xanthomonadales; family SZUA-5; genus JALHMH01. The sequence goes on from JALHMH010000001.1 coordinate 133,217, forward strand.
GGCCTTGGGCCATTCGGCCCACATCATGGCACCTGACCTGCCTGGTTATGGCCTGAGTGATCTTCCACCCGGGAGAATCAGCGTCCAGTCAATGGCGATGCACCTGGTCAAGTGGCTAGAAGAGCGTGGCTTGTGTCCGACGATTGTCTACGGAATCCACACGGGCGCGCTCGTAGCCCTGGAACTGGCAGCAGCGATTCGGCCGGAGTCGATGGTTTTGGATGGTCTGCCGCTGTTTACCGCTGATGAGCGCAAGCAACTGGGCGAACATTATTTTCCCGATCTGACACCAGTGGCAGACGGAACACATCTGGTGACTTTGTGGCGGAGGTTCTACGACCAGTTTCGCTACTTTCCCTGGTATGCAACAGATCGGCCGTTTCCCGGTCGAGGCGCGCCTGACCCGGCAGCCGTTCAGGCCGCGATTGACGAGGCTATGATCAGTGGTGGGCGCTGTTGGGCCGGCTATCGGGCCGCAATTGCCTACGAACTTGTTTCGGCGCGCGTTGCACAACTCCGAGGCTCGGTCACACTGCTGTACCGCCCCGATGACCCGTTGCACGCGCACCGATTGAAACTTCCGAAACTGCCAGCCAATATTTGCGTCTCCGAAGACGGCGACGCATTGCGACATCTGCGTCTGGCCCTCGCCGCAGGCCATCACTCGCGGAATCACGATCAATGACCGAAATCACGCCGCCGCACTCAATCCCAGGTCGCTCACACATTGGCGACCGGGAACCCTTCCTCGGCATCCTTGGTCGCAATACGGCTGACTATTCGATTATGGCGGCGCAACGGCACCACGTCGCATTGAGCCAGATGGCGGACAACAAGGCCAATATCATCATTACGGTATCGTCGATCGTGTTAACGCTATCGCTGGGTCGCATGAACGATCCTGAATTGCGCGCAAGCATGTTGACGCTGGCGGGCTTTACGTTAATCGCGCTGCTTTTGGCCATTCTGGCCGTTTTGCCAAAGTACCGGCCGATGCGCTTGAGTAATACGCGAGACTTGCCTCCACACTTCAACATCATGTTTTTCGCGCACTTTGCGGAGCTTCCGCGCGACGAATTCATGCGTCGCTGGGCAGATGCCCTGCGCACGGATGCCGCGGTCTACGAAAACTTGGCAAATGATCTTTATTCCATAGGCACGTATTTGTCGCGTCACAAATACCGCTACTTGCGAATCTCGTACGTGTTCTTTCTGACCGGGTTTTTGCTGGCAGCCATCGAGCAAGTCATACGGTTTGCCTTCTGAGGACGTCAAAAAGCCCGCCATGGGCGGGCTCTTTTACGTTGCGCCTTGCGCTACTTGATGAGCAGATCGTCGAGCGATTTGCCGGCGGCAACTGCATCGCGAAACCAGTGCGGCTGTTTGCCACGGCCGGTCCAGGTTTGCAGGTGATTGATCGGATTTCGGTACTTCGGAGCCACCATTCGCTTGGCTTCGGCTGAACTGGCCAGCGCGGCTCGCGGACCACGACCGGCGAAGAGCTCGTAAATATCGAACCCGGCTTCCTTGGCCTGCGCTTCAAGATTGCGTCGCACTTCGGCGAACTGTTGCTTTTTCAGGACTTCAATGCGTGCGCGCGCCGCAACTGCCAGCTGCTCCAGCTCCGAAATGGACAGGCCGCTAATATCAATCGACATCGTTTCGCCTCTCTTTTATATGGGTGACGCCACGTAGGATGCCAATACTCTTTGATTATTGCAATAAACAAACCTGTCTGATGCCTTTCCGATTAACTTCCCAACGCGTTCCTCTCTCCACGGCGGTTTGAATACCGGCACCGAGTGGGCGCAGGGAAAGGTGGACGATGCGTAGTGACGCAGAGATATCAACTAACGAGGCTGCGCCCCAGACCGCCGAGCATTGTAGGCTTCACCAGACACCGTACTTGCCAAAACCCCCATTGAACGCTATGCGCTCAATCGCCCTCTTGTACTCAAGGGGGCTTCAACAACCAAAGCCGCTGCGTAGAAAATTTGACTCAACTGTACAGATCCGGCGCCGTCAAGGGCTGTAGACAGGCAAGCTAGCGCCGCTCTACGCAGCCGCAGGCTTGCACAGCAGGTTATTCAAGCCGATCTCCAAGCACCGTTCGAACCTCCAATAGCTCAGGGAAAAACGTCAGGTCCAGGGCCTTTCGCAGAAAGGCGACACCTGAAGAACCGCCGGTCCCGCGCCGATAGCCGATGATTCGCTCCACCGTTTTCATATGCCGAAACCGCCAGAGTTGAAAGCTCTCTTCAACGTCCACCAACTGCTCGCACAGATGATAGGCAGACCAGTGTGCGTCAGGCTTCTCGTAGATCGCTTTGAGCACTGGAATCAGCTCGGGCACGCGCTCGTGTGGTTGAGAAAAGTCGCGACTCACACATCGATCTGGAATAGGGTGACCAACCCGGTACAAATGCATCAAGAACTCGTCGTACAGGCTGGGGGCGTGCAATGCCTCGACAAGATTGGCGTAGCTGACCGGGTCATGTGCGAATACCGCCAACATGTCGCCGTTTTTGTTACCCAATAGAAACTCGATCCAGCGATACTGGACCGACTGAAAGCCGCTGGCGGGCCCAAGTACATGGCGAAACGCCATGTATTCGCTGGGCGTGAGGGTCTCAAGCACTGCCCATTGCTCAAAAAGCTGCCGCTGTATGTGCTTGACGCGCGCCAGTATCTTCAAACACGGCCCAAGATCATCGCCGCGCAGTTTGGCAATCGCCGCGTGCAGCTCGTGTATCACGAGCTTCATCCAAAGTTCGCTGGTCTGATGCTGGATGATGAACAGCATTTCGTCGTGGTGCATTGGCGACGAGAGTGGGTTCTGAGCACCCAGCAAACGATCGAGTTGCAAGTAGCCACCGTAACTCAACCGTTCCCGCAGATCAGTGGTGATCTCGGCTTCCAGCGCACGCCGGTTGCTCATGCGGTTTGCCCAAGCAGGCTCTTGACGAACGCCGAGATCTCGTCTTTGCTGCCGTAGATCTTGGTGTGCGAATCTCTCCCGAGATTAGTGCCGACCGCGACCGAATATTCCATTCCCGCTGCGTTGCCTTCTTCATCCAGTTTCGCGAACGACTCGATCCGTCCTATGAAAACCACTTTAGATGCATCGATAAACCCGCCTTGCGGCAGCCTAATCCAGCGTTGCATGTTCGCCTCGAAGAAGATGGCCCTTGACATGCTGAGTGTAACTAAGTTGCAGGGCGTCTGGGGGCGCGACTGAGAGGCCAGCATTCGTGCTTCAGCCTGGGCTGGCCCGCATCTTGCCAGAATCTGCGGACCACCCCGTCAGGAATGTCCGATGAGAAACCAACTTCTGTACCTCATTCTTCTGGCTGCTGCCAGCGCAAACGCCGAGATGATCATCGCGCCGGGACTGGATATCGATGCCGGCGCGCGTTACGTGCAAATTCCGTCGGGTATGAGCGTGGGTGTGATCGACACTGGATCGGGATCGGTCCGGTTGGCGGAAAACGCCGGGGCCCAACGGATCGATACCGGCAGCGGCGATGTGCGCCTCGGTGCCGAGGCGGTCAGTGGCGATATCGATACGGGATCTGGATCTGTGTCCCTCGATGTGGGCGCACGAGCGGGAATGATCGACACCGGCAGCGGCAGCGTGGATCTTGCTGATCGCGCTGCAAGCGGCGGCATCGATACCGGCAGCGGCAGCGTCGACATCGGCGTACAGGCGACGGTCGATGGTGACATCGATACCGGTTCGGGTTCTGTGCGGATCAAAGAGGGTTCGCGAGTCAATGGCAAGATCGATACCGGGAGCGGCGACGTGGACCTGCGTGGAGTGATCGTCAAAGGCCCCGTCGATGTCGGCAGTGGCAACATTCGCCTGGCGGATGTTGCGGCCGAAAGCCTGGCGGTGACCAGTGGCGATATCACGTTATCGGGTTCCACCCGAATCGCTGGCGAGTTGCGAATTCGCAAACGTAAGTGTTGGGGTCTTTGCTGGGGCGGCAGAGACCCGGTGGTACGCGTTGGCCCAGGTGTTGTGATCGACGGCAAGATTATCGTGGAAGATGGCGCCAAAGCCGACATTTCCGTCGATCCTGCGGCGAAGGTTGGTGGCGTTATTGGCGCCACGGTGCGTGGTCTGGCGGAGCGAAACGAGTGAGTCTCGGCGAAGCGGACGTCATCGAAGCAACGCGTCGCTGGATCGAGCGCGCGGTCATTGGATTGTCCCTGTGCCCCTTCGCGCGCAAACCCTATGAGCAAGACAGCGTGCGCATCGCGCTTAGCGATGCGCGCGATGCGGACGCGTTACTGCAGGCGCTCAGCGACGAGTTGACGCATCTTGTCAACTCCTCGCCGGCCAGTTGCGAGACAACGCTGCTGGTACATCCACTGGCGATGACTGATTTTCTTGACTTCAACGACTTCCTGGAATTGGCAGATGCGTGTGTGGCAGCCATGGGACTTGAAGGCGAAGTGCAGGTAGCCAGCTTTCACCCCGATTTTGTGTTTGCCGATGAAGCACCCGACGACGTCAGCAACGCAACCAATCGATCGCCGTACCCGACCCTGCACTTGTTGCGCGAAGCCAGCGTCGCACGCGCGGTCGACTCGCTCGCCGATCCGGATGTCGTTTATCAGCGCAACATTGCAAGCCTGCGCGCGCTCGGATGGGAGGGATTTCGTCGGGCGACAGGTTAGCCCGCTTTGTTCTGCCAGCGCACCAGGGCGCGGAGCACATTCAGTGCTTCCCGAAGCATGAAGTCGCGTTCAAGTGCGGGGCCGGTTGCCGTCGCGGGTGCTGATCCTGTTTGCAGGTGGCCTGGCAGGTCGGCCTCGCTGACGCTGCGTACGCCGCGATCGATGGGTGTCAGCTCAGCCGCTTGCAGTTCAACATCGGGAACAATGCCGGCAGCCTGAATCGAGCGACCAGAAGGCGTGTAATACAGGGCGGTGGTCAGTTTGATGGCCTCGCCGCTCTCGAGGGGCAGGACCGACTGAACCGACCCCTTGCCGAAGGTGGTTTCGCCCAAAATGAGCGCGCGACGTGTGTCTTGCAGGGCGCCGGCAACGATTTCGCTGGCAGAGGCCGATCCGCGGTCGACCAACACTACGATCGGCGCGCCTTTGAGTACGTCGCCCGGTGTCGCTACAAACTCGGATTTCGACATGCTCACTCGCCCCCTGGTCGAGACAATCACACCGCTATCGATGAACAAATCGCTGACGGCGACCGCTGCGTCCAGCAGTCCACCGGGATTGCTGCGCAAATCGAGCACCAGGCCATCAATGGGAACACTGGGTTTGACCAGCCCGGCGATTCTGCGTGCCGTTTCTTCGCCGGTGTTGGTTTGAAATGCGGCAATACGAACGTATGCGAATCCCGGCGCCAACATCCGTGCGCGCACGGCGGTGATGTCGATCACAGCGCGCGTCAACTCCACTTCGAACGGCACGCTTGCGCCGCGCTGAATCGTGAGTCTTACCTTGCTGCCGACGGCGCCGCGCATCTGGTCGATTGCGATGTTCGCGTTTTCGATATCGATCGGCGTATCGTCGATCCGGCGAATAATGTCGCCGGGCTGGATGCCGGCCGCAGCTGCTGGCGTGTCGTCGATTGGCGAAATGATCACTAATTCACCGCCCCGCACTTGCACCTCGACGCCGAGCCCTCCGTAACTGCCGCTGGTATCGTCGGTGAGCGTCTCCAAATCCGTTTTCGCAAGGTAGGCGCTGTGCGGGTCGAGATCGAACAGCAGTCCGCGGATGGCCGATTTCATCAGTTTGTCGGCGCCGACTGGTTCGACATACGAGCGCTGGACCTCACGAAAGACGGCGGTGAAGATGCGAATGTCCTCGATATCGACCTCATCGATTTGGGTGCTCGTAACCACCGTCGTTTCATTGGCGAATACGGGAGTTGCGAGCGCAACACAGAGGCACAGAGCGAGGCGATTCATGGTTCGGTACTCAAGTCTTGGTTGTGGATCTTCATCTTCGGCGCCCTCGTATGGTGGTCGATCAGGGTCGTACACCTCTGGCGAACGCTGTGAAAATGCGTCTGCCCTTATGAACTGCATGACAACATCGAGCAACCCGCGCGCGACCTTGCCCACTCCGGCCTCTTACTCGTCAGGTGCGCAAATTGCGGCTGTTTCGCAAACGGTTGTCGCAGCGCGGAGAGCAGTTCTTGCAGGATCGTCGCGTCGCCCTTTTCTGCCGCGTCGATGGACAACTGCAGCAGGAAATTGCGTGGGACCAGTCGCGGGTTGACGGCATCCATGTCATCGCGCCTTGCGCGCCCGGTGTAACGCGCCAGCCACGCCGAAAGCTGCTCCGCCGATCGAGCGAATTTTGCGGCGCTGTAACATGCGTCGGCAAAGTCCGTCGCACGCAGCTGCTGAGTATCGTGATCGCTCAACACCCGAAAGCCGAGCGTAAAGTCGCACTCGGCCGATTCCATCCAGGATAGAAAGCCACGCACAAGCTGAATGTCATCATCGCTTTCGTCGGCAAGACCCAGTTTGTGCCGCATCGCTGCCAGATAGCGCTCGGAGAACACGCGCGCGTATCTCTCCAGGCCTTCGTTCAGCGCGGCCTCGTCGACCACACCCGACAGCGCGTGGGCCAGAGCCTGCAAGTTCCATTGGGCGATCTGCGGTTGCCGTCCGTAGGCATAACGTCGCCCCTGAGCGTCGGTTGTATTCGGCGTCCACAGCGGATCGACATTCTCCAGCCAACCGAACGGGCCGTAGTCGATGGTCAAACCCAGAATCGACAGGTTGTCGGTGTTCATGACGCCATGGACAAAACCCAGTCGCATCCAGTCGACCATCAATCGCGCCGTGCGTTCGGATACGTCGATAAACCAGGCGCCGCGATCCCGTTCAAGGTGCGGAAAATCGCGATCGAGCGTGAAGTCGATCAGGCGATTGAGCAGAGCAGTATCGCCGCGCGACGCAGGCAGCTCGAAGTGCCCAAACCGAATGAAGGATGGTGCGACCCGACAGACGATGGCGCCCGTTTCGTTTTGTGGACGCCCGTCGTAAAACATATCGCGAACAACACAGTCGCCAGTGGTGACCAGCGACAGTGCGCGCGTCGTCGGCACGCCGAACGCGTGCATGGCTTCGCTGAGGACGTATTCGCGCAGCGAAGAGCGCAGCACGGCGCGGCCGTCCGCGTGGCGTGAGTATGGCGTCGGACCCGCGCCCTTGAGTTGCAGCTCGTATCTGGAATTGTCCGTTCCGATGACCTCACCCAGGCTGATCGCGCGGCCATCGCCAAGCTGCCCGGCCCATTGGCCGAACTGATGGCCCCCGTAGTTGGTCGCGATCGGCGTCATCCCCGGCAACAGCGCGTTGCCGGACATCGCTGCCAGAAAGGCTGGCGATTCGCGCAGCGCTGAGTCGATTCCTATGGTCTGCGCCAATTCGCGATTGAATGCCAGCCACTTCGGTGCCATTACGGGCGTCGGCATCGCCGGCGAATACAGTGCGCCGCGTACCTGACGCACACCCGGCGCCTTGTTTGCATCGGCCGGCAACTCGCGCGCAAAGCGGTTGTCGAACTTCATGCGCAGCGCTCGAAGATAAGGTCAGTGACTGCGTGTCCGAGATTGCGACCACGGCGCTCGAAATGCGTTTCGATTCTCGCGGCGCCGCGCTCGGCGCGATCGGCAACCAGCCGCAGTCGGGGCTCGGTGCCTAGCACCTCACGCATTGATTCGGCGTAAGGCTGCCAATCGGTAGCCAAATGCAATCGCCCGCCCATTCGCAGTTGCGTTGCGATGAGCGCAACAACGTCATGGCGCACGATGCGCCGTTTGTGGTGGCGCGCTTTGGGCCAGGGGTCGGGGAAGTAAATGCGCACTTCATCGAGGCTTGCGGCGGAAAAGACGTGCAGCACTTCGATCGCATCGAATCGTATCAGCCGTAGATTGCGCAACTCGGCCGCGGCAGCGGCGCGCAAGGCGCGGCCGACGCCGGGCCCGTGTACTTCGATGCCCAGAAAATTGCGATTCGGATCGGAACTGGCGGCGGCGATCAGCGCCTCGCCGTTGCCGAAGCCCACTTCCACGACGATCGGCGATGCCTGGAGGTACGCAGCGCGAAGCGCGTCTTCGGCGACCGGCCAATCGATACCGAATCTTGGCCAGAGCGTTTCCAGCGCCACGCGCTGAGCTTCGGTGGTCCGCCCCTGGCGTAGCACATAGCTCTTGATGTGCCGGTCGCTCACTCAATCAGACCTAGTTCGGGCGACGACGCATTCGCAAATCGCTTTTTCGGTATGCGCCCGGCCAAAAAGGCTTCGCGACCGGCTTCCACTGCTTTGCGCATGGCACTGGCCATCAACACCGGATCTCTTGCGCCGGCAATCGCGGTGTTCATGAGCACACCGTCGCAGCCCAGCTCCATGGCCACGGCGGCGTCGGACGCCGTGCCGACGCCCGCATCGACGATGATCGGTACCGTTTTTTCCTCGACAATCGTCAAGATGTTGTACGGATTGCGCACGCCCAGGCCCGATCCGATCGGCGCCGCCAGCGGCATCACCGCCACGCAGCCCCGCTTGGCCAGCTCGCGCGCAACAACCGGATCGTCGTTGGTGTAGACCATTACCTGGAATCCATCGCGCACCAGAATATCGGTGGCTTTGAGCGTCTCGACGACATCTGGAAACAGCGTCTTCGTCTCGGCAAGAACTTCCAATTTGACGAGGCAGGCACCGTCCAACAACTCACGCGCAAGGCGACACGTGCGCACGGCTTCTTCGGCAGAAAAGCAGCCCGCCGTATTCGGCAAGATGGTGTACCTGTCCGGCGGCAATACGTCGAGCACGTTTGGCTGCCCAGGCAAGTTACCGATGCTGGTGCGGCGTATCGCCACGGTGACGATTTGTGCTCCGGCGGCCTCGGTGGCAAGCTGCGTTTCCGCCAAATCTCTGAATTTCCCGGTTCCCGTCAACAACCGGGACCTATAGAGCTTGCCGGCGATTTCAAGTGCATCGTTCATAGTCTGTCGTTCGGGACGCATTGACGACAGCATAGCGGGACTTGCGGCACGACTCCGTGCGCTGTGCAAACGTGGCGACGGATCGCGTTGGCGATCGCGCATTACAGAACCGCGAGTCCGGCGAAGTGCAGGACCGGACTCGCGTGGGGTTGAACTGGCGCTCTCCAATCAACGGTTGAGCGCATTTCTCATTCGAATCACTCGATCAAGTTGATCGCAAACCCGATAAAAGTGGTTCCGACCGCATCGTAAGTGGCAATTTGCCCGTTGGGTGCGATTGCGACAAACGGGGTTCCTTGCCCTGAAGTCCCAGCAACAGCATGCCCATATGGCGTCACCGCCAATGCATCGTCCGGGACACCAATTTCTTCGAGGGGCGGCGTGGTCCGGGATTGAGCAACAGGATAGTTTCCGCTGTTCCACTCCGTGGTGTTCCATTTTCCATCGCTTCCCAGCCATTGGACTGAGAAATTGAATACGTACCCACCCTTATTGTTCACTGTGATTTTCTGAACTGGTCGCATGGCAGTCTCCTGGACGAAATGAAGAGGCTGATCGCCTCATGATGTGTGATTGCGACTCGTGATCCGACCACAACAAGCGAAACTGCGAGCCGCGAAATCAGCATCCACTTGCCAGCCAGAACCTGCCTTTCGGAAACCTGTTGGTGTCGGACCACAAGCAGTTTTTGTCTGATGGAAACCTGTGCTTTCACGTTTTCATTCTTGTCCTCGTCCTGTACCAGTGTGGAGACGACCGTTGTTGTAGAGACCAGGGATCGGCTGATCGCGCGTCCAGGTCAATCGACGCAGCGTCATGCGAATCACAGGCCAATCTGGCAGGCTTTGAGGAAACAGCCTGCTGGTGCGAATCGGGGATGGTTCGCTCATGGATCGAGCACGCAAGTGGCTAACCCATGGAGACCAAGTCCGGACATGCGCCGGACTCGCGACGGGAGAAACGCACAGGAAGTGCGTTTCTCAACAACGGGCCAGACGGGTGGGATTCCGGACCAGATTGGATCGAGCGTGTCCGGCCAGTGCGTGGGCTGACACCACGAGCAAAGGGAGTCGGTCAGCCGCCGTCGCCGGTTTCGCCGTCATTGCCGACCTGCGGGTCGATAGTGAGTACCGAATCATCTTCGATCAGGATGCAATACAGATGGAGATTGCCATCGAAAATGGCACCCTGAGGAGATTCAAAGGTCGCCGCCAGTTCGTCGGCATTCCGCGAGGCGCTGCTCCAGCGTGTTTCAATGCCGGGCATATTGCCTTTTGTTGGATGAAAACGGCAGCCGCAAAACGCGACGGTACTCGAATCCAGTTTGAAAACGATGGTTCCGCGAACGCAGCCTTTGCCGAATTGGTAGCCAGCGTTGCCCGGAGGTGGGTCAAAAGAGAAACGACCTTCCGCGACAGAGACCGAGACATTCAGAAGCGTGACAGGGGGCTTTGGCATTGGACAACTCCTTGGTGATTGGATTTTCATCGGAATCATCTGCACTCAGAGGCAATGCGCCCAGTGGCAGGTGATACAGCGATAGTCAAAGTGTGGATCGAATGTAGCAAAATGAGGCCCGTTCCCAAGTGTTCTCGAGCCCACGCTTGCCTTATTCGTCATGGCGAAGTCGGCCCATGAACAACAACGCCGAGTTGGCCAAGTTCGACGTGCACCGGATGGCGATAGTGACTCTTCTGCAGCAGTTGGTCTTCCACGGGAGCCGGCATTCCCGCCAACAGATGTGCCTGCACCCAAAGGGCGAGCACAGTTGGATCGCGAGAGTTTCTTGCGATAGGCGCCAATCGTGCGCGGACCAGGGCCAAATCTGCGCCGGCCTCGTCTAATCGGCCGTTGCGCGCCAGGCGTCCACCGCGGGCGATCAGTGCTCTGGCCAGCGCAGCACGACCCGGCACATCTTCTGGTGCCTGATCGACCAGCTGGCCAAGTCGCTCCAGGTCTCGGGCCTCATCTTCGTATCGCTGTTCCCGAGCGGCCAATTGGATTGCGATCAGCGCCTCCATTCGCCGCCACTCTTCAGGTGCTTGTTCGTCAGAGGACAAGGAAATGGCCACCGCATTGGCTTGTTGCAAAAGCCGGTATTCCATGTCCAATTCACCATCGGAGCGCGCCAATTCGGCTCGTTCAAGCAGCGAATGCGCCAAGTCGCGCCGCCACACGCGGTTTTCTGGCGATTTTGGTAAGAGTGCTTCGAGTCGCAAAATACTCTCATCAAACATCTCTCTGGCCTTCTTGGAACGTCCAAGTTGCAAGGCAGCTACCGCGCCTCGCCGCAGTGAATTGGCCAATCGCCGCTCCCAGGCCAGTGCAGTCGGTCGATCGCGAAGCATCGTGCGTAGTAGTGCGATCTGCTCTGCAAAGCCCTCGGCTGCCGCTTCCAGCCGCCCCTCGGCACGTTCAGCGCTGCTGATCCAGGACAACGTATCGACCAGTTCGAAGCGGAGATCCGCGTCTTCCGGGCGATGCTGCAAAGCGCGCTGTTTCAGGGCCGCAGAGTCGCGAAATCGCGCCAGCGCTTCCCGGTTACGGCCCTCGTCTTTAGCCAACGTGCCCAAATTGTTCAGCGCATAAGACTGCTCCACGAGCCATTCCGGCTCGTTCGGCGCGCGCTTCAATAGTTCTTCGGTATGCGCCAGATAACGGTGCCAGTACTCCGACGCAAGCGTGTAGTTCTTGCGCCGATAGTGGTAATAACCAAGCCAGTAGGCAGCCGTCCCCGATTCGGCGATGGCGAGAATCGAATTCGTCGATCGGCTGCGCGCCATGTCGGTCGCAACTTCGGCCGCCTCAAAGGCCGCGCGTGCTGAGCCGAGCGCACCTTGTTGCATTTGTGATTCACCCATTGTGCGTAGTGCCCGTGCCCGATTGATCAACTCCTCCGTGCTCATGCCCGACGGATTGTCGCGGCCGAGTACCGCCAACGCCTCGCGACCGACATCGTCGAGCAAGGCGATTTGACCTAGCGGGCGCAGCTTTTCAGCCAGGTCCGCGAGCATGTAATCGGACAATCTGATGGCCTCCCGCCGCCGTACCTCAGATTCGCGTTGCGCCAGCATGGCCCATCCAGCCATCGCGAAAGCGACCAAACTGAGTGCCACCAGAGCGCCTTGGGCAACGCGCCGCACGCGCCGCTCGCGATCCTGCCGCCGTTGCGACGCCTTGAGCAACGCGCTTTCACGAGGACAGAGCGGCTCCTGCGAACGGGCAGCAGCGTCCAAGGCCTCTTGCAGAGGCAGTCCCGGTGCCAACAAATAATCGTCGCGCCACCCGGCCTCTTCCCATGCCGTCGTAGCGCGATGCAGCCGAGCCCGCGCCTGCAGCATCCGACGATTGTCATGCACCCAATCGCGCGCACGCGGCCACTGCCGAATCAGAGCTTCATGGGCGATACCAACATCGGGTCGGCCCTGATCGCTGCCGGCCACGAACAATCGCGCCGCAATGAAAGCGTCGACCAATGCGCAGGTCTCGATATCCGGGAGTGCCTCTCGCAAAACGCGCCTGCAAGCGCCAGCACTATCGACATCGACCGTGATCATTCGCGACAGCACACCTTCCAGGCGCGCGCGTACACCGGCCGCAAGCGCTGCGTAGGTCTCGTCAGCCCGTCGCGCCAACGCGCCTTCCAGGCCGCCAATCGCGCGATATGCCGCAAAGCTGAGCATGCCCTTGGCGTCGCGATGTTCGTAGAGCAGCTGCAGCGTGTGCTGCAGCAGTGGCAGCGCATCGGGTTGGGCGACAGCGGCGTCGCGGAGTACATCGTCCAGTCGCAGCGCGGTGGTTGGTTCTTCTTCGAAACTCAGGCCCGATAGCAGCGCCGGCATGCGCACGATCTGTGCGATCTCGCCACTTCGAGGCGGCAGAACATCGACGTGACCATCGCCGCCTTTGCGCTCGGCCAATCCGGGCAACGCTGCGACCAGCGCCGGATAGTAGTCTGCGCGAACGATCATGATGCATGCCGCCTTCCGGTGCGCACAGATCGCTTCGATGGACCGCCAGATCTGACTTCTGCTGTCGCTCCGGGGCTGATGGCCGGCGACCAGCGTTTCGGCATGATCAATGGTCAGAAGTGCGAAACCATCGTCGGGCGAGCTCGGTGCACGCCGCCAGGCGTCATCGAGGGCGTCGACGATGAAGTTTGCGGACTCCGATAGTTTTGCTACCAGGGCTTCGGTAGGCTGTGGCGGCAAAATCGGACGACCATCAAGCGCCCAGGTCGCCAACGACTCTGCCAATCGCGACAGAAGCGCATCTGCCTGCGCCGCCGCGAAGTCGCAATGCGCCACCGCTGCCGCGGACATGCCGTCAAACCCGCCCGCCTGCCGCAGTAGCGGAACAATGCCAGCCGACAGCAGCGAGCTTTTCCCGCAACCACTGGCGCCAACCAGGAGCACCAGCCCGTTGCCATTCTCGCGCTGCCGACGCAATGCCGCGAGTGCTTCCGCCGTTTGTCGAGTCCGACCATAGAACACATCGGCGTGCGAACCATCGAACGCCGATAGCCCCACATAAGGATCGCGCCCCGTCCACCCCGAGGTCTGCAGAGGGTGCGGGCGGTAGTCCTCGGGAAAGACCACTGGCGCGATCAGTCGGTATCCGCGTTTGCGAATGGTTTCGATGCACTCGGGATGCTTCGGGTCGTCTCGAAAGTGACGGCGCAACTGGGCAATCGCGCGGTGGACGGGGTTGTCGCCGTAGAACGTGCCCCGCCAGACTTCAATCAGCAACTGTTCGGCGCTGACGACCTCTCCAGCGCGCTCCGCCAAGGCGACCAGCACTTCCATCACCCGCGGTTCGAGCGCGAGGACTTGTCCGTCGCGCTCGATCGCCAACCGCTCTGGAAACACCAGGCTGGCGCCCACCCGAAAGCGCGAGGCCGATACCAAACTGCGAATTCGGTCGCTGCGTCGCGGCATACCTTGGCCCCCTGGCTTTCGAATGCGGTCGAGCGATGTGGCGCGCACTTGAGCCGCAAAGTGTACACGAGTGTTGTAAGAAGTATTCCGAGTATTGCGAAAACATTGCCGAATGCAATGCTCGTTGGCGCCGGGGCAGCCAGCGTGGACCTGCGCCGATAGAATTGCGCAGGTCGAAGGATGAAGAGCCGCCCTGCCTAAGATTTTTCGTGCTGCTCCGTTGCGGCAAAAAACCTCACCAGTTGCTCTGCTACCTCGCGACGTTTGAGTAAGGCAAAGTGGTTCATCGCGTATCCAATCCACTGCTGGTCGCATGGGAAGCGCAGATTGTGTACAGCATCCGGGTGTTGCCCAAGCGCACTGGCGATCGACACCAGGCCATCGCCCGTCGGACGTGCGGTCGGACCTGATGATCGGCTCGCAGCCAACGCAAAACTGCGCACATTGGCTGGCAGTTCGAGTGCTGCACGTGCACCTCGGCGCCGTTCGAATCGATCGGTGCCGCGCCAGTGTTCGTCAAGCACATTGCCATAACGCAAGTCAGTAATGCCAGCGCTGCGGATCCTTGCCAAACGTGCAAATGGCGCTGAAAACCGGCTGACGCCCAGCGCCATATCGACCCAATTGCCACCCCGTTCGAGCAGTGCACCGTGGTGCGGCGTGCCGAGGAACGCGACCTTGCTCAGTTTGTCCATCCAACGGTGGCCAGACTGCTCGGCAATGTGCATCGCGCTGCGTACCACCAGCCCACCCATGCTGTGGGCCAAGAACGCCAGCTCCTTGGGCTGCGTGCCGCACGTCTGGTACTGGCTTTCCATCAGTTCCGCCAGCTCACGGCCATTCTCAGAAATGTGCCTGCCGCTGTTGTAACGCAGATACATCGGCGAAAAGCCATGCGCTGCGGCCAGAGCGGCGCCGTGACTGTAGTCCTCTCCGATCCACTGTCGATCGCACATACACAGACCATGGACCAGCACCAGCCACTTCGGCTCAGCGCTTCGCTCAGAGGCATTGACCAATCGGGAATGGTCGTTGATGTGCGGCGCGAGCTGCCCCTCGTGAATCAAGCGCATTTCGATCGCCAGTGGGTTACCGCTCGCCGCCAGATGATCGCCGAGCACGCCATTGAGTGCGGCGATCAAACGTTCGCGCTCGATTGACGACTCGGGGCGCTCAAGCGCTACAGGCAGCTGTTTAAGCGCCAGATCCAGTCCGCTGCCCACAAGGCGCGTCACGCCGCGCACCGTGCGATACACCGCACCGGCAATGCCGTCGGTGCGCTCACGTGGTGCACCGATCGGTTGGGCGATGGCGCCATGCAGCGCTTCGACGAGGTCGGTCACACCTAAGGTCGCTTGCGTAGCGAGGCGCGCCAGCCCGCGGATGTCAGATCCATGCAGGGGCGGTTTTGGCAAAAGAGAGTCCCTCGCGAACGGCAAACTGCCGCAACGCTGTTCTACGCGAGCAAGGGTCGATTTGCGGCTCTAACACGTTGTTGAGGAAGTACTTAACAGCACCTTCTCAACGTCGCGAGTCCAGCGCAGGTCTGGGCTCGCTCTGCATGGCTCCAGCACTCGCGTGCTCGATCCGTGGTCGAACTCAGCGACAGGCCCGCTTCGTTCGACAGCGCACGGGCGACGCGCTAATCGGCCACGTGGCTGCCCTTCGGCAACTCCAATCCATGACCATGCGGACCGCGCTCAGTGCGCCAAAGCAAGAAAGAGAACACCAGCCCCAGTGCCGAGAGCGCCGTGTAAAACCACATGCCGGAGGCATATCCGGCTGGATTGGTTTCGCTCGCCTGACCCCAGTCATTGAGCACGCCGATGATCAGCGGAACGACAGCCCAACCCAGTTGTTGGCAAAAGGTCATCAACGAGTACGCCGACCCTAAGCGGCGAGGGTCCACGATGTAGGCAACCGCAGGCCACATTACTGCTGGGATCAATGAAAACACGCCGCCCAGCAACACGATGACCACGAGCAGCGTCAACGGCACCGCGCCGCTATCGAAGAAGGGCAGCGCGATGAGCGGGCCGGGCGGCAGATAGGTGACGGCCAGAAACAACGGCAACATCACCAATGAGCCGATCGCCATGAACCAGGAGCGTCGACCAACGCGGTCAACCAGCAATCCGAAAAGTGGTGTGGCAAAAATGGCCGACAGCGGCAACAGACTGCTCAGCATGCCTGCCGTTTCGCGGTCCAGGCCATGCGCTGTCTGGAAGTAGTTGATGGCAAAGCCGCGGAACGGAAACACCGTCGAATAGAACACAACGCACAGCGCTACGATGTACCAGTACGACTTCGAAAACTGGTAAAGGCCCCGAAATTCCAGACGATCCACGTCGCCGCCGCGGCCCAGATCGACACAACCTTCCAGGCGACGCTCTGTCATCCAGTAGAGCATCGCCGCCGTGAGCGCCACCGCTGCCACACCGGTGGCGAGCCACAGAGGATCTTGCCAGTTGCTGTACAGCGGGCTGGCAAACGATGTCGACCAATCAGCCGACGCTGAGCCCAGCCGTGAAATCGAAAGATTGATGCCGAAAGCGAAACTCAGCTCGCGACCGCGAAACCACTTCGCCAGAACGGTGGTTACGGCGACGATCAAAGGCTCGGCGCCCAGGCCCAGAACAAAGCGGCTGGCCAGAATGACTTCGTACTGGCTGGTCGCCACGGTCAGCAAAGCCGCGAGCAGACAGAGCGCTGCGAACACGACGATTGCGTTTCGCGCACCGAACCGGTCGATGACATAACCGCCAGCCAGCAGAACGAGCAGCGCTGCAACACTGTATGCCGTCGACAGGAGGCCGATTTGCTGAAAACTGAAACCGAGTTGCGAACGCATCAGATCGACCACCGGGCCAATCGAATCGTAGATGTAGTAGTTGCCGAACATGGCCAGGCTCACCAGCATCAATGCCAGCCAGCGTTGTGCGGTGGTCGGTCCAGGTAATGCGTTCATTGAGCCTCTCGTTGTCGGTCTATCGCATGCGCACAGCGCTCGGCGCCGATATTACGCAACTGCGGATGGCCAGGTTGATGAATCGGCAAGCCGGTCGTTAACAATGGATCGTGTACTCACCCAGACCACACGTCCGATGCAGCCAGGCTCGGGCAACTGTCCACCGGTTGGGCTTCTCGCCCGACCAACGTCGAATCGAATATCCAGCAGTCATCCAAAACGGAGCAATAACAAACCTGGGCGCTGATATGGTGCCTTTCTACATTCATTGCGTCCCACAACCTCTTTGGATTCTCTGACTTGCGCAAACGGAACAGTTGCAGCTCGGCTTCAGGCTTCATGACCGGCTGCACTGACGATGTGATCGTGATCGTCGTTTCTTTCGCGTCGGGAATGCGGCAACAACGATCCAGCAACTGCGACTGGTTGGCAACGGCCTCGCCGCGATAGCGCAAGCTGACCCATCTCACGCGCGCAGGACCTACTCCGGCGTTTTCGAGTGAGAGGCTGATCTCCGGTTCCAATGTATCGCTGAGGTTACTACTGCCAAATTGCAAGCTGGGCCAGGTGCTGGCCGCCAGCAACTGCTCTTGAACCCGATTGGCAACCGTCGCGACATACACGGATATGGCCGAGATCAGCACGGCCGCCAGAGCCAGTAGCAGATCCACGGACTTGCTTCGATTGTGGTTCATAGGCCAGAGATTTGCGACGTATCGAGTGCACGGTCAAGTCTACCTTGCGCTACCGCTATGATGAGCGCGGCTTACTCTGGAGCACGCCATGTCGACCCCGCTGCCGCAATTCTGGCCCGGATGGGCAAAACGACTTGCCGACTTGTACTACGCCGGGACGTCGGCAATGTTCTTGCTGCATGGGAATACGCATGACCTGGTGCCGCTGGCAGGTACCGATTTGCCCCGTTATGGACCGCTCAATGAGTTCCTGGGCACACAGGTATTCGGGCGTTTCGACCTCGTGCTCAGCTACGATCTTGCACACGGAATACGTCCTCTGGGCGGTGGCGATATTGAACGCCAGCGGCAGATGGTCGGCGTGCTCTCGCGACGCATCGGCGATCCAGAAAAGCTCCCGCGCGACCCAACTCAAGCGCTGTTTTTGCTGGATCGTCTGGTACTCGATAACCTGACGGCCAAAGAGGCCGATCGTATCCGCGTCGCCATCCTCTTCGACTTCGCTTCCTTCGTCGCGCCCGATGCCGACCGTGGTGGTACGCAGCTCGCTGCCAATCTGGTGACGTTGCTCAAGTGGGCGGCGAATCCCTATGTCAAACGTAGCAATCTGGCGTTTGTCCTGATTGATGAGCGGCTCGCGGATTTCCATGATCGGCTGTCGAGCAGCCCGCACGTCAACACCATCGAAATCCCATTGCCGGACGAGAGTGAGCGACTGAGTTTTTTGCAGATGCTCACGCGCGATCAAGATGTTGCAAGTTTCAGCGACTTCTCGATCGAATCGCTGGCCAAACTGACAGCGGCAGTCACGCTTTCCGATCTTGCCGTTCTGATCGAAAGCTCGCGCCGTACCGGTCAGCGGCTCGACGACAAACGCTTCAAGGCTCGCAAGAAGCAACTGATCGAGCGCCAGGCGCAGGATCTGCTCGAGTTCATCGAACCCAAGTTCGGCCTGGAGCGTGTGGTCGGCCACGACGCTGCCAAAAAACGTCTGATGGATGATGCCGAGATTATCCGCCGTGGGCGTCTGGACGTTGCCCCAATGGGTTATTTGTTCAACGGTCCGGTGGGTACCGGCAAAACCTTCCTGGCGACCTGTCTGGCCGGATCGATTGGCATGCCATGCGTGAAGCTCAAGAACTTCCGCAGCAAATATGTCGGCGAAACAGAGGCGAATCTGGAACGCGTGCTTGGCGTGCTGCGTGGCATGGGCCCGGTGATGGTCATCATCGACGAGGCCGATGCGATGCTCGGGCAACGCGAACAAGGCGGCGACTCGGGTGTCGGCAGCCGCGTTTTCGGCATGATCGCCAACGCTATGGGCGATACCGAATACCGAGGCAAAATCGTCTGGATGCTGCTGACTGCGCGCCCCGATCTTCTGCCGATCGATATCAAACGCCAAGGCCGGGCGGAGATCCACATCCCGCTGTTTTATCCGCAATCGCAGGACGAGATTCGCGCGTATTTTGTGGTCATCGCCAAAAAATTCGGCGCACCGCTGGAGCCCGGCGACGTGCCGGATGCACCCTATGTCGGCGACCTCTCCGGGGCCGACATCGAATCACTGGTGGGCCGCGCCTGGCGCGAAACCTTGATCGCGGGCGAAGACAAACTCACGCGCGAACGCCTGATCGCAACTTTCGACGGTTTCATGCCCTCGACGCAATCGCTGGAACGGGAGATGCAGGAAATCGCAGCGATCATCGAATGCACCGATCGCGCCTTTTTGGTGCCGAGCGCACTGAAGATGCTCCAGGCACATGGCGATCGCGAAGGATTGCAGAGACGATTCAAAGAGATCATGCGATTGCTCGGTAAAGCCTGATCCAAAGCCAGCCTCAGGTACAGGCGTCATACGAGGAACGGCGCAAGATTGCGCCGTCGAGGCCGAACCGAGACTTTTGTCAGCCAGCGTCGATTTGTCCGGTCCATTTGTCAGCGCTGCAAAAGGATCGGCAGATGTTGGCGTTGGTACTGATGAGTTCGATGCTCGCGACCAGTTGTGAGCTGAGCGCCCCAGCCATTGCGCCGGTGCGCATCGAGTTGTACACCAGCGAGGGCTGCTCATCCTGCCCACCCGCTGAGCGTTGGATGAATTCACTCCCAACGCGCGACGACATGTTGCCGATGGCGTTCCACGTCGACTATTGGAACTACCTCGGATGGCGTGACCGCTTCGCCGACGCGCGCTATTCGGCCAGGCAGCAGCGCATGGCAGAGCGCTTCGCGCGGCCCGTGGTCTACACGCCAGCCGTCGCGATCGACGGCGCCGAGTGGCGCTGGCGCTCGGCGTCGCCGCCCCTTGCGAACAGACCCAGCGTTGCGATGACAGCCAACATCAAAGTCAGTGCACATCGATTGCGCGTCCGCGCGTACGCCGACCGTGGGACTTTGCATGTGGCCGTCACGGAATCGAATTTGCATACGGAGGTGCGCGCTGGTGAAAACGCCGGTGCAACGCTACGACACGATCACGTCGTTCGTGCCTTTGGCGAAGAACGCCAGCGCGGCCCGGTTGATCTCAAACTACCGAACGATGTTCAACCGGCAAATGCGCGCGTATTGCTCTGGCTGGAAGACGATAACGGAAGCACGCTGGCCGGCATCAGCGCCCCACTCGCAGATCTTGTCAATGGCGATTGCGCGCGGCAATCGGGCCGTTTGTAGGCCGGCCACTTAAGTACCGATTCTGTTCCGCCGTTGCGCTTTGCGAGCGACTCAGGCCGCGCGCCTGGGCTCGCGCAAATCATCAAACCGCCGATGCAGATCGTACGACGGTTCCGTGACGATGCGCTCTAACGTTGCCACGCGTTCGCGCAGCAACTCAATCTCACGCTCCAATTGACGATCGGGCGCACGCGCGCTCTGCATACGCTCCTGATGCTTCAACCACCGCGAGCCCAAACCGGCCAATGTCGACACCACAACAATCACGGCCACCATTTCGAATACGCCCACAGTTGTCTCCTGATACCAGACCAGCAAGATGTTATCTGGATCGGCTCCAAGCGTACACTGACGAATGTCATGGGCGAGAAAGTGCCAGCATTTCAGTCCTGACAGAGCAGGGCGAAGCGCCCGATTCGATGCTCAGTATGGGCAGCGCCTTAGAGATTCGAAGCTGCCCGGCAAAGCCTGGCAGGCGGTCAACGGTGATGCGCGCGCAGCGCGGCGGGTGCTGGCGTTTTTTAGACGTTGAGCGACGTTTAGCGATTCGCTGACAGCCCATCGGCACGATGCCAGCCAACAGCCAAAGCGCGAAGTTTTCTCCTATCGAAGATGGCCGCATCCTGCGAGGCCGGACTGTTCAATTGGGATCAGATCGCGGCTTCGCGCGATCTGTTCGTTGAGCGTCAACGCGGGTCAAGGAGCGAAAACTTTAAGCCGAGCGAAGCAGCTGCGGAGTGGTTTGGGATCGCGGGTAAGCACAGAATCCTGTTGACGTGGTCAACCGAGTACAACAGGCCACTTCGACCCGGCGCCTTCAACGGGTCACAGTTGGACCTTTCGCCTTGAGCGCTTTCATGACCGCCTTGAGCGCTTTCTTGACCGCCTTTTCGCCGCCCATGCTTTTGCCAGCATTGGCCACGATGAGTACACCGGACTCGGTTCGTGGGAAAAGGGCGGCAAAGGCGAACCAGGTCCCGTCTGACCCTGTATGCAGGAGCACAGGGCCAACGTGTCCCTGCATGGAATTCTGGAAAGCCCAGCCCAGGGCCATGCCGAACTTGCCTTGAGGTGTCTGTATCAGGCGATAGGTTTCCGTCTTCAGAAGCTTGCCTTGCCCATTCGCGCCTTTCATCTGGTCGAGGCAGAACGCTGCCCAGTCATCCATTGTCAGGTACGTATTGCCAGCTGGGGCGTAGAACAGCGGGTTGCCTTGCTGCCCGTCTGGGGGGGGGCAAATTGTGGATGGCCGTCCGACGAGGCCAGAACGGGTTTGCCGTCACGATGACCCAGTGGCTCGTCGCCACGCGTAATGCCGAACTGCGCACTTTCCATTCCGAGGGGATCAAAGACATAGCGGCGCACCAGGTCTTCGTAGCTGGACCCCGTGGCGCGCTCGGCGATTGCCGCAGCGATGATGAAGCCGGAGTTGCTGTAGTGCGGACGTGCTCCCGGTCGGACGGCAGGCGGATCCTGCAAGGCACGCGCGATATAAGCCATGCGTTGCTCAGGTAGAGAGCGAGGATCGGTGTAGAGCGCCTCGAAGAGCTTCCAGTCGCTGCTGTCGTGTTCCAGCCCGCCGCGATGGGCCAGAAGCTGGAGTAAGGTCACGGACCGGTATTCGGGGCGCATCTGCGCCGTGAGATCAGGCAGCAACGTGGAGAGGGGTGCGTCCCATGACAAAGTCCGCTGTTCGACCAGCTTTGCGATCAAGGTTGCGGTGAAGACCTTTCCATTTGATCCGATATGCCAAACATCTCCTGTCCGGACAGGCTCCGCAGCATCCTGGCGCCGCAACCCTTGCACGGCCTTGCCCGCAGTCTCGCCATCCCGCATGACCAGAATCGCCATGGCTGGAACCTGAGTTCTCGCCCTCGCAGCGGCGAGGACGGCAGTAAGGTCCTCGGCGAAAACCGGGGGTGACAGGCCGAAAACACAGAGCAACACGGCAAATGCCCAACGATGCAAGGTCACGTCAACCTCCTCTTGTTACGCCTTTTCCAAGATTGCGAGACGAAACTTTCAGATTCGAGGGCGATTGCACAGAATCATGAGACGTCAGGCTTCAGTCCGGCAAAGGGAAGTTCAAACATGGTTCCGTTTCACCACCACGCCTCTTGAGCGACTCATCAAGCGCCGCCTTGATGCGTGCATCCTTTATGCCCAAAGCAGAAAGGCGTTCAAGTACAGCTTCAGTTGACCCGCACGCTCGAGACTCAAGTGCCATCAGTGCCAACGCAAGAGCCGCCCGATGAGCTTCTTCGCTGCCTGGGTTCGTCAATGACATAGAAGCCGACAGATTAGATGCAGCGAGCGCCCGGCGGGATGGATCACGCGGGAACGCAATTTCTATTGCCGCAACGAGCTGATACATCCTGAGGTCACCAGGACAACTGACGCTCAACTCAATGAACGGATTCGTTGCGTCCGGTTCGCCACGAAGCGCCTCAGCAAGCGCCCCCGCAGTTTCATCCGATTTCAAATCACAGAAGTAGTCTGGATCCCAGGTCGCAGACTGAGTCTGGGACGCATCACTTGCAGCATTTGGCATTTTTCCCCACATCCAGGCGACTGCGCCGCCAAGCAAGAAGGTCATCAGGGGAAGTGTCCACCTGTTCATCGGCCCCGAATCTCCTCCGTCCTCGATACTGAAACCTGACGCTCAGTAGATACAAGGTGTCTCAAGAAGCACACCTGGACCTTTGACCAGACGAAAGACGATGGGTCGCAAGATGTTGACTGAATGGTGCCGACGAAGAGAATCGAACTCCCAACCGCCTGATTACAAATCAGGTGCTCTACCAATTGAGCTACGTCGGCGCTGCGAGGGCGGAGTCTAGCAAGTTGTCACTGGCCTTCCCAAGTGTGCGAGACGCGCTGTTCGTCGATGAGTGTGCGCATCTTAAGCTTGCCGCCTTCGATCCATTGCCACACCCGGGAGCGGAAGTTGCCGCAGTCGGAGATCTGGATCATCTCGTACAAGTAGGTGCCTTCCTGGCCTTTGCGCACCCAATACAGCATTACGGTGCGGTTAAAGCCATCCAGACCAACTTCGGCGGCCCATCCGGTGATCAGTTCGTTATCCCACCAGATGCGACCATTTTTGTAGGTCGCGGGGAAGTCGCGCGACTCGCTGCGACCGTCGGCCCACAGGTAGTGATTCGACTGGTGATAGGGGAACTCGCCGCCGTCTGGAAAGCGGCACACGAGGCGCGAACGGTGTTCGTCGATTTTGTTGCCGTCGACGTCGTAGTAGCGATAGAAGCCTTCCCAGACGCCTTCATGGCGTGCGAGCAGCGGCATTGCAGTTCTGATGTCCGACACGTAGACCTCCCAGGTTGGATTTAGATCTTGCTCAGCTCTTCCGGCGTTGCCGCAAGACCAGGCGCTTCTTCGAGCGCCTCAAGCTCCTGTTGCAGCACGCGCAAACAGCGGCCAATGAGTTCTTTGTGCATGCTCGAGCGCGCGCTTGCTTCGGCGCTGTTGGGCGCAAATTCTTCGATCTCGCTGCGTGACAAGACGCCCCTGTTTTCCAGAAGGCGCTCCAGGGTATCGAGCCGCTCGCGGGTCACGGCCAGTTCCTGTAACAGCGCCAACGCGACATTGAAAACTCGCTCGGCTTCGCGATCGGTGAAAAACCACGGTCGTTTGCCTTTGGCCTTGGCGTTGGCCAGTGTGACAGGATCGCTCATGCGCGCGCACCGAACACGTACCACGCCGCGGCGCGACCGTAGTCCTCCTGGCGCTTCGCCAGTGCTGCTGCCTGCGGGAACACGGCGGCATCGACCACCGCACGCACGCCGGTTTCGAAGGTGTGTTCGCGTTGGAATCCGGCGTCGACAGCCAGCTGCGTCAGGTCCATGTCGTGCATCGTGGTCCAGAAAGGTTCGTTGTTGTTGTAGGCATCCCAGTCGCGAACGAACTGCTCGTAGACATCCATATTCTGGTACTGAGGCTGCTCGACGTGCAGCGAAATACCGCCCGCTGCGAGCAATCGTCGGGTTTCGGCAAATACGCGTCGGATGGCGGTGTACGACGTCTCGTGCAAGAACATGCAAGTCGTGATCAGGTCGAAGCTGGCGTCTGGCTCCGGCACCGCCTCGGCGTCCGCTTGCACAAATCGCACGTTCCTGACGCCCAGCGAGCGCGCTCGCGCATGGCCGTAACGCAACATCGGTGCAGCAGCGTCCAGCGCCACGACCTGCGCTTCAGGAAACGCCTGTGCGAGTGGCAGGGTGTTGTGGCCAAGGCCGCAGCCCAGATCCAGAATGCGTTTGGGTTTGAAATCCGGATGCTCGCGCTTCAACCACTCCGCAACCGCCGTGCCACCACCGTCGCTGTAGCGGCCAAGCGCGCCGCCGGTGGTGGCGAAGATGCCGACATCGTAATTCGCCGGTGCGGACACGTCGTCTGCCGCCAGTTCTCCGACGTAACCGCCCGGCATGCAGTGGTGATCGACGCCGGTCAGGTAGCGCGGCGGTTTGAAGCCGGGCGTCAGTTCCAGGCCTGGCTCCGCGGCAGCGGACCGGGCGATATCGTTGAGCCGATCGAGTTGCCGCAGCACCACTGAGCGGCCCGCCTGTTGGCGCTGCTCCATGGTGGCGCGGCGCATCGCGCTCCAAGTCTGATAGGCCGGCTCCTCGCTCATGAGTTCGCGCACTTCGCTGCGGTGTTCCGGCGCCCGCCCATGTTGTGCCTGAAAGCGCGGCAGTGCCCTTTTGTCGTACGCGCGTTTGACGCGTGGCAAAAACTCCGCACTCAGATACTGATTCATATTCGCCAGGAAGTTAAAGCGGGCAGCCTCATCGTGCCGGGTCTGCGGCATGACGGCATGTTTACCCACCGCCTGGTATGGCGGCGGACCCTGTGGGGCTGGGGCGGATGTATGCACGGCAGGCTCCAATGCGAAATTTGTCCGGACAAATAATAGGCCATGGACTGCGATGTGGCGAGTTTCCGTCTGCTCGGAAAGCTCAGGCGTCGATCCGTGTGTCTTCCGGGCGAACCAGGAATGCACGCGAGCCCGGCCAATAAAACCACTGCTCCGGCTGCTCACGGAGTGCGCTCAGGAACTGCGCATTCAAGTGATCGGTCAACTGTCGCAAATCGAGGCCACCGGGAAGCGTAACCAGATCGAGCCGACGCCGACCAGTGTTCCAGTCGATGGCCACGGTAAAGCCAGCCACAGGCGCATCGAGACTCTGCGCGAGTTTCAGAATGCCAGACCGCCAATAGGCGACCCGCTCGCCAGGAAATCGAATCTCGACCAGGCCACGGCCGGCGCGCGGCGGCGAATCCGCGGCGACGATGATCGTACGGCCGGCGGCGATTGCATTGAGAATTTGAGCGCGCGCCCCGCCGGTAGCGATGCCGGTATTGCCAGTCACTTTCGCCACCGCGTAGAGCCGCAGGAGCAGGTACCAATACCGGGCAAAGCCGCAGCCGATGGGGCGCTTCTCCAGCCATTGGTGCACAAACTGCGGGCTCAGGCCCTGGGTGCGCGCGTAGGCCAGGGCGGGCAAACCCTGGTTGAAGTAAAAGAAGAACCACAAACCGCCGCGGGTGTCATCGATTGGCGCCGCTTCGATGGTTTCGGCCAACGCCCGCCAGCCGCGACCGCAGGCACGGAACGTGTCGCCGGCCTCCATCAGGAACGCGAACCGGAAGTTGCGCCAGAATCGATAGTCGAACTCGAAGCCCAGGTGGTCACTGTTACGCGTGCTGGCGACTTCCTCGCGCGCGACCCAACGGCTCGTCGACCACCATCGAAACCAGCGCAGGCACCAAGGCCAGGGCAGAGCGATCGCGACGCCAGGGAGCAGCCACAGTGAAAACAGGTCGCGTGTTTCGCGCTTAGCGACGCGCCAAAGGCGAGACAACATGGAGACTCGATTCGGTCCAGGACGTTCCCATAGTAGCGACCAGCATCGATAAGTTCCAAGTTTGCCTAAGGCGTATGGACAGCCAATCGGTAAAAGGTTGTTGTAGTCTTCGCCTCTGGGTATCGCCAAACACGGGAATTCGCCATGCGCGTAGTGATCGATCTGTCGGAAAACGACTTGGACCATTTTCGTTCGGCCATGCGCCGAGCGAAAGAGCTGACCAACCACCTGACCCCCGCGCAGATCACTGGCGCCGCAGAAAAATTGCTTGTGGATTCGCAGGGATTGCAGATGCCGGATTTTGTATCGTCGCGAATGGCCCGTCTGGGTACGCTGATCGCGATGGTACACGACACGGCATGGGGCATTACGGATGCCGAACGTGGCGAGATTTTGTCGGCCCTCACGTACTTTTCCGATCCCAATGACGCGATTCCGGACACCATTCCAGTACTCGGCTTTCTCGATGACGCCATCATGATCGAGCTGGTGGTCGAAGAACTGAAACACGAGATCGATGCCTACGACGATTTCTGTGCGTTCCGCTCGCAGGCAGCCACCGAACATGGCGCCGAAGAAGCGAGCGGTCTGGTCCGAAGCGACTGGCTTGAGCAGCGTCAGAACGAGTTGCTGGATCGAATGCGCACGCGTCGTTCGCGCGATAACGCCTCTTACGGCGGTCGTGGTGGTTTTTCGTTGTTTTCGATCCGATAGTCGACCGCCATCGTGCCAACGGCGCCGGGATGGCGCCGTTGTCGTTTTCAGTCCCCACCGCCGCAGCCGCCGCAACCTCCACCGCCGCCGCCATCCCCATCGCTTCCGCCGCCGTCTCCGCTCGAACCCGGTGGGTGACGGGCCTTGTGGTAGTCGGCGAACGCCGTGGTGCTCATGACAGCAGTGCCGGCGATCGCCACCGCGAGCGCGAGTTCGTGAGCGCGCGGCGCGCCAACGAGCCGCGCATTCGCCAGTTTTGCCTTTGCAACCGCAGCACTGCCTTCGAGCGTCTGTCGTGGGCGCTTGAACAGCATCACCAAAGCGATGACACCTAAAACGATGCTGATTATCACCAGAAATCCAATCGGCTTGTCGCGCGCTGTGCCGATCACCATTTTGGCGATTCCAAAGAGCACGACCGCGACGATCGGCAGCACCGGCAGCGCACGTGCGCGCCAGTCGGCGCTTGCATCGAGCAACAGCCGGCGTTGCGTCAAGCGCTGTTCGATGTTGGTCAATCGTGGCGCCATCCGTCGCAGCAGCGCATCGGGCTTACCGTCGCTGGCGACACATCGCACGATGGAACGCTCCGGCTCTTGTTCGACCGTTGAGTGCGTTCCCTTGAGTGAGCTGCTGGTCACGTCGAACTCGAGTTTCTTGTCGACCAGCATTTGTGCGACCACAGCATCGGTGCAGCGGTCAGCGCCAGCAACCAGATAGGCAAGTTCGGGCGTGCTGAGGTGATGCGTATCGGCGGCGCCCTGGTCGCGCATCTTGTGGCGCAGCGTGAATCCGACAATCAGCGCGAGCACGCTGAGCCAGCCATACAGCGTCAGAAACGGACCAGCGGTCCAGTTCAGCGGGTTGATCGATTCCGCTTGCGCACCAGCGGCCAAAACGAACCCGGCCGCCACCAGCGTTGAAGTGACGATTGCGCGCCGGGAAGGCCGCGCGATGACAAAGGTACGGCGGGTATCCACGCGACGCCAGCGTGCGGCGCTGGCGAACCGTTTGCGCGCATCCGGCCAGAGATCCGTGGGCGGGGATCCGAAGTGCCGCTCATAGAGCGCGAGCGTGTTGGCGTACTGCTCGTGAAAACGCGCTTGTTCAGCGCGACCGCCGCGCGTCGGCCCGTGGTGCAGGGGACGACGCAGTACCGTTGGGCAGTACACTTTCCAATAGTCCCAGGTGTACAAAAGGTGCAGATGCCAGACTTCATCGACCGCTTCGCTGGGTGTGATCGGGTCGTCGCTGAGGACGCACAGGAAACAAAAGCGCCGATACTCGTCGATCGCGCGCAATGCGAAATCGCGTGTCCAGGCTTGATCGCGCATCAGGCGCGCGGTGAAGTCGAGGGTATCGTCACTTTGGAACGGATGTGCCAGCAGCCGTTGCCAGAGCGCGTGCTGTTCGCTGAATGTGCTGTCCACGGTGCTTTACCTTTTGCCCCTTGTGCCGCCATTGTAAGCGCTCGGTTCGACAGTACCGTTAAACCCAAATGGGGGAGAAATGAACCTGGATTCCGTTGTTGGACCCGTCCTGAGGCACCGCTGGGCGGCCACCTGGTTTGGCGCAAAATCGCACAGGCGGGTCCATGCCTGCTGGATGGTTCTGTTCGGGCATTGTGCGGTCGCTGCGCCCGAGTTCATGGTTGGCGAGTGGTGTGCAGGCAATGTTGAAGAGCGTTGGACACAGCCGGCGCACGGGTTGATGCTGGGCCAGTCGCGAACCATGAACGGCCGGAGCTTTGAGTTCTTGCGCATCATCAATCGCGATAGCGACTTACGTTATCTGGCTCAACCCGGTGGCCGTGCGCCGACCGAATTTATTGCGTCCGAGATCAGCGCTGAATCGGTGGTATTCGAAAATCCAAGCCACGACTGGCCCAAGCGTATCGAGTATCGCCGCACTGATAGCGGAATGACGGCTACTGTGTCGGCGGGCGAGAACGATCCGCAAACCCAGATCCTGAACTTCAGCCCAGGGCGCTGCCAACCCGAGCGTATCGATACGGCGCCAGCGCTCAAGACCATGGCCGACGTGCTGCAAGCCAGTGGCAAAGAGCACTGGCGCGCGCCTGCACTGGAAAATACGCTGTACCTGGATCTGCCGAGCGGCACTGTCGTGATCGAATTGGCGCCAAGTTTCGCCCCGCAACATGTGGCGAACATCAAGGCCCTGGTTCGCGAAGATTATTTCGATGGATTGTCTATATTGCGAGTACAGGACAACTTCGTTGCTCAATGGGGCGATCCAGACGCCGCCGACGAAAAGAAGCGGCGCCCTATCCAGGCGGCCAAGCGCAGTTTGCCACCGGAGTTTACGCGGGCGAGTAGCGCAGAGTTGCCATTTCATGTGTTGCCCGATGGCGACGCATTCGCGCCTGAGGTTGGTTTCAGCGAAGGGTTTCCGGCCGCGCGAGGCGGCGGACGCACGTGGCTGGCGCACTGTTATGGCGCCGTTGGAGCGGGCCGTGACAACGGCGTCGACACCGGCGGCGGCACTGAGTTGTACGCGGTGATCGGCCATGCGCCAAGGCAGTTGGAACGCAACATCACAACCGTCGGGCGCGTGATCTTCGGCATCGAGCACCTCTCATCGTTGCCGCGAGGCCCGGCGCCGATGGGTTTTTACGATCAGCCAACGCAGCGTGTGCCGATCCGATCGGTGCGAATTGCGGCGGACGTGCCAGCGCCAGATCGCCTCGCGCTTGAAGTCTTCCGCACCGATACGCCTTTGTTCGATGCACTGATCGAAGCACGCCGCAATCGGCGCGACGATTGGTACAAGGAGCCGGCGGGAACCATCGACTTATGCAACGTTCCCATTCCGGTCAGACGGGTGGACAAGACAACACCATGATCAAAATCAACTTCGGCTCGGGCCACTTCCCGCTGCAGGGCTGGGTCAACGTCGATAGCGATCCAGGTTGCAATCCGGACGTGGTAGCCGACCTGGGAAAACCCTTGCCGTTCGATGCAGGCTGCGCGAGCCATTTGCATAGCGAGGATTTCTTCGACCAGTTGCCGCTCGAGCTGGCCTGCGCTTTTTTGCGCGATTGCCATCGACTGCTGGCGCCCGGCGGTGTCATGCGCCTGTTGACACCGGATCTGGCACAGCTGGCTGGCATGTACGTTGCCCGCGATCCCCGTTTGTTGCAGCTTTGGCAGGACAACGTGCCTGTTCCGCTGAAGACAGGACGTCATTGCGAGGTACTCAATCTTGGAATGCGGCTGGGTGGCCACACTTTTCTGTACGATGCCGAGACGCTTAAGCACGTGCTCGCCGAGTGTGGTTTTGAGGGCCGCGAGGTGAGCTACAACCACAGTGCCGAACCGGAACTACGCGGTATTGATTTGCGCTCGCCGGACAATGCGATCAGCCTGTACTTCGATTGTTATCGGATCTGATGGCAATAAATGACGGCGAAAGTCGGTTTGGACAGGGCGAAATGACCGATGGCAGTTGCCCAAAGTGCGCAGAATCTGATGAAGTCTGGTTTGTGCGGGAACCAGTGCCCCGCAAGCGCGTCATAAACTCTGCCGGCGATTCCGGCAGCGATTGAAAAAAGAGGAATTCGATGAACAAGACGTCTTTGCTGGCCTTTGCGATTGCGTTGACTCTCGGTTCGGCGGTGGACGCCAAACCTAAGACGGTCGATTTGGCGGAGCTTAAGTTCACGACCGAACAAACCGAGGCCGCCAGCTGGGTGGCCCGGTTCCTGACGCGTCTGCATTACGCCAGCAAGCCGCTGGATGACGCGATGTCGCAGGAGATGCTCAAGCGCTATATCGAAGCGCTCGACAGCGAGAAGGTGTTTTTCCTCGCCAGCGACATTCAGGAATTCGAGGTGGCGTACGCCAAAACGCTGGACGACGCGATCGCCCGCGAGCAACTCGATGCTCCGTTCGTGATTTATCGGCGCTACGTGCAGCGGCTCAACGAGCGCACAGACTATGCCCGCGGATTGCTCGAAAAAGGCTTCGATTTCGATGTCGACGAAAACTACGCATACGATCGCGAAGGTGCGCCATGGGCCTCATCCGTTGCTGAGTTGAACGAGCACTGGCGGTTGCGCGTCAAGAATGACTGGCTGCGTTTGAAATTGGCCAAGCGGGATGGTGCGAAAATTGCTGAAACGCTCGACAAGCGCTACGCCGATTTCAACGTACGCGTTGGCCAACTGGATGGCGAAGATATTTTTCAGACCTTCTTGAATGCGTATGCGATGGCGATTGAGCCGCATACCAACTACCTGGGTCCGCGCGCCAGCGAGAACTTCGCCATTTCGATGCGCCTGAGTCTCGAAGGGATCGGAGCCGTGCTGCAGCGCGATGGCGAGTACGTCGTGGTGCGATCGGTCGTCGAAGGTGGTCCTGCCTCGAGAGACGGTCGTATCAAACCGGGCGATCGGATTCTGGCCGTGGGTCAGGCCCGGGATACGCAGCTGACGGACGTCGTTGGCTGGCGGCTCGAGGACGTGGTGGAGTTGATTCGTGGCAAGAAGGACACGCGGGTCAAGCTCGATGTTTTGCCCAAAGAGCTTTCGATCGGCGGTCAGTCGCAGCTTGTGGAGCTGACGCGAGACAAAGTCAAGCTTGAGGAGCAAGCAGCCCGCCAACGCGTGATCGAAACCGACGGCGCGGTGAAAAAACGTATTGGTGTGATCGAGTTGCCGGCCTTTTACAGCGACTTCGCCGCGCAAGCGCGCGGCGAGGCCGACTATCGCAGCTCGACTCGCGATGTGCGCAAACTGCTGAGCGAGCTGCAGGCCGAAAAAGTGGATGGTGTATTGATCGATTTGCGCAATAACGGTGGGGGTTCGCTGGAAGAAGCGGCGGATTTGACCGGGCTCTTTATCGACGAGGGTCCGGTGGTGCAGATCAGCGATGGTCGCGGTCGCGTTGCGGTCAAAGAGGATCCGAATCGAGGCGTGGTTTACACCGGCCCGCTCGCGGTGATGATCAATCGTGCGTCTGCATCGGCGTCCGAAATTTTTGCCGGTGCGATACAGGACTATGGGCGCGGCGTCATCATCGGCGAAACCACATTCGGCAAAGGCACGGTCCAGGAATTGAAGGACTTGGACTACATGGCCAACAAGGACGTACCAACCCTGGGTCAGCTCAAGCTCACGGTGGCGCAGTTCTTCCGCATCGACGGCGGCTCGACGCAACACAAAGGTGTTATTCCCGACATCAAGTATCCAGCCACACTGGAAGGCGTCGAATACGGCGAGTCGAGTTATGACAATGCGCTGCCCTGGACGCAGATCGCTGCCGCCGACTATTTGCCCGTCGGCGACTTTTCGCGGATGTTGCCCAAACTGGAGGCACGCCATACAGCGCGCATCAAGAGCGATCAGGAGTTCGTTTTCCTGGCGGAGGACATTGCGGAGGCCAAAGCCGTCCGGGAGCGCAATCAGATCTCATTGAATTACGCCACGCGCGAAGCCGAACGGAAGGCTGACGAAGCGAAACTGCAAGCGCGCGCCAAGGCACGCGGAGAAACCGAAGATCAACTGGCAGCCTTGGATGACGGCCTGAATGCGAACGAACGTGGCGTCGATCTTGAGGACGAAGAGAAGGACGAAAAACCCGATCCGTTTTTGGTTGAAGGCGCCCGAATCCTTGCTGACGCGATCGCGCTGTTAAAGGCGGACCCGCAAATCGCCGCCGTGCGCGACGTGGTGCGTAAACCGGGCAGCTGATTGTGGCCATTGTTCGAGGCGGCGCGACCCGCCGCCTTGAGTCTTTCGTTGCTCGTCAGCTCTCGTAGCGGACTTCCACAATCTCGTAGCTCTTGCGCCCGCCGGGCGTTTCGATGTGCACGACATCGCCTTCGCTCTTGCCGATCAGTGCGCGCGCCACTGGAGAGCTGACGGAGATCATCCTTTGTTTGATGTCGGCCTCCAGATCGCCAACGATCTGGTACGTTAAAGTCTCGTCGCTGTGGATGTCTTGTACATCGACGATTGCGCCAAAGACAATGCGCGAGCCCGGATTGAGCTTGCTTACATCAATGATCTCGGCGTTCGCCAAAGTCGCTTCCAATTCGCCGATACGGCCTTCGGTAAAACCCTGTTGCTCGCGCGCGGCGTGGTACTCAGCGTTTTCGCGCAGATCGCCGTGCGCACGCGCCTCGGCAATGGCTGCAATGATCTGAGGTCGCATGACCGATTTCAGATGTTCGAGTTCCGCACGCAATCGTTGCGCACCTTTGGGCGTCAATGGGGCTCGTTTCATCGGTTTCCAACCAGTCGGACTGGCGCGCGAGTAAAGCGGATTTGCCGCGAAATGCAAGTTGAGCCGTTTCGCCGCGAAATTCCGCTTCTCAGCAGAGGCGTTTTAAGAGCCGGCATTGATCGCATTTCGCAACACTGCTATCACGCGCCTATCACAGGAGGAGTCCCCGATGTTTCAGTCAACGCTATTGGTCGCCGCGTTAGCGGCTGCAACTGAGATCCCTGTCGCCAACTTCGTGGCGCCGCCGGCGCTGGAGGCGATGAAGTTGTCGCCGGACGGTAAACACCTGGCGCTGGTTGTTCCGCAATCAGAGTACGAGACGATGTTGGTGGTCATGGACGCCAAATCGCTGAAGCCTGTTGGTGGATTGCGTTCAGCGCAGCGGCGTCACATCGAGAACGTCTGGTGGGCAAGCGATACGCGCCTCGTGATCTCCACGGCGGAGAAGTATGGCAGTCTCGACACGCCCTACGCGACGGGCCATCTGGAAGGCGTCGACTTTGACGGAAAACGTGTGCGTCGCCTGTACGGCAACGATGGCGAACAGCAGCTGGGAACACGCCGAAAAACACGAGCAACGGAGACGGGTTTCGCCTACATGGTGGATCCACTCCCGGACATGCCGGAGTACGCGGCCATCGGCCTTTACTCTGGGAAGGTGAATGACCCTTATCCCGATCTGATGTTGTTGAACGTGGTCAACGGCAATAGCAAACAGCTGGCCAAGGCGCCGGTGCCATCCGCCAATTTCATTGTTGATCGCAAAGGACAGCCGCACTTTGTCGCCGGCACGCGCGACGGTTGGCAGGAGCTTTACCAACGGGTCGACGAGGGTTGGCGTTTGATCAACAAAGAGGCAGAGAGTCATGAGGAACTGCGGCCCTTGCATCTGGCAGGTGATGGCAAACTCTATATCCATCGGCTGCCTGCCAGCGGACCTGGGCAGGTCGAGCTTTGGGATCCGGCATCTGGCCAGTCTGAGGTGCTTTATCAGCCCTCGATTGCCGAGCCATACGGTTTCTCGGTCAGCGCCGATGGCAACAAACTGACGGGCGTCATCACGGCGGATGGTCGCTTTAGTTTCGAAGCTTTCGACAAGTCGGCGCCAGAGGCGCGCGCAATCGCAGCATTGAGCAAGAGCTTTCCCGACGCCTTGGTTCATCCCATCGACTACTCGCGCGACGGCAAGACAACGCTTTTCCGTGTCGGCAGCGATAGAAACTCTGGCGAGTATTACCTGCTCGAAGACGGCAAAGCGCGTTTTTTGCTGGCGCGCGATGAAGGCCTCGATCCGGCGCTGATGCGGCCTACCGAAGCGATCTCTCTGAAGGCACGCGACGGTCGGGCCTTGCACGGTTATCTCACCAGACCTGCGGGCGAAGCAAAAGCCCCCCTCGTCGTGTTGCCGCACGGCGGCCCGCACGGCGTGCGCGACTACGCAGAATTCGACGCAGAAGTTCAGTTCCTGGCCAATCGAGGATTTGCGGTGCTGCAAGTGAACTTTCGCGGTTCCGGCGGCTACGGCCAGGAGTTTGCGACTTCCGGTTATGGTCAATGGGGCGGGTCGATGATCGATGACTTGCTCGATGCCACCAGACACGTGATCGAATTGGGTCATGTCGACGAAAAACGCATCTGTTCTTATGGCGCGAGCTATGGCGGATTTGCAGCGCTGTCGATGGCGGTGCGCGAGCCGGACCTTCTGCGCTGTGCGATCAGCTACGTGGGCGTGTCCGATCTCGAACTCATGTACTCGCGCGGAGACATCAGCAATAGTCGGGAAGGGAAGGATTACCTCGAACGGGTGCTGGGCAAAGACAAGGCGTTGATGGCGCAATACTCGCCGGTGAATCACGCCGACAGGATCCAGGCCAAGGTGATGCTGGTGCACGGCGGCGATGATTTTCGAGTGCCGCCGGTGCATGCCAAACGCATGAAGAGCGAACTGGAGAAAGCAGGAAAGACGGTCGAGTGGCTCTACAAAATCGACGAAGGCCATGGATTCTACAAGCGCGAGCACCGCGAGGAGTTTTTGAGCAAGTTGATCGAGTTCTTGCGTGCGAATACTGGCGCCTGAGGCGTCAGTCAAGGATCAACCGAGCTGCCATCGTGCAGGGAATCCCCATGTAATAAACGAGTCGTTGCAGCACTTCGAGCGCGTTGCGTACGCTTGATGCGTGCCCTCGTGCGCCCAGGAACGTCGCGATCGCAGCCGCCTCGCACAAGCAACGCAGCGCGGCGGCGAATAACATCATCCCGAGCGACCACGACGCCCACCAGATCGTCAATCCCGTCAGATACGCCCACGCACCGTAGGTGTAGTACTCGCCAAAGACGCTGCCAAAGGCGATCACCTGGTGGAGTCGGAACGCCACCAGCGCCGGCAGAAGCGGAAACAACGCGAACTTGACGATGGCATGGTCGAGCCAGCGGTGCCGAGCGGCGGCACGCTGCTGCGCATACAGCGAAAGTTGGCAGTGACGTGTCGTTACGCTGATCCCCGCGGAATTCAGCGCCGCAATCAAAGCCAGTGGATCGCGCATCTCAAGCGGAAATGTCCGCCCGGCGCTCAGGCGAAGCGTGACGCCGAAGCCCGGCGCCGGCCAGCGCCATGGCTGCAAAGTCGCAATGGCGGGTAACGGTATTTCGATGCGCTGACCACGTTGTTGCAGCAGCAGCGTGTTGCCATCGATTCGGGCCTGAAATGTGTTCGCAGCGCGAATGACGTGCGCAGCGAGAAGCGGCGCCAGTACGAGCCATGCGTAAGCCTGCAGCTGCCCGAGCGAATACACCTGGAATCCGTCGCGCAGCATGGCTGCCAACAGCCATAGCAAGCCGATGAGCGCGATGCACTGAAGCAAGACCACACCGCCCCGGAGGACGCCGGGCAATACCGCACCGTGCAGATCTGGCCTGTACCGCCTGCGTTGTGGCCACCACGCGGCTGCGCCAAGCGCCAGAAGTAGCAAGCTCGCCGCACCGCCGAGCCAATCGCCCCAGCGGACCATCAGGGTGACTGGTGGATTGCGGATCGGCACCGCACCCCCCAGAACTGCCTGATCGCCAATCGCGGCGCTGGCCAGGACTTCGCCACTAGGATCGACGAATGCGGTCAACCCGTTGGTGGTCACGCGCAATTGCGGCAAGCGAGTCTCGATGCTGCGAAAAATCGCCACCCAAAGGTGCAGGGTGGCACCCTCGCTGCTGGCGCTGAACCAGGCATCGTTGGACAGACTGATCAGTGCTTGTGCGCCGAGGCGCGCGGCGTCGAGCGCCAATTCTGGATGCACATCGTCCAGGCAGATCAGCGGCGCAATTTGCAGCTCGCCGTTTGGCGCGCGCAGCGGGAATACGCGTGCGCCATCGCCGCGTCGCCAGGAACCCGCCCAGGGAAACGCGGCGCGAAACCTCGGTCCGTCGAGCCAACCGGGCACAAATTCGGTGAGCGGAAATGGATGAGTTTTTCGATAGCGCCCCACGATTCCGGTCGCGTCCAGCAGCACGGCACTGTTGTATTCACCGAGCGTATCGACCTCGTAACTTCCAAACAGCAGCGGCACGCCAGTCGAATCCACGAATCGCCGGATTTCCGCATCGAAGTCTGCGCCTTCCGTGCTGCGTGGTTGATCGAAGGTTGTTGGGTAAACAGTTTCCGACCATAGCAGCGCCTGCGCGCCGTTTTTTTCGATCGCATCGCGAGACAATTCGAAGTGCCTGTCGAGTACGCGGCGCACCACCCCATAGGTGCCGAGCGTTTCGCGTTGGCGTTCGTAGTCCACCAAATTGGATTGCACCATAGCGATGCGGATCCATGGCGTCGGTTCCGCGAATGCCTGCTGCAGTTGCGATAAGCGCCAATGCCCGTAAGCCCACATCGTCATCGGTACCAACGCAGCGCATGTCGCCCAGGCCGTCGCACTGCGCCAAGTGCGAATGGCCAGTATGGAACGGGCGGCAGCGTCGTTGGTGATCAACAGCAAGGCCGTGATCGCCGCAACGCCGCCCAGATCCGCGATCTGGCGCAGCGCGGTCGCGGTCGCAAGCCCATGACCCAGACTGTCGCCCAGGAGCTTTGGCCACCACCACTCGCAGGCGATCCATGCGCTCGCTCCAGCGATGCCGGCGATGGCTGCCCCGTAGCGGCGCCTAGCCGCGTTGCGCAACGTTGCGAAGGCCAGGAACTGTGGTTGCATCAGCGGCGCAAGAAAAATCAGCGACGCGGTTGCAAGGCCACCGCCGATGCCAGTGAAGTTGCCGACGGCAATGCCAAACCAGCTGAACACCGCCGCCACGAACGCCATACTCATCAAGACGCCGGATAACAACGCGGCGCGCCAACCGAGTCGCTCCAAGGTCAGGAGCCAAGGCACCAGCGCGACGAATCCCAAAAGCGGCGATGTTCCACGCGCATACCAAAACAGCAGCAATCCGCTGCCAAGAACGCCGACTACAACTGAGCCGGCGATTCGCAGGCGCGCAATCAACCCACTGGCGGCAGCGCGATCTGCCGGATCGGAAGACCAGGTGGCGCCAGATGTGCCGGCACGATGCGGTCCTCCGGGATCGGAATCAGATTGCCCGCGGCATCTCGAAGCACCGCATCGGGCGCATACATGAGAATCGGCTCGATCGGTTCGCCTTCATCGGTGACCTGATGGTGCCGCACATACCCTGGTGGCAGAGGAAATTCGGGCGGGACCGCAATACCGATCATCAATGGTACCGTGCCAGGAGGATTGAAAGCCGCGATGCCTTCGGTTTCCCCGGTCGCACGCAAGGCTCGAATCAACTCGCCGCCGGTAGGTACTGGATCGCCCGGCGAAAAGTAGCTGGCGATGTCGTTTGCATCACCGGTACGCCACTCGGCGGCGGGTTCAGCGGCCTGTTGTGGCGCAACGATGGGCTGCGGTGCAGGTTGTGCCGCAATGGCGGCATCCACCGTGATCTCGTTGGATGCTGCGGGCGTTGCGATTTGAACCACGCCGGACTCGGCTGGCGGGATAGGGCTGGACCTGCGTTTCTGCATCGTCAGTGTCGCCGCGACTGCCAACGCGATAAACACCAGAACGATCGATGCCAGCGCGAATGGGCGCAAACCCGGCTCGCGCACGATGCGTACGCCGTCCGGGTCAGCACTCACCGTCTACCTCTGCCATCCGAATCGCCCATGCCAGCATGGAGATGCGCGTCGATTGAGGGCGACGGAGGCGCCGCCACAGGGGCAGCGCCTTCGTCGAAGAGCGCAAAGTTGCAGACACATCAATGCGCAACTGGTTGCCGGCGCTAAGGGCTCGCCGGGTTGTATACCGAAATCGCCCAGCCCATTCGCTCATGGCCGAACTGGTTCCAAATCGGGCTCTTGCCATTGCTGAAGCTGCTGTACCGCGGTGCGCCGCTGCCCGTGCTGCCGCCCCACAATCCGGCCGAAACCGTGCCACCGGTGAATGTCGGGTGGGTGTCGTCCGATTGAATGTAGTCGAAACTGCTCGATGCGCTGACAAATTTGGTGTTGGCATCGCGGAGGGTCGAACGCAGCGTAACTGAAATGCGATTGACGTAACTGGCCTCGGATTCGCCCGCCACATAACGCAGCGCTTCGGCGTCGACTTGGCCATCGCCGTTGCTGTCGTGGTCGGCGCCCATGTACTGCGCAAAACTGTCGGCGCATTGGAAACCCTTCTGGCGAGCGTATTCGCACATCCAGTAGTTCATGGTGGCGATGGCCGGCAGGAATCGATCGCGCAGATTGACCGTTGCGCCGGTTGCTGAGTCGCGGCAAGAGCTCTGCACGTTGTCGGCGTTATAGCCAGGGTAGTACAGGTTCGAAATGACCTTGAGTCGTGTATTCGGATGGGCGTTCGTATTGATGTAGTCCATCGCAGCGGCGACATAGGTCTTGCAGTTATTCACCGCCGTCGCCAATCCGCTGTAATTGCAGGTGCCGGACTGTCCCTTGAACGCCGAGCGTGCCTGCAAGCCATCGTTGCCGCACATTTCGAAGGTCACAACCCGCGTCGCCGCATTTTGCATGTACGAACGCTCGTTGACGATCTTGCTTTGGTAAACGTCCGAGGCCACGGCCCCCGATTTGGCGCGGCGAATGCTCTCAATGTCGGCGTTCCATCTGGCCGACAAATACTCGGCATCGACCGTCGGCGCGGCGTAACGAGCAGCGTTGCTGATCGAGCCGTTGTAGCCGGCGTAAATCGAATCGCCATAGGCGACAATGCGATACTTGGCTGTCGTGCCAGATCGGTCGACGGTCCAGGACACATTTTGATTCAAGGTATTGGCCATGGCATGGCCGCCCAAAACGAGCAACAGCGCCAAGGCGCCGCCTTTCGATGCAGTGTTCA
Source organism: Lysobacterales bacterium (assembly GCA_022844165.1). Lineage (GTDB taxonomy): Bacteria > Pseudomonadota > Gammaproteobacteria > Xanthomonadales > SZUA-5 > JALHMH01. The sequence goes on from JALHMH010000001.1 coordinate 172,680, forward strand.
TACTCCTCCCAGATGAACGATGGGAAAGACCGGTTGATCCTTGCGTGATTGGCATGGCGCCGTGTCGAGGCTTCCCCCCATGCCGGCGCGAACGCTACGCGCGCAGTGGCTGCCAGGTCAACAACCGAAACGTACTTTGGCGTATTGAAGTGCGCGGCGAGGTCTGTTGCGCTGCGTCATGCGACGAATGGCAATGCTGTCGACGTCAAACTGTTCGTCAGTAAGGCCAGGATGCGCGCTGAACCGGCGCGGTTTGAGCAACCATCAGCGTGTAGGGCCGACGGCTGCTTTGCGGTGCCGGCTTCCTTGCCCGCTCGTCGCGGTCATTCAAACCGCTTCCTGGCAGATCCTGCACCGCAACAATTCATGCTTTCGAGGGACTGATATACATCGTAACTTTTGCGTCAAAAACGATTTCACCGCGCGAATCGCGCACTTCAACGGTGCAAATCCGGTCCGCGCCGCTGCCGATCTCGCCGATCGAATCCAGGGTGCCAGAGGCGAACATACGGCCGTTCGCCTTTTTCAAATAGCGCACCGTCATGCCTTTGGGAATCCAGCGAATTCCCGGCGTCATGGCCGCATCTGTGGCGAGGCCTGCGCAAAACTCGGCGAGGTTGCACAACGCGATGGCATGTACGGTACCGATGTGGTTCTGTACCCGCCAGCGATGGCGAATCGTGGCGTCACACACGCCCGGTTCCAAACGCACCAACAATGGCGCAATGCTGCGAAAGTAGGGCGCTCGAAATCCGATCAGCTGCGATGCGAGCCAGCGCCCGAAGGCGCTGGTGCCCAACTGGCGGTGGAGTTTAAGTGCGGCGCTCACGCGGCGCTCTTCAGGTGCGGTCGCTGTGGGTCACGGGCTTTCCCGGCGACCAGATCGGCCGTGTCGAACTCATCCACGGCGATGATGTCGGCGGTGAGTTGCCGTGCGCGTTCCAACTGCGTACGCTCGTCCGCGGCGATCACGCCGTATTGCACGGCTTGCTGCAACTGCTGGTCGATGTCCAGTGCCTGGATTGTCCCGGCCTTAACCGCTTTGGCGACCTTGCGTTCGATCGGTTCGGCTTCGATGACCACTTTCAGTGCCGCATCGATTTTGCCGACCTCGTTGAACGCGCTCGGCGTTAGATAACAGAACTCTGCGAGGCGATCGCGGGCTTCGTTAGGGTACATCAGCAGTGTGGCCACACGACGGCCCAGGCGATCGCTCGGCGCATTTTCCAATCGTCCCAGCGGAAACACCAGTGCGCGCAACACCCACGCGACCGGGCGCACCGGGAAATTGCGCAACACGCCGTCGAGCGCGGTTTGAATTTTCGCGATGCTGTCGTGAAACGCCCAGGCCAACAACGGCCGATCGAGCTCAGGTCGACCTTGATCCTCGAAGCGCTTCAACATGCTGGATGCGATGTACAGCTGACTGAGGACATCGCCCAGGCGTGCAGAAATGCGTTCTTTCTGCTTCAGTTTGCCACCCAGAATCAACATCGACGTATCCGCCACCAGCGCCAGGGCTGCGCTGTATCGAGACAACTTGCGATAGAAGCGCCGCGTGTATCGATCCGCCCTGGGCGCGGTACCGATACGACTGTGGGTCAAGCCAAACAGCAGTGAACGTGCAGCATTCGAGATAGCAAAGCCGACGTGCGCAAACAACGTGCGGTCGAAGGTTTTGAGGCGCTCTTCTGGGTGCGCGATGGTGGCCGACTGCATCAGTTTGAGCACGTAAGGGTGACAACGAATCGCACCCTGACCGAAGATAATCATGTTGCGCGTCAGGATGTTTGCGCCCTCGACTGTGACGCTGATCGGCGCACCCTGCCAGGCACGGCCGAGATAGTTTTTCGGCCCGAGGATAATGGTCTTGCCGCCGTGGATATCCATCGCGTCCTGGACCACTTGCCTGCCGACCTCAGTGGCGTGGTACTTCGCGATCGCCGAAGGTACGGCTGGCTTCTCGCCCTGATCGACCGCGGCCGCAGTGGCCCGCGACAATGCAGTCACCGCGTAGGTCAATCCACCGATGCGCGCCAGCGCTTCTTCGATACCTTCGAAACGTCCAATAGACATGCCGAATTGTTTGCGGATGCGGGCATAGGCGCCGGTGGCGAGCGCTCCGGCGCGCATCGCGCCTGCGGAACTCGATGGCAACGAAATGGCGCGGCCAACACTCAAACATTCGACCAGCATCCGCCAACCCTGGCCGGCGTAGGCTGCGCCGCCAATCAAGCGCTCGATCGGGATCAGAACGTTGGTGCCACGAATCGGACCGTTCTGGAACGGGATGTTGAGCGGCAGATGGCGCTTGCCGATCTCCATCCCTGGCGTGTCTCGAGGAATCAGCGCCAGAGTGATCCCGATGTCCTCTTTCTCGCCCAGCAGGTGCTGTGGATCGTGCAGGCGGAAAGCAAGGCCGATCACGGTCGCCACTGGCGCAAGCGTGATGTAGCGCTTCTCAAAATTCAGGCGCACTCCGATGGTCTCCACACCATCGATCATCTCCCGCACGACGACGCCATAGTCCGGGATTGAGGTCGCATCCGACCCGGCCCACGGGTTGGTCAAGCCGAAACACGGTATGTCGCGGCCGTCGGCCAGTCGCGGCAGATAGTGGCTCTTTTGCTCGTCGGTGCCGTAGTGCAACAGCAGCTCGGCGGGGCCAAGCGAGTTGGGGACCGCAACGGTCGAGGATAACGTCGGGCTGACACCTGCGAGTTTCTGCAATACCGCCGAATGTGCATGCGCAGAGAACTCCAGTCCACCGTAGCGTTTGGGAATGATCATCCCGAAGAATTTGTGGGTCTTGAGGAACTCCCAAATCCGCGGCGGAAGGTCGTTGCGCTCGTGTGTGATTTCCCAGTCGTTGACCATGGCGCAGACCTCTTCCACCGGTCCTGCCAAAAAGTTGAGCTCATCGCGTGTCAAATGTGGCGCAGGGGCTTTGAGCAATTTTGACCATCGTGGTCGACCACTGAACAGCTCGCCTTCGAATCCAACGGTGCCGGCCTCGAGGGCGACGCGTTCGGTTTCCGACAACTGCGGCGCAATTTTGATGTACATGTCGAGGGCCAGCTGCGAGATCAACTTCGTTCGCAGCGGTGCATAGTTCAGTACCACTGCGGTGCCGAGAAAGGCGGCCCAGCACAAGCCCAGCGTCACCCAGTCTGCGCCACTGTAGAGCGAGGCGATCAAGAGCGCGCCAGCGGAAAGCGCGGTCCAAGGTCTTAGCCCAAGTCGTGCGTACGCACAACCGATGCCGACGAGAAGCAGTGAAAGCAGTGGAATCAGGGATAACATGCAGTTCTCCGAACGAAATCGGTGTGCTGGGGGGAGGTAACTTCGTGCCGTTGGTCGGCACGAAAATCTAAGTTGGAGACGATCGGTGCGCTCACCGGAATTGCTCCAAGAATCGAGCGATCTCGCGCGTAAATGCGTCGTTCCGATCGCCTACAACCATGTGCGTTGCGTCTTCGATTTGGACATGTTCGGCATGCGGGACGAGCTGCAGAAACTCGCCGATGGTTTGCCGGCTGACGACATCCGAGCGCCCGCCGCTCAGGAGTAGCAGCGGCACATCGACCTTCGCCGCAGCGGCTTGTAGGCGAGGGATGTAACCGGCTGCCTCTTGAGCCACGCGATCCATCAATCGAGGATCCCAATGCCAACGCCAGCGACCGCCGACGGGCCGCAACTGCGTGCGCAATCGTTCCGGGTCCTTGCGTTCGCGGTGCGGCAAATAACGCGCCACTTCATCCGCCGCGTGCTGCAGGCTGTCGAATCCTTCTGGGTGGGCCGCCATGAAGGCTAAGATGCGGTTGACGCCGGCGCTTTCCCATCGTGGCGTGACATCGACCAGCACCATGGCACGGAATGGGCCGTTTTGAGACGAGCAAGCGTCTGCGTGTTCTCCGACGACTCCTGCTCGATGCGTCGACGCCGGGGTGCCATCGGCCGTTGTCGCGCTTTGCGAAGCACGCTCGCCTTGCAGCAAGAGTCCCAGCAGGCCGCCCATCGAAGCGCCGATGAGAATTGACCCGGGATGATCGTCTGCCATCGCTCCCAGATCGTGGGCAAACTGCTCCAGTCTGTAATTCCCGCTGGGCAGCCAGTCCGAATCGCCATGACCGCGACCATCGAGTGCCAGCCCGAACCAGCCCTGTTCGGCCATGCTCAAAGCACTGTTGCGCCAGGCTTGCCGATTCTGTCCAAAGCCATGTGCGAAGATCAGCGGCGGATGACTTGGATCGCCGAAGGCTTCGACAGACAAAGCCAGCCCGTCGACCGTCGGCCGCTTCAGCAGCGTTGACGCTGTTGCAATCGAATCCATACGCCCGAGTATGTTGACGCCGTGAAGTGCTGTCAATACGCTTGCGTATGGAGTGCGTTCACGGGTCTTCTACGCAGTTATGACAAACACCGAATTAGCCGAAGTCGAGAGTGTTGCCGACAAGCCCGAGCGTCAGCGCTTGTCCGCGCAGGATTGGGAAATTGCCGCGCTGGAGCTGATGGCAGAAGAGGGCGTTGCGGCGGTTGCCGTAGAGTCGCTCGCGCGTCGACTGGGCGTGACCAAGGGAAGTTTCTATTGGCACTTCAGTACGCGTGACGCGCTGATCGAGGCCGCGCTCAAGCGCTGGGAAGACACCGATAACCACAACACCATCGCCCGTGCCGAGCAAATCGAAAACCCCACCAGGCGCCTGCGCGAGCTGTTCCGCCAGACCAGTCGCGAAATGCGCTCGCACAAAATTTATGCTGCGCTGTTGAAGGCGGCTGACCATCCGGTCGTAGCGCCCGTCATGGAGCGTGTATCCAATGAGCGCATCGCCTATCTCGCGCGTGTGTTCGTGCAAGCTGGGATGCAGCCGGTCGATGCCGATCACCGTGCGCGCCTGACCTATTCGACCTACGTTGGCTTCCTGCAACTTGCCCTGCAGTTTCGCGCATCGCGTTTGAGTTCCGATGCGTTCGACGACTATGTCGGGCACGTGATCGACACTTTGGTCCCGAATTGAAGATGTCGATGTTTTCGGCCCCCCGTTTGGCGGATCCGGCGAGATGACGGACGCCTTCGATTTCATCGAGGTGTATCCCGAGGACTCGATCGCGTCTTGTGTGCGGAGAATTCGATATTTCGATGCCTGTGGGCAGGACATCCTTGAGAGGTATGCAGCTGAACTCCATCTCTCTCGGCGATAGCGTGTGCGCACGCGAGCAGAACGTTGCGCACCTGATGATTGACGATGCGGCGTCTCTGTACGCGCGTTTGGTGGGAAGCAACGTCACGATCATCAAGGAAATTCGCGGCGCCGACTTCGGACTGACCTGCTTTGTCTTTGCTGATCCGGATGGCAATCGAATCGACGTTGGACAAATGCTCTGATCAGGCGCGCTCCATCAGCGCCGATGTTTGAGGTGTCGCCACTGCGTCAACTCGCAGTGAGTTTCCTTGATCGTTTCGAGGCAGCCGATGCGATCGGGTCTTGGCGCAAGCAAGTGTGTCACGTCATCCTTCCAGCCAGTTGGTCAGAACCTTCAGACCACGTTTGACCACTGCGGCCGGGGCATGGTGATATGCCGCCCACATCGCGATGCCGTTGAGCGCTCCGTTCAAAACGTGTGCCAGTGCCTCGATATCGCCTGCTTCGACCTCGCCGACTGCCTCCAGTTCTAACAGCGCGGAACGCAGTCGCTCCACACCGAGTTCGCTCTCGAGTAATTGCGTCTGCTCGGCGTCGAGCACGGCTGGTGCGTCGATCAGTAAGATGCGGCGAACATCGGGTTTCAAAGTCGCTTGAAGGTAGTCGCCGCAAGCGCGCAAGAACCTGGCTTTCGACGGCGCGCCGCTGAGCCTGACGCCGACCCTCTGTGTGATTTCGTCAGCAATGTCGCGTACGACGGCGACGAACAACCCTTGTTTGCTGCCGAAATGGTGGTAGAGCGCACCCTTGCTCATGCCGGCTGCGCGAACAACTGCTTCAATGGGTGCATCGCCATAACCGTGTTGTGCAAAAGCGCTGCGAGCACGGAGCAGCAACTCGTTCCGAGTGCTTTCGCTCATTTCTGCGTTGGTGCGCGGCATTCAGTTCTCCTTTCTTTCATACATACCGATGGTATGTTTAAATAAGTACTCACGGTATGTATGTTCCACCGCATGGGAAAGGAAGGCAAGCATGGACAGTTTGGAAATTGCTCAAGAGTGGGAATGGGCAGCAGTGTTGTTGGGAGGCTTGATCTTGGTCTTGTTGCCGTTGGAGATCTGGCGTTTGCACAAAGCACGCGCGAACCGGCGTCGCTGGCTGGAGCTGCTGGCGAGCGCCAGCCCCATGCTGCCCACGCTGCTGGCCGGTGGCGTGGTCGCGGCATTCATAGTGTCGATTTACGGTGCGGCCAAAGCGATTGCGCCCTGGTCAATCCCAACAACGCCCCTCACCGTGGTTTCGACACTATTGGCTGTGGATTTCTTGTACTACTGGGATCACCGCTGTGCGCACGAGAATCGAACCTACTGGGCACTGGCGCATTCAGTACACCACAGTTCGCCGTATTTCGATCAAACGACGGGCCTTCGCGTGTCGTTTGCCGACGGCTTCATTTCGCCCTGGTTCTACCTGCCGTTGGTGCTGATTGGCATCGATCCGCTGCTGGTTCTGGGTGCGTTTGGCGTCATCATTGCCTATCAGCAATGGTTGCACACGGAGTTGATCGGCAAACTGCCGCTTCTTGATGCCTGGCTCAATACGCCTTCGAATCATCGCGTTCATCATTCCAACCAAGCGCAGTATCTCGATAGAAACTATGGCGCGATCCTGATGATCTGGGACCGGATTTTCGGCACCTATGCGTCGGAGCACGAACCTCCCAAATACGGTTTGACAGAGCAGATCGATTCGGCCAATCCGATCAAAGTACACTGCGCCGAGGCGGTTAAACTCGTCCGCGATGTGATGCGCAGCAAGCGACCAGGCGAGGCGCTGGGCTATTTATGGCACAAGCCCGGTTGGCGGCCGAAAGCATAGTTGAGCCAGGTCAATCGACTGGCCACAGCAAAGGTTTACGATGCACGTATCGATCCAATGGAGATCCGCCCGTGTACAAGCACATTCTGGTCCCGACCGATGGTTCAGAGCTTTCGCAGAAGGCAATCGCTGCCGCAGTTGGTTTGGCAAAATCGCTCGACGCACGCATCACCGGTGTGTACGCAACGCCCGAATACATGCCGCCGCTGGATTCGATGTTTCCGGCTTATGCCATGCCTTCGCGTGAGGAATTCGAAAAACAGGCTGCGGTTGAGTCCGACCTGGCGTTGAAGCCCTTGAAGGACGCCTGCATTGCCGCAGGCGTCAGCTGCGATACACATCACGGGACGAACAACCGGGCCTATCAGTTGATACTGGCCACGGCCAAAGAACGCGTATGCGATTTGATTGTCATGGCTTCGCACGGTCGCGGCGGCTTAGGCGCGCTGTTGCTTGGCAGCGAAACACAAAAGGTATTGACGCATGGTCAAGTGCCTGTGTTGGTGGTACGTTGAACGATGGCTCCGGGTTGGCGCAGGCCGTCGCGGGTTGCACGCGTGTCAAAACACGTTGCAACCCGCCGCCAGGCGCATCAGAACTCGCGCTCCAACCATCGGCCGGCCGTGCGGTGGAATAGTGCCGATTGTTCGACGGAACTGAGACCCAGCCGCTGAATATGTGAGCCCGGTACTTGTTCACCGAGGGGAAACGGGTAATCCGTACCGAGCATGACTTGATCGGCGCCGCAAGTTTGCAAAAGGTAGCTGAGCGCTGCGTCGTCGTGCACGCAAGAATCAAAAAACAGCCGCGAAAGATATTCGCGCGGCGGGCGCTCATTGGCGATGGCGACCAAATCGGGCCGCATTCGATGCCCATGTTCGATGCGACCCAGGGTATACGGGAACGAGCCGCCGCCGTGCGCAAAGGCGATTCGCAGATTTGGCACTCGCTCCAGTACCCCACCAAAAATCAGCGAGCAAATGGCGCGCGATTGCTCCGCAGGCATGCCAACCAACCAGGGCAACCAGTACTTCGGCATCGATGCTGCGCCCATCATGTCCCACGGGTGGATAAGTACCGCCATACCTAAGTCGGCGCAGGCGGCGAAGACGTCGAACAGTTCGGGCGCGTCCAGGTTCCACTCGCCCACATGCGAGCCCAGCTGCACGCCGGCCAGCTTCAGTTCCTCGCGGCAACGTCGCAGCTCGCGTATTGCCAGATCCGGGTCTTGCAAGGGCAGCGTGCCCAGGCCGATATAGTGCCGCGGATATTGCTGGCACACTTCGGCGACGTGATCGTTCAGCGCTTCGTGCAGTGGCAGCGCCTTGGCGCCGTCTGCCCAATAACAGAACATCACGGGGACCGTCGAAACCACCTGGATGCCTATGCCGAACCGCGCATAGTCGGTAATGCGCTCGCTCGGATCCCAGGTGCGCGAATCGATCGCTCGGAAAAACTTGCCGTCCTTATAGATGTGGTGTTCGTCACCCTGGTGGCGAATGACCGGGAAGCGCTCATCGCCGAAACGCTCGGCTAAATCGGGCCAATCGCGAGGCAACATGTGGGCGTGCGTGTCAATCTTCAGCATCGTCGCAACTCCGTCTCAGGCGTTGCGTATCATAGGCGGCTCACTGGACTGGGAGATCGTCAATGGACGTGATGCGACGGATACAGGGGCTCGTGGGCGAGCATCCGATCGTGCTCTTCATGAAAGGGACGCCGCAGTTTCCGATGTGCGGGTTTTCCTCACGCGCTGCGCAGTGCCTGAAAAACGCCGGTGCTCAATTCCATGCGGTGGATGTGCTCGCAGATCCGGAAGTGCGGGCGGCGCTGCCGCAGTTTGCCAATTGGAAGACTTTTCCGCAGCTCTATGTGCACGGCGAGTTGATCGGCGGCTCGGACATCGTTGCCGATCTTGAGCAATCGGGCGAGTTGCGGCGGATGGTGGAAGACGCACAATCGCAGGTCCGCGCAGCTTGAGTCCGGCTGCGACTCAGCAACTTGCCGGTCGGCGCATTTTGGTGGTTGGCGCCAATGGTGGCGTGGGCGCGGCGTTGGCCAAAGCGTGCGCGAACGACGGCGCGACGGTGGTGCTGATGGGACGTCGCGTCGCTGCATTGGAGCGGCTCTACGATGAGATTGAGCGGTTGGGCGCACCTCAGCCAGCCATTTATCCGCTGAACCTTGAGGGCGCTACACCTGCCGACTTCGATGAGCTGTCGGTGCGCCTGGCAGACGGTCTGGGTGGGCTCGATCACATCGTGCATGCCGCAACGCGCCTGCACGGCCTGACGCCCATCGAACTGACCGATGGTGAAGAGTGGCTGCGCACCTGGCAGGTGAATTTGCACGCACCCTATTTTTTGTGGCGTGCGCTGCTGCCGCTGTTACGCCAAAGCCAATCGCCTTCGATTCTTGCGCTCGTCGATTCCAGCGAGCGGCACACCGCTGCTTACTGGGGCGCCTACGGCATCGCGCAATGCGCTTTAAGAGCACTGCTGGCGATGGCGGCCAGCGAGTGGCAATCCGATGGTATTCGCGTCTTTGGTGTGGAACCGCCGCCGATGGCAACGGCATTGCGCCGTAAGGTGTTCGTGTCGGAAGCGCAGGATGGGCTCGCCGCGCCCGAAGCAGTCGCGGCCGCATTGGTTACGCTGATCGCGCGTGCCGCAGAGGTGCCCTCAGGCAGCGTCACCGCTTTGGAGTTGTCGGCATGGAAATGAGCATTGCATCGGCGGCGATCCTGCTGTTTCTGATCATGGATCCACTGGGGAACATTCCAGTGTTCTTGACCCTGCTCAAGAACTTGTCGGCCGCGCGTCGCAGAATTGTCTTGCTGCGTGAGCTGGTTATTGCGCTGGTGGTTCTGCTGGTCTTTTTATACGCCGGCCAATGGCTGCTCAAACTACTGCATTTGCGCCAGGAGTCGGTCAGCATCGCTGGCGGCATCGTCCTGTTCCTGATCGGTATACGCATGATTTTCCCGCCCAGCGAAGGCATTTTCGGCGAGTTGCCGGATGGCGAGCCGTTTATCGTGCCGATGGCGATTCCGTGTATCGCGGGTCCCTCGACCATTGCCGCCTTGATGCTGCTCGGCAGCGACAATCCGGGGCGTCTGGGCGAGTGGACCATCGCGTTGCTGGTGGCGTGGGGAGCGACGGCAGTCTTACTCCTCGGCGCGACAACGCTGTACCGAGCGCTGGGCGAGCGCACTCTGAACGCAGTCGAGCGGCTGATGGGCATGCTGCTGGTTGCGATCTCGGTGCAGATGTTCCTGGATGGGATCAAGAGTTACCTGGCGGCTGCCTGAGCAGCAAGTTTCACGCAGGAGCCTGTCCGATGCGCGCAAATCACTACCGTTCGCGATCTCAAGTACTTTTTCTACATCCTCGTTAGCGCTTATGCCGAAACGCATTGCGACCATCGCTGTCATCCTTGCGATCACATCAAATGCCGTCCCAGCCAATTGCTTTGTCGGCGAGTCCGATGGCGCAACTCTCACCGGCGTGCTTGAGCGCGTTACGTTCCCTGGACCACCGAACTATGAAAGCGTCGAGTCCGGAGATCAGCCTGAAACTGATTTCGTGCTTCAGCTGGCAAAACCCATTTGCTATGAGGAATCAGATGGAAACCTCGTATCTGCAGAGCGGTTGAAGTTGTTCCGAGCTGGTGGCGCGGCTTCTGTCTCTCTTTTGATTTCACAGCTGGCGTGTATCTTGTTGGGTTGATTGCTTGGCGCCGAGGGCGCAAGTCAAGCAATGCGGCTTAACCTCTCAAGATTCTGTGCCATCGCCCCAGAGCATGACAGCGCCGAGCCGACGGGCGTTCGAGTTGGCTCGCGGCATGCTGCGAAAGCCGCCGATTTTCACCCTTCTCCCGCCCTGCCTTGGGCCGAAATCCGTCAGAAATCTCTTCCAATGACTTTTGGGGCACCACACTCGCTGGCGCGCATCGCGATGTGCATCAATCCGGCGGCCACGGCATCGCCAAGTGCGCTGTGGCGGTCTGGCATCGGCAGCTGCAAGGCGTTTGCGATGGCTTCGAAACGCAAGTCGGGCTCGATCTCTGGTTGTCGGCGACGCTGCAATTGCGCAAATTGGCGTTGCACATCGATGCGCTGATTGGGCAAGCCGAATCCCAGACGCGGACGCAAGGCGCGGTCCAGCATGGCAAAGTCGAAATCGATGCAATAGCCGACCAACGGACGGCTGCCGACCATCGACAGGAGAGCGTCCAACGCCGTATCGAGCGGGATGCCCGCGGCGATGTCATCGGGGCGCAGTCGATGATGCGCGATGGCTTCGGTGATACGTGTGCTGTCGCTACAAACGATCACGTCCAGACGCTCGCTCAGACGCATCAGGCGGCCGCGCGCCGGCACTGCGGCTATGGACAGGATCTGATCGCGCGAAGGATCAAGGCCAGTTGTTTCCAGGTCGAGTGCGACCCACTCGTCGGTTGGCGCGGGTGCGAACAACATTGACCAGGGTCCGTGCGCGTGGCGTCGCCGCTCCAACCAGCGGGTCCAGGGCCAGGTCAGGCTCATAGATGGAACGTGCGGCGCAACAACGACTTGAAGCTATCGACCACGCCCAAGGCATCGCGCAATAGCTCGCGGTCTAAGCGTCGCAGCTGCGCGATGCGCAGAAAATTGTCGGGCGTCTGGCCCTGTCGTGCGGTTTCCAACTGCTGGCTCAAACGCAACCGCAGGAATACCGACAGCGCCTGTTGCACATCGCGGGCGAGTTGTTCGCTCATGCCGCCGGCGGCCGCAACGCCCTCGGCGCGGCGAAAACTATTCCGATCGGGCACGCCGTGGCGCAGCGCGAGCGTGCGCAGACCATGGACCAGCGGAAACACACCGCCACGTTTGATGTCGGTGCCCTGGTCTCCGGCTTTCAGGTTGCCAAATAGCGTCAACGGTGTATGAAAAGCCAGCGCAGCAGCCGCAAAGTGGTGCAACACCACGTCATTGCGCGCGGCATCGAAAAACGTGGCGCGCAGGCTCTCGAAGAAATCGAGATGGCCAGCCACCGGACGCGCATCCACCGTGATCGCAAAATCCAGCAGCGCTTGTGGATCGCTACTGCGCGACCAGTGCGCGATCGACGTCCGCCAATGGCTCAAATCATGCCGCCAATGCGGATTGCGCACCATCACGCCGCCGGGACACGGGGGCCAGCCGCAGGCCTGAAGTTCATTGCCAAAATCGATCATCGTGTCATTCAACTCTGGCCAATCCAGACCTTCCGGCAAAATGAGCGCATTGTCTTGATCGGTCTTGAGGATTTGTTCACGACGACCTTCGCTCCCGAGCACCAGGAGGCATATTTGATCGCGCCATGGCGCAGGCACCATGAGTTCCCAAAGGCGGGCTAAAACGCGGCCGTTGAGTGCGCTCACCAGTTCCGTCAAGAAGCTGATGCGTGCGCCCTGCGCGTGCAGGCTACGAACCAGATCGGGGATGCGCAGTGCGGCGGCTCGCACATCCTCAACGCGCGATGCACGGGCCAGTTGCAAGCCGATCAAATGCGAATGGCTGGAGTAGTGGCTGAGCACTTCGGCCATGCCAATGGTGCCCAAAATCTGCGCGCCGTCTTGCACCACAACACGTTCCACATGGTGTTCGGTCATCGACACCAGCGCCTGAAAAAGGACCTCCTGGGGGCGAACGCCAACCAAAGGTCGGCGCAGTAGCGGGGCAATCGGATCGTTCGGGCTGCGGTCGTCCAGTGCCAGCGCATCGAGCAAATCGGTACGCGTCAGAATTCCGGGCCCCAGTTGGGTATCCGGCACCAGGGCGCAGCTCACGCCGAGCCGCTTCATTTCCAGCCGCGCCTCGCGCAGCGTGCTGTCCTTGTTCAAGAACAACGCCGGCGCCAATTGCGCATCGCCAACGCGCGTCAGCATCGCCTGCGCCAATTCGCCGGGGCGATCTTGCGCTGCCAACATCTGGCGCTTGGCGCTCAATCCCTCCAGGAACCAGGCAGCGAATGCCGGGTTGTCTTTCTGTGCTTTCAGAAATGCTGCCGCGTCGATGGCGAAACACAGACTTTGCTCCAGCGCTTCGTACGTGTAGCGCGCCTTTCCGGTCATCACCGAAAAAGCGCCGATGACATCGCCAGGGCCGTACTCGGAGAAGTTCTCGCGTGTGCCTTCGCTCGTGATGCGCAAGGCCTGGAAGCGACCACGGTAAATCACGAAGACCGCTGTCGATGCCGAACCTTCCTGAAGCGATGCCTCACCGGCGGCGAAGTACACCAGATCTGTCGATCGTTGCAGTCGCGCCAACTGGTCGACAGACAACAAATCGAACGGCGGTTGGCGATGATCGAGGTCGACGGAACTGGTCATGGATCGGATCTCTAACGAGGCTTCGCCTTAGACCGCCGAGCATTGTTGGTTTCGTTCGGCAGCGTACTTGCCACAACCCCCGCTGCAAGCTCAATCGGCCCCGAAGACCGGACCGACAGATGCCGGTCCGGCTGCTCCGTTACTTGAACATAGTTCAATGTGCGATGTGCGAGGCCGACCCTGCGCCGCGCGGAATGCGGATCGACTCGACCAGATCCTGCACGTGCTGCGGCGGCGGTGGGGTCAGGCGCGAGACCACGATCGCCACGGCGAAGTTGATCAGCATGCCAATCGAACCGATGCCCTCTGGCGAGACGCCGAACAGCCAGTTCTCTTTCACATTGGCTGCCATAGGTGTCATGAAAATGCCCTTGAAGTAGAGGATGTATCCGATGGTGAAGACCATGCCGGCGATCATGCCACTCACGGCACCGTGGGCATTCGTGCGTTTGTCGAAAATGCCGAGCAGGATGGCCGGGAAGAAGCTGGCCGCCGCAAGGCCGAACGCAAAAGCCACCACTTCGGCGACAAAGCCAGGCGGATAAATACCGAGCAGCCCGGCGATGCCGATCGCAACCGCAGCGGCAATGCGCGCAAAGAGCAGTTCCTGTTTCTCGGAAATACTCGGCATCACCACTTTCTTCAGCAGGTCATGCGAGATGGCGGAGGATATCACCAGCAGCAAGCCTGCTGCCGTCGACAATGCCGCCGCCAGCCCGCCAGCCGCGATCAATGCGATCACCCAGGCTGGCAGGTTGGCGATTTCCGGATTGGCCAGCACCATGATGTCCCGGTCGATCGTCATCTCGTTGCGGGCATCTCCGGCATAGAACATCCGACCGTCTCCGTTTTTGTCTTCCCACTTGATCAGCCCGGTTTTCTCCCAGTTCGCGACCCAGGTGGGCGCCTCTTCGTAAAGCGTACCGACGCTGTCCGGACCGTTGATGGTGTCGATCATGTTGACGCGCGCAAAGGTAGCAACAGCAGGCGCTGTGGTGTACAAAATGGCGATGAACAGCAATGCCCAACCCGCCGATTTACGTGCATCGCGAACTTTGGGCACCGTGAAAAAACGCACGATCACGTGGGGTAGGCCGGCGGTACCCACCATCAGCGCCAGGGTGATGCAAAACACATCGGCCATGCCTTTGCTGCCGTCCGTATAAGGCGCCAGACCCAGCGCGACATTCAGTCCATCGAGCTTGTCGAGCAGGTAGGTCCCAGAGCCATCGGCAAGCACGCCGCCCATGCCCGATTGCGGCAGGACATGCCCGGTCAACAGCATCGAAATGAAGATCGCCGGTACCATGTAAGCGAAGATCAGCACGCAATACTGCGCAACTTGCGTATAGGTGATGCCCTTCATGCCGCCCAGCACGGCGTAGAAAAATACGATGGCCATGCCAATGATGACGCCAGTCGTGATGTCCACTTCGAGGAAGCGACTGAAGACAATGCCAACGCCACGCATCTGGCCGGCGACGTACGTGAAGGACACGAACAGGGCGCAGACCACAGCGACCAGGCGCGCGGTATCCGAGAAGTAGCGGTCGCCGACAAAGTCCGGTACCGTGAACTTGCCGAATTTGCGCAAGTAGGGTGCCAACAGCAGCGCGAGCAGAACGTAGCCGCCGGTCCAGCCGAGCAAATACACCGAGCCGTCATAGCCCATGAAAGAGATCAGTCCGGCCATCGAAATAAATGAGGCCGCGCTCATCCAGTCCGCCGCTGTAGCCATACCGTTGGCCACCGGATGCACGCCGCCGCCGGCGACGTAAAAGTCCTTGGTCGATGCCACGCGCGTCCAGAGCGCGATGCCGATGTAGAGGGCAAAACTCGCGCCCACAATCAAATAGGTCCAGGCTTGAACAGACATGGCTTACTCCTCATCCACTTCGTACTGGCGTTCGATTCGGTTCATCTTCCAGGCGTAGAAGAAAATGAGCCCCACAAAAACGTAGATGGCGCCCTGCTGAGCAAAGAAGAAGCCGAGCTTGAAGCCGAAGAACTGGATCTGATTAAGTGCATCGACGAACAGGATGCCGGCGCCAAAAGACACGGCAAACCAGATCGCCAGCAGTATTGCCATCAGGCGGAGATTGGCTCGCCAGTATTCGGCGGCCTTAGGGTTGAGCGGTTGCTGAGACATGCGTTTGACTCCCGTTGGTCAGAAACTGTACTTGGCGTGGAAGTGCAGGCGGCGCAGATCGCCCTCGGCGCCGGATTCGAGTTCGCGCTGCCCGAAGATCGCTTCGATACCCAGGTCCAGTTTGGGCAACGGCGTCCAGATGGCATTGGCATGCAGGCTGTGGATCCGCCTGCTGATGCCCAAGCCCGTTAGTGCGGTGTCGTGATCTAAGTCGACGCGAGAGTAAAAGAGGTTGGTGCGGAAACTCGCGCCGAAAACGTGGCGCCACGCCACATAGCCGGACACCAGGCCATTGGTTTCGATATCCCCATCGGCGTCCAGCGTGCCGTCGCTGTCGAGCGCCAGACCAATGTATCGCCCGATGCCGCGACCACCAGTCAGCATGTAGCGCAAGTCGTCTTTCGGGCCTAAGTTGTATTTGCCGGAGAAGCTCAAGCCATAGCCGACCTGTTGGCCGTCGACTGTGCCGTCGCCCGTTTCATAACGCAGTTGCCGCAGCAGGCCGGCAACGCCGAAATGGCCGAAATCGCCTTTGTGCGTGTAGCGCAAACTGGCGTCCGGGAGCCAACCATCGTCGCTGCTGAGTTTGCTGGCGTTGCCGCGAAACGGGGTGAGGAAGGTCTCCGGGTTTTCCAGCGAAAACGACCACGGACCGCTGGTGTAGCGGAGTTGGGCTTGGCGCACGAATACGGTGCCCTCGGTTGGGCCGATGAAATCCACCGCATCGGGCAGCGCCGCGACGTCCTGGAAGTTCGACCAGGTTTCACCCGCCAACCAGCCGTTCCAGCTGGCAAATGCATGGCGGATCGTTACGCCATAAGTGTTTGTCGCGATTTCGTTGCCCAAGGCGTTGCCGAACAAATCGAATTCCAGGTAGCCGCGCAGCGTATCGCCACTCTCGGTTTGTGACGCGACGTTGAACCAGAATCGCGAAAACTGAGCATGCTCGTCCAGATCGGTTCCTTCCGAGTTTCCGCCAACGGGAATGCCGCCCGGCAGATACAAGAGGCGGCCCACAGAACCATCCGGTATCTCGCCATCGTTCGTGTCGGTCAACATCGCATCGAGCTTGATGAAGCCACCGTAGGTGAACGTGCTGCCGGGTATTGCCCCGGGTACGATCGTGGTCTCCTGGATCGTATTGGCAGCTTTGGCGGGCGCGGGTTCGCTGGGTTGAGCAGTTTGCTGCGCCGCCAATAACTGTTCTACGGCGCGCTCCAACTCAGCGACCCTGGCTTCCAACTGCGCCTCGCGTTCGCTTTGCGCGAGCAACAGCCCCGGTGCGCCGGACAAAACCAATGCGCAGCAGATGGCAAGCCTGCGCCGAGTGAGTCGAATCGTCTTCATGGGTACCTCCCCGCACCCCGATTGGG
Source organism: Lysobacterales bacterium (assembly GCA_022844165.1). GTDB lineage: Bacteria > Pseudomonadota > Gammaproteobacteria > Xanthomonadales > SZUA-5 > JALHMH01. The sequence continues at coordinate 189,578 of JALHMH010000001.1, forward strand.
CAGAACGATAGTGGCATCGCACGCTGCGCCGGCACTATTAGCCATTGGTCGAATGCGGCCGCGAACGGCGCCAGAAGCCGCAAGCGAAAACGCAGCGCCTGGCCCTGGTTATGGCAAGATCACTGCCCAAACTGCTGGGCGCTATTCGCACGAGGCGAATCCTCGTCAAGTAGGCAACGAACGCCATGTCCTCGCTCGCGATCAACACCTTGCTCGTCGCCGGGTTGTATTTTCTGGCCTTGTTCGGCTTGGCCCATCTGGGCGATCGCATCGCCGCCACGCGCGGCCTCTCGAGCGCCCATCGCAACTGGATCCTTGGTCTTGCGCTGGGCGTGTATTGCACGACATGGACCGTCTTCGGAGCCATCGGGACGGCGACCCGCGATGGCTGGAGTTATTTGCCGATTTATCTCGGGCCGCTGTTGCTGCTGTTGATTGCACCCGCGGCCTGGGAGCGCATGGTGGCTCTGCAGCAGCGGCATCAGCTCGGCACGTTGGCGGACTTTCTCGGTGCGCGATTTGGCCGCGACCCGTGGCTCGCTGGTCTGGCGGCGCTGCTTTGTTTGCTTGCCGTGGTACCTTACGTGGCGCTGCAATTGCGCGCATTGAACGGTTCGTTTGTCGTGCTCGGCGTCCCGGCGCCCGAGACCATGACGCTCGTACTGTTGGGCATGTTCGTGGTTTTCACGTTGCTGTTCGGCGTGCGCGATGCGAGCGCCGTGCAGCGGCGGCCCGGGCTGGTGCTGGTGATCGCCGTGGAGAGTGTGCTTAAACTGGCGATCCTGGTGGCAATCGCCATCTGGGCGGCGTTCGAGCCGAAACCGGACGTGGCGCTCAGTCTGCCGCTGCCGGACGCAACGACCTTTGCGTTTCAGACGCTGCTGGCGGCGCTGGCTGTGGTGTTGTTGCCACGCATGTTCCATATTGGCGTGATCGAGTGCCAGAAGCCTGCGGATGTCCGTGGCGCACGCTGGATCTTTGCCGGCTATCTGGTCATCGTTTCTGTTGCGGTACTGCCGATCGCTCAGTTGGCGATGGCGCAGTCAGCGAGCGGCGATTTCCTGCCGATCAGTTTGCCCTTGGCGGGCGGCAATCGGCTGCTGGCGATGTTCGCGTTCGTTGCCGGCCTGTCGGCAGCGAGTGCGATGGTCATCGTCTCGCTTTTGGCGCTGTCGACTCTGATCAGTAACAGCTTGTCGACACCACTGTTGTTGCGAGCCGGTTGGACGGTGTCTGCGCCGGTCGTCTTGCTGCACCGTCGATTGGCTGTGGTGCTGGTCGCGCTGGTCAGTTTCGTGTGGTTTCGTGTGGCGACCGGCCAGGCAACACTGGCACAAATGGGCCTGCTCGCGTTCGCTGCTGTCGCGCAATTGGCGCCGATTCTGTGGGCTGGGCTGAGTGGCGATCGGACCCGTGTGGTTGCGGCACGTTTGGCTTTGAGCGTGGGTGTGGTCGGATGGTTGTTCGCACTATGGTTGCCCGAGCTGATGACGCCCGGCGAGCGCAGTCAGGCAGAATTGGCGAGTCGTGCAGTGATGGTACTCGCCGTCAACGCATTCGTACTTCTGGCGGCGCAACTGTGGCCGGCGCCACTGCGCGAACGCAGCGCCGCAAGCGCTTTTCTAAACGCCGCTGATGTGGCGGAAGGCGCGACCAGGGTTCCGGTCGACGATGTGCGCTTACTGCTCGATCGTATCCTCGGCGAAGCGGCGGCCAATCTAGCGCTGGGCGAACGTCGCGAAGGATACGCCAGCGCCGGTCAGCTGCAGGCAGCCGAACGTGCACTCAGTGCCGTGCTCGGTAACAGCGCCCGCGAGGTGCTGACGCAAACTCTGGGAGGGCATACCGCGGGGGTCAACGCGATGCTTGATGCACTCGATCAGAGCGCGCGCCGTGTTCGCAGCAGCGAATCTCTGCTCAAGGCGACTTTCGAGCATATGCACCAGGCAGTCAGCGTCGTCGATGCGCATCTCAACCTGGTCGCCTGGAATGCGCCTTACGAAAAGCTGTTCGCCTGGCCGCCCGGCCTGCTCGATGTCGGACGACCCATCGCGGACTTGTTGGCCGTCGCCGCAGCGCAGTCGGGACTGAGTCATGCAACCGCGACTGAGCGTACTGCGCGTCGGCTTGAGTTGTTGCGACAGGCAACGCCCTATCGCAGCTTAAGGCACCTTCCCGATGGCCGTTGGCTCGACGTGCGCGGCGAGCCTTTGCCGGGGGGCGGCTTTGTGACCACGTTTTCCGATGTCACTGAATCAGTACAACAAAAGCACGCGCTGGAAGAGGCCAATGCACTGCTTGAGCGGCGTGTGGCCGAGCGCACCCGGCAGTTGGCGATCGCCTACGAGGAGAAGAACCGCTTTATTGCAGCGGCGAGCCATGATTTGTTGCAACCGCTGTCGGCGGCGCGTTTGTATTTGTCGGCTGCGCGCGAGCAGTCGGACCTGTCGTTGTTGGGCCGCATCGATGCTGCGCTATGCGCCAGCGAAGATCTGCTCGGCGGCCTGACCGATTTGTCGCGACTCGATGCCGGTCAACTCAAGCCGAGCATAGAGTCGGTACCCATCGGTCCGTTGCTCGTCGCGCTGGTTGAACAATACGCTCCGGTGGCCGAGCGGCGTGGGCTCAGCTTGCATTGTGTGCACACTTGCCTTGCAGCGCGAACCGATGCCCGCTTGCTGCGCCGCATCCTGTCGAACTTCGTTGCCAACGCTGTTCGCTACACGGCACGGGGTGGTGTACTCCTGGGCGTGCGCCGGCAGGGTTCAAAGGTGCGCATCGAGGTGCTCGACACTGGCCCCGGTATCGATGCCGATCAGCAACCCGGGATCTTCGACGACCGTTCTGGTGGTGGCGTATCGCCATGGGGTGAGCGTGGCCTCGGTCTTGGGCTGGCTGGCTGTCGCCGCCTCGCGCAGGTCATTGGCGCGGCATTGAATCTGCGATCGCGCATCGGCTGTGGCAGCGCATTTTCGGTCATGGTGCCAATGGCGACGATCGGCCGCGACAGCAGCAGCGTCCCGGCTGCGGCGACGCCATCCTTGTCTTTACTGGTGTTGGATAACGATTCTGAAGTACTCGCCAGTCTTTGCACGCTACTGAGCGGATGGGGAATGCGCGTGCACAGCGCGCTGGATTCGACCACCGCCAGCGCGATCATCGCGCGCGAAACCATCGATTGGGCGATCGTCGACTTCGAACTTGGCGAATCCAGGACCGGGCTCGATTGGCTGGCGGTGCAGTTGGCCGCATATCCTAAGATGCGTGGTGCGCTCTTGACCGCCGCCCTCGATCCCGATTTGCCGACGCGCTGTCAAACGCTCGGCGTGCGCTACTTGAAAAAGCCGGTACGCCCGGCAGCACTGCGCGCAACGCTTTCCTCCGCCGTATGAGGTGCCGTCGTTGGCATTGCGATCTGCCGTTCGTCCTGCGCTTCAATGCTTTACCGTCAATGCGGATCGCAGTCCCGTTATGATCGAGGCATTGCGCAGGGGAAAATGAACATGTCGCGTGGCGAGTCTCAATTGGCGTCGAGATTGTCGGTTTTTGTGTTGGTGTTCCTGGCGTTGTACGCGGTCTTCGCGTTCGTCGCGTGGCGAACGCTCGAAGCGGTTCGCGTGAAAGGTCCTTACTACAACGAAATTATGCTGGGCAACGAGCTGATCGCCGACGTGCTGCCGCCGCCGCAGTACATCATCGAGTCGTACTTGATCGCACTTCAATTGATGGACGAGAAAAGCTCGGCCGAGGCAAGTCGCCTGATCGAGACGGGGAACCAGTTGCGGGTGACGTATGAGGCGCGCCAGGAGTATTGGAAACGCGTGTTAGACGATAGCCCGATGAAGGACTTGATGACGGCAACCGCTGCTCGGGCCGCGCTGGAGTTTTACCGGATACGGGATGACATCTACGTGCCGGCAATTCGCACCGACGATCGCTCCGCAGCGCGCGCCGCGCTCGATCAGATGCGCCAGCGCTACGACGCGCATCGGTATGCCATCGATGATGTGGTGAAGATGGCGCAGGCGCGCAATGCCGACTACGAAAAACGCGCAAACGAACTGATCAACGAGCAAATTCGCACGCTGGTGCTGCTGGCTTTCGGTGTCGTCCTGGTCGTCGTTGTGATGGCCTGGTTTGCGCGTCGTGCGGCGCAAAGCCTGAGCGCACGCGTGCACCTGGTGTCCGATGTCGCAGGACGCGTCGCCCAGGGCGACTTGACCACAGTCATACCGCCCAGCGACGCAAACGATGAGGCGGGCAGGCTGCTCGGTGCGATTGGCGGTATGACCCAGAGTTTGCGCGGGCTGGTAACCCGCGTCAAACAAGCGTCGGTGGAACTGATGAGCACTGCCACCGAGTTCGCCGCAACCAGTCGCCAACAAGAGGCAACCGTACAAGGTTTCGGCGCTTCGACCAACGAGATCGCCGCAGCAGTCAAACAGATCGCCGCCACCAGCCAGGAACTGATGGCAACGATGGAAGGGCTCAACGCGGTGTCCGGACAAACCGCTGACCTGGCTGAGGCCGGGCAGTCGGGCCTGTCGAACCTGGATAGTACGATGGACCGACTGGCGCAGGCCGCGAATGCGATGTCGGCACGATTGGCCGCGATCCGCGAAGAGGCGGCCGAAATCACCGGCGTGGTTACGACCATTTCTAAAGTCGCCGATCAAACCAATCTATTGTCTATCAATGCGGCGATTGAGGCGGAAAAGGCCGGTGAGCAGGGTTTGGGATTTTTGGTTCTGGCGCGCGAGATTCGGCGGCTCGCGGATCAAACCGCAGTTGCCACACTCGACATTGAGCAAATGGTCAAACAAATGCAGACGGCCGTTTCTGCTGGTGTGATGGAAATCGATCGATTCGCCGAAGAAGTGCGCAGCGGTGTGGGCACCGTCGACCGCGTGGGTGGCCAGTTCGGGCAGATCATCAGTCAGGTTAAAACGCTCAGCGAACGCTTTGATTCGGTCAACCATGGCATGCGCAGCCAGTCGCAAGGCGCTCGTCAGATCGGCGAGGCAATGGGTCAGTTGCTCGATGGTGCGCGCCAAACATCTGTGTCTTTGCGCGAATTCAATTCGGCAACGGAAGGGCTGCGTGAGGCCGTGACGGTTCTCAAGACTGAGATCGCAAAGTTCAAGCTTGGCAACGAATGATGCTCGCCCTGACGTTCCGTGCCGGAGATACGCCGCTCGCGATCGACACACGTTTTGTCGTGGAAGTGTTGCCGCGCCTGTCGCTGCAAAGAGCAGCATTGGCGCCCGAGGCGGTGGTCGGCCTGCTCCCATTTCGGCAGACGCTGACGCCTGTCGTGGACTTGTGCTGGCTCGTTGCGGGACGCAGCGCGCGCAATCGGTTGGGCACACGGATCATTGTGACGCGCGTGGAAATCGGTCGTCGCTTTGTCGGTCTGCTGGCTGAGGATGTCAGCGAATTGGTCGATAGTCGTGAGACGATCATGGGGCTGACCAACCCCGAACACCCCTGGCTCGGCGAACACCTCGCCGACCAAACGGAAATGCCGATGATGGTGCACCCATCGGAGTTGCTGCCGGATGCTCTGCGGCAGCTTTTTGAGGCCAGTCCGGCGTGAGCCGGTCGGCTCTGGTCGATCGGCTTCAGGCACGCATCGGACTTGATCCTGATGCGCTCGGTACTGCTGCACTGGATCATGCCATCGACGAGGCCTGCGCGAACCTGGGCTGCAAGGATGCGATGGCACTGCTGATCGAGGTGGAGCGCTCGCCGGAGAAGTGGCAGCAGTTCATCGACTGCATGGTCATTCCTGAGACTTGGTTTTTCCGAGTGCCAGAGCAGTTCGCCGAGCTGAGACGTTATGCGCAATCGCGGCGACCGCTGCGAGTCTTGTCGTTGCCGAGTGCTACCGGCGAAGAGGCATACTCGATCGCCATTGCGCTGTTCGAGGCTGGGTTGGGTCCCGGCGAGTTCGATGTACTGGGTATTGATGTCGGCGCGCGCCAGATCGACCAGGCGCGGCGCGGACGTTATCGGTCCTATTCGTTTCGCGGCACAACGCCCGCGCCGGAGTGGTTCACGCAGGATGGCGATGAGTATCTGGTCGTGCCGGCGGTTAAGCGAAGAGTGCGCTTTCAGGTGGGCAATATTCTTGATTCAAGTGTCTTGGGAGATGAGCGATTCGATGTAATCTTCTTCCGCAATCTGCTGATTTACCTCGATACCGGCAGTCGAAAACGCGCAGTTCATCGTTTGCAGTCCGTACTGACGCCGGGTGGACTCATCTTCGCTGGGCAGGCCGAGGTGCTGTCGAGCGTCGACGATCGCTTGCAACTGGCGTCGGAATTCGGCGCGTTGACATTCTCGGTCGCCGCCCAGTCCGGCAAAATCGAAACAGCACAGCTCCCGTCGTCACGTTCACCGACCAGGATGCGGCCTGCAAAGGCACTGACGCAATCCGGGCCTGATCGTTTGCGACGCCAGGAAGGACTGTCGGCTCCCGATTCGCTGCAATTGGCGCGCAAAGCAGCCGACAGCGGCGATCTGTGCGCGGCGCGAAACGCCTGTCAAGAGGCGCTCGCACGGAACCCGGAATCTGCCGACACCTGGTTTTTGCTTGGTGTCGTCGAGACCGCCGCGGGAGAGCTTGGGCGTGCCGATGAAGCGCTATTGCGCGCCACGTATCTTGATCGCAATCACGTCGACGCCCTCGCGCACCGCGCGGCACTGGCGGCGCGCATGGGCCGCACTGGCGAAGCGGCGCAACTGCGCGCCCGACTCGGTCGCCTGAGCGGAGAATCGGTCTGATGAGTACAACATCTGATTCCTGCTGGCGAAGCATCGGCGTGTACGGCGGCAATCACAGCTGCCCGCAGCTGCGAGTCGACATCCATTGCCGCAACTGTCTGGTTTTCAAGCGCGCAGCACGACGTTTGCTGGAGCGCGAAATCGAGCCTTTGCCGCCCTTGTCGAGCGCTACACAACGCAAGGCTGATGTCGAGGAACGCAGCGTGCTTTGTTTTCGGCTCGGTCGCGAATGGTTGGGTCTGCGCTGCGATCGAATCGGTGAGGTGGCTCCTGCGCAAACGCCGAGACGGATCGCACATCGTGCAGACGGCGCTATCGAGGGTCTCGTGGCAGTGCGTGGCGAACTACACCTTTCGGTAGCGCTGATTGAGGTGCTGTCGCTGGGTCAGCGTAGCGACATCGGCGGCGAGAAGGAGCGACTATTGTTGCTGACGCCCGAGAATTCTCCGCCGATTGCTTTTCGCGCGTCTGAGGTCGTCGGTTTGCGTCCGATTCGGATGGCGGAGATGGAAGAGGTTCCGATGTCGTTACCGCCGACATTGAGTCGCTGTCTGCAAGGCGTTTTGCCCTTCGATACCGGGCGCATGGCGATGCTGGATGAGACAGCGCTGCTGCAAGCGCTGGATGAGGCGGTGTATCGATGAATCCGTTGATCGAACTGTTAAAAGGAGAGTTGTTGCGCCTGCTCGACGAATTGCGTGACTGCGCGCGATTGGTACGCGATCCGGTCGCTGCGCCCAGTGCGCTGACGCGCTGGGGCGCTCGCACTCATAGTCTGCAGGGCGCACTCTCGATTCTTGGCAAGCAGCCTCTGAGCGAGATCGCCCAGGCCTTCCAACAGCTGCGAGCGCCCGCTCAACTGATGTCGCCGGGCGTCGACATGGCATTGGCACTTCTAGCGGAGTTCACTGAACTGCCTGAGGCAAGCGTTGCCGAGTGGCTTGCAGCGGTCGGTCCGCGCGTAGCGGCGGCGGTCGCTGCGATGGACCATCGGCTACCCGAGGAGGCCGCCGCGGTACCAGGCGATCTCAACCCGATTTTCACTTTGTTTCGCCAGGAAGTCGAAGACCAATGCGCACATCTGAACCAGATGCTGCTGCGTCTGGAGCAAGAGCCTGAGCGTCTGGAGCTGATCGCGCCCATCATGCGCGTGGTTCATTCAATCAAGGGTGCCGCGCGTGCCGTACGTATCGAACCTGCGGTCGAAATTGCGCACCGGATGGAAGACCGTATGTCGCGGGCGCAGCGCCGCGATGTCGCGGTTTCTGAGCCGCTGATCGAGTTTGCTTTGGGCGCGGTGGATCTGCTGCGCGCTCTGGCGCGCGATGGTGTTCGTGCCGAGTTGTTGCAGCGCAAGGATTCTTTGCTGGCGCAGCCCGAGGACGCCGCGGCGCCGATCACGCCGAGCATATCGCCCGTGCCGACTTACATTGCCGCCGAAGATGGCGACCCGGTGCTGCGTATCAAGGCGAGTCTGGTTGGGCGATTGATCGCGTTGGCAGGCTCTGGCGTTGTTGCCGTCCATCGTTTGCGGCCCTTCAACGCACGTCAACAACGTCTGCGGGGCACGATCGCCAATCTGGGCCGTCTGCTCGACGATCTGCATCATCGACTCGGGGCGCCCGGCGCCGGAACCCCGCTCGGTATTCAGCTGGCAGACGCTCGAGAGCAAATCGCCGATGCTCGCCATCAGGCGCAGACCTGGATCGACGATTTCGCCGAGTACACTCGCCATTCCGTCGATCTCAACGAGCGAATCTACCATGCTGCTTCGCTGACGCGCCTGCGCCCTTTTCGTGATCTCGTGTTGGGTTACCCGCGTATGGTGCGCGATATCGCGCGGCAGGTCGGCAAGCGTGTACGGCTCTTCGTTCACGGTGAGAACGTAGAAGTCGATCGCGATGTGATGGACAAGATCGATGCACCATTGACGCATCTGCTACGCAACGCCATCGACCACGGCATTGAAGATCCGCCGATACGAGCCGCGAGCGGCAAGCCTGAGGAGGGCAGCCTGCGGATCCACGCAAGTCATCGTGCCGGTATGCTGGCAATCGATATCGCCGATGATGGCGCGGGCGTGGATTTGCAACGTATACGCCGCCGCCTCGTCGAAATCGGCCGTCTGAGCGAGAGCGAAGTGGCGGTGCTGACCGAACACGCTTTGAAGGAGCATTTGTTCGCCTCGGGTTTTTCGACGCGAACGGAAATCACCGAGGTATCCGGGCGTGGCGTTGGGCTCGATGTGGTGCGCGATTCGATCGAACGCCTCGGCGGTAGCGTGCGCCTGACCACCCGCGAGGGCCTTGGCAGCACTTTTCATCTATTGGTGCCGATCTCGCGAGCAGTGACCCGGGCGCTGGCGATCAGAGTGTGTGGCGAAATCTATGCTTTCCCCTCGCTGCGCATTGATCGTGTCGTCCGCGCCAGGCACGACGACATCGCGTCGCGCGAGGGTCTGCAGTATCTGCCGCTCGACAGGCGCAACATCGGACTGGTGCCCCTGGCGGAGTTGCTCGATCTCGGCGCAACGCGCGTAGACGTCGAACGCCTGGATGTCGTGGTTGTCGAGCATCAAGGACGTGTTTGTGGCTTTGTGGTCGACGACCTTCTTGGCGAGTACGATCTTGTCACGCGTCCCTTGGATGTGCGCTTGGGTCGTGTCGCCGATCTCGCCGCTGTGGCCATTTTGCCGGACGGCGCTCCCGTCGTGCTGCTCGATGTCGACGACTTGATGCGAAGCGCTTTGAACCGCGAGCGCGCCAACCTGCGTCCGATCAGCGGCGAATCTGCGGCGCGGCGGCGCAAACGGATACTCGTTGCCGACGACTCGATATCCGTGCGCGAGTTAGAGCGCCAGTTGCTGGCCGCTCGTGGTTTCGATGTCGAAGTGGCGGTCGATGGTATGGATGCCTGGACAAGGCTGCGCGGCGAGCCGTTCGATCTCCTTGTGACCGATGTCGATATGCCGCGGATGGATGGCATCGAGCTGACCAGGTCGGTCAAACAAGACCCACGTTTGCGGTCGGTACCTGTGGTGATCGTATCCTATCGGGACCGGCCAGAGGATCGCCGCCGGGGCATGGAAGCGCGCGCCGACAGTTACCTGACAAAATCTGACTTCCAGGACGAGAGCTTCGTTCGCCTCGTCCACCAGCTGGTTGGCGACGCCGAGGAGGTCCTGTGATGCTCGCAATGCTTCGCGTGCGGCAGCGCTTTGGGTGGCAATGAAGATTGCCATCGTCCATCGTGACCGCTTGACTCGGGAGGCGATTCGCCGCGCCGTCGGCGCCGAGTATTCGCTGGCGTGGTTTGCGGCCGACCGTCGCGAACTCGAAACACTGCGACGTCGCGAGCCGCCCGATCTTGTCCTGATCGAAGCGGCGATGGTCGATGCGCAGGTCATCAGGATACTAGAGTCGGGCCGGAATTGGCTGGTGCTTGCGACCGACGAGAACGCCCACGGCGTCTACGAAGCTCTCAGTGCGGGCGCCCTCGGCCACGTTCCGCCACCACGGTTGGAGCCCGATGGCGAGCTGACCGGTGGGCAGCGCTTGTTGAAGCGCATCCAGCGTTTGCAGGCATTGATCCCCGAACCCGTGGCGGCACTCGAACCGATGCCGGCGGTGGGCAAAACTGGTAGCCCTGTTCCAGTGATCGCAATCGGCGCTTCTACCGGTGGCCCAAAGGCCTTGGCGAGCGTGTTGTCTGGATTGCCAGCCGAGCTTAACGCCGCTGTGATGATTGTGCAGCACATTGAAGCCGATTTTTCGACCGGACTCGTCGAGTGGCTGGCCTCGCACGCCCGTTTGCCGGTGCAACTGGCGCGGCGCGGCGATCTGGTCGAGCCGGGTCGTGTTTATCTGGGTGCGAATCAAGGGCATTTGGTGCTTCTCCCCTCGCAACAAATCGGCTACCTGGCGCCAATGAAGAACGACTTGCATGTCCCGAGTGTGGATATGCTCTTCCAGTATCTGGCCGACCATCATCGGCCCGGGTCTGCAGCTGTGCTGACGGGCATGGGCAGCGACGGCGCGCTGGGCTTGCTCAGGCTACGCCAACGCGGTTGGTTCACGGTTGCCCAGGACCAGACGAGTAGTGCCGTATTCGGTATGCCGCGCGCTGCCGCCGACTGCGGTGGTGCGCTTCAGGTATTGCCGCTCAGCGCGATTGGTCAGGCGCTTGCGCGGCACGTTTGCGGGATGGCCGGGCGATGAGTTCGATTCGTGTCCTGATGGTCGACGATCAGGCGATCATCCTCGCCGCACTGAGACAGATGCTGGCGCATGAGGCCGACCTGGAACTTCGCGGCTTGTCCGATCCACAACAAGCGTTGCAGGCTGCGCTGGAGTTCGAACCTGCGGTGATTCTTCAAGACCTGGTCATGGAGGGCCTGGATGGTCTGACGCTGCTAAAGCGCTATCGAGCACATCCCTTGCTGACGGATACGCCGGTGGTGATGTTGAGTGCTGCCGAAGAACCGGAAACCAAAGTCGAGGCTTTTCGGCTTGGAGCCAACGATTATGTGGTCAAGTTGCCCAGTGCACTGGAGCTTGCAGCACGTATTCGCTATCACGGCCGCAGCTTCTACAACATGCGACAGCGAGAAGCGGCTTTCCGGGCGCTGGTTGAGAGTCGCGCAGCGCTGGAACTGCGTCAGGCGGAAATCGAAGCACAAAAAGCACAGCTCGAAGCGCAGGCAAAACAACTCGAGGCGGTCAATCGCGAGTTGGCCGACAGCGCATTGTCCGATGCGCTCACTGGACTCCGTAACCGGCGCTACTTGCGCATCTATTTGCAGAAGCCGCTATGCGAAATCACGGCGTCCGGCAGCAAGGGCGATCGGCGCCGCGTCGTCTCGGTCGAACGCGCAACTTTTTTCCTTTTGGACTTGGATCACTTCAAGCAGATCAACGACAAGCATGGTCACGACGCTGGCGACGCGGTGCTGGTCGAAGTCGCCTCACGTTTGCGCCAGACCTTACGCGAGGGCGATGCTGCGATGCGCTGGGGTGGCGAGGAGTTTCTGATTGTCGCGCGAGGATTGGACGATGCTGCTGCCGCCGTGCTCGCCGAGCGCATCATGGCCGTGGTTTCGGGCGCGCCTGTCGCAATGCCCCGGGGCCTGACGTTGCGGGTCACGATCTCTTTGGGCTTCGCATCCTTTCCATGGCACCGCGATGCACATACCGATTATCCATCGACCATCGCGCTCGCCGACGCCGGGACATACTTGTCGAAAACCGATGGACGCAATCGCGCAGTCGGCATACTTCCGGGTCCCGAGGCCGCCGATCTGGACGAACGAATCGAACGCATTTCGCTTGGCCCGGGGCTGTTGCGCCAGGAGAACGGGCGCAGTGTGCGCCTGGTCGAGATTCCTGGGCCGAACTGACGAAAACCAACCAAACGCGCCAGGCGAAACCGGGCACGGCCGTGCTGATTGCCGCCGTTGCGCGCGATGCTGCTGATCGGAGCCAGCGCGCGCGGGGGCTTGCCCGGTGTCGGATCCTTGGTTACTGTAATTCCCGCCGACGTCGCGAGCGGTCAGACGTTCAGTACCCGCCGGACGGCAGCGAAAACTCGTTGGTGTTCGAATCGCAAGGGGGCAGAAATGAACAGCATACTTGGGATTGCGTTTGGTTTAATGGGAATGGGTTCGATGTTGTCGGCTCCATCGATCGCGTTGGCGCAGAGTAAGCGAATGGCACTGACCTGCGTTGGCACAAAAGTCGGCGCGATCAATTTTTCCTACCGCTGGGGTGAGGATGGCGATTGGACGAATGTCCAGATCGGCCCGGGTAAATGGCAAGTCATGGCATGGCGCTACAACCGGCAGAACGAAAACCAGTCGCCGCAGTTGCAAATTCGTTATGACGACGACCTGGGGAAAGGCGAGAACTTCTCGGTGACCGATCTCGAAAGCTACGCGGCCAGCAGCGATGACTGCGACGCCGAGGGTAAGACCTACCACTTTGTCGAAATCGACGGTGAGCTGTTTGTCGAGGACGACGAAACCTGAGCACGACTAGCGTCCTTGACGGAGCCGGATCTGTACATTTGAGTCAAATTTTCTGCGCAGCGGCTTTGGCAGTTGAAGCCCCCTTGAGTACAAGGGGGAGATTGAGCGCGCAGCGCTCAATGGGGGTTTTGGCAAGTACGGTGTCTGGCGAAGCCAACAATGCTCGGCGGTCTGAGGCGAAGCCTCGCTAGCCGTCTACCGCCAAGGCAGCGGTCATGGCCACCAGCTGCGTGCGGTGGTGGGCTCCGAGCTTGCGCAAAACAGCCGTGACATGCGCCTTGACCGTGGCCTCGGTAATCGTCAACTCGTGGGCGATTTGTTTGTTGAGCTTACCCTCGCAGACGGCCAGCAGCACACGAAATTGCGCTGCGGTCAATTCGCGAAGCCTGGCAGCCAGCGCACGCTCGATGTCCGGCAACATTGGCGCACCACTCTGCGTCGGATCGACAATATCGCCGTCCAGCACGCGTTCGATCGCGGCGGTCATCTGCTCGGCCGACGCGGACTTCGGAATGAAGCCCGCGGCGCCGAAACCCAGTGCGCGGGCAATGGTCAGCGGGTCGCTACGCCCGGAAACAACGATGATCGGCAGCGTGGGGAATTGGGCGCGCAACGCGATCAGTGCCGAAAAGCCGCGCGCGCCAGGCATCGACAGATCGAGCAACAACAAATCGGTGTCTACATCCAGCGCGGCGTAAATGCCGGCGACGTCCCCCGCCTCGACCAGTTCTGCGTTTGCGAACGCGCGTTGCACGATGGTACGTAGCGCGTCGCGGAAAAGCGGATGGTCGTCGGCAAGCACGATGCGCATCGAGCTCAATCCGGTCGGGTGTCGATCAAGAACTGAACGACGCCCGGATCGGCGAGCGTAGAAATGTCGCCCAGATTCTCGAACTCGTTAGCGGCGATTTTGCGCAAAATGCGGCGCATGATTTTGCCTGATCGTGTCTTCGGCAATCCGGGTGCCCATTGGATCACATCTGGTGTGGCGATCGGGCCGATCTCCTGGCGTACGTGTGCCACCAACGACCGACGCAGTTCGTCGCTGGGCTCGATACCGGCCTTGAGCGTGACATAGGCATAAATGCCTTGCCCTTTGATATCGTGCGGACAACCGACCACCGCCGACTCCGCTACGGCGGCATGCGCGACCAACGCGCTCTCGATTTCGGCGGTACCCAGACGATGGCCTGCGACGTTGATCACATCGTCGACGCGGCCAGTGATCCACCAGTGGCCGTCGGCATCGCGCCGCGCGCCGTCGCCGGTGAAGTAATAACCACGGTAGGCTTTGAAGTACGTGTCGATGAAGCGCTGGTGATCGCCGTAGACCGTGCGCATTTGTCCCGGCCATGAGTCGGCAAGCACGAGATTGCCTTCGCTCGCGCCTTCGAGTACTCGGCCCTCGGCATCCACCAACTCGGGGCGCACGCCATAAAAAGGTGTCATCGCCGAGCCTGGTTTGAGGTCGCATGCGCCTGGCAATGGTGTGATCAGCACGCCGCCGGTTTCGGTTTGCCACCAGGTATCGACAATGGGACAGCGCCCATCGCCGACGACGCGGTGATACCACTCCCAAGCCTCCGGATTGATCGGTTCGCCAACGCTGCCGAGCAGACGCAGGCTGGCGCGCGATGAAGATCTGACCGGCGCTTCGCCCTCGCGCATCAATGCGCGGATGGCGGTCGGCGCGGTGTAGAAGATCGTCACCTGGTGTTTGTCGACGACATCCCAAAAGCGCGAAAAACTCGGGTAGTTCGGTACGCCCTCGAACATCAATGTGGTCGCGCCATTGCACAACGGGCCATAGACGACATAGCTGTGACCGGTGACCCAGCCGACATCCGCGGTGCACCAGTAGACATCGCCCTCGCGCAGATCGAACACCGTTTCGTGCGTGTAGGAGGCGTAGACCAGGTAACCGCCGGTGGTGTGCAACACGCCTTTGGGCTTACCGGTCGATCCGGAGGTATACAGAATGAACAGCGGGTCCTCCGCGCTCATTGGTTCCGGTTCGCACTGCGCTGGTTGCTCTGCTGTCAGATCGTGGTACCACTGATCGCGGCCGTTGCTCCAGGCAATCGGCACTTCGGTATGGCGCACCACGATCACGCGCTCGACGCAACTGGTGGCCGGGTCCTCGAGCGCAACATCCACGTTCGCCTTCAGCGGCACCGACTTGCCGCCGCGCAGTCCAGCATCGGCGGTGATCACGAGCTTGCTTTGGCAGTCGGAGATCCGTCCGATCAGCGCTTCGGGCGAGAAGCCACCGAAGACAATCGAATGCACTGCACCGATGCGCGCGCAGGCGAGCATCGCCACGGCCGCTTCGGGAATCATCGGCAGATAGATCGTCACGCGATCGCCCTTGCGCACGCCTTGAGCGCGTAGCGCATTGGCGAAGCGGCAAACGCGTTCGTACAACTCGCGGTAGGTCAGCGCATAGCTGACGTGGGGGTTGTCGCCCTCGAACAGGATTGCCGTCTGATGCTCGCGAACCGCCAGATGTCGATCCAGGCAATTGACCGAGACATTGAGCACACCGTCGTAGAACCAACGAACGCGAAAGTCCTCCGGCAGGAATGAGACGTCTTTGACGCGCGTGAACGGCTTCATCCACTGCAGGCGCTGGCCGATGAGCCCCCAGAAGCGATTCGGATCCGCAATCGAGGCTTGATAGCTGGCCGCGTAGCGCTCTGGCGTCACTTGGGCGGCTGCGAGGAATTCCGGGCTCGGTGGATAGAGTTTGCTCATGGCGGTGGTTTTTCAGATCGACGTGCGAGCAAGCATAGAACGAGCGGCCGACCTGGACTGCTAGACCTTGGTCGAATGCGGCGCCGGAAGTCGCGCGAGCGGAGCCGTCGTGTCCGCTAGAATCGAGCGCAATACACTCAAGGCGTTGCGGCCATGGCCAACGATATTTATCTCACCGAGTTGCCGGGCGATTTGAAATTCGTCAACTCAGATGAAGTCCCGAATCTGGCCGACTTTCGCGGCAAAGCCTTGCTGTTGAACTTCTTCACCGGCGCGAGCGTCGCCTGTGAACAGCAGGTACAGGACATCAAACAGCTCGAAGTCAAGTATCAGGACGGCCTCGTCGTGCTCGGCATCCACACGCCAAAACATGCTGCCGATGCCGACGACGAACAAGTGCTCAAGATCGCCAATCGTTGGCACCTGCGGCACCTGGTGGCGAACGATCGCGAGTGGCAGTTGTGGCGCCAGTTGGGCATTGAGGTGTGGCCCACGGCAGTGTTGTTCGACTACGACGGCAAACTGGTCTCGGTGTATCAAGGCGAAGCGCGGCGCGCCGAAATCGAGGCCAGAATCCAAGAAATCCTGAACAAAGCGCAAGAGTCCGATTGCCGCAGTTACGAGCCTGGTCCGGCATCAAGGCGACCAGAAGACCGCGGCATCCTGCGATTTCCAACGCGTCTGATCGCCAGCGAAAACTATCTGTACATCGCCGATACCGGTTACAACCGTGTGCTCGAAGTGACCTGGGATGGCCGCGTCAAGCGTCAATTCGGTTCGCAGAACCCTGGGTACTGGGATGCGCGTGAAAGCGAGGCGGGGTTTCGCTGCCCGGTGGGCCTGGCGTTGACGCGCGATTGGCTGTACATCGCCGATACCGGCAACCACATGTTGCGGCGCGCGCGTTTGCTGACTGGCGATGTCGAAACTCTGGCGGGCGTTGGCCATTGGGAACGGCCAACGTCCGCCGACTATGCGCAAGCCAAGGCGGCGCCGATGGCGTCGCCGATGGATGTCGTGGCGCATAACGAACGCGTTTACATTGCGCAGGCAGGGATACATCAGATCTGGCAATACGATCCTCTGCGCAACGTGTTGATCAGCTTTTCCGGCAGTGGCCGCGAGGATGTACTGGACGGCAATGGACTGTTCGCGGCGCATGCGCAGCCGTCTGGAT
The DNA here is from genome assembly GCA_022844165.1 of Lysobacterales bacterium. GTDB lineage: Bacteria > Pseudomonadota > Gammaproteobacteria > Xanthomonadales > SZUA-5 > JALHMH01. The sequence goes on from JALHMH010000001.1 coordinate 206,317, forward strand.
TGGCGATGGGTCCGGAGGCGCTCTATGTGCTCGACGCATCGAGCTCGGCTTTGCGGTCCGTTCGGCTGTACGACGCCAAGGTCAGCACCCTGGTGCCGGGCGGGTTGTTCTCAAGCGGCAGCACCGATGGCCCGGCGCACAGTGCCCGCATGTGCCATCCAACCGCGCTGCACTTCGATTCGGCGCGAGGCGTCTTGTGGGTTGCGGATACACTGAACAACAAACTGCGTGTGTATTCGATCGCCAAAGGCGAGATGAAGTCACTGAACATCAACTACGCGTTGCGGTCTCCATCCGGCGTGTGCGTTGCACAAGGGTTTGTATACATTGCCAATACAGACGCCCACGAAGTACTCAGGCTCGATCTCAAGACCGGTAAACTGGGACGGTTGGTGTTGACCTTTCCATGATTGAAGGCTTCGACGGCCGGGCATTCGCCCGAACGCTGACGCAGGAACCGGGTGTCTATCGCATGCTCGGCGCCGGGGAGGCTGCGCTCTATATCGGCAAAGCGCGCAATCTCAAGAAGCGCGTCGAGAGCTACTTTTCCAGCCGTCCGCACGATGCGCGGATCACCAGCATGGTCATGCAGGTGGAGCGGATTGAAGTCATCGTTACGCGGACCGAGGCCGAGGCGCTGTTGCTGGAGAACCAGCTCATCAAGGCGCTCAAGCCGCGCTACAACATCGATCTGCGCGACGACAAGAGCTACCCGTGGATCCGCCTCACCGCTGACGAGTATCCGCGGGTTGCGTTTCACCGCGGTGCGCGGCCGGCGCCGGATCGATTTTTCGGTCCCTTCCCGAGTGCCTGGGCAGTGCGCGAGACACTCGATCTGGTGCATAAGACTTTCCAGATTCGTGGCTGCGAGGACAGCGTCTACAAACACCGCTCGCGCCCCTGTTTGCAGCATCAGATAAAGCGCTGCAGTGCGCCTTGCGTGGGTCTGATCAACAGCCACGAATATGCCGCGAGTGTGCGCCATGCAACGCTGGTGCTGGAGGGCAAGAGCCCGTTATTGATCGATGAGCTTTGCGCCGAAATGGACGCAGCTGCAGCCGATCTGGACTTCGAGCGTGCGGCGAAGTTGCGCGATCAGGTCGCGGCTTTGCGTCGCGTCCTGGCCGCGCAATTCGTGCAAGGCGAACGGGGTGAGTTGGATGTGGTGGTTTGCGTTGCAAAACATGGCAAGGCCTGCGTCGAAGTGTTGTTCTTTCGCGGCGGCATGAGTTTGGGCAATCGCAGTTTCTTCCCGAGATTTCTGGGCGAGGCGCCCGAAGCCGAAGTGTTGCGCGCATTCGTTCTGCAGCATTACAGCGCCCAGAATCTGCCGAACGAGCTGTTGATCAGTCATGAAATCGAAGATCAGGCGGTGGTCGAAGAGGTGCTGAGTCAGGAGGCCGGTCATCGCGTGAGGTTGATTGCAAGCCCACGCGGCGATCGCGCCAAATGGCTGGAGATGGCCAGGCGCACCGCCGAGGCGGCACTCGCAACCGAACTTGCCGCCAACGCAACGGTGCATGCGCAGTGGGAAGATGTGGCGCAGTTACTGGGTCTTCATGAGTCGCCCAAACGCATCGAGTGTTTTGATATCAGCCACACGCAAGGCGAGGGTACTGTCGCCTCATGTGTCGTTTTCGATGCGAATGGGCCGGTGAAGAACGACTATCGTCGCTTCAACATCGAAGGCATCGAGCCTGGTGACGACTACGCGGCCATGCGCCAGGCGCTGCAACGACGTTTCGCACGCCTGATCAAAGGCGAAGGAATCGCTCCTGATGTGTTGTTGATCGACGGCGGAGCAGGGCAGCTCGCGGTGGCGCACGAAGTGCTCGATGAGCTGTCGCTGTCCGGGTTCAGTGTGGTCGGCGTGGCCAAAGGGCCCGAGCGACGGGCCGGATATGAGACGCTGCTGCTCGATCGCGGTCTTCGGGACATCGCGCCGGGCCCGGCATCGGCTGGCTTGCATCTGATACAGAAGGTGCGCGATGAGGCGCACCGTTTCGCGATCACAGGACACCGCGCGCGCCGCGCAAAAGCGCGGCAGCGCTCGGCTCTCGACGATGTGCCTGGAATCGGCGCGATCCGTCGCCGCGCGTTGCTCAAGGCATTTGGCGGTTTGCGCGGTATCGAACGTGCGGCGGTGGAAGATCTGATCACGGTGGCTGGCATCGATCGTGCGCTGGCGCAACGTATTTACGATACTCTGCACGCATGAGCACATCCTTGAAATCGCCCGTGCAACTGAACCTGGCAACCCTGCTGACGATGGCGCGAATTGCGCTCATCCCCGTGTTGGTGTTGCTGTTCTTTCTGCCCTGGAATTGGACGCACCAGGTTGCGGCGATGGTCTTTCTTGCCGCCGCGCTCACCGATTGGCTCGATGGCTGGGTCGCACGGCGTTACGATCAGGCATCGAAATTTGGAGCGTTCCTGGATCCCGTGGCAGACAAACTGATGGTCGCCGTCACGCTCGTCCTCATTGTGCAGAAGAACCCGCAACCGTGGCTCGCAGTGGTAGCTGCAATCATCATCGGCCGTGAGATCAGCATCTCCGCGTTGCGCGAATGGATGGCTGAACTCGGCGAGCGCGCGCACGTCAAAGTGGGTGCGATTGGCAAAATCAAGACCATCGTACAAATGGCCGCGCTGACGATGCTGCTTTGGCAGGACAAGCTTTTTGGAGTGCCGATTTATGCACTTGGCCTGATCTTGTTGGTGGTCGCAGCCGTGCTCACGCTGTGGTCGATGGGTCAGTATCTGAGGGCGGCCTGGCTGGTGTTATCGCGCTAGATGCGCTCGGGTGCGATGGAATCAAAGTCGGCCCCGATCCCGTAGCTCTGGCAATACGCCGAAACTGCGGGCGCTCCTTTTAGGACGTCTTCCGCGTGCGTCTGACGGTATTCGCCCCACCATGCGATGCCGATTTGGCGGAAGCCGGTGTTGGGCAATACAACTCATGGAGCGTGCCAAGCAGCGTACGCGCCGGCCCTTCCGCCAGTGTGTAATAGATTGTCTGCGCCTCGCGCCGTGTCTCGACCAACGCTTGCTCTCGAAGCACCGCGAGGTGCTGGGAGAGCGCGGACTGAGACAGCGGCAAATGCGCGTTGATCTCGCCCACCGAGTACTCGCCGTCCACCAACAGACAGAGGATACGTAAGCGCTGCGGGTTGCCCAGCGTCTTCAGAAGTTCAGCGGCGGCCTCCGCTTGGGCGGCCATGGCGGCCGCGATCGGTGGCAGGGCATTCGGGGGTCTGGACATAGGTCTCGGATTATAGGCAATCGGTGTCGCGGTAAAAGAGCGCGTTCCAGGATGGCCGCGCTAAGTCGCGTGGACCGAGCATCAAGCCGTTTCGCGTTGCCAGGCGGACTTCGTGGCGGAGTCTTGACTTTATGTCAGAGAATGCTACATTAGCCAAAGCGAAAATAACAGTGCGTTTCGTCCCTTTCCCAATCACCGGAGATTTGCCATGAACCTCGATCGAGCTGTGTTCGCCTTCGCTGGCGTGATGACGCTGCTGTCCGTCGCGCTCACTTACTTTGTCTCGCCGTGGTTTTTGTTGTTCACGGTCTTCATCGGGTTGAATTTGCTGCAGTCGGCGTTTACCGGTTTTTGTCCGGCCGCATTGGTGTTCAAGAAGCTGGGCCTTACGTCCGGTTGCGCCTTTCGCTGAGAGTATCGACATGCGCCGAGTTCGTTTCTGGTCCGCCATCGTCTTGCTCATCGCCCTTGCGCTTGCAGCTTGCTCGCGGAGCGAGGACAAAGCGGTCCACGTTCCGCGGGACCCGGACCTCGCGACCCTCGCTATCGCACCAGAGACGGCCGCCCGCGAGCGAAGTTGGGACGGCGTGGTGCAAGCGGTGAACCAGGCGACATTGGCGGCGCAAACAGGCGGGCGAGTGATGGAACTGCCCTTCGACGTCAACGACGTGGTGCAGGCCGGCGAGGTGGTGGTACGTTTTACCGACGTCGAGCAGCGCGGTGCTCGCGCCCAGGCGGAAGCGGGTTTGCGTGCAGCGCGTGCGCAGGCTGCCGAAGCGGAAGCCGATCATCGACGCATCGCCGACCTCACGAAGCGGCAGCTGGTCGCGCGTTCCCAGCTCGACCAGGCCACCGCCCGACGTGACGCTGCACGCGCATCGTTGGCCGCCGCAGAAGCCGGCGTCAAGCAGGCCGGTGAGCAATTCGACTACACAGTCGTGCGCGCGCCTTATTCCGGCCTTGTCACGCAGCGTCATGTGGAAATCGGCGAGACCGTCGTACCTGGCCAGCCGTTGGTTTCTGGTCTTTCGCTCGGACAGCTGCGCGCGGAAGTGCAGGTGCCTCAGGCCGATATCGCCGCCATCCGTGAGCACAAGGTTGCCACGGTGCGCCTCGCCGACGGCCGCGACGTCGCTGCTCGCGAGGTGATCGTGTTCCCGACGGCCGACCCGCGGACGCACACCTTTACGGTGCGCATCGAACTGCCCGAAATGGAAACCGGCTTGCAGCCGGGCAACACCATCAAGGTGCGCTTCAAGCTCGGTGAGGCCGAACGCCTTCTGGTGCCGGCGAGCGCTCTGGTGCGCCGCAGTGAGATAGCCGCGGTTTACGTGGTCTCGCCGGAGGGCCGCGTTGGTCTGCGTCAGATTCGTCTGGGCGAAATCTTCGGCGATCGAGTCGAAGTGCTTGCTGGCCTCGTCCCGGGCGACGCCATCGCGCTCGACCCGGTCGCAGCCCTGGCCGCCCAGCGCGCTGCGCGGGATATCGCCGATGAGTGAGTTCCGCCCAGGCGTATCCGGGCGCCTCGCCCGAGCGTTCCAGAGCAATCCGCTGACGCCGGTGTTGGCCCTGGCAGCGCTGCTGCTGGGCCTTGTCTCGGTGCTCATCACGCCACGCGAGGAAGAGCCGCAGATCGACGTTACGATGGCAAACGTCTTCGTGCCGTTTGGTGGTTCGTCGGCACACGACGTTGAGGCCCTCGTGAGTGTGCCCCTGCAGCAGAAGCTCGCCGAGGTGGAGGGGGTCAAACATGTATACGCGATGAGCCGCCCTGGCATGGCCGTTGTGACTGTCGAATTCGATGTTGGCATTCCGCGTAAGGACGCCCTTGTTCGGCTCTACAACCAGGTTTTCGCCAATGCGGACTTTGTGGCGCCGGGCCTCGGCGTGGGTCCGCCGCTGGTCCGTCCAATGGGCATCGACGATGTTCCCGTGATGGGCGTGACGCTGTGGACCGACGACCCCGAGCGTGGCGCCACCGAGCTTGGGGCCGTAGCACGAGCGCTCGAAACCGAACTCAAGCGCGTGCCGGGCACCCGTGATGTCTACACGATCGGCGCGCCCGATCGCGCCGTCGTCGTTGAACTTGACGCCACGCGCCTGGCCGCGCACGGTATGACTGTAACTGAGCTTGAGCAGGCGCTTGCGGCGGCCAACGTCGTGCTGCACGCGGGAGAACGCGTCGATGCAAGCGGTACGCAGGTCCCGGTCACGGCCGGCACTTTCCTGGCCAACGCCAACGACGTTGCCGACCTGGTGCTTGGTCTGCGCGAAGGTCAGCCGCTGCGCCTCGCCGATATTGCCACCATCCGCGAGGCTGCCGATCGTCCGACCGCTTACGTCTGGCATGCGGCCGGCGCGGGAGCGCCGGCTCGGATGACTGTGCCGGCCGATTGGGCGCCCGCGGTCACGTTAGCCATTGCCAAGAAACCTGGCGCAAATGCGTCTGATATCACCGCCGCGATCCGCGAGCGTCTCCTGGCACTCGAAGGTGCGCTCATTCCCGAAGGCGTTTTCGCCACAGTCACTCGCGATTACGGGTTCACCGCAAACCAGAAGGCCATCACGCTGATCCAGAAGCTGGTGTTTGCGACGATGGCGGTGGTCCTGCTGGTGATGTTCGCGCTGGGGTGGCGTGAGGCAATCGTCGTCGGCGCGGCGGTGTTGCTGACGCTGGCCGTCACCCTGTTTGCCAGCTGGGCGATGGGCTTTACGATCAACCGCGTCTCGCTGTTCGCGCTGATTTTCTCCATCGGCATCTTGGTCGACGACGCCATTGTCGTCGTCGAGAACATACATCGCCACATGATGCTGGGTGGCAAGTCGCTGCGGGAAGCGTTGCCTGCGGCTGTCGACGAAATCGGCGGCCCGACCATCCTCGCAACCTTTACGGTGATCGCCGCGCTGCTGCCGATGGCGTTCGTGACGGGCCTGATGGGGCCATACATGCGGCCGATTCCGATCAATGCATCGGTGGGTATGTTGCTGTCGCTGTTGATCGCCCTGACCGTCACGCCTTGGCTGGCGGTGAAGCTGCTCTCGCGGCACTACGCGAGGCTCGGTGACGTTGGCGGCCATGGCCACGGCGGCCTCGCAGCGCGCTTGCACGGCGTCTTCAATCGCCTGATGCGGCCCTTCCTCGACGCCACGAAAGGGGGTGCGCGACGCTCCTGGCTGTTCCTCGGCATTGGCGTTGCGGTTGCCCTCGCCGTGGGTCTGGTAGTGGTGCAGGCCGTCGTACTGAAGATGCTGCCTTTCGACAACAAGTCCGAGCTGCAAATCGTTGTCGACCTGCCGGAGGGCGCGCCGTTGGAGCGCACCAATGCTCTGCTGCTCGAACTGGCCGTTGCTGTGCGCGAGCGTCCCGAGGTTCTGGACGTGCAGGGCTATGCCGGTACTTCCGCGCCAGTGAACTTCAATGGCCTCGTGCGGCAGTACTATCTGCGCGAGGGTGCTGCGCTCGGCGACCTGCAAGTCAACCTTGTCGACAAGCACGAACGCGATCACAAGAGCCACGATCTGGCCCGCACCTGGCGGCCCGCGCTGCAGACCATCGCGGCGCGCTACGGAGCTGCCCTCAAAGTGGTGGAGGTGCCGCCCGGTCCGCCGGTGCTCGCGCCGCTGGTGGCCGAAGTTTATGGGCCCGACGCCGCCACAGTGCGGCGCATTGCGACCGGCCTCGAAGGTCTCGCCCGCGACACCGAGGGCCTCGTTGACATCGACACTAGTCTCGAGGCTCCGTCCGAGCGCGAGACGCTCGTCGTCGATCGGGTGCGCGCGGCTCGCCTCGGCGTCAGCCAGCAGGCCGTCGCGCAGACCCTGGCCCTGGCGGTGGGCGGCGTGAACGCCACATATCTGCGCGACGGCGTGGCCAGGCACGCCATCCCAGTGCGCCTGCGCCTGCCGGCGGGCGACCAGGCCCGCATCGAAGAGTTGCTGGCGCTAAAGGTGCGCGCACAGGATGGACGAATGATCCCGCTCGTCGAACTCGTCGAGGTGCGTCGCGAGCCTTGGGAGCCGGTGCTGATGCAGAAGGACCTGCTGCCTGTGGTGTACGTGACTGCCGACGAGGCCGGCGCGGTCGATTCGCCGCTCTACGGCATGTTTTCTTTGGTTGGTCGTATCGATGAACTGAAGGTCGGTGTGCCCGTTGCGCAACGCTTCTTCACTGCGCCTGACGATCCGCTCGCCTTTACCATTAAGTGGGATGGAGAGTGGCAGGTGACCTGGCAGACGTTCCGCGACATGGGTCTGGCCTACGCGGCGGGACTGGTGCTGATCTACCTGCTCATCGTGGCGCAGTTCCGCAGCTACGTTGTGCCGCTGGTGATCATGGCACCGATCCCGCTAACGGTCGTCGGTGTGATGCCGGGCCATGCCCTGCTGGACGCGCAGTTCACCGCTACCAGCATGATTGGGATGATTGCGCTGGCTGGGATCATTGTTCGAAATTCCATCCTGCTCGTGGACTTTGTCAACCACGAAATTGCTAACGGCCGCGATCTTGCCGACGCCGTCGTCGAGGCCTGCGCCGTGCGTGCGCAGCCGATCGGTCTGACGGCGTTGGCCGCGATGCTGGGCGCGCTGTTCATCCTCGACGACCCGATCTTTAACGGACTCGCCATCAGCCTGATTTTCGGTATCGCCGTCTCAACGCTGCTGACGCTCGTGATCATCCCGCTGCTCTACTTCGCGTGGTTGCGGCGAAGCCGCCAGGCGGCAGTGGTTTGAACCCAGCGGCCGATATCCAGCGATCCGTGAGCGAACCATTCCTGGTTCGCACCAGCAGGCCGTTCCCAACATTCTGCTAGTGTGGTGTTCCGTAATGACCTTGAACTAATTCCGCGTCTTTCGACCCCATGCAGCGTTGCTTCTCGTCGCCATAGACGAGCTATGTCGTCCGGCCCGGCGGCGCAGCCGCCGGTCGTTCAAGTCGGCTCGCGGCATGCCGCGAAAGCCACCGACTTTCACCCTCGTCGCGCCTTGCCTGATCGAGCACGTAAGTGCTTGATCCATGGAGCGCGAGTCTGGACATGTGCCGGACTCGCGACTTGAGAAGCGCACAGGAAGTGCGTTTCTCAACAACGTGCCAGAGCCCTTTGGTGATCTGGGAGACGCCTGATCTTAATACCGATTGCCTTTGTAACTGCGCTCCCTGTCCCAAGCCAGCCTTCGGCGGTCTTGTGCGCGGATTCGTCGGCCACTGCTCCGCGCCCTGCTAGAGTAGGGTAGCCCTTCTGACCTGGTCCACGTCAACTCTTCGCTTCGTGCGCGCACGCAAAAAACGTCGACGGAAGCGATCGTTCGTGGCGCCGGATAGCTCCTATAATCAACAGGTTAAGTACGCCATGCTGTTAATGATCGACAACTACGACAGCTTCACATACAACCTCGTCCAGTACCTGAGTGAGTTGGGGGAAGATGTTCGCGTGTATCGCAACGATGTTTTGTCAGTACCCGACATCGAGCGCCTCAATCCACAGCGCATTGTGATATCCCCAGGGCCGTGTACGCCAAACGAAGCGGGTGTTTCGCTCGATGTCGTGAGGAAATTACAGGGACGAGTGCCGATTTTGGGTGTCTGTCTTGGGCATCAGGCCATTGGTCAGGCCTTCGGGGGCGAGGTCGTGCGCGCACAGAGAGTCATGCATGGCAAAACCTCATGGATGCACCATGCCGATATTGGCGTGTTTTCCGGGTTGCCGAACCCCTTCCAAGCGACGCGCTATCACTCACTGATCGTTCGCAAAGAATGCCTGCCCGATTGTCTTGAGATCACTGCCTGGACGGTAGACGCACAAGGAGAGCCAGACGAAATCATGGGGCTGCGCCACCGTGAATTGGCGATCGAGGGCGTGCAGTTTCATCCCGAGTCGATCTTGACCGCCTGTGGCAAACAGCTGCTCGCCAACTTCCTCCAGCGCAGCGCTGGTCGCAAGGCCGCCTGAGTTCGGCCTGCAAAATGGCGGTGCACTGGCAGGGGTTTGCCGCAACATTCTTGCAAACTCTGGGGACGGCCCGACCCAGGCACTCTTGAGGGCCCGGTTGGTGGTTGGAGGACGAACAGTGATGCAGAACCTTGAGCTACGACGACGCATCGATCGAATATTGAGTGCCCAGCTGCAGGGCGTGTTGGCGACGCAGCAGCATACTCAGCCTTACACCAGTTTGATGGCGTTCGCACATACTCCCGATCTGCGCTACCTGATCTTTGCGACGTACCGAGACACGCAGAAGCATGCCAATCTGCTGCTGAACTCTGCGGTTTCGTTCTTGATCGACGACCGCAGCAACGATCCGGCGGACTATCAGCATGCCGTAGCGATTTCCGCGTGCGGTCGCGCCCAGACGATTCCACCGGATGAGCTGGCCAATTGTCTGGCCATCTATTTGACGAAACACCCAACGCTGCACGAGTTCGCGATGTCGCCAGACTGCGCGCTGCTGCGAGTCGCGGTGAACTGTTATCGGGTTGTCAGCCAGTTTCAGTCGACGGATTTGTTGTCGATAGGGAATCCCTGATTCCTGGCCCTTAGACCCCGTCGGTGGGCAGAAATGTCGACTTGCAGCCAGCCGCCATTCATTCATTGGGTTGACTTCGTTTTTCGCGGACCGCTAAACTCCCGCTTCTCGACAGGTTGCGTTTACGCCCTGTCGTTTGTTTTCTTGGAACGGTGCACACATGTCGACTGTCAACCAGCTGGTCCGTAAGCCGCGTAGCCCGAAGACTTTTAAGACGGCTTCTCCGGCGCTGCAAAATAGCCCGCAAAAACGCGGGGTCTGCACTCGCGTCTATACCACGACGCCAAAAAAGCCGAATTCTGCGTTGCGCAAGGTCGCTAAGGTGCGTCTCGTCAACGGGTTCGAGGTCATCAGCTACATCGGTGGCGAAGGGCACAACTTGCAAGAGCACTCGGTGGTTCTGATTCGCGGCGGCCGCGTCAAGGATCTGCCGGGCGTTCGATACCACACCGTGCGTGGCTCGCTTGATGCCTCTGGTGTCGCCAAGCGCAAGCAGAGTCGCTCGAAGTACGGCGCCAAGCGCCCCAAGTAATCGGATAGAGAAAAGCCATGTCCCGCAAAGGTTCGCATCCCGCTCGTGAAGTGTTGCCCGATCCGAAGTTCGGCAACGTTGTCATCGCTCGTTTCGTTAACATGATCATGCGCCACGGAAAAAAGGCGGTGGCCGAAAGCATCCTTTACGGTGCGATCGATGAAATTAAGAACAAAAATAGCGATGCGATCGGTTTGATCGAAAAGGCACTCGGCAACGTCGCGCCTTCGGTCGAGGTCAAGTCGCGTCGCGTTGGTGGCGCAACATATCAGGTACCCGTGGAAGTTCGACCAGCTCGTCGTCATGCCTTAGCGATGCGCTGGTTGATTGACTCGGCGCGCAAGCGTGGAGAGACATCCATGCCGCGCCGCCTGGCCGGAGAACTTCTGGATGCGTCCGAGAGCCGCGGCGCCGCAGTCAAGAAGCGCGAAGAAACGCATCGTATGGCGGAAGCCAATAAGGCGTTCTCTCACTATCGGTGGTAAGACGCTGTCTCTGTGCCGATCGTTGGTTGTTGGTTTCGAATCTGGCCGAGGGCCGTTCGATTGCCCAACAGCCAGCGAGCTCGGCTGTAGTTTTGACGTCCATGGCCAATGTTAAGCAATCCATACTCGTTCTAAGGTCGACAGGAAAGGATTTGTTGCCGTGGCTCGCGAAACACCCATCGAGCGATATCGCAATTTTGGCATCATGGCGCACATTGATGCCGGCAAGACGACAACGACTGAGCGCATCCTGTACTACACCGGAGTGAATCACAAGATCGGTGAGGTTCACGAGGGTGCGGCCACGATGGACTGGATGGAGCAGGAGCAAGAGCGCGGCATTACGATCACATCCGCTGCGACAACTTGCTTTTGGCGTGGTATGGACCAGTCCTTCGCGCAGCATCGGTTCAACATTATTGATACGCCCGGGCACGTCGATTTCACGATCGAGGTTGAGCGCAGTTTGCGCGTGCTTGATGGCGCAGTTTTTGTGCTTTGTGCTGTCGGTGGTGTCCAGCCGCAATCAGAAACAGTGTGGCGCCAGGCAAACAAGTATGGCGTTCCGCGATTGGCGTTCGTCAACAAGATGGATCGCGCCGGTGCTGACTTTGATAAGGTAGTAGCTCAGCTGAAGTCGCGATTGGGCGCCAATCCTGTGCCGATGCAAGTACCGATTGGCGCTGAGGAAAACTTCGAGGGCATCGTCGATCTGCTCAAGATGAAAGCCATCCATTGGGACATGGCTTCGCAAGGCATGAAGTTCGAGTACCGCGAGATCCCGCGCGATTTGCTTGGCCTATGTCAGAAAGCGCGCGAGTACATGGTCGAAGCGGCTGCAGAATGCACCGAAGAGCTGATGAACAAGTATCTCGAAGGTGAAGAGCTTAGCGAGGACGAGATCATCAGTGGGCTGCGGATGGGCACAATCTCGACCAGACTGATCCCGGTGTTCTGCGGGACTGCCTTTAAGAACAAAGGCGTGCAAGCAATGCTGGACGCCGTTGTTGCATTTCTGCCTTCGCCGGTCGATCGGCCGGCGGTGAAGGGCATCGATGAACGAGACAAAGAGACTGCGCGCCAAGCCGCAGATGGCGATTCGTTCTCCGCGCTCGCCTTCAAAATAGCCACCGATCCGTATGTAGGGACACTGACCTTCTTCAGGGTTTACTCCGGCGTGCTGAATTCTGGCGATACGGTCTACAACCCGATCAAGGGTCGTAAGGAGCGCATTGGTCGGCTGCTGCAAATGCATGCGAACCAGCGCGAGGAGATTAAAGAGGTCCGCGCAGGCGATATCGCAGCGGCCGTCGGGCTGAAAGACGTCACCACAGGTGAGACCTTGTGTGCGCTGGACAACGTGATCACGTTGGAACGTATGGTGTTTCCAGAGCCGGTGATTGCCATGGCGATAGAGCCAAAAACCAAGCCAGATCAGGAAAAAATGGGAATCGCGCTGTCTCGCCTTGCCCAGGAAGATCCGTCGTTCCGCGTCCGCACCGACGAAGAGTCGGGCCAGACCATCATCGCGGGAATGGGCGAGCTGCACCTTGAAATTATCGTCGATCGTATGCGCCGTGAATTCAGCGTCGAGGCAAACGTCGGCAAGCCGCAGGTTGCATACCGGGAGACGATTCGTCGCGCCGTCAAGCAAGAGGGTAAATTCGTACGCCAGTCAGGCGGACGTGGGCAATACGGACACGTTGTGCTTGAGATCGAGCCCCGCCAGCGCGGAGAGGGTTATGTTTTCGAAAACGGGATTGTCGGTGGAGTCGTGCCCAAGGAATACATACCGGCGGTAGATAAAGGCATCCAGGAAGCAGTCGCTTCGGGTGTGATGGCGGGGTTCCCGATTGTCGACGTCAAAGTACGCATCGTCGATGGGTCCTACCATGAAGTCGACTCGAACGAAATGGCATTCAAGATCGCAGGTTCTATGGGCTTCAAAGAAGGCTTCATGAAAGCCTCACCAGTGCTGCTGGAGCCGATCATGAAAGTCGAAGTGCTGACGCCGGAAGACTACATGGGCGATGTCATGGGCGATATTTCGCGGCGTCGCGGTGTGCTGCAAGGCAGCGACGATTCCCCGTCGGGGAAGGTGGTGAATGCGAACGTACCGCTCGGCGAGATGTTCGGTTACGCGACGCAGTTGCGGTCGATGACCCAGGGGCGCGCAACATTCACGATGGAATTTGATCATTACGCAGAGGCGCCGAACAACATCGCCGAAGCAGTGATGAAAAAATCCTGATCGTACTCAAATTCATTTCAATTCATCAAAAGGTTAGTACGCCATGAGCAAGGGTAAATTCGAGCGCACCAAGCCGCACGTGAACGTGGGGACGATTGGGCATGTGGATCACGGCAAGACGACGCTGACAGCGGCGCTGACGAAGATTGGCGCAGAGCGGTTCGGCGGCGAGTTCAAGGCCTACGATCAGATCGACAAGGCGCCGGAAGAAAAAGCGCGCGGCATCACGATTTCGACGGCGCATGTCGAGTACGAATCGCCGAATCGCCACTATGCGCACGTCGATTGCCCTGGCCACGCCGACTACGTGAAGAACATGATCACCGGAGCGGCGCAGATGGACGGTGCGATTCTGGTGTGTTCGGCCGCTGACGGCCCGATGCCGCAAACGCGCGAGCACATTCTGCTGTCGCGTCAGGTGGGCGTGCCGTACATCGTCGTGTACTTGAACAAGGCCGACATGGTCGACGACGCCGAGCTTCTTGAGCTGGTCGAGATGGAAGTTCGCGAGCTGTTGAGCAAGTACGATTTCCCGGGCGACGACACGCCGATCATCAAGGGTTCGGCACTCAAGGCACTGGAAGGCGACCAGAGCGAGATTGGTGTGCCGTCGATCATTAAGCTGGTCGAGGCGCTGGACACGTACATTCCGGAGCCGCAGCGTGACATTGACAAGCCGTTCCTGATGCCAGTGGAAGACGTGTTCTCGATCTCGGGTCGTGGCACGGTCGTTACTGGTCGCGTTGAGCGCGGCATCGTCAAGGTGGGTGAGGAAATCGAGATTGTGGGATTGAAGGCCACGATCAAGACGATCGTGACGGGCGTTGAGATGTTCCGCAAGCTGCTGGATCAAGGTCAGGCGGGCGACAACGTGGGTTTGCTGCTGCGCGGCACGAAGCGCGACGACGTTGAGCGTGGTCAGGTGATCTGCAAGCCAGGTTCGATCACGCCGCACACCAAGTTCGAAGCAGAGGTGTACGTGCTGAGCAAGGACGAGGGTGGGCGTCACACGCCGTTCTTCAAGGGTTACCGTCCGCAGTTTTACTTCCGCACGACGGACGTGACGGGCAATTGCGAGTTGCCGGAAGGCGTCGAGATGGTGATGCCGGGCGACAACGTGAAGATGGTGGTGTCGCTGATCCAGCCGATCGCGATGGAAGACGGCTTACGCTTCGCGATTCGCGAAGGCGGCCGTACCGTCGGTGCCGGAGTCGTTGCCAAGGTGATCGAGTGAGATCGGCGATGGCGCGCGCCGTAAGGCGCGTGCCTTGCCGCATGACTGACGGCGAAGTCGTTGGGGTCCGTGAAAGCTCGCGAAGCAGCGACTGCTTCCTGAACGCAACCCAGTCAGAGAATTGAACGCACTCTAAATGAGCGCAAAAAGTAGTTGAAAAGGAAATGGCCGCAGCGTAGATTTCGCGGCCCTTTGAAGCGGTTCCAACGGCATCGCCGATGGGCCGAGAAAGGACCAGGGCAGGACGATCATCAGTGGCAGGCGGCGCCAGGCGCTGTCTTTGCAAGCCGGTGTGAACAGGAGTTCCACGGCAAGCAGGCACGGGCGGCCAGTACAGCGCTCCGAAATCGCAACTTGATCGATTGCTCAATTAAAAACATTGGCGGTGGGGCGCAAGCTCATGGATGTGGCGAACGTGCGAGATGCACGGCGTGAACACCGCTACGGAGAGAGAAATGGCACAGCAACAGCGAATTCGAATTCGGCTGAAGGCGTTCGATCATCGTTTGATCGATCGGTCTGCCAGCGAAATTGTTGAGACCGCGAAGCGCACCGGCGCTCAAGTCCGCGGTCCTATCCCTCTTCCGACCAAGATCGAGCGCTATACCGTGCTCGTCTCGCCGCACGTCGATAAAGACGCTCGGGACCAGTACGAGACGCGAACGCACAAGCGCGTGATGGATATCGTCGACCCCAACGACAAGACCGTGGACGCGCTGATGAAGCTCGACCTCGCGGCGGGCGTCGACGTTCAGATCAAGTTGTACTGAGGGCCGCGCGATGAGCATCGGATTAGTGGGCCGTAAGGCCGGAATGACCCGCATCTTCACTGAGAATGGTGAATCGGTGCCGGTGTCGGTGATCGAGGTTGAGGCCAACCGCGTCACCCAAGTCAAAACCGTCGACAACGACGGCTATAACGCCATTCAAGTGACCACCGGCACGCGCCGTCCGGCGCTGGTGAGCAAGCCGGCTGCTGGCGTCTTTGCCAAGGCAAAAACCGGTCCGGGTCGCGGATTCTGGGAATTCCGCTTGAATGACAGCGATGTCGGCAAGTTCGAACCCGGTGCCGAAATCAAGGCGGATATTTTCAGCGAAGGGCAGATCGTCGACGTGGCAGGTGTCACGCGTGGCAAGGGCTTTGCCGGCACCATTAAGCGTTGGAACTTCACGATGGGCGACGCAACTCACGGTAACTCTTTGAGCCATCGTTCTCCGGGTTCTATCGGTCAGCGCCAAACGCCGGGACGAGTGTTCAAGGGCAAGAAGATGGCCGGTCATATGGGCAATGCCAACGAGACCGTGCAGAACCTTAGAGTCGTGCGCGTAGACGCTGAGCGGAATCTTCTGCTCGTGCGTGGCGCCATTCCGGGAGCTCCAGGCGGCGACGTGATCGTCCGCCCGGCGTCCAAGTCGCGCTAAAGGATCGATGCCATGGAATTGAATGTTTCGGGCGCGAGCCCAGTAGCGGTCTCGGAGACGGTGTTCAACCGTCCGTATAGTGAGGCCCTTGTACATCAGGTGGTGACCGCATATCGCAATGCGGGTCGTGCCGGCACCAAGCGCCAAAAGTCGCGCTCGGATCTATCGGGTACCACCAAGAAGTTCAAAAAACAGAAAGGTGGCGGTGCACGACACGGTGACTATCGCGCACCGATTTTTGTCGGTGGTGGTGTTGCGTTCGCAGCCAGGCCGAGGAGTTTTGCGCAGAAAGTCAACCGCAAAATGTATCGCGGCGCGATGCAGGCGATCCTGTCCGAATTGGTCCGTCAGGACCGTTTGACGGTCGTTGGATCCTTCGACCTGACCGAAGCCAAAACCAAGAGTTTTGTCTCCAAGCTTGGCGAGATCGGCGTCACGAAGGGGCTGATCGTCTCCGAGGAAGTGAGCCAAAACGTTTATCTGGCCTCACGCAACATCGTTGGCGTCGACGTTGTCGACGTGCACGGTATGGATCCGGTATCGCTGGTGGACGCGGACAAAGTTGTGCTCACTTTGGGCGCAGTGAAGAAGATTGAGGAGTGGCTGGCATGAGCACGGAAAGACTGCTAAATGTGCTGATCGCGCCGCGAATCTCCGAGAAGACCGCGCGCATTCAGGCAGATCACAACCAATATGTTTTCCAGGTTGCAACAAGCGCCACCAAAGCCGATGTCAAGAGCGCAGTGGAATCGCTCTTCAGCGTCAAGGTCACGGGCGTCCAGGTGTTGAATGTCAAAGGCAAGACCAAGGGATTTCGAGGTCGAGCCGGCAAACGCGCCGATTGGCGGAAAGCGTACGTGACGCTGGCCGAAGGCCAGTCCATCCAGTTTGGCGCGCAGCCCTAAGCGGAGATTGAGCGATGCCATTACAGAAAGTTAAGCCAACATCCGCCGGGCGCCGCGCAGTCATCCGCGTCGTCCATCCGGATCTGCACAAGGGCGGTCCTTACAAGCCGCTCACGGAGCCGCAAGACAAGACCGGTGGGCGCAACCATCACGGTCGAATTACCACTCGTCATCGCGGTGGCGGCTCACGGCAGCATTACCGCATGATCGACTTCAAGCGTGACAAGGACGGTATTGCTGCCACTGTTGAGCGCGTCGAGTACGATCCGAACCGAACAGCCCACATCGCACTGTTGCTGTATGTCGACGGTGAACGTCGCTACATCATTGCGCCGAAGGGCATTAAGGCGGGAGACGCACTTTTGTCGGGCCGCGATGCGCCGATCAAAAATGGCAACTGTTTGCCACTGCGCAACATGCCGATCGGTTCGACGGTACATTGTGTGGAGATGAAGCCAGGTAAGGGCGCACAGTTGGCGCGGTCCGCTGGCAGTTCAGTGCAACTGGTCGCACGCGAACAAGGTTACGCAACACTGCGTTTGCGCTCCGGCGAAATGCGAAAAGTTCCGGCAGATTGCCGTGCCTGCGTGGGCGAAGTGTCCAACTCAGAACACAACCTTGAAAGTCTGGGCAAAGCTGGTGCGAAGCGTTGGCGCGGAATCCGCCCAACCGTTCGCGGCGCAGCAATGAACCCAGTCGACCATCCGCATGGTGGTGGTGAAGGTCGCTCCGGTCAGGGCAACCCACATCCGGTCAGCCCCTGGGGCACGCCGGCCAAGGGTTACAAGACCCGCAAGAACAAGCGCACGAACGTGTTCATCGTTCGCCGTCGCAACGGCTAATGGAAGGTTAGATATATGGCACGTTCACTTAAAAAGGGCCCGTTCGCCGACTTGCACCTTCTCAAGAAGGTTGAGGCGGCGTCGGCCAGCAACAGTAAGAAGCCGATCAAGACCTGGTCGCGTCGATCGATGATTCTGCCCGAAATGGTTGGATTGACCATTGCCGTGCACAATGGACGATTGCACGTTCCGGTCATCGTCAACGAGAACATGGTCGGGCACAAGCTTGGTGAGTTCGCCCCAACGCGTACGTTTAAAGGTCACTCCGGTGACAAGAAGGCAGGGAAGTAAACATGGAAACGCGTGCAATTCTGCGTACTGCCCGTATTTCGGCGCAAAAAGTGCGGCTCGTCGCGGACCAGGTTCGCGGCTTATCGGTGGGACCTGCCGAGCAACTGCTGCAATTCAGCCCAAAGAAAGCGGCAGGTATCGTGCGCAAGGTTCTGCTTTCGGCAGTCTCGAATGCAGAAAATAACAACGGCGCGGACGTTGATGAGCTCAAGGTCACCAAGATCTTTGTTGACGAAGGCCCGCAGCTGAAGCGTATGCACGCCCGGGCCAAAGGCCGAGGCAATCGAATCATCAAGCGCACGAGCCACATCACAGTCGTCGTCGGCGACGGTCGCGCGAGCTAAAGGGATTATTCATGGGTCACAAAGTCAATCCAATCGGCATCCGTCTCGGCATTTCGCGCGAGTGGAATTCTAAGTGGTATGCCGGGCGCAAAGAGTTCGCTGAGTACCTGAAGGCCGATTTGAAAGCACGCGAGTATTTGCGTACGCGACTCAGCCAGGCAGGAATCAGCCGTATTCAAATCGAGCGTCCGGCTAAGACGGCTCGAGTGACGATCTTTTCGGCTCGCCCAGGTGTGGTGATTGGCAAAAAGGGTGAGGACATCGAGAAGCTGCGTCGGGATGTCTCCGAGTTGATGGGCGTTCCGACCCACGTCAATGTTTCCGAAATCCGTAAGCCGGAGTTGGACTCGCAGCTGGTCGCCGAGTCGATTACTCAGCAGCTTGAGCGGCGCATCATGTTCCGTCGAGCGATGAAGCGTGCTGTGCAAAACGCGATGCGCTTGGGCGCTTTAGGCGTCAAAGTCCACATTTCGGGCCGATTGAACGGTGCCGAAATCGCACGCTCGGAGTGGTATCGCGAAGGACGCGTCCCATTGCACACCCTGCGCGCGGATATCGACTACGGCTTTGCAGAAGCGAAGACCACGTACGGGATCATTGGCGTCAAAGTTTGGATTTACCGCGGCGACGTGTTTGACCTTTACGCGCCGCAAGCTGACGCCAAGGCCGAACAACGGCCTGCGGCGAAGTAAGGAGCATTCAAAATGTTGCAACCTTCACGCACCAAGTATCGCAAGCAGTTCAAGGGACGCAATGGTGGCCTTTGCCATGTCGCCAATGCAGTAAGCTTTGGCAATTACGGCCTCAAGGCTGTGGAGCATGGTCGCCTGACCGCTCGCCAGATCGAATCCGCTCGCCGCACCATTTCGCGCTTCGTCAAGCGCGGTGGCAAGTTGTGGATTCGGGTGTTTCCGGACAAGCCGATCAGCAAGAAGCCAATCGAAGTTCGAATGGGCGCAGGTAAAGGCAACGTTGAGTACTATGTTGCGCAAATTCAGCCTGGTCGAATGATTTATGAAATGGAAGGCGTCACCGAACAGCAAGCGCGCGAGGCATTCGCGTTAGCCGCGGCGAAGCTCTCCGTCAAAACCACTTTTGTAACGCGGTCGGTGATGTGATGAACGCGAATGAACTTCGAAAGAAAACCGCATCCGAGCTGTCTGAACAGCTTCTGGAGTTGCGTCGTGAGCAGTTCAATCTGCGCATGCAGCGCGCGCAGGGCCAACCGGCCAAGCCGCATATGACCAAGCGCGCACGCCGCGACGTGGCGAGGGTGAAGACCGTCCTCGCGGAAATGCAGAGGAAAGGGTAAGCCATGAGCGAAGTGCAGCAAGCTGCGACCAAAAAAGCGCGCCCGCTGGTGGGGGTCGTCGTCAGCGACAAAATGCAGAAGACGGTCACCGTTCTCGTTGAGCGCCAGGTGCGACATGGTGTCTACGGGAAGTACATCCGCCGATCCACCAAGTTTCATGCACATGATGAAATCGGCGCCAAGCAGGGCGATACGGTCACCATCGTTTCGTGTCGTCCGTTATCGAAGACCAAGAGTTACACGGTCACCGAAATCGTGCGCCGGTCGGGCGAATAATAGGAGCACGTCATGATTCAGATGCAGAGCACGTTGGCTGCGGCCGACAATAGTGGCGCAAAAGAACTGATGTGCATCAAGGTGCTGGGTGGTAGCAAACGCCGCTATGCACATATCGGTGACGTCATCAAAGTGTCGGTACGCGATGCAATTCCTCGCGGCAAAGTGAAGAAAGGCGAAGTCTACGACGCAGTGGTTGTGCGCACACGCAAAGGAGTGCGTCGCCCTGACGGTTCTTTGGTCCGTTTTGATGGAAACGCAGCCGTTTTGCTGAATAACAAGCTCGAGCCGATTGGCACGCGCATCTTTGGACCTGTGACGCGCGAACTGCGCTCCGAAAAGTTCATGAAGATCGTGTCGCTGGCGCCGGAAGTACTGTAAGGATCGAACGCTATGAACCGCATTCGCAAAGGTGACCAGGTAGTGGTCATCACAGGCAAAGACAAAGGCCGAAAGGGCGCCGTTACTCGCGTCGCGGACGATGGCCGAATTTTTGTCGAAAACGTCAACGTCATCAAGCGTCACACGCGCGCAAACCCACAGGTCAATCAACCAGGTGGGATTATCGAGCGTGAGGCAGCCGTTGACGCTTCCAATGTAATGTTGCTCAATCCAAAGACCCAGAAGGGTGATAGGGTGAGCTTCAAAACGATCAAGAACGACGCTGGCATTGAGCGCAAGGTACGGGTGTACCGCTCAACTGGCGAAGTGGTCGACATCGTTTAAAGGACTTTTTGCCGTGACCAGATTGCAAGAGCATTACCGCCAGAACGTTCCCGCATTAATGGCGAGACTTGGCTACGAAAATCCGATGCAAGTGCCGCGTCTGTCCAAGATCACGTTGAATATGGGCGTGGGTGAATCGGTTCAGAACAAGAAAATTCTTGAGAACGCGCTCGACGATATGTCCAAGATTGCGGGCCAGAAGCCCATTGCGACCTTGGCGAAGAAGTCGGTTGCCACATTCAAGATTCGCGACGGTTGGCCGATAGGATGTAAGGTCACGCTGCGCCGCGAGCGGATGTATGAGTTCCTCGACCGCCTGGTCAATGTGGCGCTGCCCCGGGTTCGCGACTTCCGCGGGTTGTCGGGTCGGGCCTTCGATGGCCGGGGCAACTACAACTTTGGTATCAAAGAACAGATCATCTTCCCCGAGATCGACTTTGATCAGGTTGATGCCTTGCGTGGTATGGACATTTGCATCACGACCACAGCCGGTAGTGACAAGGACGCCCGTGCCTTGCTCGAGACTTTTGGCTTTCCCTTCCGCAACTGATCAGGACCCACGACGATGGCTAAGACCTCCATGGTGAACCGCGAGATCAAGCGCGCAAAGCTGGCTAAACGCCACGGAGCAAAGCGGATCGAGCTTAAGAAAGTCATTAGCAGCCCAACGGCGAGCTATGAAGAGAAAATGGAAGCTCAAACCAAGCTGCAGAAACTGCCGCGCGATTCCAGTCCAAGTCGTCAGCGCAACCGCTGCGCTTTGTCTGGTCGTCCACGAGGTGTGTACCGCAAGTTCGGACTTGGGCGCAATAAGCTTCGTGAGGCTACGATGCGCGGCGATGTGCCTGGCCTTCGCAAGGCCAGCTGGTAACAACTAAGGAAAGAGGCAAACGCCATGAGCATGACCGATCCAATTGCTGACATGTTGACGCGAATTCGCAATGCGCAAGCGATGGCGAAGCCGTCTGTGCAGCTTCCGGCCTCCAAGGTCAAACTGGCAATCGCGCAGCTACTCAGAGATGAGGGCTATGTTGACGATGTCGTTGTCAATGATGCAGGTCCCGGCAAACGGACGTTGAGCTTGAAGCTCAAATATTTCCAGGGAAAGCCTGTGATTGAAAAACTTGAGCGCGTCAGCCGACCTGGCCTGCGTAAGTTCCGCGGCAAAGATGCACTCCCGACTGTATTGAACGGCTTAGGTTTGGCAATCGTCTCGACGTCAAAGGGAATGATGACTGATTCCAAAGCGCGCGCCGAAGGATTAGGCGGCGAAGTCATCTGCCTCGTGGCCTAACGCAAAAGGACTTGTCATGTCACGTGTAGCGAAGAAACCCGTCACTCTGCCCAAGGGCGTTGAGTTGACGAACAAGGATGGCGCAATTTCCATCAAGGGTCCCAAGGGAACTCTGTCTTTAGCGCAGCCCGCTGGCGTCGCGCTGACTGTCGATGGTTCGAGTGTCCAGATAACAACCAGCGACCCGGCCGCTAACGCTTTGGGTGGTACGTTGCGAGCGTTGTTAGCCAACTGTGTGACTGGCGTCACGCAGGGATATGAACGGAAGCTCGAACTTGTGGGTGTTGGTTATCGTGCTGCAATGCAAGGCAAGGATCTGAATCTGACGTTGGGTTTCTCTCATCCGGTCGTTTTCAAAGTGCCAGCGGGGGTCACGATCGAGACTCCTACGCAAACAGAGATATTGATCAAGGGTGCCGACAAACAGTCGATCGGACAGGTCGCAGCAAAGATTCGCGCATTCCGCCCGCCTGAGCCCTACAAAGGCAAGGGCGTGCGGTACAGCGGTGAGAAAATCACGTTGAAGGAAGCGAAGAAGGCCTAACGTGCTTTCTCGCCGATGAAGCTCTAAGGACAAGTCATGGCCAAAGTGGACAAAAAGGAAGCTCGTTTGCGCCGCGCGCAAGCGACACGGCATCGGATTCGGGAACTGGCGGTTCCGCGGCTGACCGTTCATCGTTCTGGACAGCATATTTACGCGCAAGTGCTGGCTCCGAATGGATCGAACGTGTTGGCAGCGGCTTCGACAACACAGGAGTCGGTTAGCAATGGGCTGACCGGCACCAAGAACAAGGCGGCCGCTGCCGCAGTCGGCCGTGCCGTTGCAGCCAAGGCGCTTGCCAATGGCGTGACAGCTGTGGCCTTCGATCGCTCTGGATTCAAATATCACGGTCGCATCCAGGCGCTTGCCGACGCGGCCCGCGAAGCTGGCCTGAAGTTCTAACCTTAAGCGCTTGGCGCCCGAACGGAATTAAGATTCATGAGCATTGAAAACGAAAGTTCTGATGGCCTGTTGGAGAAATTGGTCGCCGTCAATCGAGTGGCCAAAGTGGTCAAGGGCGGTCGTCAGTTCGGCTTTACCGCGCTGACCGTCGTCGGCGATGGCAACGGCAAGGTTGGAATCGGCTATGGAAAGGCTCGCGAGGTACCGGCAGCGATCGCCAAAGCCATGGATCGTGCTCGCCGTAGCATGGTTCGCGTCAGCTTGAACGGTGGTACCTTGTGGTACGCAACGCATGGCACACACGGAGCAGCGAAAGTCTTTATGCAGCCAGCATCGGACGGCACCGGCGTCATCGCGGGTGGGGCGATGCGAGCAGTGTTTGAAGTGGTTGGCGTGCAGAATGTATTGGCAAAGGCCTTTGGCTCGCGTAACCCGATCAATCTGGTTCGCGCTACGATCAAGGGCCTTTCGAACATGGCATCGCCGGGCGAATACGCAGCGAAACGCGGGAAGCGCCTGGAAGATCTGACGGGGAAGACCGATGAGCAGTAACAGCACAATCAAAGTCACTCTGGTTAAGAGCCCGAACAGCACGCCTGAGCGTCACCGCCTGTGCGTTAAAGGGCTGGGTCTGAAGCGTCTTAACCACACCGTCGAGCTGAAAGATAGCCCGAGCGTGCGTGGTCTTATCAATAAAGTGAATTACCTCGTCCGCGTCGAAGGCTGAGCCGCTACGCGAACTGGAGTTATCGATGAAACTGAATTCAATCAAACCTGCCGAAGGCAGCAAGCGTGAACCGCGACGCGTCGGTCGTGGAATTGGGTCCACATTGGGCAAGACCTGTGGACGCGGGCACAAGGGTCAGTACGCTCGCGCCGGAAAAGGTAAGGTGAAGGCAGGTTTTGAGGGCGGTCAGATGCCCTTGCAGCGTCGTCTGCCCAAAGTCGGATTTCGATCCAAGCTGGCGGCAGAAACTGCCGAAGTCCTCTTGTACAGCTTGTCGAAAGTCGCGGGCGATGCCGTCACTCTGGAATCGCTGCGTGCCGCTCATCTGATACCTGCTGCCACAAAAAAGGCGCGTATCGTCAAACAAGGGGAAGTAACGCGTGCGCTGAAAGTTGGTGCCGGCGTTGTCTGCACCGCGGGTGCGAAAGCGGCGATCGAAGCGGCCGGTGGATCGGTGGAGTAAGACGCCTTGGCCAAACCTACGCCAACAACCCCAGGTAGCGGCAAGCTCAGTGAGCTTCGCCAGAGGCTGCTTTTCGTACTCGGCGCGATCATCGTGTTTCGAGCCGGGAGCTTTATTCCGGTTCCGGGGGTCAATCCTGAGCAATTGCTGGCGCTGATGGAGTCCCAAAAGGGCACGATTATTGACGTCTTCAACATGTTCTCAGGCGGAGCATTGGAGCGGTTCTCAGTACTTGCTTTGAGTGTCATGCCGTACATATCGGCATCGATCATCGTCCAAATTATGTCCACAGCCGTGCCATCCATGCAGGCCCTACGTAAAGAGGGTGAGGCAGGACGACGAACATTGAACCTGTATACCCGTTGGGGAACGCTCGGTCTGGCGATCTTTCAAGCATTCGGGGTGGCATTTGCGCTGCAACAGCAGGGCGGAAACGTCGTTATTTCCCCGGGTGTCGGCTTCATCGTCACTGCTGTCATCAGTTTGACGGCCGGGACGATGTTCCTGATGTGGCTCGGTGAACAAGTTACCGAACGTGGTATTGGCAACGGTATCTCGTTGTTGATTTTTGCGGGCATTGTGGCCGGATTTCCTGGCGCCATTGTCTCCACAGGTGAGCTGGCGAGCACCGGTCAAATCCAGTTTCTCACTATCGTCTTGGTGATTGCGATTGTCGTCGGTGTCACTGCGTTTGTTGTTTTCTTTGAGCGTGCGCAGCGGCGCATTACTGTCAATTACGCTCGAAAGATGGCGGGCCGTCAGGGATACTCTAACCAAGCGTCGCACTTGCCACTCAAACTGAATATGGCAGGTGTGATCCCACCTATCTTCGCTTCGAGTTTGATTCTGTTCCCGGCCACTGCAGCGACCTGGTTCGGGTCTGGTGAGGAGGCTCGTTGGCTACAGCGACTGGCTGCAATGCTGGGGCCCGAACAACCCTTGCATATGCTGCTATACGGCGGCCTGATATTCTTCTTCGCATTTTTTTACACTGCGCTGATGTTCAACTCGCAGGAAACTGCGGACAACCTGAAGAAATCGGGTGCCTTGATTCCTGGAATCCGTCCGGGCAAGGCAACCGCAGACTACGTCGATGGTGTCATGACACGACTCACGGCCGTCGGCGCTGTGTACTTGGTCGCGGTCTGCCTGCTGCCCGAGATCATGCGTATCTACTTCAGCGTGCCGTTCTACTTTGGCGGGACATCCCTGCTGATTGTTGTAGTTGTCGTAATGGACTTCATGGCACAGGTGCAAGCACATCTGATGTCCCATCAGTACGATAGCCTGCTGAAGAAAGCAAACCTCAAAAACGTTGGTCGTGGCGGTGGTTTGCTGAAGTGAAGCTGTATCGATTGCGCTCGGGTTGCCGTCTTTGGGCGTGCGCGATCGATTTCGACCTGTTACCATAGGCGGTTCAGAATCGCCAGATTTCGTGGAGATAGAGCATGGCCCGTATTGCGGGAGTGAACATTCCGGTCAACAAGCACGCCTGGATCGGCTTGACCAGTATTTATGGCGTTGGTCGCAGTAGTGCGCGAAAGGTATGCGCCGGTGCGGGCGTCAATCCGGCCACGAAGGTTAAGAGCCTGACAGAAGCGGAAGTTGAGCGTCTGCGTGCAGAAGTGGGCAAACTGACGGTCGAAGGCGACTTGCGTCGTGAGGTCGCGATGAGTGTTAAACGGCTGATCGATCTGGGTTGTTACCGTGGATTGCGTCACCGTAAGGGACTCCCGATGCGTGGACAGCGAACGCGAACCAATGCACGCACCCGCAAGGGTCCCCGCAAGCAAATCAAGAAGTAAGCCCCAGTCGGCGACAGAAGAAACCAGGATTCGAATATGAGTAAGCCGGCCGCAGCTGCGGGTAAAGTCAAGAAGAAGATCAAGCGGTCCGTGTCTGACGGGATCGCCCATGTGCAGGCATCTTTCAACAACACCGTCATCACGATCACTGATCGGCAGGGTAACGCGTTGAGTTGGGCGACGTCTGGCGGCGCCGGGTTTCGAGGCTCTCGCAAGAGTACGCCATTCGCAGCCCAGGTTGCAGCTGAAAAAGCAGGGAAAGTAGCGGTTGAATATGGCGTCAAGACGCTTGAAGTGCGCATCAAGGGACCCGGCCCAGGCCGAGAGTCTGCGGTGCGTGCGCTCAATGCGCTGGGGCTCAAAGTCACCAACATCCTCGACGTCACGCCGATTCCGCACAACGGCTGCCGGCCGCCGAAGCGTCGACGCGTGTAATTCCAAGGAAGGATTGAATCATGGCTCGTTATCTCGGCCCCACCTGCAAACTCGCGCGTCGCGAAGGCACCGACCTCTTTCTTAAGAGCCCTGCGCGACCGCTGGATAAAAAGTGCAAGCTGGAGCAAAAGCCTGGGCAGCATGGCGCTGCCAAGAAGGCAAAGAATTCGGACTACTCGACGCAGCTGCGCGAGAAGCAGAAAGTCAAGCGGATGTATGGCGTTCTAGAGCGTCAGTTCCGCCGCTATTACGCTGAAGCGAGTCGCCGCAAGGGCGCAACGGGTGAAAACCTGTTGCAACTTCTGGAGACGCGTCTTGACAACATAGTTTACCGCTTGGGTTTTGCTGTGACGCGTGCTCAGGCGAGACAGATGGTCGCTCATCGCGGCGTATTGGTGAACGGGAAGTCGATCAATTTGCCCTCGTATCAGTTGAAGGTCGGAGATGTCGTCGCCCTGGCTGATCGCGCCAAAGAGCAATTGCGCGTCAAAGAAGCGCTGACGATCAGTGCCGACATGGATCTCGCCCCGAGCTGGCTTGAGGTCGATGCGGGCAAGGGTCAAGGCATGTTCAAGCAGTTGCCGGAGCGCAGCGACTTGTCGGCCGAGATCAATGAGAATTTGATCGTCGAGTTGTATTCGAAGTAATTTAGGCGAGGTCAGTCAATGGCGTCTGCAACGAACTTGCTGCGTCCGCATAACCTGGTAGTCGAGAATGGCGGCGATAAACGCGCCCGCGTAGTTCTCGAGCCGCTGGAACGCGGATTCGGTCACACACTGGGTAACGCGCTGCGGCGCGTATTGCTTTCCTCGATTCCCGGTGCGGCAATCACCGAAGTTGAGATTGATGGCGTACTTCACGAATACAGCACCATTGAGGGTGTCCAAGAGGATGTCGTCGAGATTCTGTTGAATCTGAAGGATGTCGCGGTGCGTCTGCATAACGTCGAGCAGACCACAGTTCACGTCGCTCGCAAGGGACGGGGTCCTTTGACTGCAGGGGACATCACAACGGACCACAACGTCGAGATCGTCAATCCCGATTTGGTCATTTGCACGTTGACTAAAGACGTGTCGGTTTCGATGCGCTTGAAGGTGGCTCGCGGCGTTGGATACGAACCGGCTAGCAGCCGTCGCCTGCCTGAGGACGAAGCCCGGCCGATCGGACGTTTGCAAATCGACGCCACCTACTCACCCGTTCGGAAGGTTGCGTACTCTGTCGATAGCGCTCGCGTCGAACAACGTACCAATCTTGACAAGTTGGTGTTGGAAGTCGAGACGGACGGGACGGTCGATGCGGTGGATGCCGTCAAGCACGCTGCCGGGATCCTTGTCGATCAGTTGGGTGCTTTCGTCGACGTGACTCGCCGTGAGGCAGAGCGTCCGGTAGCTGGCCGCTCGGAAGTCGATCCTGTCCTGTTGCGTCCGATCGACGATCTGGAATTGACCGTTCGATCTGCCAATTGTTTGAAGGCAGAGAGCATCTATTACATCGGCGATCTGATCCAGCGCACGGAAGTCGAGCTGCTGAAGACGCCGAACCTCGGCAAAAAGTCGCTGACCGAAATCAAAGACGTTCTCGCCGCGCGTGGTTTGTCGCTCGGCATGAAGCTGGAAAACTGGCCACCGCCGGGTTTGGCAACAAGCGGTTTTGGCGGCTAAGAGAATCAGGAGTAGACAATCATGCGTCATCGTAATTCCGGCCGCGCCTTTGCGCGCACCAGCGCGCATCGCCAGTCGATGTTCCGCAATATGACCAACTCGCTTTTTCAGCACGAGTTGATCAAGACCACCCTGCCGAAGGCGAAGGAACTGCGCCGATTTGCCGAGCCTCTCTTGACGCTCGCGAAACAGGACGGCGTTGCGAATCGTCGCCTTGCCTTTTCGCGCCTGCGCGACAAGTCAATCGTGGGTAAGCTATTCGTAGAATTGGGTCCACGCTACCGTGCTCGTCCGGGCGGGTACTTGCGTATTCTCAAGTGCGGCTTTCGCGACGGTGATAACGCGCCGATGGCTTACGTCGAGTTGGTCGATCGTCCGCGCGCAGCGGCCGCTTCCGAATAACGACGAACTTTGGCGTTGTTCAAGAAAGCCGCGCTCGTCGCGGCTTTTTTTGTCTTTTGGAGGATGAATATGCTCCACTGGTTGAAGTTGCCACGCGCCGTATTCGGCGCCGTCGCGGCCTGCGGGGTCGCGCTGCTCGGATACGCCTATTACTCTCAATACGTGCTCGGACTCGAGCCATGCCCGCTATGCATGTTTCAGCGAATCGCGATGTTTGCTGTTGTTCTCTGGGCGCTGCTCGCCGCCGTCCACGGCCCGAAAACTTGGGGATGGAGAGTCTATGGCGCTGGTGCGCTGTTGCTCACTGGCACTGGTGCAGGTCTGTCCGCCTGGCACGTTCGGCAGCAAATGCAGCCGCCGGATCTGATGGGCACTTGTGCACCTCCCCTGGATGTACTGGTCCAAGGTGTGCAGTTCGGATCGATCAAGTTCGGCGACATGCTTGCGCGAGTGCTTGAGGCCAAGGGCGATTGCGCGAAGGTGGACTGGACGTTCCTTGGTCTGAGCATGCCTGCCTGGGTCTTTGTCTGGTTTGCCATCATGGGCACGCTCATGGTCTATAGCGCATTCTCGCGAAAGTGAAGTGCAAGGTCGCTGCTTCGCCGCGTCGTCGATTGACTGATCGACAAAGTCAAACGCGAATCGCCGATCGAGTACGATAAGTGGGCAAGCAGCTCTCCAGCGTTGTGCATTGCAGTACCTAGAAAGCTCGTCTACAGTCGGAGATATCGTAATCTCCGACTGAACGCCGTGAAGTTTGCCGCCATGCAACGACAGGACCGTCATCTCCAGCTTGTCTCCGAACCGGCCGATTGGTCGCCGGCATCGTGGCAGGCACGTGTTGCAGCGCAACAACCAAGTTACCCGGACCAGGGGGCACTTCGTGCGGCTCTTGGTCGACTGGCGGAATTGCCGCCGCTCGTGACCAGCTGGGAAATCCTACAACTGAAACAGGAATTGGCGGAGGCCGCAGAAGGCAAACGCTTCTTGCTGCAAGGCGGCGACTGCGCCGAAAACTTCGCGGATTGCACCAGCCCGCATATTGCTAACAGGCTAAAGGTGCTGTTGCAGATGAGCTTGGTACTGGTGCATGGCCTGAAACAACCCATCGTCCGGATCGGGCGGTTCGCAGGGCAATACGCAAAGCCGCGTTCGGCTGATTTGGAAACCAAGGATGGCGTGACCTTGCCGAGTTATCGCGGCGATCTGGTCAACGCGCCGGAGTTTACGCCTGCTGCGCGAATACCGGACCCAGCACGGTTGTTGGAAGGGCATTCGCGCTCGGCGCTGACCATGAACTTTGTGCGCGCACTCATCGATGGCGGTTTCGCTGATCTGCATCATCCGGAGTATTGGGATCTTGATTGGGTGCAGCACTCGCCGCTGGAAGCTGAGTACCGTGAGATGGTGCGTTCGATCGGCGATGCCGTCCGGTTCATGGAAAGCATTGGCGGAGCGCCCATGGGCAGTTTGCGGCGCGTTGACTTTTTCACGTCGCACGAAGCGCTGGTATTGCATTACGAAGAAGCGCTCACGCGCAAAGTACCTCGTCAGTGGGGCCACTTCAATCTGTCCACGCATTTCCCGTGGATCGGCATGCGCACAGCTGCGCTCGAGGAAGCGCACGTTGAATACTGCCGAGGTATCCGCAATCCGATCGGGGTCAAGATTTCCCCTGGCGTCAGCAACGATCAGCTGCTGCGCCTGATCGATGTTCTCAATCCCGACAACGAAGCGGGCCGTTTGACCTTGATTCATCGCCTTGGCGCGAACAAGGTTGCCGAGCACTTGCCGCGTTTGATCGAGGCGGTGAAGGCGCACGGCAAGCGCGTCTTATGGTGCTGCGATCCGATGCATGGCAACACGGAGTCGACGCAGAGCGGAATCAAGACACGGCGCTTTGCGAATATTCGCAGCGAGTTGGAGCAATCTTTCGACATTCATGCCGCGCATGGCTCCCGTCTCGGTGGAGCACATCTTGAGCTCACTGGCGAGAACGTCACCGAATGTCTGGGCGGTGCGCGTGATCTCACGGAAGACGATCTGCAGCGCGCCTATCGCTCCACAGTCGATCCGCGCCTGAACTATGAGCAGGCAATGGAGTTGGCGATGTTGATTGTCAGGAAACGCCAATAGTGCAGTTTGTGGCAGTCGGGACCAGCTTCAGGTTCCTCTGCAGCGCGCACACCTAAAACCACAAGCGAATCGAACCAGGATTCAACATGACCGAGCAACTCACCGGTGCCCAAATCGTCGTCCGTGCGCTTCAAGACCAGGGCGTCGAGCACATTTTCGGATATCCCGGTGGCGCGGTTTTGCCGATTTACGATGCGCTCTTTCAACAGGACAGCATCGAGCATGTGTTGGTTCGTCATGAGCAAGGTGCGGCGCATGCGGCGGAAGGTTATGCGCGCTGTACCGGAAAGGTAGGTGTGTTGCTCGTCACCAGCGGGCCTGGTGCAACCAACGCAGTCACCGGTTTGGCCGATGCGATGATGGATTCGATCCCACTGGTCGCGATTACCGGGCAGGTGCCGACACATCTTATTGGCACCGATGCGTTCCAAGAGTGCGATACCGTTGGGATCACGCGTGCCTGCACCAAGCACAACTTCCTGGTGCGCGATGTCAATGAACTGGCGCGTGTGCTGCACGATGCGTTCTACATCGCCTCCACGGGACGGCCCGGCCCGGTGGTCGTGGATATCCCGAAGGACGTGCAGTTCAAGCGTGGTGACTATCAGAGCAAGAGCAACATCGTGCATCGCACGTATCGCCCGCGTGTGGAAGGCGATGCGCAGCGCATTGCCCAGGCCGTGGCGCTGATGGCCAGTGCGCGGCGGCCGGTGTTCTATACCGGTGGCGGCGTGATCAACTCCGGTACGCAAGCATCTAAGCTGCTGCGCGAATTGGTACGCATCACGGGCTTTCCGATCACATCAACATTGATGGGCCTGGGCGCCTATCCGGCGAGCGACCGGCAATGGCTCGGCATGCTCGGCATGCATGGTACCTATGAAGCCAATCTGGCGATGAATCGCTGCGATGTGATGATCAACATCGGGGCGCGATTCGATGATCGCGTGACGGGTCGATTGGACGCGTTTTCGCCAGCATCGAAGAAGATCCATGTCGACATTGATCCATCGTCGATTAACAAAACCGTGCGTGTGGACGTGCCGATCGTAGGCGATTGCGCGAACGTACTCGAAGCAATGATCGAAGCCTGGAAGACGTTGCCTCAAAAGCCCGATGTCGCCACGTTAACCGCGTGGTGGGCGCAAGTCGACGCGTGGCGCGCGCGCCGATCGTTGGCTTACGTCCAAGACGGTGACACGATCAAACCGCAATACGCCGTTGAGCGCCTGTACCAGCTGACGAAAGGCCGCAAGACCTACATCACCACCGAAGTGGGCCAGCATCAGATGTGGGCCGCGCAGCATTACCACTTCGAAGAGCCGAATCGCTGGATGACCAGCGGTGGCTTGGGCACGATGGGCTACGGCATTCCGGCCGCTGTCGGTGTGCAAACCGCGCATCGCGACGCGCTGGTGATCGACATCGCCGGCGAAGCCTCGGTGCTGATGACCATGCAGGAAATTTCGACCGCCGTGCAATATCGGCTGCCGATCAAGATTTTCATCTTGAACAACGAATACATGGGCATGGTGCGCCAGTGGCAGCAGTTGCTGCACGGTGGTCGCTACGCACACTCTTACTCGGAAGCCCTGCCGGATTTCGTCAAGCTTGCTGAGGCCTACGGCGCCAAGGGCATTCGCGCGATCAAGCCGTCCGAACTCGACGCCGCGATCCAAGACATGATCGACTTCGACGGGCCTGTCATTTTCGACTGCGTCGTGGACAAGATGGAAAACTGCTACCCAATGATCCCTTCCGGTGCTGCGCACGACGAGATGATTCTTCCCGATGCAGTGCATGCAGGTGTGTCGGAAGCGGGGAAGATGTTGGTATGAGTTGGATCGCGGTCACCACGCTTTTGGCGCTTGGCGCCGATTGCGGCGAACTAAAAATTGATGCCGAACAAGCGCGTGCGATTTTTCGCGTTACCATTGCACAGCAGAGCCCCGAACCCAAACGGTATCTTGGTCGCGCACTGGAGCCGAGATTTCGGTGCGAAGAAGGGCGCGGCGTGTGGATCATCAGCTCTCATGGTCCGAGCGGCAGCTTCGACGATTCCGAATTGGTCGTGATTGATGCAAATTCGGGGCGTGCCGATCATGCCACGGCCCCCTGCGCTGCCCCGCTGGCTCTAACGGCAGATCAAGCCCGAACGATTGCGGTGCAATTTGGCGAAGCCAACTCGGTTCGTTGGTCAGAATTTCATGAACGGTTTCTTCGTTCGCACTGCCGTCAAGGCGCGGCGCCGCACTGGCTGTTCTCCGCCATGCATCGTTCGCTCGCGCCCGATACGATGTTGCTCATTCAAATCGACGACGGCACCAGCGTCGCGTCAGACGTTCCTCAAGGCTAGTCGCCGCTCAATCACAATTGGCATTCACATGACCCAACCCGCATCCGCCTACTTCCTGGTTGACGACAAAACCCGTGTCACGCGCGCCACGCTCTCGATCACTGTCGACAACGAAGTCGGCGCTTTGGCACGCGTCGTGGGCCTGTTCTCAGGTCGCGGCTACAACATTGAATCGCTCACGGTGGCCGAGACGGATCACCAGAAGCACACCTCGCGCATCACGGTGGTCACGTCCGGCACACCCCATGTCATCGATCAGATCAAGGCGCAATTGATGCGCTTGATTCCGGTGCATCGCGTGGTCGATTTGGCCGTCGACAAACCAGGATTGGAGCGGGAAATGGCGCTGGTCAAGATCGCTGCGACAGGAGAGCAGCGCGCGGAAGCGCTGCGTCTCGCCGAGGTCTTTCGCGCACGCGTCATCGACATATCGCCGCAGAGTTTTGTGTTTGAGTTGACTGGCACCCCGGTCAAGATTGATGCCTTCGTCGAAATGATGATTCCGATCGGCCTCGTGGAGTTATCGCGCACCGGCGTCGTCGCGATCGGACGTGGCGCTGAGGCGACCTGACCGATGCGTGCTGCCTAGAGCAGGCCCCTGAGCGCCTGTCTCTCTTTGAGAGCCTCGATCATCCAGACCGCCTTAGGCAACCTTAGTGTTGGCCCAGATGTCAGTCGGTCCGTTTCCCACCGATTCCTTCAGCAGACGAACAGTGCGCATCACTGCCCGATGCATGTCTTGCATCTCACCGTATGGCACATCGCGAGTTTCGTGGTAAGCAACCGCCAACCAGAGCGCGATGCCTCGAAGACGCAGCGGCACGTTGTCCGACTTAATGCGCTCAATGGCGATCGTCGTGCCGTTCCCCCAGGGACTGTAACGCTCGGCATTTTCGCTGGCATACAGATGCGGGGTCGCGTAAGAAGCTGCGTTGGCAAACTCCTTCTGCGTCAACCCGCAGAGCGCGCGCTTCTGATCCAGGGATAAACCGCCGATGGCCTTTTCCAGCTCTTTCAACTGACCGCGAAGGGTCAGGTAGCGAGCCAACGCCAACGTTCGAAAAACGAGTTTCATGGAATTCCCCTGCCCAGAATGCACATATCTTGCCACAAAACGACATATCGCCACGGTGAATAATTGCGATGCGTGTCACATGTTGACGCTACGCGTCAGTGGGCGCGAAGACTGCCGTTCGTTTTCTGTGAAGTCAAGTTGCGGACAGCGTCGATCGTGTTCGCGAAGCTCGGGCTTCGCCAGGCGCTCTAAGCCACCGCTCGCGGAGACGCCGAGGCAGCGATGTTTTTGGTGTTTTCGACGTAATGCGCGCCAATGCTCTCACTGCGCTTTATGGCGGCCTCAATGATCAGCCGACAGACCAGGACCTGGCGAAGTGCGGGCGAGCCTGGCAAGAGTCGGCGCTCCATGACATGCATTTGTTGCAGAGCCTGCGTCAGCCGCTCTGGCGTGCGAACGATGCCGACATCGTTCCACATAATCTGCTGCGCCCGTGCGCTCACGAGCTTGTCGTTGGTCGAGAGCGGTCGAATGGGCGCCTGGGCCTGCGGATCTACTGCGGCGATCGGTTGCGCGGGTCCGCGCTGAGCGAGTCTCTCGCCAAGTGAGCGTCCATAGGCGATTGCTTCCAACAATGAATTGCTCGCCAGTCGGTTGGCGCCATGGACCCCCGTGCACGCCGCTTCGCCAACGGCATACAAGCCCTTGAGTGATGCCATGGAGTGCAAGTCGACCTTGATTCCACCCATGTGATAGTGCGCCGCTGGCACCACCGGTACGAACTGCACTCGAGGATCTATCTGGCGGGCTTTGCACGCCTCAAAGAACGAAGGGAAGCGCGAGCGCAGGCTATCACCCATTTGCCGCGCGTCGATAAAGACGCGATGGCCGCGAGCCCACTGATCCCACACCGCGCGCGCAACGACATCGCGTGGCGCCAGTTCCGCCTGGCCACTGACGGCCCCCATAAAGCGCGAACCGGTCTCGTTGACCAGTGTTGCTCCAGCGCCGCGCAATGCCTCGGTCACCAGCGGCAGCTGTGTGTTCGAATCATCGGCTCTGGGTGCGAGTGCCGTGGGATGAAATTGCACGAACTCGAGATCCGCAAGCTCCGCGCCGGCGAGGTGCGCCAGCGCAATGCCGGAGCCATCAGCCTCGATTGGGTTCGTCGTGTAGCGATACAGTTGCCCGATGCCGCCAGTAGCAAGAACGACGTTGGGGGCCACAAGGCGCACCGTTTCGCCACGGCGATTGCGCAGGGCAACGCCGACCACGTTGCCGCCGCGTTTCAGCAGTTCCTGGGCTTCGCAAAACTCATAGCGTTCGATCCACGGCTGGCGTGTCATGGCCTCGCGCAAACAGCGCATCACTTCCGCGCCCGTAGCGTCGCCGCCGGCGTGCAGAATGCGCGGAAACGAATGTGCGGCCTCACGGCCCAGCGTCAAACGTCCTTGGTGCGTATCGAATTGAACGCCTAGCGACAACAACCAACGAATCACGTCTGGCGCGGCCTCGGCCAGCCATCGGACCGCGGATTTGTGGTTCAGGCGATGGCCTGCATGCAGCGTATCGGCGGCGTGCTGCGAAGGCGAGTCACCGGGCCCAACTGCCGCAGCGATACCACCTTGCGCCCAACAGCTGGCTCCATCCAGGCCGAGCACGCCCCGCGAGACCACAGCGACACGCAGCAGCCCGCCCGCGCCTAGCGCCACGCTCAGTCCGGCTGCTCCGCTGCCGACCACAATCAGGTCGAATTGCTCTGCCATCACGCCCCCATCCATGACGACCGAGCGTCAGGAAATCAATCTTCATGTTGACCCATGGCCGTCACGTGAATTGTGCTGGCGACCACATTTTAGCCAGATACAGGCGCTAAATGTCAAAATATGACGTGAAAGGGCAGTTGGGAGATCCCGTGCAGTCAACCCGCGAACGCTTTTCGGATCGCGTCGCTGACTATGTTTGCGCACGACCCTCCTACCCGCCGTTATTGGATGTGCTGAGATCGATCGGACTCTGTCCGCCGGCAAGAATTGCAGATATCGGCGCGGGCACAGGATTATCGTCTCTGCGCTTGTTCGAAGCCGGCTTTGACGTCGTTGCCCTAGTGTGGTGTTCCGTCATTAAGTTGAACAATATTTCCGATGGATTTCGGCGTCAGGCAAGGCGCGACGAGGGTGAAAGTCGGTGGCTTTCGCGGCATGCCGCGAGCCGACTTGAACGACCGGCGGCTGCGCCGCCGGGCCGGACGACATAGCTCTTCTATGGCGACGAGAAGCAACGCTGCATGGGGTCGAAAGACGCGGAAATCGTTCAAGGTCATTACGGAACACCACACTAGCAGGCTGTTGAGGAACAGCCTGCGGGCGCGAACCATGGATGGTTCGCACATGGGTCGAGCACGTAAGTGCTTGATCCATGGAGAGCGAGTCCGGACATGTGCCGGACTCGCGACTTGAGAAACGCACAGGAAGTGCGTTTCTCAACAATGTGCTAAAGCCTAATGGGCCGATACGTGCGGCAGGAGAAGCGTTGTTGCCGCAGGTCGAATGGGCCGGGGGCACAGCTGAAGCAACAGGGCTTGGCGATATGAGCATCGACGCCTGGTTCGCGGCCCAAGCATTCCATTGGTTCGATCCGCTGGCAGCACGCCGCGAAGCTTTGCGTGTGCTCAAGCGCGACGCCTGTGGCGCAATACTGGTTTGGAATCAACGGCGGCTGGATGGCACGCCGTTTCATGCCGCTTACGAAGCATTGCTCATCGAGTTCGGTATCGACTACGGCTTGGTGCGTCATGATCACATCGACGTCCGACGCCTCGACGATTTTTTCGGTCCTCATGGTTCGACCGAGTGCCGACTGGAAAATGCGCAACGTCTGGATCGCGACGGCCACGTTGCAAGGCTCAAGTCGTCATCCTATATGCCGTCGATGGATCACCCACGTTTCGGCGAAATGTTCTCCGTCGCAAACAGTGTGTTCGAGAGATTCCAATCGAATGGAATCGTCGAGTTCGAATATGATGTCCGCGTTTTGCACGGGCCGCTGCGGTGAGCCAAAGCCATTTGGAGAAACGGACTCAGATGTGCAGATCCGGCTCCGTCAAGGACGCTAGCGTGGAAATGACGGCAGCCTATCGTTTTTATCCGGGTCGCAACCAACGCTACTTCGTGCTTTGCGACCACGCAACGAATCGAGTGCCGACCGAGCTTAGTGGACTTGGTTTGCCAGCGATAGAGCGTCGGCGCCACATTGCCTGGGACATCGGCGCTGCTGATGTCGCACGACGATTGGCAGCGTATTTCGCTGCCCCCAGAATTGAGAGCCGCGTGTCGCGGTTGGTGATCGATGCCAATCGTGCCTGGGACGATCCGACGCTCATCCCAGAAAGCAGCGATGGCACCGTCATTCCCGGCAATTTGGATTTGAGCTTGGTCGAGCGACAACGTCGATTCTTGACCTACCACGAACCGTACCATCGTCGCATCGCGCGTCACTTGGACCAACTCGCACGCCTGCCGCCGCTCGTCGTTTCGATTCACAGTTTTACGCCGCGGCTCGGCGCGCAGACTCGTCCTTGGCCGATCGGTGTGCTGTGGCGTCACGATCCAGAATTTGCCCACCGCCTGATTGCCGAGCTCGGCGTCGACGGTACTCTGGTTGGCGACAACCAACCGTACGACGGCCATGTCGCGATGGGATTTACAGTGGACTATCACGCTGTCCGTCGCGGTTCGCCGTACACGATGATTGAGTTGCGCCAGGACCAACTGGAAACGCCAGCCAGCCGACGGCTTTGGTCCTTGAAGCTATTCCGCGCACTTCAAGCTCTTACTGAGCCTGATCCTGGTCAGAAAGAAGCCGCGAACCGCTTTCAGCTTCAAGAATGCTAGGGCAAGGACGCCGCGAACCGCCGCCGTAGTCCGCAGGCGGTGAGCACTTGAGGCCATGGGAACTGCGGCCCGGGATCGCGTTTTCGACGCACCATTTGCGTGGCATCGTCGCTCGCGGGTACTTCGGTCAGGTCGAGGTCTTCGTGGCCAGCGATATCCGTGATCGACGGCGAACGAGCGCATATCCACAGCAGAATTTGCATCAGGCCGGCAATCTGGGCAGAAGAGTAGGGCTCGGTCATGGCCTGTCGTTGCGAATGCAGCCAATCTGGGTAACGACCGATGTTCACCAGTTCGATGCCGATGCTGCGGGCGTTCCATCCACGTGTGTGGTGTGCCACGCGCTCGATCGGCACGTATTCGAATGCGCGACCATCGCGATCGAGATAGAAGTGGCCGCTGTTGCCTGTGCCACTTGGATAGCGCACCAGTTCGCCTTCGCGACGCGCATCCGACAACTTCGGCAGTTCGGTGCAATGGATGATGACGATGTCCGGGTCGCGTGCACGGCGCTCGAGCAGATCGACGTAGGGCAAGTGCTCAATGTTAATCTGCATGTTCGTCGCGATCCGGACTCTTCTGGCGAACATGACACATATCGACCCGCCGCGTCATCCCGAGAATTGCAAAGGTCACGTGATCTTATCGCATGGTATGGAAACCGGCCCCAATGCGACAAAAGTGACGCGCCTGGCGGCGCTGGCGGAGCAAATGGGCTTTAGTGCCCATCGTGTCGACGATGTTGGCATTTTCGACCCCGAATTGCGTATCGCCAGACTCCTGCCCCTGATTGACGCTGTGCCCAGGCCGTGCGTGTTGATGGGTTCGAGCCTTGGCGCCTACGTGTCTGGGCGCGCCTCATTGATACGCAACGTCGATGCCCTGTTCTTGCTTGCGCCACCGGTGCGAGTTCCGCCCCCGAATCCTATGCTCGCTTTGCGTGCGCCGCATATTCGTATCGTGCATGGCTGGCGAGACGAACTGATCGCGGCCGGCGATGTGTTTGATCTCGCGGCGCAAACCAGAGCAACCCTGCATCTGGTCGATGCCGATCATCGGCTGACCTCGGTGATGGCAGATGTCGAACGCGAGTTTGCGACATTGTTAAGCTGCGTCGGGTGAGCGGATTGACCACTGGCTCAACCTCGGGGCAAAGGCAATGAGTCGAGCAAGTGCGCGTCGCGATCGCCTCGCGGCGCCGGTCGACTTGTCGCCATGACAGTTTGAGTCGACGGCTGAAGGGCCTGCCTGAACATTGCCGAAATGTCCGCTAAGTCGTATCGTCCAAGGCCCGTCCGTGTTCAGTCAGGTGTCAGTCTTATGAAGGGTTCGTCAGCGTCAGTTTGGCGTTGCGTCATCGTATCGATGGCGCTCCTGGGATCGATGGGTGCGCAGCTGGCGCACGCAGACGAAAAAGCGGTCATCGAACAATCGAGAGGCGCCGACCCTCGGGTTGATTATCCAGGCCTGACGCGGTTCGGGCCGTGGGACGACCGCAACTACGCGTTGCGCAAAGAAGACATCGATCTGTTGCACCCGAACGATCAATACCTGCCGACGGTTCCCGCGTTCTTCAAGGTTCTAAAGCGCAAAGAGATGGCGACGCAGGGATTTCCGCTGCTGGACGATTTGTATCCGCGCGAAACCGACAAGGAATTCCAGTACCGTTTTGGCGGCTTGATGCAAAACGGCCAGTTAAAGCTGACAGAACGTGGTCGCTACCATTACCAGGGTCCGGAGAACCCGAATCCTCTGAAGCCGGATCGTTTTGCGACCGATCCGGTCGCGCGGAACTTGGACAAAGCGGCGCCTGTGTTGAGCGAAGGGCCGTTCGACGGCACGCTGAGCAACAATGAGACGACCATCGAGTATCACCCGACGAATCCCAATATCGCCATTGCGGGATCAAACGGTTCGGGCGGTCAGCGCATGTCGTTTTCGTCAGACGGCGGCGCAACCTGGGGGAACGCTGGTGCGCTGTCTGGCACGTGCTGCGATCCAGCGATCGAATACACATCGAACGGCGCAATCGCCTTCGCAGCGACCTTGGGCCAATCGGGCAGCGGCTGCACCTTCTCACTGTGCTCGACGGTGTACTGGTCTTTCAATAACGGCCAAACCTGGTTGGGGCCGGTGCATACCTCAACAGCCAGCTCCGATAAGGAGTTCATCCATGTGGACAGGTCGCCAGATTCGCCGTTCCGCGACCGTGTGTATTTGACCTGGCACCAAGGCAACGTGATGCAGTTTGCGCGCTCAACCGCGTTGCCAGTGCAAGGCGGCGCCGGGCTGCAATTTGCGCCAACGATTTCTTTTGCGCCGGACGAACGTGGCATCGGCAGCGATATTGCCACTGATCGCCAAGGGCGAATTTATTACGTTTACCCCAGCACCACGACCGGTTCTGCGGAAATGCGCTTGCTTCGTTCCGACGACGGCGGCGTCACCTTCGTCGATCTCAACGGTGCGACGGCCGGCCTGGCCAGTCAGATCTTCGATTTGCACGGCCGCTTCGACTTCCCCATTCCAGCGATGGAATCGCGCGAAGTCTTCATCTACGCAGTCGTCGACGTCGATATGAGCGGCGGGCCGCGCGATGGCCGTGTGTATGTCGCATTCACCGATGAAAACGCTGCTGCTGGCAGCCCCGGCAACGGCACTGGCGCTGTCAATTCCAATCATGCGTGGGTTCGCGTGATCTATTCGGACGATCAGGGTGCAACGTGGTCTACCGGCACCAGCCCACATTCGCTCGCCGACCAAACCACGGTCGATCGATTCCAGCCGTGGATGAAGCTGGATGCACAAGGCAATGTCCATATCGGCTGGCAAGACACACGAAATTCGGGAGACGGCTTGCGCAACAAGGCCGATTGGTACTACGCCGTATCGACGGATGGTGGCAATACCTGGGTCGAAGAAACGCGTGTTTCTTCGGTGGTTTCGCAGAACATTGCCAACGGACAGGAATGGGGCGACTACAACGGCCTCGGTATCTCCTCGGACGGGCAGGTGATCGGAATGACCTGGACCGACAATCGCATCGTCACGCCGCCATCCACGACATCGCAGCGTTCGTTTGCCGGTCGTGTGCAAAATCTGTTCAATACGCCGTCCTTCAACATGAGTGCGCCGAACTCGTCGATCAGTGTCTGCGCGCGCACGCCGTCGGCGACCAATGCACCGCCGGTGACCCTGAATCTCGTGGCGATTAACGGTTTCAGCGGCACCACCAACCTGAGTTTCCCGAATCCACTTCCCTCTGGTGTCGCTGGCACGCTGACGCCAACGGCTGTGACCACATTGCCCGGCAGTTCCATCGCGCAACTCACCGCAAACAATACTGCGACGCCGGGTACGGTCGGCGTGGTGGTTCGCGGTGTATCCGGCGCGATCACGCGCGACGTGCCGATTTCGCTGACCATCGCCACTGCGGCACCAACCGTGTCGACGTTGACGTTGCCCGCCAACGGTGCAACTGCGGTCAGCACCTCGCCGACATTCACCTGGAGCGCCTCGACACAGGCCGCGTCCTATCAGCTGGACGTTGCAACAGACGCTGCATTCACCAATATCCTGTTCACGCGAACGTTGACCGATACCAGCTTGGTCTCGCCTGTCGCGCTGCCGACCTCGACGCAGATTTTCTGGCGCGTCACCGCAACGAACGCGTGTCCGGTGCAAGAGCCAGTCGAGCTGTTCATGGACGGATTTGAGGACCCGGTGCCTGGCGGTGCAGGTGCCGTGTCTGCGACGGGCAGCTTTACGACCCAATCCGCGCCTGGCGATTGTCCTGCGGGCCCTGCGCCAACCATCCTGCTGAGCGAGAACTTCGATAGCGGCACGCCGGGTTCGGGCTGGGGTCAGCAAGCTGGCGGTTCTGGAACAAACACCTGGGCGGTGACCAATGCGTTCCCGTTCGGTGGTTCCGGTCAGTCGTTACGCGCCACTGCGCCGACCACGGTGTCCGATCAACGCTATGTCAGTCCAGCGATTGCCCTCGGTGCAGTTGGCAATGGTCTGACGCTGACCTTCCAATCGCGACACGCCATCGAAATCCGCACCACTGGGGCCAACTGTTTTGATGCTGCGATTCTCGAAGTGTCAACCGACGGTGGTACCAGCTTTACGCAAGTTCCAGGCGCTCAGCTTCTCACTGATCCATACAACGCTCCCGTCGACGCGGGATTTTCGAGTCCGATTCCGGGCGTGCCCGCCTGGTGCGGAACCCAGCCCTTTACCAGCAATGTTGTTGATCTGGCGCCATATGCCGGGCAAACGGCACAGTTCCGCTTCCGACTGACTTCCGATTCGTCCGTCAGCCTTCCGGATGGCTGGATCATCGATAACGTCGAAGTTAAGCGTTGCAATTGAGAACTGTCAGTCGATGATGGAAATGAAAACCCCCGGCCTTGCCGGGGGTTTTTTCAATTTGCGTCACTTGCTAACAGTATGCTTCGAGATGAAGGGAGGAGGGATCAGGCGCTTGCGTGACCGATCCGTGTGATCCGCCACAGTGCCGCCAGTTGGCTTTCTGTTATCAGCCTGGTGCGAGATCGCGATTGCAGAAACTACTTGCCAATGGAGAGGGTGACGCTGCAATCGTAAATGTCGATACAGCCGATCCCCAGCCAGTCGTTGCAGGTGTCGCCGCTCGGACCCTTGTCGCCGTTCTTGACCAGGGCGACCTTGCAGCTGATCTCCACGCCTTCGGTCGGATCGGCGCCGTCTGGAATGGGCAACTTCAGATCGCCGACCTCAGCTGTGTAACTCCGGCCGTCGGAAGTGGCGCGGGTGGGACCGGACCAGGCGTCGCTGAGCAGTGGCAGTGCGTCACGCGGCCGGCCATCGGCTCCGAGGGTCATCGCTTGGTCGAGTGGAAAGCGGATGGTTCCGCGCTGATATTGCAGCTGAATCGACTGGCCATCTGCGGCGTTGGCGGTCGCCGGCATCAACATCGGGAAGGTGCAAGCAATAAAAAGCAGACGAATGTTCACGGATAATCTCCCTCAGGTTCGGAGTGGCGGATGCCACGCCTTAACCCAACAGTACGCACGCGAATGCGGCCACAGATCAACGTGCCAGGAACCTAAGCGGTGGGCTTACTCAAACGAGTTTGCGAAGACGAACTCAGGTGGAATTTGAGCGTTGTATCGTCCGCCGGTGTTGAGTAAACCGCTACCACTTTCGCCACCCCAGACGATCATCTCGTTGCCGGTCCATACGGCCGAGTGCCGACTTCTCGCACTTGGCGATCCGCTGCTTGATATCAATTGCCAACGATCTGTTTCAGGCCGATAGCGCCCTCCACTTGCTAGATAATCAGCACCAAAGCCAGCCCAGATTATCACTTCGCTGCCTGTCCATATGGCCGTATGTCCGAACCTCGCACTTGGGGCATTGCCCATTGGCATTGCCTTCCAGCTGATAGTGCCTGGGTCGTAGCGAGCACCGTCACCGAAATCAGAACCAACACGTCTGCCGCCCCAAACGACCATCTCGGCACCAGTCCACACGGCGGTGTGATCGTACCGTCCGGCTGGCGCACCGTTGCTTTGAGTCGCCTGCCAGACATCAGAGCGAGGGTCATAATGTCCACCATCGCCAATGTGAGTGCCGTCACCATAGCCGCCCCAGATGATCATTTCGCTCCCCGTCCACACTGCAGTGTGCGCGTACCGAGGGCTCGGCGCGCCACTGCTTTGAGTGGCCCGCCAGGTATCCATGCCAGGGTCATAACGTCCGCCACTGTCGAGAAACGGGCCGCCATAGCCGCCCCAAACAATCATCTCACTGCCAGTCCACACAGCGGTATGTCCGAACCGCTGACTTGGCACGTCAACGCCTTGTAACGAGCGCCAGCTATTGGTACCAGGGCTGTATCGACCCCCGCTCGCAAGCGCGGAACCGCCCCGACCACCCCAGACGATCATTTCATTGCCGGTCCACACGGCGACATGTCCGTACCGCCCGCTTGGCGATCCACTGGTCGGCATAGGCAGCCAGCTGTCGACGCTTGGGATGTAGCGCATGCCGTCGGCAAGGTGAGTACTAGCGAGACCACCCCACAAAATCATCTCATTGCCGGTCCACACGGCGGTGTGCAGGCGGCGTGCGTCAGGCGCATCATTCGGCGTCGCTTGCCAG
Organism: Lysobacterales bacterium; assembly: GCA_022844165.1. Lineage (GTDB taxonomy): Bacteria > Pseudomonadota > Gammaproteobacteria > Xanthomonadales > SZUA-5 > JALHMH01. Next base: position 249,998 of record JALHMH010000001.1, read on the forward strand.
CTATTGGTGTCGGGACGGTAGCGTCCGCCGCTGGCCGCGAAGAAACCGTCCGAGCCACCCCAGCCGCCCCAAACGATCATTTCGCTGCCAGTCCATACCGCCGAGTGGGAGTGCCGCGCGCTCGGCGCACTGCTATTTTGCATATCTTGCCAATCATCGGTCCTCGGGTTGTAGCGCCCGCCGCTGGCGACGAAGGATCCACCCCAACCACCCCAGACGATCATCTCGCTGCCGGTCCACACAGCGATGTGGCCGGACCGTGCACTTGGCGCACCAATGCTCTGACTCGCCAGCCAGTCATTGGTGTCCGGACGATACCGTCCGCCGCTCGCGAAATGATCTTCGCCGTCAAAACCACCCCAAACGACCATCTCACTGCCCGTCCATAGAGCCGAATGATGCCGACGCCCAGATGGCGCACCGATGTTTGGCATCGGCTGCCATCCATTCGTGCGCGGGTTGTAACGTGCGCCGGTTGCCAAATAAGAACCGTCATAACCACCCCAGACAATCATCTCGTTACCGGTCCACACCGCAGTGTGATTTCGACGTGCCTCAGGCGCATCTGTGCTGGCCATCGCCTGCCAGCTATCCTTGCCTGGGTCGAAACGCGCCCCGCTGAAAAGAAGAGTATCGCCAGCACCACCCCAAACGATCATCTCGCTACCGGTCCAAACCGCCGAGTGGCGATGCCGGCCACTGGGCGCCCCGTCGGGCGGCATTGGTCGCCAGCTATCGATGCTCGGGTTATAGCGCCCCCCATCAGCCAAATTCAGGGGGCTGGCGAGGCTTCCTGAGCCGCCCCACACAATCATCTCGGTACCTGTCCATACCACCGAGTGACCACTCCGCGCCCTCGGCGCACTGTTGGTCTGCGTCTGTTGCCAGCTGTCGGTGGTCGGGTTGTAACGTCCGCCGACTGCAAGTAGTCCGCTATCGTTTTCGCCACCCCAGATGATCATCTCAGTGCCGGTCCAGACAGCGGTATGAAGCCACCGCCCGTCCGGCACGTCCTTCATCGATCGCCAACTGCCTGATGCCTCTTTCTCCACAATCAACTCGGTTCCTGTGATCTCGGGCAGCTCCAGTAGCTCAACCACGACTCTTGCTGCTGGATGGGACTTGCGTTGATCTGTCCACCAAGCGTCGAAACTCCGCTTGGGCCAGTAGCGAGTGCGTACTTCCAGGCGATCTTGCTGATCCGACAGTAGCGTCTCCTCGACAAAACCATTTGCAGTCTCGCGAAGAGACGGTTGGTAGAAATCTGCCCAAAGTAGACGTTTTCCAGACAACTGTAACCGCGAACGCATTTGGCCAAAATCCGCAACGTTGAGATCGACGGTCATTGGCACTGTCGCTGATTCTGGAGCAACTCTTGGCGGAGACGATTCATCCCTTAGCAGGTACACAATGCGCTGCTCCGCTCCACCGCTGCGTTCAATCAAATCGGCGGCGGCGCCAGCCGCCAGAACCGACTGCGCCGTCGCGCGCAGCGCACGGCGTTGCCGTTCATCGTAAGCGTATGCCTCGCGCAAACGGCGCGCGACGAGCAGGGGGCGCACCAGGCATTCGCCAATCAACACGGCATCGTTACCCAGCGCCTGAAATTGCTCGCGAAGGCGATCCGGTGCGCGGGTGCCGAATGCAATGCGGTTAAGTTCCGTTTGAAGCGCATGCCGATCAATGCGCACGTTGTACCACTGGAAGAGCGCAGCTTCCTGGCGCAGCGCGTCAGTAACTTGCTGGCGGAGAAGCACATCACTGAAAACCGAAGCACGAGCCGGCTTGGGGTGAGGATTCGATTCCGGCCAAATCGTGTGCGACCACTTCAAGTCCTCGATGATCGCCGAGCATGCGACGCGTTCGTCGAGCCTCAAAGCAGCAGCATTCGCCGTGCAGCATGCGATCATCAACATCCAAATCAGGCGGGCCAGCACGTTCGCTTTCATCAAACTATCGCTTCTTCTTATGTATCCGAAATTTTAGTGCGAAATTCTGACAGCCAAGCGGATCAGCTCACGGCCGGCGTCGACAACGTCTTGGGGTCGACGATATCGTTCTTTGCACCATATGTCGCGCGACTATTCGTACGACCGCTTCGCGCGCTCGGCGAGTGTGCAGACGTTATTGAAAGAGGACAAATACGTCAGCCGCACAACGTACGACAAATACGGGCGCGTGTTCCATTCCTTCGATCCGATCCGGACAGCACCAGCCCATTCGGCCAATTCCAGGTCTACTCAGCCGATGGATTCCCCATCGGGATTCGGGAAGCTGCGGATGGCACGACGGGTATCTTGTACAACGAAGTCCTGTCGCTGACGGCACGGCAACAAGTCCGCCGCGAGCGTTATCACGGTAGCAACAATCTGGTCAGCGAGCGCACGTTCGACGACAACACCGGGCGCTTGGCGACAATTAGGACGGGCACATTCAGTGGAGGAGTCGTTGGTGGCCAGTTGCAGGATTGGACGACAAACTGGGACAAGAATGGCAATCTGACGATGCGCCATGATCGAACCGCTGGCGCGGATTCGAAGGAAGTATTTGGCTACGATGCGCTCGATCGATTGACGACGGTGAACCAGACGATCGGCTCGTCGCCAGCCATCAACACGCTCACGCTCGCTTACGACCAGCTCGGCAACATCACCATGAAGTCCGGGTCTGGCGCCGCAAATCTTGGCGCCTACGCCTACAACAGCACCCCCGCGCAAACCGGTTGCGCGCTGCCCGCAGGCCCGCACGCGGTCAGTCTGGTCGCAGGCAAGAGTTACTGTTACGACGAAAACGGTAACAACACGCAGGTGCGCAAATTCGGCAGCGCGATCCGTACCATCGCCTATACCGGCTTCGATCTGCCAGAGCAGATCGTGCGTAATGAGCCTACCAGTGAGGGAGCCATCCAGGCCGAGGTGAGCTTCAAGTACGCGATCGATCGCAGTGTGTACGAGCGGCTTGACAACGATTCCACCAGGACGCGATACGTCGGCAATGTTGAGTTCATCGCCGATGGCAGGAGCGATATCGTCAAGCGCTACATTGGCGGCTTTCTGGTCATCACTAAAGTGCTCCAAGGTGGGAACGCCACCTATGACTATTTGCTGCGCGACAGTTTAGGGAGCATCGATACGGTTGCCAGCGAAACCGGGGCGCTCAGGAGCCGCCAGAGCTTCAATGCGCACGGCCAGCGGCGCAACGCCGCGACCGCCGGTGGCGGCTGGACCTTGTTGACGCTGCTCCAAGCCGCCGCATTTGCCAACACCACCAGCCCGACCACTCAGGGGTTCACCGGCCATGAGCAACTTGATCAAGTCGGCCTGGTGCATATGGGCGCACGGCTGTACGATGCCGAGATCGGGCGGTTCCTCCAGGCCGACGACTTCGTCGAACCTGAGGCCACGCAGGGGCTGAATCGGTACAGTTATGTACTCAATAATCCGCTGACCGCCACCGATCCGACGGGGAACTTCTCGCTTAGGCAGGCGATCGGGATTGTCATTGGCGTCGTCGCCGCGATCATCAGCCAGCAGTATTGGGCAATCGACAAACTGATCTCGTTCGGCATCGCCGTTGCTGGCGGATTCGCAAGCGCAGCGATCTCGACCGGCTCGCTCAAAGCAGGGTTGTGGGGTGCGGTCAGTGCGGCAGTGTTCTGGGGCATTGGCACGCAGTTCTCGAAGGCGTGGGCGTTCGACACGGGAACTGCTTGCACGCAGCACATGACCCGAGGGGCTGTTGCGGCAAAGGTCGCGGCACACGCAGCGACAGGAGGAACGCTTAGCGTCCTGCAGGGCGGCAAGTTTGGCCATGGATTCTTCTCCGCTGGATTTACTGAAGCGCTAAGTCCGGCCGTGGGACAGATGGGCGATGGAAAGTCGTTCGGAAGCGTTCTCGGACGTACCGCAGCTAGCGCCACAATTGGTGGGACGGTGAGTAAGTTGACCGGTGGGTCGTTCGCAAATGGGGCGGTCACGGCGGCGTTCACGGTTGCGTTCGGAAATGCGATCAGCGAAACCATTGCGTTTTCTGGGCAGGAAACGATGGAAGAAATGGTTGATCCGGAAGAAGATATCGGGTCTGGGGAAGCCATATTTAACGAGGTTGTCACAGAGTTTCGAGATTCCGGAAGCCTCCCGAGTCATATACAAATCGCGTACAGCGACGATTTAGCATACTTCAGAAACAACGAAATAGTGCGTTTTAGATCAGCGGAAGAGGCGCGGGCAGCGGGCTTTTATGGAGCAGGGATCGCTGGCTATACCCAGACCCGAGTTGTGGATGGGCAAACTCAAGCGCGAATCCTGATTTTGAGAGGCGCTGCGCACCCACGAAGTGCACTTGTCGCCATGACTTCTATGGACAGAGCAACTTGGCGACCTATCGTATTCACCAGACATGGCATGATGCGTTTTACGATTGCTCATGAGATCCGCCATGCACTTGACTCGTCTCTTGGTAGCTCTTCGGGCTTAGATCATTGGCGTGCGAATGAATACGGCAGGACCGTGTGCAGGCAACTTGGAGGTGGTTGTGGGTAAGTATTTTTTCTGTTTGTTTTTGTGCCCCTCGTTTGCGAGTGCTACAACTGAGGCCGCCTTGGTAAACAAAGATTATCGGCATGCGACGATTGTAGAAGCAGAAGCGACGGAGGCTGTTGACCGGGATTGTTATGTGTTCGAAACAAAGTCCGCTGGCAAGATCAGTCTACGGATAATAGGAGTTGGACCAGGGGACAAATTTGTTGTGGTTCTGCCAAGGAGAATTCCGAAGTGTTTCGCGGTCCCGAGAGACCCAAGAGTTATTATGCTCGTGACGGTCGATGGGCTTAATTTGGCGACACTGTCGTGCGATGGCTTCGACCCACTCGCTCGTTTTTTGGAGCTGAGTAGCATTGCATTATTGGATGACAAAGAGCCGCGCAATTTCAATGGGTGCAATACGTCCAAAATTGTAGATAAGAGAGATGCGATGGCATTTCTATACCGAATGTGGCTGGGTGTAAACGTTGATGTCGTTGGTGGGAGCGCAATCGAACCTTTCTTACAAACTAAAGAATGAGCGACGGCGACAACAATGCGTGGCGCACCTACACAGAATCATTTGGTCCCTGTCGGCTCGGAGCACCAAGCTGAAAAAAGAGAAAGCTGAAAAAAGAGACACCCAGTTTTCGAAGCGCGCAAGCAGTGGTGGTGGCATCCAGGGCTACGGATGTCGAAATCGCTGTTCGGAGGAAGGAGGTTTTGAGCGCGCACGCAACGCGCCCAGACGCCAGCGGCGCCAAGAATCCCATGTGAGTTTCTCAGCCGGTCACGAGGCTCCGGGCGTAGCCGATGCCTTTGAGCCATTTCCGCTTCCACTCTGCGGCCTTGGCTTCGAGTGCTTCCACGCTGGCAACGAAGCGCCAATATCCAGAGCCGACGCCTTTGACGTGCGCGGTCCGGTAGTTGGAACTGGACTGCGGAGGAACTGGACTGCGGACACCCAGTGCGCCAGGCGAAGCTGGCGCGATCTAGGTGACAAATCGGAACTAACAATATTTGCCGCCTGTAACGTCTCCGCCGGGGCGATCATTCCGGAGTTTTGGCATCGAACAGCAAGGGGACATTGTTCGAGACTATTACTACCTGAGGCAGGGTAAGGAAAAAGAGACACCCGGTAAGGAAAAAGAGACACCCAGTTTTCGAAGCGCGCGAGCAGTGTGGTGGCATCTAGGGCTACGGATGTCGAAATCGCTGTTCGGAGGAAGGAGGTTTTGAGCGCGCACGCAACGCCTCCAGACGCCAGCGGCGCCAAAAGTCCCATGTGAGTCTCTCAGCCGGTCACAAGGCTCCTGGCATAGCCGATGCCTTTGAGCCACTGCTGTTTCCACTGCGCAAGGGAAAAAGAGACACCCAGTTTTCGAAGCGCGCGAGCAGTGGTGGTGGCAAAAAAAGAGACACCCAGTTTTCGGAGCGCGCAAGCAGTGGTGGTGGCATCCAGGGCTACGGATGTCGAAATCGCTGTTCGGAGGAAGGAGTTTCTTGAGCGCGCACGCAACGCCCCCAGACGCCAGCGGCGCCAAGAATCCCATGTGAGTCTCTCAGCCGGTCACGAGGCTCCGGGCGTAGCCGATGCCTTTGAGCCATTTCCGCTTCCACTCTGCGGCTTTGGCTTCGAGCGCTTCCACGCTCGCAACGAAGCGCCAGTAACCTGAGCCGACGCCTTTGACATGCGCGGTCCAGTAGTTGGTGTCGAGTCCGAGTTTGCTTAACGCCGTCGGCTCACGCTCATCGATCTTGCCGCGTTTGCCGGGCCTGAGTTGGCGGCCGGTGTAGTCCACCAGCTCAATGTACTGGCGATTGCTCATCGCCAGTCTGGCGAACGCTTGGTCTTTCAACATATCGAATCCAAGCCGAACGCCGGCAATGGGTTGGATTGGTTCATCCGCTTTGCTGGGATCTTTGCGCAGTTCCTCGGCACGCACCTGCACGCTGGTGTGATCGCTGCTCTCGATGCTGTCGGCAATCCCTGCTCGAACCGGATTGAGGTCCACGTACGCCATCGCCGCGGCGAGCGCGGCTTCGTCGTCAAGCAACTGAGATTTGAATCGGCCTTCCCAGAAGCGCCCCGTCACGTCATCTTCTGCGTTCGCCTTGCGCGCGATGTGCTCGTCAAGACAGCGCATAAACCACGAAAGATCCGTGAGCCGATCGCGGCGAGCCTTAAGTGCAGCTTTGTCAGCGCACAGCGCTGCGATTTTCGCCGTGTTCTGTTCCGCCTCACGCGCCGGGAACAATTGCACCCAACGCCGGGCAATTTCCTCATCAGACCAATTGCGCGCGGCGGTCGGTTCAATCGACAGCACCACGTGCAGGTGGTTGCTCATCACGGCGTAGCTGTAAACATAGACCGCAAAAATCCCAGCCAATTGCACAATACGCGAGGCGATCATTGGCTTGCGGTGCTCGTAGTCCACGCCCGTGATCGGATCAATGCCGCACAGCCACGCGCGTCGCACACATCGTGCAACGCAGTGATAGAAGGCTTGCTGGCCTTCGGCGACCGTGAGGTGGCGAGCTTGAGTCATGCGGCGATCATTGCGATGACCGCTGAGCTTGTCTGTAGGGCGTACGCTGAAAGTGGTGTCGGAATTTTCTGACAGCGAAGGAGTGCCGGCAATGTCTGGCTGGCTCGTCTGCTTTGCTGGGCTTGCCGCGCGGTTCTTCGGCACGCAATCTTGTCATGCCGAGTTGGCGAGTCGGCGCGCCCTTGCTTGACACATCCAGAATAATCCTCGCATTATTGCGGGCTCACCGTTCCCGGATAGCTCAGCGGTAGAGCAAGTGACTGTTAATCACTGGGTCGCAGGTTCGATCCCTGCTCCGGGAGCCAAGCATCGTCAGGCTCGCCCATCGAGGCGGGCTTTTTCGTTTTTGGGGGCTGGCATGCGTCGCGTGTTGTTTTCGATGTCGCTACTTCTCTTGAGCGTTGAGATTGCAGCCAATACATTGCGTTTAGCTGATCCGGCATTCTTGGCAACCATCCGCGACGATGAACCGACTCTGCCGCGCGGTATGACGGCTTTCGAGCAGAGCGTTTGGCGCGTACCTGATCTCTCACGCATGCCATTCGCGCCGCCCAGCGGCGTGGTTGATACGCCCTCTGAATTTGAGCGCAACGCCGGTTTGATGATTCGCTGGGGTTCGCAGAATGCGCTGCTGACCAGCATGGCCGTTGCTATCACAACCGGCGAGCCAAATTTCACCTTGTACGTCGTCGTTTCGGCTGGCTTGCAGGCCTCAGCCCAATCGACTTTGACTGGAGCCGGCGCGAATATGGCTCAGGTGCAATTTGTGGTCGCCAACTCCAATTCGGTTTGGATACGGGACTACGGCCCCCGTTTCATCGACGACAACGGACGCCGCGCAATTGTTGACCACATCTACAATCGGCCTCGGCCTCTGGATGATGCGATTCCGGGCGTCTTCGCAACCATACTTGGTGAGACCAGGTACGAGTTGCCGCTGAGCCATGGCGGCGGCAATTTCCATTTGTTCGATGACAGCAGCGCTTATATGACTTCGCTGATTGTCAACGAGAATCCGGGGTCGACGGCGCAGTCGGTGCGGGATGCTTTTCTCGCATACCAGGGTTTGAACCTGACCATCACAGATCCCATGCCGGCAAGTTTCGACTCGACGCAGCATATCGATATGTGGATGCTGCCTGCGGACGACGGCCGGGTGATCGTCAACGAGTACCCCAATACCGGAGGCGTCTACGCAACGCCTCGTCAGGTGACCGAGGCAGTGGCGACGCAGTTGTCGAATGCTGGCAAGACGGTGTTGCGTTTGGGCGGATTCAGCGTCAGTGGTGTGCACTACACCTATGCGAACGCGGTTATTCTCAACAGCACCGTTCTGGCATGCCAATTCAATGGCTATCCGAATGAGAATCAGAATGCGATTGCGGTGTTCCAGCAGGCATTCCCAACACGCGCAATCGTGCCAATCGATTGCAGCGGCATTATCAGTTTGGCCGGCGCGATACACTGCATCGTGATGCACGTGCCAGCTGTGCTGTTGCGCAATAGTTTCGAGTCATGAAGCTGTCATTGAGGTCGGCAATGCTGATCCCATGGCGCTGCTTCCCTACCTGATCTGGCCAGGACTGCTGGCACTTTGCTGCCTCGGCACCGCATTTGGAATTGCGGTCGAACGGCCGTTGCTTGGATTCAATCTAAGTTATCTGTTCCTGGCTGGTACCTTGTTTGTCCTTGAGCGGACGATGCCGTTCGAGCGGTCGTGGTTGCGAGACGATGGTCAAATGTGGCCCGACTTCCTGCACACGCTGATCAGCAAAGGCGGCGTACAGCTATGGGTATTGGGTTCGACGGCGATCGGTTTTGCGCAACACGCGGTACCGGCGTACTGGTGGCCGAGCCATTGGCCAATGTGGTCGCAAGTGTTGCTGACGCTCGTCATCGCAGAATTCGGCCTCTATTGGGCGCACCGCTTGTCGCACGAATGGCCCGCCATTTGGCGCTTGCATGCCGTACACCACAGCGTGACGCGCCTGTGGTTTTGGAATACCGGGCGCTTCCACATCGGCAATGCCCTCACCAGCATCGCGTTCAGCGCGCCCCTGTTGTGGCTGATCGGCGCCCCCGGCGAGTGCCTGACCTGGTTGTCGGCGTTCACCGCTTTCGTCGGAATGCTCACCCACTGCAATGTCTCTTTGCGCTGCGGTTGGTTGAACTTTGTCTTCAATACACCCGAACTGCATCGATGGCATCATTCACGGGTGCTCGACGAGGGCAATCGCAACTACGGTGAGAATTTGGTGCTCTGGGACCAGCTGTTTGGGACGTTCTATTGGCCGCGAGATCGACGCCCTCCGGCCGATATTGGAATTGCCGAAGAGATGCCGCAGAGTTTCGCTGGACAACTGTTGTTTCCGTTCCGCCGCGCCGAATGACGACTTTGCCTTTGGTTCTGTTGCTCGCGCTGGGAGCTGGTGGCGAAATTCACCGCTGCGTAGAAAGTGGCCGGGTCGTCTTTCAGGACAAGCCATGTGCCGGCAGTGCTGCACAAGGGCTCAAGACCCATAGCGACTCGGCGAAAGCTGAGCGCGAGCTGCGAATTTGGTTGGCGCAACAGCGGGCGCGGGCCGAGCCACCAAGTCCCTCCGCTGGGCGGAGTAGCGAATCGGTAACCGTCAGCGAAGCGCGACTGGCGGTCTGTTCTGAGCGTTTTCTGCATTGCGCCGGCAGCGATGAGTCAGCGATGGACGCCTGTGTCGCCACGTTACCACGCTGCGGGCCAAATGGTGGGGATTGTTGCCCCGCCGCTTGCATCAATCGTTATCAGGTCTTGCGTGCGGATGGACATGAGCGCGCCAGCGCTGTTCGTTTGGCGCTGCTCGATCCCAACGCCCCTGCGTGCGCCAGCCCCTGAGCGCGACTTAAGCCCCCTTCCGCGCACCGCGTCGTTTCTTCGCCTGCGCCGTCATCACGTCAAACCGTGGGCCATGCGCTCCGGTCAAGCCGCCTGAGGTTGCTTCTGCAGGATTCCGAGCATGGCCGCCAGCTTTTCGCGAAGCTCACGTCGGTCGACGATGGCATCGATCGCTCCCTTTTCGACCAAGAACTCGCTTCGCTGAAATCCCTCCGGCAGTGTTTCGCGTACGGTTTGTTCGATGACTCGAGGGCCGGCGAAACCAATGAGCGCTTGCGGTTCGGCGATGTTGAGATCCCCCAGCATCCCGAGACTGGCCGAGACACCGCCCGTTGTTGGGTGAGTCAGGACTGACACATAAGGAACACCCGCACGCTTCATGCGAGCCAGCGCGGCACTGGTCTTGCTCATTTGCATGAGCGAAAACAAGCCCTCCTGCATCCGAGCGCCGCCGGTGGCCGAAAATCCGACCAGCGGCACCCTTTCGTCAAGCGCTCGCTCGGCAGCTCTGGCGAACTTCTCGCCAACAACGGAGCCCATCGATCCACCCATAAACCCGAATTCGAAGGCGCATGTGATGATAGTTCGCGATTTGAGCAATCCACGAGCGCTGACCAGCGCATCTTTTTCGCCGGTCGCACGCTGCGACTGGATGAGGCGATCGCGATAGCGCTTGGCGTCCCTGAATTTGAGTGCATCGAACGGCGCCAGGTTTGTGTCGATTTCGGAGAATGTGCCGGGATCGAGGAACTCCTGCAAGCGTTTGCGAGCGGCTATCGGCATGTGGTGACTGCATTTCGGGCAGACCCGCAAATTTCGCTCCAGTTCCGGGCCATACAAAACGGCCTGACACGATGGACACTTCTCCCAAAGACCTTCGGGAACGTTCTTCTTTGCTGCGCCTTCGGTGCGAATACGCGAAGGCATGAGTTTGCTGAGCCAGGACATCGTGATCGCCGATCTGAATTGAGGGTTGCCAATCGTGTCAGTGCATCAACAATCTTCGTCAAGCGCTGCCGAATGGATGGCGGCCGGCCGATCGCCAACCTCAGTTGTACGGATCTGGCTTCAGATCATCCAGCAGTCGGTTCGTCTCGGCCAACGAGATCTATTTCGCCGTTGTGTCAACTCACGATTGGCGACGGATTATGGCGCTGTTTTTTCAAAACGCCATTCTCAAGGATGCGATCGGGCTTCGACGCTCACCACAGACTGAGGCTCACTCAGGTCGCGACCATGCCTCTTCGGCCCGACTGATGCGTGGGCGCTGTGCGTAAAACTCGAACCGCAGCAAAAGCGAATGCGATCGCGAGGATGAGCCATGAGGGCAAAGTGCCTCGAACACACGCGAAGGACCATGTCGCAGGACTACTGGAACAGCTGGCGGGGTTGCCCCGCCAGCTTACCCGATCGGCAATCGGGGAGGGTCGATTGCCGACGAGTTCTTCAGCGCTTCGATGCGGCTTTCGGCGTCTTGGCGACTGCATCGTTGGCGGCTTCGACGGTACCTTTCAGCAAGTTGCCAAAAGCCTCGGTGGTTTTCACAACAACGCCAGACACTTCTTGCGACACGGCGTACAGCTGTTCGGCCGAATCTTTCAGCGCGCTGACGCTCTTCGGCCACACGGCGCGAGCGGTATCGAAATCGCGCACTTCGCTGGCCTGGCCAACAAAATCCGTGGCCGACTTCAGCCCCGTTTCAAGCGATTTCAGTTGAATATCGACGAGCTTCTCGAAGCCGTCGACGGCGATTGCATTGACCTTGATGAAGGTCTCAGCGGCCTGCTTGGAGAGGGCCAGGACCTGATTGCTGGTTTGCTCGAACATGACTTGTCTCCTGATAACGACGAATGGTGCGGTGCAGCATAATTCCGAGAATGCTGCACTGCAACATTTTTCCGGAAGTTATTCAGGCGGACTTTACAAGTCCGGATGATCCGCGTCGTCAGGTCGAAGGCATGGTTGTAAGCGATGTGCGCACTGCGGAGTCCGCGTTCGGGCCCAGCCAGATCGACAACAACACACGATTGAACTCGATGCCGGCGATATGCGCGCTGTCGCCGCCCTCAACCTCGATCTTGGCACCACCATCGGGCGTATAAAAAATCGTGATGCGTTTGCCGCGCTCCGCAGCGGGAAGGACGGCGAGAAACTTCTCGATCCGGGACGCTGTGCGTGCCAGCGTCTCTGCGTCGGTAGCGAGTTCGAACTGACGGCGGAAGTGCTCGACGACTTGATCCTTCGGTAGGGAATTGGCGTACCAGATCAACGTGATCCGCATCGGAGTCAAGCCAGCTGCGAGATCTTCGTGTTTGGCTGCACCCATCGGTGCATGCAACGCCAGCCCATAAAAGGGAATAAAGCTGCGATGCACAATCGCGCTGCCAGAAAGCGGCCATGGCCGCGATTCGTCTGGCACACGAATCATAGGCTCGATCTCAGTTCCAGCATGGTTGAGCGCTAGCATTTGCGCGGGAAACAGCGCGACAGCGAGACCCAGTAGCGCTGTTCTGATCATGTGCGGTCCATGTAAAGTGGATAGGCTCATCATAGACCTGTCGCGGCGGAACAAGCTAAGTGCTGGGTCGCTATTTTCCGGGCCCGTTATAGCGGGAGCCCGCTGTACAGGTTTCATGCACGACGATCGACGAAAGTAAGGGCAGGCGAGGCTTCAGCTGTTCCCAGATCCACTGTGCCAGGCGCTCGCTCGTTGGGTTCTCAAGACCGGGCACATCGTTCAGGTAGTGGTGGTCCAACTGATCGAACAGCGGCTGAAACGCCGCCTTGACGTCCGCAAAATCCATCACCCAACCTTCGGGCTCAATCAACTCGCCGGTCAAATGGACTTCGATGCGGAACGAATGCCCGTGCAAGCGCGAGCACTTGTGCATTGCCGGCAGATTCGGCAGCCGATGGGCCGCCTCGATGGTAAAGGCCTTAAAGATGTCCACGACGTGCAGATCGAGCGGAAAGAAAGTGACGCCGCTCTGGTGGCTATGGGTGGGCTCGAACCACCGACCTCAGCATTATGAGTGCCGCGCTCTGACCAGCTGAGCTACATAGCCAACGTGCGAAGACCGCGGATCATGCCACAGCTGGTCCGCTGGCGAAAAGTACAGGCCATGTGCGTTCAGTGAATCGATAAAGTCGCGACATGGGTTAGAGAATTCACGGCCAGTCTTTGACGGAACCCCGGTCCACGTTTCTTGCAGAGCATCAAGCCATGATCGCTGTGGATAAACCGCTGTTGAGCGAAACGAATAATGCTCGGCGGTCTGAGTCGAAGCCTCGCTGGTGTTGACGGAACTGGATCTCAAATGAGTCCAGTTTTCTTCGAAGCGGCTTTGGTTTTTGCAGCCCCATCAAGGGGGGGGCGAGGACCGGGGCTGACACGACGCAATGCATGTGTCGGGCCGAGCGCCCCGCGGCTGTGCCGTCGGGCCGGACATGCGAAGCGCGGGTTGTGGAAAGCACGCTGTCGAAGGAAGCCAACAGCGCTCGGCGATCTGAGGCGAAGCCTCATCAGATTTTCATTGAAGCGCTACGCCCGGCTGGCTAACATTGCGGGCGCCTATGGATGCCTCTTACCCATCAACCATCACGTGAACCAGCCGATCAGCGAACTCAATACCGCGGGATCGATCGAAATCGTCGCGCGCCCCAATCGTTCTTCATCAATTCCGACTTTAGTCTTGGTATTCTGCGCGCTGACGCTCGCCGTAACAGCGGTGGCTGTTTTTAGTTTTCGTCAGGGCAACGCTTTTGTGCCGTACTTCGCGTTGTTCGACATTTTGTTGGTTGGTGCGAGCTTGTGGTGGGTTTGGCGTCGGGGAGACGATTTCGACAGAGTCAGCATTGGCTTCTCAGCGCTAACGGTCGAACAACGTCGTCGCGGAAGATCGAGTTGCGCAGAGTACGCGACACCATGGGCGAGATTGTGGGCGGAACGGCAGGTACATCGCACCGCACTGCTCGTCGGCTCGCACGGCAGGGCGACAGAAATTGGCGAGTTTCTCGCAGACACGGAGCGCGAACAATTGTCGAGCTTGTTGCGGCAACGCTTGACTGAAATGCGCGCCGGCGAACGAAAATGATGCAAAAGGAAGATATGGGCATGAGGAAGGCAAAGGGCGGGTTAGGAGTGGCGCTGATGGCGCTGTCGGTGTCGGCTTGGGCTGTACCCGAACGATGGCAACTGAACATGACGCCGGGCGTGACGGCAACCAGCCAAGACGTGTTCCAACTGCACATGCTGATATTGTGGATTTGCGTAGCGATTGGCATCGTTGTGTTCGGCGCCATGTTCTACGCGATGATTAAATTCCGCAAATCCAAGGGCGCTGTCCCGGCCACGTGGAGCCACAACACCACTGCCGAGATCATCTGGACCGTCATCCCGGTGCTGATCCTGTTGGGCATGGCATGGCCCGCAACACAAACCCTGGTTCGTATGGCCGACACCGGCGATGCCGATATGACGGTCAAGATCACCGGATATCAGTGGAAATGGCGTTACGAGTACCTGGGCGAGGACGTGAAATTCATGAGTTCGTTGTCGCGCGCAGCGGATGAGGCGCGGCAACTGGGATCGGGCATCGATCCCAACTCGGTCGAGAACTATCTCTTGGACGTTGATCGGCCCCTGGTAGTGCCAACGAACACAAAAATTCGTTTTGTGATCACGGCGGACGATGTCATTCACGCATGGTGGGTTCCGGCGCTTGGATGGAAGCAGGACGCAATTCCCGGCTTCATCAACGAAGCCTGGACCGAGATCGAAGAACCCGGTACTTACCGGGGGCAGTGCGCTGAATTGTGTGGGAAGGACCATGGCTTTATGCCAATCGTGGTCGTCGCGAAGCCGCGCGCAGAGTTCGATGCCTGGCTGGCAGAGCAAAAAGCGGCCAACGCGCCTGCGACTGACGCCGTAGTTCAAGCGCCGGCGCCCACCAAGAGCTGATCGATAGAGAATCTTAAAAGGCACGACTAAATGGCTACGTACGCTACGACAGATCACCACGAGGATCACGACCACAAGCCGAGCGGCTTCTTTGAGCGTTGGTTCATGTCGACCAATCACAAAGACATCGGGACGCTCTACCTGGTGTTCTCGCTGATCATGTTCTTTATCGGCGGGGCGATGGCCCTGGTGATCCGAGCTGAGCTGTTTCAGCCCGGCTTACAGTTGGTCGAGCCGGATTTCTTCAACTCGATGACGACGGTGCACGCCTTGGTGATGATCTTCGGTGCCGTGATGCCGGCGTTCGTTGGTCTGGCCAATTGGATGATCCCGATGATGGTCGGGGCACCGGACATGGCATTGCCGCGAATGAACAACTGGTCCTTCTGGATCATGCCGTTTGCCTTTGCATTGTTGCTCTCCACTTTGTTCATGGAAGGTGGCGCCCCGGCAGGCGGCTGGACGCTTTATCCGCCTTTGTCGATTCAAGGCGGCAACAATGTCGCATTCGTCATCTTCGCTGTCCACATGATGGGTATCAGCTCGATCATGGGCGCCATTAACATTATTGCGACGATCCTGAACATGCGCGCGCCGGGTATGGATCTGCTGAAAATGCCGGTGTTCGTATGGACTTGGCTGATCACTGCATTTTTGCTCATCGCGGTCATGCCGGTGTTGGCGGGTGCCGTGACCATGCTGCTGACCGATAAGTTCTTCGGCACCAGCTTCTTCAGCGCCGCTGGCGGCGGCGATCCCGTGATGTTCCAGCACATCTTCTGGTTCTTTGGGCATCCGGAGGTGTACATCATGATTTTGCCCGCGTTCGGCATTGTCTCCGAGATCATCCCGACTTTTTCGCGCAAGCCGCTGTTCGGCTACCAGGCAATGGTGTACGCGACCGCGTCCATCGCGTTCTTGTCGTTCATCGTCTGGGCGCATCATATGTTCACGGTGGGCATGCCGCTCGGCGGACAGTTGTTCTTCATGTACGCCACCATGCTGATTGCCGTGCCCACCGGGGTCAAGGTCTTCAATTGGGTGGCAACGATGTGGCGTGGATCGATGACCTTCGAGACGCCGATGCTGTTCGCCGTCGGTTTCGTTATTTTGTTTACGATCGGCGGATTCTCCGGTTTGATGTTGGCCATTGTGCCGGCCGACTTCCAGTATCACGACACTTACTTCGTCGTTGCGCATTTCCACTATGTGTTAGTGACCGGCGCAATTTTCTCGATCATGGCCGCCGTCTACTACTGGCTGCCCAAGTGGACTGGAAGAATGTACAACGAGACGCTGGGCAAGTGGCACTTCTGGCTGTCGACCATCACCGTCAACATCCTGTTTTTTCCGCAACACTTCCTCGGTTTGGCCGGCATGCCGCGCCGAATTCCTGATTACAACCCAGCCTTCGCGGATTTCAATGTGATTTCTTCGGTCGGTGGATTTGCGTTCGGCATCACCCAACTGCTGTTCGCCTGGATCGTCATCGACTGCTGCCTCAGAAAACGCGGTGCCAAGGCGACATCGGGCGTATGGGAGTCGGCAAAAGGCCTGGAATGGACCTTGGCTTCGCCGGCGCCATACCACTCGTTTACCACGCCTCCGAAGATCGATGATCGGATGTTGGCGCACGGCGATGTGTCGCACTGATGATCGATGCTCGACGTAAAGCAGGCGTCAGGCGCACGGTGATTGTGTTATGCACAATCGCCGCGGCGCTGTACGGGTTTTTGTTCGTACGTGCTTTTTGGTTGACTGGACAATGAATGCATCCGGCCGCCATCGCGTGTTACTCAAGCGCATGTTGCTGACATGCGCGGCATCGTTCGTTTTCTGTTTCTCACTGATTCCGATCTACACCATCTACTGCGAGATCACAGGCATCAACGGCAAAACGGGCACGCTGTCGCCTGTCGCTGCGGGCGCAACGACGATCGACTACAGCCGAACGGTGAAGGTCGAATTCGATGCCGCCGTGAAGTCTGGTCTCGATTGGGAGTTTCGCCCGAAGGTGGCCTCTGTCGATGTTCACCCCGGCGACGTGATCGAAGTAATGTTCGAAGCGATTAATCGCGAGCCCGAGTTGATTGTCGGGCAGGCGGTGCCGAGCGTTGCGCCGAATCGCGCCTCGCTGTACTTCAGCAAGACCGAGTGTTTCTGCTTCACTGAGCAGCCGCTTGAGGCGGGCGAAAGTAAAGACATGCCCGTGCGTTTTGTGATCGATCCGGCGATACCGGCCAATGTGTCGACGGTGACTTTGTCTTACGTCTTTTATCGCAACGAACACGCCACACAAAGACTGGCGCAGAGCGCTGCTGCGATCGATAATCGAGTCCTGTAGTCGCTATACACCGTTGCAGCTTTCAACCGCTTTAGGAATGACATCATGGGTCAAGCAACAGCATCGTCGAACGCCTACTACGTGCCGCACGCCAGCGTGTGGCCGATTGTTGGATCTGTTGCATTGTTCCTTTTGATGAGCGGCGCCGCCACGTTGCTGAACGGCGGGTCTGGAATGGGTCTGCTGAAGTTCTGGCTGGGCTTTGCGATTCTGATCTTCATGTTTTTTGGTTGGTTTGGCGCGGTCATCAAGGAGAGCCTGCAGGGGCTCTACAACAGTCAGGTCGATGTCTCCTTCCGCATGGGGATGGTGTGGTTCATTTTTTCCGAAGTCATGTTTTTCGCCGCTTTTTTTGGCGCCCTGTACTACGCGCGCATCTTTTCGATACCGTGGCTCGGTGGCGAAGGCGATGGGTTTGCGACCAACCAGCTGTTGCACCAAGGTTACGAGGCGGCCTGGCCGACCAACGGTCCGGACAACGTTGGCGGTTTCTTTGAGACGATCCCGGCATGGGGGATTCCGCTTCTTAACACGCTGTTGCTTTTGACCTCGGGTCTGACGATCACCTTGGCGCACTGGGCGTTGAAGGTTGGTCAGCGCGGCGCTCTGATCTTCTGGATGTCGGCAACGATCGTGCTCGGCATCATTTTCTTGTACTGGCAGGCCTATGAATACGTGCACGCTTACCAGGATCTGGGGTTGACCTTAGGCTCCGGCATCTACGGCAGCACTTTTTTCATGTTGACCGGCTTTCATGGTCTGCATGTAACCTTGGGTACGATCATGCTGATCGTGATTCTATTTCGCTGTATGGCCGGTCATTTCACCAAAGAGAATCACTTTGCATTCGAAGCTGTCGCCTGGTACTGGCATTTTGTCGATGTGGTTTGGTTAGGCCTGTTCGTGTTCGTGTACGTACTCTGACACTGGAATGGGGCGCGGATCGGGTGCCGCTGGCCAACGTTGATGTGAGTTTCACCGATGATCGGTATGCAGATCGGCTAAAAAGGCCTGCAGCGAGTGGTTCACGAGTGCCGAATTTTCCAGGTTAGCGCTGTGTCCGCTTCCGGCCACAACGATCAGCTTAGACTTGGCGATAGAATTCGCCATTCGCCGTGCATCGTGAATCGGCGTTGTTTGGTCGTGTTCGCCAGCGAAGATCAGCGTTGGAGCTCGAATCGCCGACAGTTCATGCACAATGCCTTCGCGGCTTATGACGCCACCGACCGGACCTGCGATCCGACGCGGCAGTGATTGAATATGATGCCTCCAGCGTTCCCGAAGTTCTGAGTGTTCGGTCGCCCGCAAAAAGCTCGGGCCGAACATGAGTGGCAGAATTTGAGGAACCAGCGGCTTTGGGCCGAATAGCCGCGCGATAAGCTGCATGATTCGATAGCGAAGTTTCTTGACGATCGGCTCACGGTCAGCCGATGAATTGATCAAGGTCAGGCTAAGCAGTAATTCCGGATACCGCGCAGCCACGCGCAGGCCCACAAATCCACCCATCGACATACCAACGAAATGACAGGGTGCAGCGTTCTGCCGGATGAGTGCTGCTGCGTCTTCTGTCAGCGTGTCCATATCAAAAGGACCGTCGGGCGACGACTGCCCTTGGCCCCGATGATCGTATGCAATCGTCCGATATCGTGTGTCGAGCGCCGCGCGCTGAGCCGCAAACATGCCATGGTCCATCAGCAAACCATGTGAAAAGACGATGGACTCAGTTCCAATTCCGGACTGACTGACATACAACTCCGTGCCGTTCACCGCGACCATCTGATTCATGTCGGCCCCTGTTGGTGCTCACCTGGCGTGAATTTACGTGAGCGGGAATGAGATTGCGCGATGGCAATCCGGCACGTTTTGCTTACGTACGGGTGCCCATAGAACGGGCTTCGAAATCGGGTCCAGCGACGCTGAAATGGTGTCAGGCATTCAGCGCGCTGACCACTCCAGGGTTCGCGATACGGGCCACGTTGCAAGCTTCGGCCAATGACGACTCCATCTCGAGTTTGATGCGGTTAATGACCCGCAGTGCCGCCAGCGCTTCAGGGGAGTCAGGTTCTTCTCCTGCGGCCAGTGCCATTGAATCCAGCTGTGCTTGGCCTTGCGATACCGCCATCGCCTCATCATCATCCACGAACTGGGCGAGAAAAATATAGCCTCGAATCAGAGCATCGCGCAGTGCTGCATCCTCGGGCTCAAGACGCTTGAGTACACCGAGCGTGGCCTCTCGTATGGCGGTCTTGGAGTGTGGCAGAAACGACAACGGCAGGGCGCAACATCCAGGTTCGATGTTACCCAGCAACTTGCCATAGTCGCTCAAAATACGCGTGGCCATGGAGATCATTCGGAGCATTCTTCGGCTGACGACTGCTTGAACAGTAGAAATCGCAAGCGAAAAAGTAAAGTGCGGCCGTTAGCAGGTTCTTAAGAAACAAAGCAAAAAGCTGCTGAGCACTGTTGACGACGTTCGACAGCGTGCCTGCCACAACCGCGCGCGGGGTTTGAAAAGCCAAGGCTGCCTCGGAGAAACTCAGATTCACTCACGGCTCAAGCAGAGCCTGTTAGGTTCTTCGTTACGTATCGAGGGCTTACCCCATGAATACCGAACCGCCTCTGACGCCGTGCATCGGTGTGTGCAAGATGGATGCAGAGGGGTTCTGTATCGGCTGTCGTCGCAATAGCCGCGAAATTTCAGCTTGGGGACAGCTCAGCAACCTGGAACGCGCCCACATCATGCGTTATGAACTACCGAAGCGAATTGTGCGTGAATGAGTGGCTCACGGGTGCACCAATTGCCCAGGCGCGTTCCGCTCTGCGCCCACTGTCGGACTCGGTCGACTGCACACCTTTGAACCTGGATGAACTTGATGGGCTCCTGCCCCAGGACAGAGTATTTCGGGATGCAGGTGTTCTGGTTGGATTGGTGCCACGCTCCAGTGGCTGGCAGTTACTGCTGACGCGACGAACAGAAACACTGGCCAATCACGCGGGGCAAATCAGTTTCCCTGGCGGGCGAGTCGAAGCCTCCGATGCCGGCGTGGTTGCAGCTGCGCTTCGCGAGACTACTGAAGAAACCGGAATCGAACGTTCAGCAATGGCTCCGGTCGGTTTGCTTGATCGGTACGCCACGATCAGCGCGTTCAATGTGACACCCGTTTTGGCGCTAGTCCATCCTGAAGCCACCTATCGACACGATCCGGCGGAAGTCGATGAGGTGTTCGAAGTACCTTTGGCGCATGTGCTGGATCGTGCCAACCTGGTCCGCGAGGAGCGCTTTTTTATGGGTCGAATGCGCGGCTACTACGTGATCTGGTATCAGCACTATCGCATCTGGGGGGCCACCGCTGGCATGCTCGTGAATCTCATCGAACGATTCGAGCGCCATGGACTCAAGCCCACTGATTTCAGTCGAAGAGTTGAGCCGTAGGGAACCCGGGATCGTGGTTCTCGATTGTCGCTTCGAGCTTTCGGATAAAGGTGCAGGACGACGCGCCTATGACGTTGGGCATTTACCGGGTGCATTGTTCGTCGATCTGGAAGACGATCTATCCGATATGCGACAAGTCGCTACACGCGGGCGACACCCCTTGCCGACAGATCGGCAGCTGAGCGCTGTGTTATCGCGTCTTGGCGTCAACGCAAACTCCGAGCTCGTCTGTTACGACGCCGCCGATGGCATGTTTGCGGCGCGCGCCTGGTGGCTTTTTTCACACTCGACGCAACTTCGGGTCCGGGTTCTCGATGGCGGCTTGAAGGAATGGCTGGCGGCCGGACATTCGCTGACGATGGATAAGCCACAGGTCGAAACAACCGACTACCGTGCCTCATTGTCCGATGATGCGTGGATCGCAACGGACAAGCTGACAGCGTTCCTGAAAGGCGGTGTGTTGCTTGATGCCCGCGCGGCGCCCCGATTTCGTGGCGAAGTGGAGCCGATAGATCCCATTGCCGGCCACGTGCCCGGTGCCGTTAATGCGCCGTTTGGCGACAATCTGCGTAACGGAAAATTCAAGCCCGCAGAGGAACTGGCTGAGCGTTTTGCGCCATTGATTAAACCCGGTGCCCACCGGGTCGCGCACATGTGCGGTTCCGGTGTCACTGCTTGCCACAATCTGCTGGCCATGGAGGTTGCCGGCTATCGCGGTTCGTGTCTATACGCGGATTCCTGGAGCGGCTGGATTACCGACCGGTCGCGAGCGATCGCTTTGGGCAGCGCCTGAACCTTGTCATGGCATGGTCAATTCCCGAAAGTCGTCAACTGCATGGTTTGCGTCCCGTGAGCAATGACACCGCCACATCAGTGGCAGTGAACTCACCGCTCAGTGGTGCCTGGAAATTCGATTGGAACGTCCAGCGGCCAGTGCTCCCGCCGATGGCGAAACTGCGGGTCCACTGCCCCGCAGGACGTTGCGTCACCGGCGTGAATGCGCAGGAGGGGCAGAACCCGGTGAATTGGTTCAGTGTCAATGGCGCCGCATTAAATGCGTTCTGTTGGCCCAGCAGCCAGCGTGGGCGGCCAGCGCCATCGTAAAGATAGAGCACAGAGAAGTCGATGCCAGGCCGGGTAAAGTAATTGGCCCCATAACCACTGCGGGCAGGTTCGAACCAGAGCCCGGTTGGATCAAAACTCTCTCCGGCATTTTGCACGCATGCGCTGCTCGCCAACAGTTCCATGGGCTCGCTGCCGCTGCGGCCATCGATCTCCCAGTTGAGCATCAGGCGCTCTTCTTGTCGAACCAATACAACTTCGCCCACGCGTTGTCCATCAGCACCATTGTTCAACCAGTGATAGCGGAACAGATCAGTGCGAACATGGCTTTGTCCTGTGCTCAATGCGTCGGGGAAAGCGAGGTACCAGGTCGGTTGCTGGTTCGCATCGTAGGTGTACCAAACCAATTGCACCGAATTCCCCGCCTGCGTGAAAAGCAATCCATGACCATCGCGCGCCGGGTTGTAATAGACCTCGGCAGCAAATGACGGCGCGATCGCCGCCGCCAACCGGGCGGTCACGACAACCGGTACTGCGGTGGCGCCGGTATTTCGAGGGACCACGTAGTAGCGCCCTTGTGTCAACTGCGGCGCATCCAGCGTGATGGTCTCATTCGAATCGCCGCTATCGACCGCGATCAGGGCATCGCCCAGGGGCGGAGCTGTGGGCAAGTCGGGTCCGACAATCGAAGTGGCACGCGCAACATAGAGCGAGGCGTTTCCAACACTGCCGCGTTGTTCAATTACCAGGCGCGTGGCACCCGCCGGCACATCAATCGCGAGCCGGTCGTGTTGGCTGCCGGCGCCGATCAAGAACCCGTAGGGCACGCCGTTACTCAAGAACCGCGTCGTCTGCGCGGCTGCACCTGTGCGTAGCAGAGTGACGGGGGTACGCGCAAAGGTCTCGGCGCTACTGCGACCTGCGCGCATTTCCAAAACCGCGAAAGCGCGTTGACCCAATGCGAGGCCCGCAACATCGTAGTGGATGGATACCGGCAGGCTGGCGCCCTCATCGACACGTGTCGCAGCCATTGCATGGCCATTGCGATTGGCGTCGCTGTAAGCGATTGCCGCAAATTCGAGCACAACTTCGTTGCCTGCCGCACTGCCGCTGGCATTTTGGATTCGTACCCAATACTGCCCTGCAGGTTGCTCGTCCAGCACGCAGCGCTCGACGGAAATGCTGCTGATGGATCGACAGCGTGCTTCGCCAGCCACGGCGGCGCCATCGCTGTTATCGTCGCGGCCGACGAACAAATCGATGTCCGCTGCAGTGCTGGACACAACGTCGGCCCGTATGGTCCCGGTGCTCGGCAGATCGATGAGGAAAGTGACGGTGCCGGCATTGCTGTCGTATGGATCGTTTGGCGTTGGGTCCACGACGACATTCGGCCGTTCCCGGCGCGGCTCGACGGGGCCATGTAGCCGATAGCTCAGTGCATCGATCGCGACCAGATTGGCGAAACTCGCGTCGAATCTCCCGCGGTCGGCGTCCACGTTGACATTGACGTTATTCGGTAGATTGCCAGCCAGCGAACGCATCACAACCGGCAGCCGGCTTTCGGGAATCGTGGGATCGCTGGCGCGGATCAGCACCTGGCCGTGAGCGATCTTGCCGAGTACCGTTGGTGCACTGACGTCGACCACAAATTCAACGCTCTGCGTTTGCCCCGCACTCAAAGTGAACGACGCCGGTGTGGCACTGATCGCAACGCCCGCCGACATACTTTCGACGGTGTAAGTACCAGCACGCACTGCGCGAAACGTCCTAACGAACGTGCAGCGCGTTCGGCACGTGTCGCGGTACAGGTTCGGCAAATTCAAACGCGACGGATCACCGCCGATGCGCGGGTTCTCGCGCTCGAAGTCTGCCAGCGACACTGGCATCACCAGTCCTGCTGACAGCGCACGATCAACACGGGCACGGCCTGAACCCACATCAAGAGCGGTCGCCAGAATAACGCCGTCTTGTGTCCGCGATCCCTGTGCTGCCGTGAGCTGCAGAGCCGAGTACAACTCGCCGGCAAGCAATTCTTGCCGGCGGCTCCTCAGAAGCGCCAGCGCGCCGGCCATATGCGGCGAGGACATCGATGTGCCGCTCAGCGTACGCTCGCCACTGGAGTTGTGGGCCGGGGCCTGAATACTGACGCCAGGACCGGAAATGTTCGGTTTCAAGACCCCCGTGATGTTGGGGTCGGGCCCGCGGGAGCTGAAGCTCGCCAGGACGTCGCCGAAACTGTCGTCGAGTACTGAACTCACACCGGCAAGTCGACCTCGCGCGCTGCCCTGGCTGGCGCGAACCCAGGCCTTGAGCGACTCGCCGTCGCGGAATCCCAAGTGCGTCGCCGGGAGAAAGTGGTCGTCGCTGACGATGCTGTCGCCTTCGGCCACCGTGTTGACCAGGACCATGCCACCTCCGCCGGCTCGTTGCACATTGAACCCCTTGGCGACACGCGCCTGTACGCCACGGTCGCAGATGACGATTTCGCCATTGAACACTTGACCGGTCCATGGACTGGATGCACCCGTAGGTGGACTGTCGAGGTTATCGCCTTGGCTGCAACGCGCTGAGCCCTGGCTCTCGCCTAAGACAATACGCACAGGTCCAATACCGCCTGCGAGACCAGCGCCGATAAATCGCACGGCCGGTGGTGCCACGGCGTTGCTGGACAAATCTGTCAGGACATTAGCGATGCGACGGTTGCTCGTCGCGGCGGCGGCGGCAAGTACCCACGGCGAATTTGCCGGTGAACCAATGGTTGCTGCGGTTGGTCCGGAGTTTCCGGCTGAAACGGAAATGGCGATGCCCGCACGCGCGGCGTTGGCCATGGCTCGAATTGGCGGCGATGCACCACCGGCCAGCCCGGGCCACGGATCGATCGCGCTGCCACCAATCGAATAGTTGATCACGTCAACCGCATCGATCACGGCTTGTTCCAGTGCCGCAACCGTCGCCGAGTTCGGGCAAGAGCCGCTGGCATTGTCGTTAACGCATGCCTTGTAACTAATCATGTTGGCGCGTGGCGCAACGCCGGAGAGATTCAGTGCCAGCGTCGCGGTTTGACCGGTAACCGAAGTGCTGCGAACGTTGCCAACCGCGGTGCCGGCCACATGGGTGCCATGCCCGTTGGCGTCGCTGCCATCGCGAGCGCCTTCGTCGGTGAAATCATGGATTCCGATGAGCTTGTTGTTACAGCGTGCGGCGGCTGTGCTGTTGCACAACCCGTAACGCTGCGATCGCGGATTGCTGTGGCGGTATCCGGCGCTGTCGAGTTCGGCAAATGCGGGGTGCGCAGAACTGATACCACTGTCGATGATGCCGACGATCACGCCTTCACCGCGCGTACCGGTCGCATTCGGCACCCCTGCCCAGGCTTCGGCGGCGCCAATCCAAGCTGGCCCGGCATCGGTGTGCAAACGCTCGAATGCGTCAGGACTGACCCGTGCAACGCCAGGCGTCTGCGCCATTCGTAGCGCCTCCTCGGCATTCAGGTCGATGGTAAATCCATTGAGCACATAGCGATAGCGATGTGTGGGCACCTGACGACCCTTCAGTTGCGCACTCGACAACACGGCCTGCTGCTCAAGATCGATACGGGCCACATAGCGCTGCACGTCCACCGACTTGGTGTCGAGTTGTTTTGTTGCCGCAAACTGCGCCGCAGGCGGAGAGATCAGCTCCACGATGTAACGCTGGCGCGTTTCAGCCAGGGCCTCGGTCAAGCCGCACAGAAGGACGATTACGGTAACGATCGACAAACGCATAATGCAGTTCTCAACGGACGCCAGTTGCGATTGTAAGGCCTTGGCAACGCTGCGGCGCGCAAGTCAGCTGAACGAACTTTGCTTGCAGTTGGCACGTGAGATGATGTCGCTACCGTCGAAATTCAGGGGGGGAACAATGACGCCAGTTCGGGTAGCTGTGAATGGTGCCGCAGGCCGTATGGGCGTCGAGTTACTGAAGGCGGTGCATCAGCAGCCTGACTGCCAGCTCGTCGCCGCGATCGTAAGAGCGGCATCGGGTTGGGTTGGCGAGCCACTGTCGGTAGCGCTTGGTCGTAGCGCACCTGCGGTCGATTTCGGCGCCACGTTAGATCCCGATACGCACGTTGATGTGTTGATCGACTTTTCCACGCCGGAGGCTTTCGATACGGCGCTCGCGATCGCCGTAGAGCGGCGCATACCGTTTGTGTGCGGCACCACAGGGCTTGATCGCGCGCATATGCAAGCGCTACGTGAGTCGGCGAGCCGCGTGCCGGTTTTGTGGAGCGCCAACTTCTCGCTGAGTGTAGCGCTGCTGAAAAAAATGAGCGCGCAGGCGGCGGCTCAATTGGGCCCCGAGTTCGAAGCCGAGATTCTCGAGATCCACCATCGGTTCAAGCGCGATGCGCCATCGGGAACCGCGCTTGCGTTGGGACGCGCTATTGCCGATGCCCGAGGGCAGCAGTTCGAAGATGTGGCGCGAATGCCGAACCAGGTTGCAACGTCGACGCGCGCGCAACACCACATCGGTTTCGCCGTCATGCGAGCCGCCGATGTGGTAGGCGAGCACACCGTAGTTTTTGCCTCAACCGGCGAGCGCCTGGAACTCACGCATCGGGCCAATTCGCGCGCCATTTTCGCCAGTGGTGCAGTTCGTTGCGCGACTTGGCTGGCGCGACAAAAGCCGGGTTGGTACGAAGTGGGCGACGCGCTCAGCTGAGCCTTGTCGGCGCTTGTTGGACTGACGCGAGACCCATCGGCTGACCTCGGCTGCCGCATGAAGCCAACAACGCTCGACGGCCGTCGCCAGCCAACTTAATGAGATTCCAGCAGGCGCCGCAGTTCGGCGGTCGAGCACCAATCCCGGTTGCAAACATATCGTGGTAACCACCAGCGGTCGCTGCCGGGCCCGACCGCGCCGGGTTCCGTCGATACCGCGCCGCGTAAGCCGATCTGCGGCCCGCGCGATGGCAGGTAATGTCGCCGCAAATAGTCACTGGCCTGGCCATAGGGATAGGCAAACGCCTGCGGACGTCGCCCGCTGATCCGTTCGATGTCATGGCTGGCGCGGTCGATTTGCAGCGCGCAACTTTGCGGGTCATCGATTCGCGCGAAGTTGCCGCGCTTGGGATCGGTAGGATCGACGTCTGGGTGATCGTGATCCAAGCCATGGCTTTCGATGGCGATCATCTGCTCACGTGTGGCTTCGGACCACCAGTCATCAGATAACCAGCCGCGACCAAATAGCGAGAGCCGATCCATTTCTTCGCGCGCGCGGCGTGAGGCGATTGCGAAGCTGCTGGCGCACAAGGGTGTCCCGGTCTGCTCAATATGATCGCGCATCAGATTGGCGAAACTACGCTGCGGCCCGAGCCCTGGATAGTCGATATCTCGCCAATCCAGGACCGCGCCATCGTCGAAGGTGAGCACCACGGCATGAGTCAGGCTCGACCAATTGCGTAACCCATCGAACGCATCGAGCACAAACGACAACGGAACAACGGGTCGGGCGCAATCGGTCAGCAGGCGCAGGTCGGCCGCCAATGCCACATGGTCGTTGCGCGCATAGTCGTCACCGCTGAGAATCTGAGAGTGGTAGGTCAGTATTGTAGGCATCCGGCGATGCTAGCTCGCCAGAACGGGCGTTTCGTGATAACCAGTGAAATGGTCAACATTGGCTGTAGCGGCGCGAGGCCAAAGCCAGCGACGCGCGCGCCAGGGCCATTCATTGCTTGAGTCGATAGCCTGTGCGGAAAATCCAGGAGACGATTGCCAGGCACAAGCACAGGAAGCCCATGGTTGCGGCGAGGCTGATACCGACCGCAACATCGGCGTTGCCGTAGAACGACCAGCGAAAGCCGCTCACGAGATAGATAATCGGATTGAAGAGGGCTACGGTTTGCCACACGCCTGGGAGCATATCGATCGTGTAGAAAGCGCCGCCAAGGAAAGTCAGCGGTGTCACAACGAGCATAGGAATCACCGAGAGCTGCTCCCAGCTCTGCGCCCAGATGCCGATGATGAAACCGAACAGGCAGAAGCTCACCGCCGTAAGTGCGAGAAACCCGATCATCCACCCGGGATGGAGAATCTCGATTGGCACGAAGAGACGGGCAGTTGCCAGCGTCACGAATCCCAGAATCATGCTCTTGGTTGCCGCCGCGCCAACGTAGCCGCAGACGATCTCAATGGGCGACACCGGCGCCGATAACAACTCGTAGCTGGTGCCTGTCCAGCGCGGAAAATAAATGCCGAATGCGGCGTTGTTAATGCTCTCGGTCAACACCGCGAGCATGATCAGCCCGGGGACGATGAAAGCACCGTAGCTCACGCCGTCGATTTCGCCCATCCGCCCCCCGATCGCTGCTCCAAAAACGACAAAATAGAGCGAGGTCGTGATCACGGGCGTCGCCAGACTTTGTCCAACAGTGCGAAAGAACCGCGCCAGTTCGAAGCGATATATGGCGGACATCGCGCGCCAGTTGACTGAGATCATGCGGCCTCCCGGCGAGTCAGGCTGACAAAGATGTCTTCAAGCGAGCTCTGCTCGGTCGACAAGTCGCGAATGCCGATTCCGAGCGAGTTGATACGATTCAGCAGTTCGGGAATTCGGTTGTTCCCGGCATTGATGTCGAAGACATATTCGAAGGCATTCCCCTGATCGATCAGATTGAGCGACCAGGCGGCGAGTTCGGTCGGCAACTCTGGCAGCGGTTGCTGCAAATGCAACGTCAGGCGTTTGCTGCCCAGCTTGCGCATCAGGGCGCTTTTGTCGTCGACCAGCACCAGTTCGCCCTTGTTGATGACGCCGATTCGATCGGCCATCTCCTCCGCCTCCTCGATGTAGTGCGTCGTCAGAACGATGGTGACGCCGCGCTCGCGCAGGCCGCGCACCAGCGCCCACATGTCCCGACGCAATTCGACATCGACACCTGCGGTGGGTTCGTCCAGAAAAAGTAGGCGGGGTTCGTGGGCGAGCGCTTTGGCGATCATGACGCGCCGCTTCATGCCGCCGGACAAGGTCTGTATGCGATCGCTGCGTTTGTCCCACAGCGACAGTCCGCGCAGCAATTCTTCAATCAACCGCTGATTGGGTGGTTTGGCGAACAGTCCGCGCGTAAAGCGCATTGCCGCCATCGGTGTCTCGAACATCTCAGTTGCCAACTCTTGCGGCACCAGGCCGATGAGCGCACGGGCCTGCCGATAGTCGCTTGCGTGATCGAAGCCGCCGACACGAACCGTTCCGCCGCTAGCGCGCAGCAGACCGCAAACCAACCCAATCAAAGTGGTCTTGCCGGCGCCATTTGGGCCAAGAAGCGCAAAGATCTCGCCCTCGCGGATCGACAGATGAATCGGTTTGAGAGCCTGCAGGCCGGACGCATAGGTCTTGCAAAGTCCATCGATCTCCAGGATGTTGCGCATTGCGGCTGCCACCATCGACTCGGGTGCGCATCATGGCGAATTTGTTGATTGCGGCAAACGGTCAGGACTGTCTGGCTCTGCGGTGGCCGATCAATATGACGGTAGCACCTGGGGTACAGTTGTGCGTCGCCAGGGGTGAACCGATATCAATCGCCCAGTTCGGGTGTAACACTCGGCAAGTCCCTGCATTTTCGGCGGACTGACAGCGTCTTGAAGCACAGTGCGTGATCCGAAGCGTCATAACCTGCGCGCATTCGATCGCTCGATCAGGCCGGCTGGCGCCTGAATGAGCTGGAATTGTGCGATCACATGGTCGCCAGGAGCCGTCCTCGGCCGTTGACAGGCAAGCCCTCCTGCACTGAGAATGCCGGGCTCCGTTGGGGAGGGATACCCAAGCGGCCAAAGGGGGCTGACTGTAAATCAGCTGTCATCGACTTCGGTGGTTCGAATCCACCTCCCTCCACCAGTCGTTGTGTAACCGGAGTGTGTACGCGATAGCTGAGCGATCTCCAAAATGCGGGAGTAGTTCAACGGTAGAACCTCAGCCTTCCAAGCTGATGACGCGGGTTCGATTCCCGTCTCCCGCTCCAGGCATCAGAACGTTGTACTGAGATTCACTTGCCGGCCACGGATGGTCGGCTCAGCCAAGCCAAATAATGGCTTGGGTTGGGTCAAACGAAGACGGCAAGTGCCGTTTCGGTAGAAGGATCGTAGAGCTCCGGAAAGGCTCTCGGTCTGGCAAAAATTGCTGCCCCCGTAGCTCAGTCGGTAGAGCACCTCCTTGGTAAGGAGGAGGTCGTTGGTTCGATTCCAATCGTGGGCACCACTCATCAATCGTTATTCATCATCTACAAACGCTAACAGAGGTTTCGCATGTCCAAGGGTAAATTCGAACGCACCAAGCCGCACGTGAACGTGGGGACGATTGGGCATGTGGATCACGGCAAGACGACGCTGACAGCGGCGCTGACGAAGATTGGCGCAGAGCGCTTCGGCGGCGAGTTCAAGGCCTACGATCAGATCGACAAGGCGCCGGAAGAAAAAGCGCGCGGCATCACGATTTCGACGGCGCATGTCGAGTACGAATCGCCGAATCGCCACTATGCGCACGTCGATTGCCCTGGCCACGCCGACTACGTGAAGAACATGATCACCGGAGCGGCGCAGATGGACGGTGCGATTCTGGTGTGTTCGGCCGCTGACGGCCCGATGCCGCAAACGCGCGAGCACATTCTGCTGTCGCGTCAGGTGGGCGTGCCGTACATCGTCGTGTACTTGAACAAGGCCGACATGGTCGACGACGCCGAGCTTCTTGAGCTGGTCGAGATGGAAGTTCGCGAGCTGTTGAGCAAGTACGATTTCCCGGGCGACGACACGCCGATCATCAAGGGTTCGGCACTCAAGGCACTGGAAGGCGACCAGAGCGAGATTGGTGTGCCGTCGATCATTAAGCTGGTCGAGGCGCTGGACACGTACATTCCGGAGCCGCAGCGTGACATTGACAAGCCGTTCCTGATGCCAGTGGAAGACGTGTTCTCGATCTCGGGTCGTGGCACGGTCGTTACTGGTCGCGTTGAGCGCGGCATCGTCAAGGTGGGTGAGGAAATCGAGATTGTGGGATTGAAGGCCACGATCAAGACGATCGTGACGGGCGTTGAGATGTTCCGCAAGCTGCTGGATCAAGGTCAGGCGGGCGACAACGTGGGTTTGCTGCTGCGCGGCACGAAGCGCGACGACGTTGAGCGTGGTCAGGTGATCTGCAAGCCAGGTTCGATCACGCCGCACACCAAGTTCGAAGCAGAGGTGTACGTGCTGAGCAAGGACGAGGGTGGGCGTCACACGCCGTTCTTCAAGGGTTACCGTCCGCAGTTTTACTTCCGCACGACGGACGTGACGGGCAATTGCGAGTTGCCGGAAGGCGTCGAGATGGTGATGCCGGGCGACAACGTGAAGATGGTGGTGTCGCTGATCCAGCCGATCGCGATGGAAGACGGCTTACGCTTCGCGATTCGCGAAGGCGGCCGTACCGTCGGTGCCGGAGTCGTTGCCAAGGTGATCGAATAAGCGAATAGCCACACGCGAGTAGCTCAACTGGCAGAGCAGCGGTCTCCAAAACCGCAGGTTGGGGGTTCGATTCCCTCCTCGCGTGCCATGTTTCGGTGATTTGAAAAAGAGCACCAGGGTTGGCGACAACCCTGGTGGTCGTGTAGCAGGCTCAATGAACGACAAGACTGACATCAAGACAGGCGCGTCTGCGCTCGACATAGCCAAACTCGTATTGGGCGTGGTCATTGCAGTGGGCGCGGCCATCGCGTTTTACTGGTTCGAAGATCAGTGGCCCATGTATGCCCGCGTGCTGACGGTGCTCGTCGGTGTTGGCATAGGCGGGGCAGTTGCCGCCATCAGCGCGCCGGGCATTCAGTTCCGCAATTTTCTCAAAGACGCTCAGTTTGAGGTGCGTAAAGTTGTCTGGCCAACGCGCCAGGAAACCTGGCAAACCACGATGATCGTTGGTGTTGCGGTGCTGGTCATTGGCATCGTCATTTGGATGATCGACATGATCCTTGCCTGGATCGTGCGGCTGATGATGGGCTGATGCCATGAGCAAGCGCTGGTACGTAGTACATGCCTACTCGGGCTTCGAGAACACCGTGCGCAAGTCGCTCGATGATCGTATCGCTCGTTCGGGGTTACAGGATCGCTTCGGTCAGGTCCTGGTTCCAACCGAAGAAGTCATCGAAATGCGCCACGGACAGAAGCGCAAGTCGGAACGAAAATTCTTCCCAGGCTATGTGCTGGTGCAGATAGAAACCCATGTCGATGGGCGCAGTTTGCGCATCGACGATGAGTGCTGGCACTTGGTCAAAGAAACGCCAAAGGTGATGGGCTTTATCGGTGGCACGGCTGACAAGCCGCTGCCGATTGCTGATAAGGAAGCCGATGTCATCCTGCAGCGCGTGCAGGACGGTGTCGATAAGCCCAAGCCCAAAGTCTTGTTCGAGCCCGGCGAAATGGTGCGTGTCACCGAAGGGCCTTTCAACGACTTTAATGCAGTGGTTGAGGAAGTCAATTACGACAAGAATCGCCTCAAAGTGGCGGTCTTGATTTTCGGCCGATCCACACCGGTCGAATTGGAATTTGGTCAGGTAGAAAAAGCCTGATCGCTAAAACGGTTCGCATTGCTGCCGAGTGCTGTACTTGTCACCTTGCAGGCCGAACGACAACCGATGGAGGAGTCCCGCAGCGTATGCGTGCAGACGTTTGAACTCCAGGAGAACTTAAATGGCTAAAAAGGTCACCGGCTACATTAAGCTACAAGTTAAGGCTGGCGAGGCGAATCCGTCGCCGCCAGTGGGTCCCGCACTCGGCCAACGTGGTGTCAACATCATGGAGTTCTGCAAGCAGTTCAACGCTGCCACGCAGAAGACTGAAAAAGGCACGCCATTGCCGGTGATCATCACCGTCTACAGCGACCGTTCGTTCACCTTTATCACCAAGACGCCACCGGCGACGATTCTGATCAAGAAGGCGATCGGTCTGGCGAAGGGCAGTTCGCGTCCGAATACGGAAAAAGTTGGCAAAGTCACGCGTAAGCAGTTGGAAGACATCGCGACCACCAAGATGCCGGATTTGACGGCAGCCGACCTCGACGCCGCTGTGCGCACCATCGCTGGAAGTGCCCGCAGCATGGGCTTGAATGTGGAGATCTGATGCCATGGCCAAAATGACCAAACGTGTAAAAGCGCTCCAGGGTGTTGTGACTCCGGGCAAGGCTTATGCGGTCGAGGAAGCGCTGTCGATCCTGAAGACGCACTCGAAAGTGAAGTTTGTTGAATCCGTCGACGTCGCAGTACGCCTGGGTATCGATGCGAAGAAATCAGACCAGGGTGTCCGCGGCTCAACCTTGCTGCCCAACGGAACCGGCAAGACGGTTCGCGTCGCGGTGTTCTGTCCACCGGGTGAAAAGGCCGAGGCCGCCAAGGCCGCAGGTGCCGACGCAGTTGGCATGGACGATCTGGCCGAAAAAATGCAGGGCGGCGAGCTGAATTTTGGTCGCGTCATCGCAACTCCGGATGCGATGCGCGTCGTCGGGAAGCTCGGTCAGTTGCTTGGTCCGCGTGGCTTGATGCCCAATCCGAAAGACGGCTCGGTCACACCCGACGTTGTGACGGCGGTGAAAAACGCCAAAGCGGGTCAGGTCAAGTATCGCAACGACAAAGGCGGCATCGTGCATTGCACGATTGGCAAGGCCAACTTTGAGGTCGGCGCGCTGAAAGAGAATTTGAATGCTCTGCTGTCGGATCTGGTCAGGCTGAAGCCGGCTGCTTCCAAAGGACAGTATCTGACAAAGATCAGTCTGTCGACGACGATGGGAATGGGTGTGATTGTCGATCCTTCGACGATCTCGACCAAGTAAAGCAATTGTGCGGTTTCGGGTAGCGAAAGTCGCAGCCCGAATCAGACAAGAGGTTTTGAGGGCTCCCGCCATTGAATCGGCGAGAACGCCGTCAAAGACCGCGGGTGCAACGGATGGTCCGCGCATCGGAAGGTGCTACGACCTCTACGCGCATAAATCCCGCGCAGATGGTGCAGCCCGCTCCGAGATGTTTGGAAACGGCGGTACCGAGTGAAGGAGCACGATGCTCCGGCGTTTGCGTTCGATGCGAATCGAAGGCGAACGTTCCACGTAACACGCCGCTGCTTGCAGCGGCTCGCAAGAGGAATGCAATGGCACTCAATCTCGCACAAAAGAAAGAGGTCGTTGCGGAACTCGCTCAAGTTGCTGGCAGCGCTCTGTCGCTGGTAGCAGCCAGGTACGACGGGTTAACCGTCGCCCAGCTCACTGCCCTGCGCTCCAAGGCGCGTAAGGACGGCGTCTACCTTCGAGTTGCCAAGAACACCTTGGTGGCTCGCGCCGTGAAGGGCACAGACTATGAGTGCGTTGTTGACGCACTCACGGGTCCGTTGCTGTTCGCGTTCTCAAAGGACGATCCGGGCGCTGCTGGTCGATTGGTCAAGGATTTCGCAAAAGGTAACGAGAAACTCGTTCCCAAGCTCGTGGCCGTGGGCGGCAAGCTCTACGGTGGAGCCGAGGTGGACAAGCTCGCTAGTTTGCCTACGCGCGATCAAGCCCTGTCGATGCTTCTTGGATGTTTGGTCCAGCCGGTCACGAAACTCGTGCGCACGTTGGCCGAGCCGGCCTCAAGCCTGGCGCGCGTTATTCGTGCCGCTGGCGAAGCCAAAGAAGCTGCTTGAAGCGATCTTTCCGCAACATTTTTCAAGTTTCCTAAACAATTTGGAGTTTCACCATGTCACTGAGCAATGAGCAAATCCTCGACGCCATCGCAAGCAAGAGCCTGATGGATATCATGGATCTCGTTAAAGCGATGGAAGAGAAGTTCGGAGTTTCTGCAGCGGCGCCAGTTGCCGCAGCCGCTGCGCCGGCCGCCGCCGCTGCCCCGGTTGAAGAGCAGACCGAGTTCACGGTCATCCTTGCGGCCGCCGGCGAGAAGAAGGTTGAGGTCATTAAGGCCGTCCGTGCGATCACCAACCTTGGTCTGAAAGAAGCCAAGGATCTGGTCGAAGGCGCGCCGGCGACCGTCAAAGACGGCGTCAGCAAGGACGACGCGAACAAGTTCAAGAAGATGTTGGAAGAGGCTGGCGCCAAGGTCGATCTCAAGTAATCGAGCGAAGGCACCAGTTGGGCCGTGTTTTACTTCGGAGCGATGCGCTGCATTTTCCTCTGACGCAAATCGCTGCTTAGCGCCAAGGTCGGGAATCGAAAGGTTCCCGGCCTTCTGGCGTCTCGCGTTTTGGCTTGCCAGAACGCCACTTGCCAAGGCTTCGAAGCGAAGTTTTGGCAAGTGAAATCTAATGGCACGAGCTGCCAAGCTCGCGCAGACAGGCCGGTTCTAGTTCACGTCGCGCGACAGCGACTCTTAAAAGGCGAGAGACCTCCATGACCTACTCGTTCACCGAAAAGAAACGCATCCGTAAGGACTTTGGCAAAACGCCGGGTGTTCTTGCGATTCCGTCTCTGTTGGCGATCCAAGTCAACTCCTACCGCGATTTCCTGCAATTGGAGGCCTCGCCGAAACAATTCAAAGATGTTGGCCTGCACGCAGCGTTGAAATCCGTGTTTCCGATTTCCAGTTACTCCGGAAGCGCCTCGCTCGAGTACGTGACTTATCGACTCGGTGAACCGCCGTTCGACGTGCGCGAGTGCAAATCGCGTGGATTGTCCTATGGCGCGCCGCTGCGCGTGACCGTGCGCCTGGTCGTTTATGATCGCGAGAGCTCGAACAAGGCCGTCAAGTACGTCAAGGAGCAAGAGGTGTACATGGGCGAACTACCGCTCATGACCGACACCGGCACCTTCATCGTCAACGGTACCGAGCGGGTTATCGTTTCGCAGTTGCACCGCAGCCCCGGCGTGTTCTTCGATCACGATCGCGGCAAAACGCACAGCTCGGGAAAGCTCCTGTACTCTGCACGCGTGATTCCGTACCGCGGCTCCTGGTTGGATTTCGAGTTCGACCCTAAGGACAGCCTGTACACCCGTATTGACCGTCGCCGCAAGTTGCCAGTAACGATCCTGCTGCGCGCGCTCGGCTACAACAACACGCAGATCCTGAATATGTTCTTCGAGATCAACCGCTTCGAGTTAGGCTCGACGGGTGCTTCGATGGAATTGGTGCCGGATCGGCTGCGCGGTGAGACGGCGAGCTTCGATATCGTGATCGGCAAAGAACTGATCGTCGAGTCCGGGAAGCGCATTACCTCCCGCCATGTTCGGCAAATGGAAAAGACCAAAGCCAAGGCTCTGGCCGTGCCGGATGAATACTTGATTGGTCGCATTTTGAGCGAGGATGTGGTTGACAGCAAAACCGGCGAGGTGTTGGCGCTCGCCAATGACGAGTTGACGGATGATCATTTGGCCGCTTTCCGTCAAGCCAAGATTGCCAGCATTGGAACGATTTTCGTTAACGATCTGGATCGCGGACCGTACATCTCGAATACGCTACGCATCGACCCAAGCCGAACACCGCTTGAAGCGCTCGTCGAGATTTACCGCATGATGCGGCCGGGCGAACCGCCGACTAAGGAGGCTGCCCAAAACCTGTTCCAGAACCTGTTCTTCCAGCAAGACCGCTACGATCTGTCGGCGGTCGGTCGAATGAAGTTCAATCGCCGCGTCGGCCGCAAGGAAACCACAGGTTCGGGCGTGCTGTCGCACGACGATATTTTGTCGGTGATGCGTGTGTTGATCGATATCCGCAACGGCAAAGGCATCGTTGACGACATCGACCATCTCGGAAATCGCCGCGTGCGTAGCGTCGGCGAAATGGCCGAGAACGTGTTCCGCATCGGCCTCGTACGTGTCGAGCGCGCGGTCAAAGAGCGCTTGTCCCTGGCTGAGTCGGAAGGCCTGACGCCGCAGGAACTGATCAACGCCAAGCCAGTCGCTGCCGCAATCAAAGAGTTCTTCGGTTCCTCGCAGCTCTCGCAATTTATGGACCAGAACAACCCATTGTCGGAAGTGACGCACAAGCGTCGCGTCTCGGCGCTGGGCCCGGGCGGTTTGACGCGTGAACGGGCAGGATTCGAGGTTCGCGACGTGCATCCGACGCACTATGGTCGCGTCTGCCCTATCGAAACACCGGAAGGTCCGAACATCGGCCTGATCAACTCGCTCGCGGTATATGCGCGCACGAACGACTACGGTTTTATCGAAACGCCGTTCCGGCGTGTGATTGACGGCAAAGTGACGCCGCAGGTCGATTACCTTTCGGCAATCGAGGAAGCCGAGTTTGTCGTTGCGCAGGCCAATGCCGTACTGGATGAGAAAGGCACGTTGATCGAAGATCTGGTGACTTGCCGCGAACGCGGCGACATCCTGCTCAAATCACCGTCCGAAGTGAATTACATGGACGTCTCGCCGATGCAGACCGTGTCGGTCGCGGCGGCACTGGTACCATTCCTGGAACACAATGACGCTAACCGCGCGTTGATGGGCGCAAACATGCAGCGACAGGCCGTTCCCACATTGCGCGCCGATGTGCCGGTCGTGGGCACTGGCATCGAACGCAAGGTGGCCAGCGATTCTGGCGTGACCGTCAATGCGCGTCGCGGCGGTATCGTTGAGCAGATCGACGCAGGTCGCGTCGTAGTCAAGGTGCATGAAGACGAAGTCGGCGAAAACGACGCCGGCGTCGATATCTACAGCCTGATCAAGTACACGCGCAGCAACCAGAACACCTGCATCAATCAGCGTCCGTTGGTGAATGTCGGCGACCGCGTTGCGCCGGGAGACGTGCTGGCAGATGGCCCGTCGACCGACATCGGTGAGCTGGCGCTTGGTCAGAACATGCTGGTCGCGTTCATGCCCTGGAATGGCTACAACTTCGAGGACTCGATCCTCGTGTCTGAGCGCGTCGTCAAGGAAGATCGCTACACCACGATCCACATTGAAGAGCTGACTTGCGTAGCGCGCGACACCAAGCTCGGGCCCGAGGAAATCACCGCGGATATTCCGAACGTCGGCGAACAAGCGCTGTCGCGGCTGGATGAAAGCGGCATCGTATACATCGGCGCCGAGGTCAATGCGGGCGACATCATGGTCGGCAAGGTCACGCCGAAAGGCGAGACCCAGCTGACACCAGAAGAAAAATTGCTGCGCGCGATTTTCGGCGAAAAAGCGTCGGACGTGAAAGACAGCAGCCTGCGCGTTCCGCCGGGTATGGATGGCACCGTGATCGACGTGCAAGTGTTTACGCGCGACGGTCTGGAAAAGGACAAACGCGCGCAGCAAATCGAACAAACCGAGATCCGCCGGGTCCGGAAAGACTTTGACGATCAATTCCGCATTCTCGAAGCGGCCATTTACAGCCGCCTCGCCGATGCGCTCGTCGACAAGGTTGTGAGTGGCGGCCCGCAAGGCATCAAGAAGGGCGAGACCATCACTCGCGAATACTTGGCCAGGCTTGAGCGCAAAGAGTGGTTTGCGATTCGCATGAAGGACGACGCGGCTGCCGAAGCAATCGAAAAAGCTCAAGAGCAAATTGAACGCCACAAGGCCGAATTCGACAAACGTTTCGAGCACAAGAAGTCCAAGATCACTGCCGGAGACGATTTGGCGCCAGGCGTGCTGAAGATGGTCAAGGTGTATCTGGCCGTCAAACGCCGTATCCAGCCGGGCGACAAAATGGCCGGCCGCCACGGCAATAAGGGTGTGATCTCGAACATCGTGCCGGTCGAAGATATGCCTTACATGGAGGACGGTACCAGCGTCGACATCGTGCTCAATCCGCTCGGCGTGCCATCGCGAATGAACATCGGGCAGGTGCTGGAAACGCACTTGGGCTGGGCCGCGAAGGGTTTGGGCAAGCGCATTGGCGAAATGCTCGAGGCCAAAGCGGCGATTGCCGATTTGCGAAAATTCCTGGATGAGATTTACAACAAGAACATGGCGCGCGAGCAAGTCAACCTGAAGGACTTCAGCGACGAAGAATTGCTGACGCTCGCGAAAAATCTGAAGAAGGGCGTGCCGATGGCAACGCCGGTATTCGATGGCGCGACCGAAGCCGAAATCAAGCGCATGTTGAAGCTGGCAGGTCTGCCGGATTCCGGACAAACGATTCTGTACGACGGTCGCACTGGCGATGCTTTCGAACGCCCGGTCACCGTGGGCTACATGTACATGCTCAAGCTCAATCACCTGGTCGACGACAAGATGCACGCACGTTCCACGGGCCCGTACTCGTTGGTCACACAGCAACCGCTGGGCGGCAAGGCGCAGTTCGGTGGCCAGCGTTTCGGCGAGATGGAAGTCTGGGCGCTCGAAGCGTACGGCGCAGCGTACACGTTGCAGGAGATGCTCACCGTCAAATCCGACGACGTGCAGGGTCGCAACCAGATGTACAAGAACATCGTCGACGGCGACCATCAGATGGTCGCGGGCATGCCCGAGTCGTTCAACGTGCTGGTCAAGGAGATTCGGTCCTTGTCCATCAACATTGAACTCGAGAACGAAGCGCAGTAATCGCAGGTCTTTGGAGCCATACCGATGAAAGATTTATTGAATCTGTTCAACCAGCAGCGTCCGGCCCAGGACTTCGATTCCATCCGCATTGGCCTGTCGAGCCCGGATCTGATCCGCTCGTGGTCGTTCGGTGAGGTCAAGAAGCCGGAAACCATCAATTACCGTACCTTCAAACCGGAACGCGATGGCTTGTTCTGCGCTGCGATCTTCGGGCCGATCAAGGACTACGAGTGCTTGTGCGGCAAGTACAAGCGCATGAAGCACCGCGGCGTCGTGTGCGAGAAGTGCGGCACAGAAGTGACGCTGGCCAAAGTGCGCCGCGAGCGCATGGGTCACATCGAACTGGCGAGCCCGACAGCGCACATCTGGTTTCTGAAGTCCTTGCCGTCGCGCATCGGTCTGATGCTCGACATGACGCTGCGCGATATCGAGCGCATCCTGTATTTCGAAGCCTATGTGGTCGTCGATCCTGGCCTGACTGCACTCAATCGCGCACAGCTTTTGACGGAAGAACAATTCCTGATTGCCGTCGAAGAGCATGGCGATGAGTTTGATGCGCGCATGGGCGCCGAAGCGGTGTATGAGCTGCTGCGCACGATCGACCTGAACGCCGAGATGGTGCGTTTGAAGGAAGAAATCGCCAGCACCAACTCCGAGACCAAGCTCAAGCGCCTCAGCAAGCGTATCAAGCTGATGGAAGCGTTCGTCGAGTCCGGCAACCGTCCCGAGTGGATGGTGATGACGGTACTACCGGTATTGCCGCCTGACCTGCGTCCGCTGGTCCCGCTGGACGGCGGTCGCTTCGCGACCTCGGATCTGAACGACCTTTATCGTCGCGTCATCAACCGCAATAATCGCTTGAAGCGCCTGCTCGAACTCAACGCGCCGGACATCATCGTGCGCAACGAGAAGCGCATGCTGCAAGAAGCGGTGGATGCACTGATGGACAACGGCCGTCGCGGCCGTGCGATCACGGGCACCAATAAGCGCCCGCTGAAGTCCTTGGCCGACATGATCAAGGGCAAACAGGGCCGTTTCCGCCAGAACCTGCTCGGCAAGCGAGTTGATTATTCTGGTCGTTCGGTGATCGTGGTCGGTCCAACCTTGAAGCTGCACGAATGTGGTCTGCCAAAGAAAATGGCGCTGGAGTTGTTCAAGCCATTTATCTTCAGCAAGCTGCAGCGTCGCGGTCTGGCCACGACGATCAAAGCTGCCAAGAAGTTGGTCGAGCGCGAGAGCGCCGAGGTGTGGGATATCCTCGAAGAGGTCATCCGCGAACATCCCGTGCTGCTGAACCGCGCGCCGACTTTGCATCGTCTCGGGATCCAGGCTTTCGAGCCAGTGCTCATCGAAGGTAAGGCCATCCAGTTGCATCCGCTGGTCTGTACAGCCTTCAATGCCGATTTCGACGGCGATCAGATGGCCGTGCATGTGCCGCTGTCTCTGGAAGCTCAATTGGAAGCGCGCGCGCTGATGATGAGCACCAACAACATCCTGTCGCCCGCCAATGGCGAGCCGATCATCGTACCGACGCAGGACGTGGTGTTGGGTCTGTACTACATGACGCGCGAGCTGGTTAACAAACGTGGCGAGGGCATGGCCTTTACCGACGTCAAGGAAGTCCACCGCGCTTACAACTCGAACAAAGTCGATTTGCACGCCAAAATTCGCGTGCGCATCAATGAGACGGTGATCGACGAAAACGGCAAGCGCGAGCAGAAGCGTACGCTCACCGAGACCACCGTCGGGCGAGCGCTGTTGTCGGAAATTTTGCCGGCGGGACTGCCGTTCTCGATCGTCAATCAGTCGTTGACCAAGAAGGCCGTCTCCGGTCTGATCAATGCGTGTTACCGTCGCCTGGGCCTGAAGGACACGGTGATCTTCGCGGATCAGTTGATGTACACCGGCTTCTCTTACGCAACGCGCGCTGGTGTTTCGATCGGCATCGACGATCTGAAAGTGCCGGCCGAAAAGGAGGCCATTTTGGAGCGCGCCGAAGTTGAAGTGCGCGAGATCCAAGACCAGTTTACGTCAGGTCTGGTGACGGCCGGCGAGCGCTATAACAAAGTGGTCGATATTTGGTCGCGCACCAACGAGCAAGTCGCCCAGGCGATGATGAAGGGTATCGGTTCCGACAAGGTCAAAGACCGCGACGGCAACGATGTCGAACAAAAATCGATGAACTCGATTTACATCATGGCCGATTCAGGCGCGCGTGGTAGCGCAGCGCAGATTCGCCAGCTGGCTGGTATGCGCGGGCTGATGGCCAAGCCAGACGGCTCGATCATCGAAACACCGATCAAGGCCAACTTCCGCGAAGGCTTGGACGTGTTGCAATACTTCATCTCGACTCACGGTGCGCGTAAAGGTCTGGCCGATACCGCGCTCAAGACCGCGAACTCAGGGTATCTGACGCGTCGTCTGGTCGACGTTGCCCAAGACGTGGTCATCACCGAAGTCGATTGCGGCACACTCGAGGGCGTGACGATGGCGCCGATCGTCGAAGGCGGCGACGTCATCGAGGCGCTGCGCGATCGCGTGTTGGGTCGCGTTGTAGCCGAAGATGTTTTCCTGCCAGGCAATGACGATACCCCGGTCGTGACGCGCAACACGCTGCTCGACGAGGCCTGGGTCACCAAGCTGGAAGAAATGAGCGTGCAGTTGGTGAAAGTGCGTTCGACCATCACCTGCGCGACGCGTTTTGGCGTTTGCGCCAATTGTTACGGCCGCGATCTGGCACGTGGGCATCGCGTCAACATCGGCGAGGCGGTGGGCGTGATTGCCGCACAGTCGATTGGTGAACCTGGTACGCAGCTCACCATGCGTACCTTCCACATCGGCGGCGCAGCGAGCCGAGTGGCGGCGCAGGATCACGTGCAGATCAAGACCACGGGTTCGATTCGACTCAACAACTTGAAGACCGTCGAACATACCGCTGGCCACCTGGTCGCCGTATCGCGTTCCGGCGAAGTGTGCGTGCTCGACGGCCACGGCCGTGAGCGTGAGCGCTACAAGGTGCCGTACGGCTCCGTACTCACCGTGCGCGATGGCGATGCGGTGAAGGGCGGCCAGACGGTCGCCAATTGGGATCCGCATACCCATCCGATCGTTTCTGAAGTTGCGGGCCGCATGCGCTTTATCGACTTCGTTGACGGTGTTACCGTCAACGAGCAGATCGATGAACTGACGGGACTGCAAAGCAACGTCGTCACTGACCCGAAGCGCCGCGGTGGCGCCGCCAAAGACTTGCGCCCGATGATTCGCCTCGAAGGCTTGAATGGCGAGCATTTGGTGCTGCCGGGTACTGACATTACTGCTCAGTACTTCCTTCCGTCAGGTGCGATCGTATCGCTGCAGGACGGTGCTGAAGTCGGCGTTGGCGATGTCGTCGCTCGTATCCCGCAAGAAACGTCGAAGACCCGCGACATTACCGGCGGTTTGCCGCGCGTTGCCGATCTGTTCGAAGCACGCAAGCCGAAAGAGCCGGCGATTTTGGCCGAGTGCACAGGTGTTGTGAGCTTCGGCAAAGACACTAAGGGCAAACAGCGCCTGCTGATCACCGATAAGGATGGAAACGTTCACGAGGAGCTGATTCCGAAGTGGCGCCAGGTCATCGTCTTTGAAGGCGAACATGTGGAGAAGGGCGAAACCGTCGTCGACGGCGAGCCGAATCCGCAGGACATCCTGCGCCTGCTGGGAGTCGAGCCGCTTGCAGTGTACTTGACCAAGGAAATCCAGGACGTCTACCGTTTGCAGGGCGTGAAGATCAACGACAAGCACATTGAAGTCATCGTTCGTCAGATGTTGAGAAAGGTCGAGATCACTGCCACCGGCGATACGCGCTATCTGCGCGGCGAGCAAATCGATCGTGTCCGCGTCATCGAAGAAAATCGCCGTGCCGCCGCACGTAACGAACAGGGCGCCGAGTACGACCGCGTTCTGCTGGGCATCACCAAGGCATCGCTCGCGACCGAGAGCTTCATCTCGGCAGCGTCCTTCCAAGAAACCACCCGCGTGCTCACAGAAGCTGCTGTTCGCGGTACGCGAGATACGCTGCGCGGTCTGAAGGAAAATGTCATCGTGGGTCGCCTGATCCCGGCCGGAACGGGATTGGCGCATCATGACAAGCGCCGTCGCAAGGCGGAGAACCTGGCTAGCGAGGAACTCGAAGCCTTGGGCGAAATCGGTCGCGCCAGCCGTACCGAGGACTTCGCCGATAGCATGAGTTAACCTGAGCCTCGAAGCTCACGCTTCGAGGCGGTTCTGTGTAACACTCGTTGAGAAGCGCCCGAGTCCTCCTCGGGCGTTTCTTTTCGTTTGGGCTGACTGTTACCGTATGATGACCGGCAGGCTGCTAATCGAGTAAATCAGTCACCCTCACAGAACCGGACGTGCGGCGAAAGGAGTACTTTCTCCCATCGTCGATTGGTCGTAGGCGCAGCTCAGCGGGATGGGAAAGCCTGCCCCAGACCTGGAGCCGGCACGTTTCTTGCGATCATGTCCAAAGCAGGAACGCCGTCACATCTTTAGGGGAC
Organism: Lysobacterales bacterium; assembly: GCA_022844165.1. Taxonomy (GTDB): domain Bacteria; phylum Pseudomonadota; class Gammaproteobacteria; order Xanthomonadales; family SZUA-5; genus JALHMH01. The sequence continues at coordinate 293,715 of JALHMH010000001.1, forward strand.
ACCAGCATGCACAGTTTGGCCGGACTCAACAGCACTGCCGAGGTGAGTGGTCAAATGGGGCATGTCATCCTCGATCGGCGTCAAGAGCCGCGATTTGCGCTCCCCGGACGATTTCGCGTGGTCGCCGAACAGGCGATCGCAGGGTTGGTCATTGATGTGTCGCTCAATGGTGCTCTACTTGAGCAACAGGAAGGGTCCTTTGGTGCAATCGGCAATCATGTCGAATTGTTGCTCGAGCTTGACGAAAAGCGACCATTTGCGGCACAAGCCCGCGTTGCTCATATTGATGGCGCGAGGATTGGCGTTGAGTTTCAGGAAATCGAGCCTGCGGCATTCCAGCAACTGGCCGTGATCGTAGAATTGCTCAAGCGTGCGCCAGCCTTGGCGAAACTATCTCGCGTCGGTTAGCTTGTGTGGCAGCGACTGACGGCTGCCCTTCATGCAATTGATCGATGTCCGAATTCCTTTACGATGGCGAGATCTGGACGCCTACGATCACGTCAACAACGGGCAGTTTCTGACGTTCATCGAAGAGGCTCGCATTCAATGGTTTGCGTCATTGGATGGATCCTGGCGCAGTGCCGTTGCTGAACCTGTTCTAGCCGCCGCTAACGTCAACTTTCGCCGGTCGATCGGCTACCCCGCTGTTTTGCGTGTCCTGTTGACATGCGCTCGTGTCGGGACCACGTCCCTGACAGTGGATCACAGAATGATCGATGCTGAAGACGAAGATATTCTCTACTCGGATGGTCACAGCGTTATTGTCTGGGTTTCGCCCGTGACAGGGCGTCCAGTTCGCTTGCCGGACGTTGTGCGTCAAGCTGCGACTGGAGCCAATGTACCAACTTAAACCTGTGCTTTCAGATACCATCCGCGCATGACTGACGATTCGTTACCGGGTGGGGATGACGTCACGGCGCCCGCGCCGCGGCCTTCGAAGCCCCGTTTGCCTTGGCTCTTTCTGTTTGTTCTGTTGCTCGGCGTGGCTGGCTTCGGCTATTGGTGGTGGACTCGTGAGGTTGTCAGCTCCGTTGCCACGCCGATGGCGGCCGTATCGTCGCCGGAGGTCGATTCGCTGCGTGCGCGTTTAGACGATGCCGCTCAAGTCAATCGCGCCTTACGCCAGCAGGTGCTGGGGCTTACACAGCGATTGGGCGTGATCGAAGACAGTCTTGGCAATGTGGAACGCGGTGATGCCCAGGGAATCGACAAACAGCGTGTCGTAGAAGCGGATTTTTTGATGCATCTGGCGGAGCAGCGCCTGATGTTATTCGGAGACATCAGTGGTGCGTTATCCGCTCTGCGCCTGGCTGACGCTCAACTCAAAGAAAGTGCCGACGTCCGCGTTGCCACGGCTCGGCAGACACTGCAGCTCGAAATCGAAATGCTGGCAGCGATCGTCGCCATCGACCTTCCACCACTTCTCGCACGTTTGCAAGTCTTGTCGGAACAAGCCGCAACCTGGCCTCTGGCCAGCGGGAAGCAGCTGCACTCCAAACAGGGAAATGCGTGGTATCAGAACGCATTGGCTTCGCTGGATCGTTACTTTCGGGTGCGCCGTCTGGAGGCGGGCGATACCAGCGATCTTTGGGTGCGCGATCGAATCGCACTGGATCTGAGCGCCGCCCGCTGGCTGTTGCTGCGAGGCGAGGGCGTTTCTGCCAAGGCACTTTTGGCGGGTGTACGAGCGACCATGGCCGAACGTCTGGATCAGCGCGACAGTTCGGTCAATCAAGCGTCTGCAGCGCTTGACGAAATCATCGGAGCCCCCTTTGCGCCGGAACTGCCGACGCTGGGTGAGGCGCGGCGTGAGTTGGCCAGGATGGGGCGCAGAGAATCGGTGGATGGGCCGACCGCGGCGCCTCAGGACGTCGCGCAGGATGTGACGGACACCTTGCCGAAGGCGGACCTTCCGGAGGCTGCCGAGGACGTCGCGCCGCCGACGCAGCTGCCAGCCGAGGAACAGGAACGCGGGCCGTCGGGCGCGGCTGAGGTCCACTGATGCGTTGGATATTGCGGTTGGCCTGGTTCTTGGCTTTGGCAACATTTGCCGCGTTGACGGGCTATTTCCTGCGCACCGATCCGGGCCTTGTTCTGGTTCGATTTCACGGCTACGAAATCGACACAAGCGTTGTATTTTTGATGATTGCGGCAATCATCCTGAGCGCACTGCTCTTTGCGCTCTACGTTCTTCTCGTGCGATTGCCGCGTTTTTGGCGACATGGGCGTCGGACGAAGGCCACAACGCGTCTCGATGAAGGTCTGGTCTTAAGTTATGCCGGCCAGTTGTACGCGGCTCAGCGTGCGCTGTTGGCGGCAAGTCCGGAGCCGGCACAACGATTGAGTGCGCTGCTGTCAGCGGCTGATGTGGCGCAGCAGCGCGGTGAGGTGGCGTTGGTCGACGAGATTTTGCGCAATGCGGGCAAGCTTGATCGCGGAACGGACATTGCGGCCGTTCTCGGCGACGTGTGGCGCGCCGAACGCGGCGATGAGTCGGCGTTCGCTGGCGTTGTTGCGCGGAGCGAAAAGGCCGATGCGCCGCCGGTGGTCCTGCGTGCTGTGATCGATGGCATGCTCAAGCGTCAGCGCGCCGCTGACGCTGTGCCAGCGCTCGAACGCCTGGGCAGTTTGCGCCAGATCGGTGATCGCGAATTCGCCGCTTTGGAGTTGCGCGTATTGGCGGCTGCGTTAGAGCAGGCGCCTGATCTCGCTTCATTGGATTCGCTATGGAGGCGCTTCGGTAAGATCGAGCGCCGGGATCTTGTGGTGTTGCAAGCCTTGGCTTGCGCAGAATCCCGCGTGGGCAGTCGCAACCTTGCGGCGGAGGCCATCGAAGCGGCACTGGCGAGAGAATGGTCGGAGCCTCTGGCCGAGTTGTATGCCGCTGCGCCAGTCGAATCCGCTACATCTCGCATCAAACGTGCCGAGGCGATGTTGCCCAAACATCCTGGCAGTCCAGGGTTGTTACTCGCGCTGGCCCGCTGGTGTCGATTGTCGGAGATCACCGGCAAAGCCCAGGACTACCTGCGCTTGTCGCTGTCGGCAAATCCGCGCATCGAGGCGCTGATCGAGGCCGCGCATTTGTTCGAGGCGCGCGATGAAGCCGATCGGGCAAGGCTGGCGTGGCGGCTGGCAGCTGAGCGTGCCATGGGCAAGACGCCGACAGGCAACGACTTGACAGCGTTATTGCGTTAGCAAGTCGGTCGCTTACTTCAGCTGCTTGACCATCCCGGACAAGCCGCCGGTCAGCGCAAAGGCGTCGAATCCCAGTTTGGTCAGGATGAATGCGGCGGCTGCGCTGCGCTCCCCGGTGTTGCAATAACAGATGTAGGAGCGTTCCCTATCCAGATGCGCAATGTACTCGCGTAAACGCGATAGCGGCATGTTCATAGAGCCTTTGATCGCGCGCTCCTCGAACTCCTCGGGAAGCCGCACGTCGATCACGCCGGCACCTTGGCGAACCAGGATCGAGGCTTTTGCGGCGCTCAGCCATTCGACGGCGGGCTGCTTTAGCAACTCGCTGAAGTCGCTTTTTTTCAAACGCATCAGCTTTCCATCTTTGATCATTGTCACGCTGGCGTTGCGCACGCTATTGCTCAATAGCGCGTCTTCGCCAAAGCTGTCGCCGCGGACCAGGTAAGCAACCACTGCCGGTTCGCCGTCGCCGGCCTGGATCACGCTGGCTGCCCCATCCTTGATGACATAAAAATAATCGCCGTCGTCGCCCTCGCGGACCACGGTCTGGTGGTTCTTGACCGTGATCTCTTCGAAGCGCGTAAACAGGCGCTCCAAATTCCCTGCCGGTACGCGACGCAGCGCATTGTTTTGGAGCAGGCGAAAAACCCAGCGATTCTCCGGATCCTTGTCGAGATGTTTGAAGCCATCGCTGCGCGTCAGTTGGTCGAAGGTGATGAGCTTTTCGAGAAAGCGGCGATCGACTGTGACGATGGTTGCAGTCAGCGATTGTACGGTTGCGGTAAAGCGCCTGGGCATCAGGTCGCCAAGTGGATAGCGGCCTTGCAAGGACTCGCCAGAGATGTCCTTGCGTTTGCCGTCTGGGTATTCGCCAGCGATGATTCCACTCAACAAGTAATGCGTATGTTCATCGCTGTCGCCAGCGCGAAACAGCACCTGCCCGACGCCGAATTCTGCGGAGTCTGCTTCTCGTGCAATGACTTCCAGATGCTCAGGCCGTAATGAGTCGAGTGGGTAAAGATGCTTCAAACGGCTGGCGTCGATCGACATGGGCGCTTCAACAGTGCAACGGTCTATGCAATATAGCCGTTGAAACCTCCCATCGCGCTATTGAGCAGAACAGTCCGGTTTGCTCTTACACGCCCATTACACGTAAGCCAAATTCAAATGCAGTGCGCACCTCAAGGCGAAGCGCGCCTTCGCTCATCGGCAAACTTGCGCTCCGTCCAGGGCTCTAGCAGGCTGTTTCTCAACAGCCTGCTAATTTGGCAGGCGCCTGATTCTGGCTCCGAGTGCGCCAAGCTTCTCTTCGATGCACTCGTAGCCGCGATCGATATGGTAAACGCGATCAATGGTCGTTTCGCCACTGGCTGCCAGCCCGGCCAACACCAAACTGGCGGACGCGCGAAGATCGGTTGCCATCAATGGCGCGCCGGTCATTGCCGAGACGCCGCTAATGACGGCTGTATTGCCGTGCAGCGTGATATCCGCACCCAGCCGACGCAATTCGTGCACGTGCATAAAACGATTCTCGAAAACCGTTTCGGTGACCATGCCGACACCGTGGGCGACCGAGTTCAGTGCCGTGAATTGCGCCTGCATATCGGTTGGAAACGCCGGGTAGGGCGCGGTGGTGACCGTCACGGCTTTCGGGCGATTACCGCGCATATCGAGCTCGATCGCGTCGTCGCTGGTGTTTAAGTGAGCGCCTGCATCCTCCAGCTTCTGTAGCACCGCATCAAGCGTTTTTGGCCGAGCGCGTTTGAGCAGAACACGGCCTCCGCTGATGGCGCCAGCGACGAGGAAAGTGCCGGTTTCGATGCGATCCGGCAGCACGTCGTACTGACAGCCCGTGAGTTCGGGCACGCCGTGAACCACAATCGTATTGCTTCCCGCACCTTCGATTTGCGCGCCCATGGCAATCAAGAAGTTCGCCAGGTCGACAACTTCCGGCTCTTGTGCGGCGTTCTCGATGATCGTCGTGCCGTGGGCCAGCGCCGCTGCCATCATGATGTTCTCGGTGCCAGTTACGGTCACGAGGTCAAGTACAATGCGTGCGCCCCTGAGGCGCTTTGCTGTTGCTTTGATGTAACCGTTTTCGACCACGATCTCGGCGCCCAATGCTTGCAGGCCTTTGATGTGCAGATCGACAGGACGCGAGCCGATGGCGCAGCCACCTGGCAGCGAGACATCGGCGCGACCGTATCGTGCAACCAGCGGACCGAGCACCAAAATCGAAGCGCGCATGGTCTTGACCAAATCGTAGGGCGCAAAACATGAGTGCACTTTCGTCGGGTCGGCGTGAATGCGCATGCGCTCGTCGACAACCAGCTCCACCCCCATCTGACCCAACAGTTCCATCGTGGTGGTCACGTCGTGCAGGTGCGGTACGTTGCTGATTGAGCAGGGGCTATTGGCAAGCAACGTCGCCGAAAGAATCGGCAATACGGCGTTCTTCGCGCCTGAGATCCACACCTCGCCATTGAGCGGAACACCGCCCTCAACAATGATTTTTGCCATGACCTGTCCTTGTCTGTACCGCAGTGTCGTCGCTGGCAGTGAACTTCACAGCAGCACCTATAAGTGGAACGGCGCAATCAAACGTCGATTCCAAAAGCCTCTGACTTTCCGATACCACCACTCAGCCCGCTTCTTCCGGCGTCAGCGTTTTCAGCGCCAGCGCGTGGATCGCCCCGCCGAGCAAGTCCCCGAGTGTGTCATAGACGCGCCGATGGCGTGCAAGCGGGCGCATTCCGGCAAATTCGGAGGCAATGACGGTCGCTTCAAAATGCACTCCATCGGCACCGTCAACAGTGACGCGTGCGCCAGGCATACCTTTTTCGATCAACGTTCTTACGGTGGCTGCATCCACGTTCAGCGCTCCTGGGCTATCTTGATCTTTATATTGTGCGCGTCGCCTCTGATATTCCCTAGCGCCGCGAAAAGGGCGCGGATCGTACCGCTAGCCGAACCGAAAGTGAAATCCAACCGATGAATGCTGTATTGCAACCAGCAGAACTTGCCGACGCCAATGCGCTGTTGTCATCGGCAAGAAGGGTGATCGACATTGAAGCGCGAGCCATTGCGGCGCTGGGGATGCGCATCGACACGGCGTTTGTCCACGCTTGCCGCCTGATGCTCCGCTGCGAGGGCCGAGTGGTGGTCAGCGGCATGGGTAAGAGCGGCCACATCGGCCACAAAATCGCAGCCACACTTGCCAGCACTGGTACGCCGTCGTTTTTTGTGCACCCTGCCGAAGCCAGCCATGGGGATTTGGGCATGATCATGGCGCAGGATGTTGTTGTCGCGCTATCGAACTCCGGCGAAACCGATGAGCTGCTCACCATCGTGCCAGTGATCAAACGAAAGGGCGTGCCGTTAATTGCCATGAGCGGCAACGGCCGTTCATCGCTGGCCCGGCTGGCCGATGTGCACTTGGATGTGTCAGTCAGTATTGAAGCCTGTCCGCTAGGATTGGCGCCCACCGCCAGCACCTCCACTGCGTTGGTCATGGGCGATGCGCTCGCAGTAGCCCTGCTGGAAGCACGCGGCTTCACCAGCGACGACTTCGCCGCCTCGCACCCTGCGGGTCAACTGGGGCGCCGCCTGTTGGTGCATATCCGTGATGTTATGCACACGGGCGTAGAGATTCCGCGAGTCGATGAGCAGGCGTCGGTCACCGATGCTCTGATGGAAATGACGCGCAAGAACTTGGGAATTGCCGCCATTACCGATCGCGATGGTTGCCTGGTCGGCGTATTCACCGATGGCGATTTACGGCGTACGCTCGACGATGCCAGTGTCGATCTGCGCGCCACGCCGGTCACGTCATTGATGACTCGTCAGCCGCGGATGATCGATGCGGACAAGCTTGCCGTGGAGGCAGCGCAGATGATGGAGCAGCACAAGATCAACGCGTTGCCGGTCGTGGACGCCCAACGGCGCCTGGTCGGGGCACTCAATTTCCACGATCTACTGCGCGCGCGGGTGATTTGATGATCGCAGCAGATTTCGCTGCGCGTGCCGAGCGCCTCCGGCTGATCGGCTTTGATGTCGACGGAGTGCTGACCGATGGCAGGCTGATTTATGGCGAAAGCGAATCCAAAGCCTTTCATGCCCGGGACGGCCTGGGACTGAAGCTCCTGCAGCTGGCCGGCATTCGTATTGTGGTCATCAGCGCCCGCCACAGCGAGGCGACCGCGCGTCGGTTGCGCGAACTTGGCATCCAAGACGTAGCACTCGGCGTGACGCAGAAGTTGACGAGCTTCGAAGCAATGCTTGAATCTGCCGGGATCGCGTTCGATGAGGCCGCGTTTATGGGCGACGATGTGCCGGATTTGCCGATTCTTCGTCGTGTGGGTCTGGCGGCAACCGTTGTTGAAGCATCCGCCGCGATCCATGTGCCCTGTCATTTTGTGGCGACGCGTCCGGCCGGAATGGGTGCGGTACGCGAATTCATCGATGCTGTTCTGCATGCGCGTGGCCAACTCGATGCACTGATTGAGCGGGCGTTGTGACGCCCGAACGAACCCGTTGGGTAGCGGCTGCGCTGGCCTTGACGGCCTTGGCGAGCTACGCCCTGCTGCGCTATTTCGCTCCCGATCGTCTGGCGCCGATAAAGCCCCAGGCGGCCCGGCAGGATAACGAGATCCGCGGCGTTGAGATGCGTGTATACGACAAAACCGGAGCGCCGAATCTGGTTTTGATCAGCCCGCGCATTGTCAGTCCAAGGCGCGGCGATGAATACCTGATCGAAACACCATTGTTTGACGTACTCAGCGAGGGGGGCGCGCGCTGGAAGGGCGAGGCCCGTGTCGGCAGACTCGATATCGGAGCGGATAGACTGTGGCTTGAAGACGATGTGCGAATTGTTGGGCGGCGCGAAACACGGCCGACGACGACCATCACGGGTGAGCGCATTGAGTTTCGCATGACCGAGCGGCTGGTCGTCAGCGACGAGGCCGTCACTCTGGCGCAAGCGCAGGGCCAGATCAGCGGCGTGGGCTTGCGTGCCGATCTTAAGAACGATCGAGTGGTGCTGCAGAACGATGTGGAGGGTGTTTATGTCACGCAAAAACGCAAGTCTTAGCGAGGCTTCGCCTCAGGCAGCGGAACGTTGTTGGCCTTATCCACGGACAAACAACGCATCCAGATCAACACAGTTTCGTGGCCCGGCGGAACAGCCGAAGGTCGTTCGGCTCAGCACACGCTGCTCTGTCAAGGACTCGAGTATGACCGCAGCTCAGAGACCCAAGGGTCGAGTTGCCGCAGCTCGGTTGATCACGCCATGGGTCGTGTCGCTGGGCGTGCTTCTATCGCTCCCGGTATTCGCGTTGGACAGCGATCGCCAGCAGCCGATGCGCATTCGCTCCGACCGTTCTGAGGCCGATCTGGCAAAAGACTCGACGGTACTGATCGGCAATGTCCGCATCACGCAAGGCTCACTGGAGGTCGGAGCCGAACGCGCCTATATCACCCAGGCCCAGGGCGAAGTGTCGCGCGCGGTGTTGACCGGCAAACCGGCGACGCTGCGCCAGCAGGTCGAGGCAGGCGGCGAGTTGCGCGCGCAGGCGCGTCGTATCGACTACGCACTCGCCAATGAGAGCATCGAGTTGACGGGTGGTGTCGTCATCGAACGCCCTCAGGGCACGCTTCGATCGGAGCGAGTTGTGTACTCGGTCAAAGATGGTCGCGTAGTTGCTGGCGATGACGCAGGTGGTGTGGAACTCGTGATCCCGCCGCGAGCGCCGGCGAAACCCGAGTAGTGTTGCTCGTCGACGACATCGCCAAGAGCTACCGCGGCCGCGAAGTCGTCCGCGGCGTCAATTGTCACCTGAGCGTTGGCGAAGTCGTAGGGTTGTTGGGGCCCAATGGCGCCGGCAAGACCACCTGTTTTTACATGATTGTGGGTTTGGTTGCGGCAGACCGCGGCCGCATCGAAATCGACGGCAAGAACATTACTGCGCTGTCGATGGCTGATCGTGCACGCATGGGTATCGGCTATTTGCCGCAAGAACCGAGCGTGTTTCGACGATTGAGCGTCGAGGACAATATCTTGACCGTACTCGAAATGCGCCGCGATCTGACCCGTCGGGGGCGGCAGAAGATCCTGGAGTCGCTGCTTGAAGAGCTGCAAGTGACGCACCTGCGCGCTCAGATGGGGCAAAGCTTGTCCGGTGGCGAGCGGCGCCGCGTCGAAATTGCGCGAACATTAGCTGTCAAGCCGCGTTTCATTATGCTTGATGAGCCATTCGCTGGCGTCGATCCGATTACCGTCGGTGAAATTCAGTCGACCATTGCGCATCTCAAAGACCGGGGCATCGGCGTGCTGATCACCGACCACAACGTTCGCGAGACCTTGGGCATCTGCGATCGCGCTTATGTGCTGAACGCAGGCCAGGTGCTTGCCGAGGGCAGTCCAAAACAAATCCTCGACCATCCCAAGGTCCGCGAGGTGTATTTGGGCGAACGGTTCACGCTCTGAGCCGCGGCACTTAGTTGGAACCGATGGCGACAATGCGAGCGGTCACGCACCCAATCAGATGACGGCCGACTGGGTGAAGTCATCCAACGGGCATGGCCTGGTCCGGATGTGACTTCGACGCCGCCGGAATCTCGATTCGCCGACTGCTACTTTAGCGTTGCAGACGACTCGGTTTCTCCGATTCTAAGGCTCACGAGCCCCGTTTTGGTCTCGCACTCCACTGTGTCAATGAGCTGCCCAGTCGCCAGCGCCTGAAATTGCCAGATCTCACGAGCTTAAGACGATGTGGGAATTTTCAACACCTTGCCAACGTTCACTCGATCGCTCGCCAACGCGTTGGCTCGGCGAATGCGCGCCACACTGACGCCATGACGCACGGCGATTTCGCTCAAGGTTTCACCGCGCGCAACAACATGTGATCGCTGAGTCGCGTTTGCGGCGATCCACGTTCCCGGCGGCGGCGCCGCGTGAAAGTAGTCGCGCATGCCGGTCAGAATTGCCTCTGCCAGCCGATCGCGATGGCCAGCATCGTTCAGTTTGCGCTCTTCGTCTGGGTTGCTGATGAAGCCGGTCTCGATCAGCACGCTCGGTACGTCGGGTGAGCGAAGGACGAAGAAGTTCGCGCGTTCAACATAGCGCTTATGGGCTTTACCCATGCGCTGCAAAGAGGTCAACAGATGTTCAGCTGCTTGAGAGCTGGCTTCTAGCGTTGCGCCTTGTGAGAGATCGAGTAAGACCGAGGCAAGTACAGTGTCTTTGTTGTTCAGCGAAACGCCTCCGATCAGATCCGACCGATTCTCGCGTTCTGCCAGATATCGCGTGGCTTCGCTGCTGGCGCCACGAGTGCTCATGACATAAACGCTCGAGCCACGCGCAGAACGATTCAGAGCCGCATCTGCATGCACCGAGACGAACAAGTCTGCTTTTTCTTCGCGCGCCTTCTCATAGCGATCGCGGAGCGGAACGAAGGTGTCGTCGTCGCGGATCAGCACCGCGCGCATGCCGGGTTCGGCGTCGATTTTTGCCGCCAGGAGCCTGGCCACTTTCAGCGTGATGCGTTTTTCGTAGGTGCCGCCAGGTCCGATTGCCCCAGGATCGGCGCCACCGTGACCGGCATCCACTGCGATCACGACATCGCGTTGCTCGGACTTGCCGATCCTGCCGGTCTTGGGTACTTCGTGCTCGATGGTGTCCAGCGCCGCCATGTCGACGATCAGCCGGTGACGAAACCGATCGGCGGGCGGCAACACAAAGGACTTCGGCCGAACCGGTGCCGTCAGGTCGAACACGATACGCAGACGGTTGTGAGCCGGCTGCCCGGTGCGCACCGATTTGACTAAGCCGCGACCATCAGCCGTAACATCGCGCGTCAGTTTGCCATCGACGATATCGAGTACCAGCCGATCGGGCCCCTCCAACGTGAAGACCTTGTACTCAGCTTCGCGCGAGAGCTCAACGATGGCTCGCGTTTCTTTCTTGAGTACCTGTACTCGCACATTGCGAACGTCTGCGCCGAGCGCTGCCGTAGGCAAAAATGCAACGAGAAGGGCAAACACGGCGCGCATAACAGTGGGCAATCTCATTTGATGAGATATTGAATCGCAAAGCTAGGCGTTTTGACAAGTGTTTTCTAGTTCTGGCAACAGTTTAGCTGTTCTTGTTAAGCCCGCTTGTTATGTTGGCGGACAGCTTGGCGCCAACTTTGCTCGCCGGTAGATCAAAAACCGACGCTCACCAACGATGACGCTTTGCATGAGAAATGGTGCGGGACGAAGCATTCAGCCGATGGTGCAGTCGGGCGCGTTCCTGCCGAGTCACAACCCCGTCGGATTCGAAGCGTCGCTCGGCGCGGGCGATTCGGTCCTGTTGACGATTGAGCGTTGCCAGTTCCCGCTGCGAGAGTCTGCCGCTGATCGCGCCTTGTTCAATGCGGGCCTCCTGCCGTGCCTGACGGACATCAATGCGCGGCGTCGCAGCGCTGGCGATTGTCGCCGACATCAGGATCGAGAGAATAAGTCCGAACTTCAGCATGTTGTGCTCCTGACTTCGGCAAGTTTGCCGGTTTGTGAGGAGAAAACGAAGATCAGTCGAATGCGTTGACCTGCAGGGGGTGTTGACAAGAATGCGCACGAACGAAGCTGATTGGTCTGCGGTCAGAGTCCTTGACTGAGCGGAATTTTGTCTCTTGAGTCAACGATTCTTCGAAGCGGCTTTGGCTGTTGAAGCCCCCTTGAATACCTGAGGATCGGCGCTGACACGCCGCAAGGCGTGTGCCGAGCCGAACGACCGGCGGCTGTGCCGCCGGGCCGGAAATGCGCGGAGCGCTCAATGGGGGTTGTGGCAAGTACGGTGTCTGGCGAAGCCAACAATGCTCGGCGGTCTGAGGCGAAGCCTCGACAGGATTCGTTAGAAGTCTTGCTCATAACGCACATAAGGGGTGCGCGAAAAGATGTCGGGTTCGCGGTCCTGGATGACCGGTTGCGCCAATTCCGGCGGCTGCCCTTTGGTGATCAGGTTCTGCGCGCCGACCGACAAAACGCCTCGCCAGGGTGTGCGCCAGCTGACACCAAGATCCAGGCCTGCCCACCATGGACTTAGCGAGTCCATTCCTCGGCGAATCATCTGAGTCGCCATGTCCGCACTGAAATCGCCATAAGCAAGCCTTAGCTGCATGCGATCAAGATCGGGCGAATTGTCCAGTAATGTCAGCTCTGTGCGAGTCAGGGAGATGCCCAGAGAGGACACGGGCGACAGCACCATTTCCCCGCTCACGAAAATCGATGTCGCAGGTTCCGCCAGGTTGAAACTGTGAAATGAGGTGCTCAGGGCTGCGGCCATATCGTTCATAGGCAATTGCCCAGGGAGGACCCAGATCGCGGGCGATTCGCTTGCACCTAAAGCCAGTCCCACAAATCCCAGCTGCACGTTCGCAGATACTTCGACGCCACTGGCGTTGAACGATGTGCACGGATCCGATTGCACCGGAGCGAGCGGCGTATGCATCAGGCTGCGGCAAGGCACGAAGTCAGTCACCGTCACGCTGGCCCCAATGCCCATCGAATCGGTCATGGACCAGCCCGCATCAATCGCGGTGGACTCCGTCCTGCCGCGCCAGAGGCGATCTCGCGAAACCTGGGCCAGTCCGATCATGACGCCATCGCCCGCGGATTGGTCTGCGTCGATCACCGGAAAAAGCGGCCCTGGAGTCTCGCCCAGAACGAACACCGGCACCCATGCCGACTGCACCTCAGCGCCTTGCGGCGTGAGCAAAGGAATCCCGTCGCTGGCCATCAAACCAGGCGCAACCAGCCACAAAAGGTGTGCCGCAAGTTTCATAGGTTGGATGATCGCGCTGTTCAGCGTCTCTTTACTAGGCGATTGGACGTTAAATGTCGTTAAGAGTTCAACGGCTTGGCGCATCTTTTTCATTTATTTCGTGAAACACGGCGCCTTTTCAGCAACAGAACCACATTTGAACAGACGTTGGCGTGAAAGTGTGTCGATTGGATGTTGGTTCCTCCCCGATGTTCGGGGATGAGTCAGGCGCGTTTGGCCAGCATGCGGACCGCAACTGCGAACGCCAGCGGCGCGCCGCTGGGCCGGGCAGGTTGGGGTGGAGTGAGGAACAGCGAAGGTCTTCCGCACCGTCCATGGCCGCAAAACCCTCATTCTTGCGGGAGTATTTCAGCCATGATCGTGGTCGCGAACGCCTGCGAACTCAAGCGAGGCTTCGCCTCAGACCGCCAAGCACTGTTTGCTTCGCCAGACAGCGTGCTTGCCAAAACCCCCATTGAGCGCTGCGCGCATTTCCGGCCCGGCGGCACAGCCGCCGGTCGTTCGGCTCGGCACACGCCTCGCGGCGTGTCAGCGCCGATCCTCACCCCCCTTGTACTCAAGGGGGCTTCAACAGCCAAAGCCGCACCGACGAAAATTTGACTCAAATGACAAGATCCAGCTTCATCAAGGACTCTAGCAGGCTGTTGAGAAACAGCCTGCGGGCGCGAACCATGGATGGTTCGCACATGGATCGAGCACGTAAGTGCTTGATCCGTGGAGAGCGAGTCCGGACATGTGTCGGACTCGCGACTTGAGAAACGCACAGGAAGTGCGTTTCTCAACAACGTGCTAGTGGCAATAAAGTCACGAGCGCTGTTGTCAGGACGAGGCGCAATCATCCGCATCGCCTTTGGCGCACGGCTTCGAACAGCATCACCGCGGTTGCGACACTGACGTTAAGGCTCTCGACGCCAGGCGCCATTGGTATTGCCCACAGGAAGTCGCAGGTCTTGCGGGTGAGTTCGCGCAGACCTTCGCCTTCGTTACCGAGTACGATCGCAATCGGTCCTTTCAGGTCGGCGCAGTAAAAGTCGCTGCTCGCGTCGCCCACCGCACCGCCGATCCAAATGCCCGCTTTCTTCAGTGCTTCCAGTGTGCGGGCAAGATTGGTGACGCGCACTAGCGGCAGGCGTGCCGCGAGCCCCGCCGAAGCGCGCAACACGGCGGCGGTCAACCCAACCGCACGATCTTTGGGAACAATCACCGCCAGTGCGCCCGCGGCTGCAGCTGTGCGAATACAGGCCCCCAGGTTATGCGGATCCTGTACGCCATCAAGGACCAGCAATAAGGGCGACTTTGAACCATCGATCAAGCGCAATAAGTCGTGCTCGTCGAGCGTCTGCGGTAGTCGAAAACGCACCACGATGCCCTGGTGTCGATCGCTGTTTGCACGCTTGTCCAACGCCGCGCGCGGCACACGTTGTGTAGCGATCCCGAGACCGCGAAGACGCTGCCACAGAGCTTCGACACGCGCGCTGCGTTTGCCGTCTTCAACCCACGCCTCCAAAACGCGCGACGGATCCGCGTCCAACTGAGCTTGCACCGCATTGGGTCCAAGCAAAATATCTTCGTTGTTCTGGCTCATGGACGTTTGTATTTGTCGCCGCGCAGGACATCCACATTTTGTGCGAACAGGATGATCGAATAGTGTTCGAAATACCGTTCACGCATCTTCTCCGCGATGCGATCAACCACTTCGATCGATGCCAATATCTGGATTTCGACGTTGTCGCCCTGCCATTCGTCCACCATCACGCCGCGCGAACCGCGTCCTTCGCTGTCGATGACGGTATAGCCGCTGACGCTCATTTGATCGAGATGGCGCAAGATGCGGTCACGAAGCAACCGCTCAGCCACAATGGTCAGCAAGCGCACCTGTTGCCACGCCAGTCCAGAGTCGCTCATGACAATGCCCTCGCCACGGCCAGATAAATGGGAATTCCGAGCGCAAGGTTGAACGGGAAGGTCAATCCGAGCGCGGCAGTCAGATACAACGAAGGATTGGCCTCGGGCAATCCCATGCGCACCGCTGCCGGCGCAGCGATATACGAGGCCGACGACAACATTGCGCCAAACACGGCCGCGCCACCCGGGCTGAACCCAAGTGCGGTGCCCAGCCAAACGCCGAATACACCATGCGTGATGGGGACTGCCACGGTGAATGCAACGAAGCGCCAGCCCACGATGCGGACATCCTTGAGGCGTTTTGCAGCCGCCATTCCAAGATCGAGCAAAAACAAAACCAAAACGCCGTCGAACAAGGTGAAGAACAGTGGCGTCACGCGTTGCATTCGTTCGGCGCCTGCCAGGGCGCCGATCAGCAGGCCGCCGCCCAGCAGCATCATCGTGCGGCCGGTCAGCACTTCGCGGATGCTCAGCCACATGCGCTCGCCGCCGCGGCTGCTGCGTTGCCCGAGCCAAAGGCCGATCAGGATTGCCGGAATTTCCAGCGCTACCAATAGTGCGACCAGAATTCCCTCTGGCTCGCCGAAAACGCGCGCGGACAGGTCGCGAGCCGCGATAAACGTCACTGCCGAAACAGAACCGTAGTGCGCGGACACTGCGGCGGCGTCGATCTTTGAAAGCCCAACGAACCGGCGCAACACCAAGTACGCAAAAAGGGTTGTCGCGATACCTGCGGCAACCGTTGTCAGCAACGGCAACCACAAAGTCGACAGCGACGCCTGCGACACTGCAACGCCACCTTTGAAACCGATGGCGAGCAACAAGAACAAGCTCATCGCGCTGTGCATCGCCGGTGGCACTTCCAGATCGCTCTTGAGCGATGTGGCGACCACGCCAAGCACAAAAGCAAGAACGACCGGCGACAACAGGTTTGCCGCCAGCAAGTCCAGGCTCAACATGTCGCCACCGATTGGCGGATCATCAAAGGCGTGCCATCGACCTCAGGACGCAACCGGCAGGCTCAGTGGCGACCCTGGCCCAACAGGGATCCCAAGTATGATCCAGAGTACGAACAACAGGGTCCAACCGATCAAGAACACGATCGAATACGGCAGCATCGTTGACACGAGCGTGCCGATGCCGGCGCCGGGCAGGTAGCGCTGCAGAAAGGCAATGATCAGCGCAAAATAACTCATCATCGGCGAGATGATATTGGTCACCGAATCGCCAACGCGATACGCGGTCTGCGTCACTTCGGGTGGATAGCCGAGCAGCATGAACATGGGCACGAACACTGGCGCCATCAGCGCCCATTTGGCGCTGGCTGAGCCCATGGCCAGGTTGATCGTCGCACACAGCAGAATGAAGGACACCAGCAAGGGAATCTGATGGAGGCCCAGCGCCTTCAAGAACTCCGCGCCCTCAATGGCCATGATCAAACCCAGGTTCGTCCAGTTGAAGAAGGCAACGAACTGGGCGGCGAAAAACACCAGCACCATGTAACCGCCGAGCGTGCTCATTTGCTGGCTCATGCCCTTGATCACATCACGATCGCTCTTCACGGTGCCGGCACCGACGCCATAGGCGATGCCGAGCAGCACGCCGGCGATGAAAATGAACGACACAATGCCAACTAAAAACGGCGACTGCAAAATGGCGTCTTGACCGGTTGCGCCGAGCTTGCGCAAAAAGCCATCGGCTGGCACGAGGCCCCAAACCACCATCGCGCTGAGCGCAACAAACACCAGCGCCGCAAACTTGAGACCGCGCTTTTCGGCTGCGCTGAGCGGCTGGACTTTGTCCTGCTCGCCAGTTTCACCTTGGAATGCCGAAAACCGTGGTGCGACAATTTTTTCCGTCACCCACCAGCCCAATCCGGTGATCAAGAATGTAGAGACGAACATAAAGTAGTAATTCGCCATCGGCGAGACCACATACGCGGGATCGACGATTCGCGCCGCCTCCTGCGTCAAGCCAGCGAGCAGCGGATCGATCGTACCCAAAACAAGATTGGCGCTGTAGCCACCCGAAACGCCCGCGAATGCGGCCGCGACACCAAGGACGGGATGTCGGCCGGCAGCCAGGAAAATCAGTCCGGCCAGCGGCACGAGCAG
The DNA here is from genome assembly GCA_022844165.1 of Lysobacterales bacterium. Lineage (GTDB taxonomy): Bacteria > Pseudomonadota > Gammaproteobacteria > Xanthomonadales > SZUA-5 > JALHMH01. The sequence goes on from JALHMH010000001.1 coordinate 310,749, forward strand.
TACGTAGCCGACTTCGGATGCTGCATTGCTCATCACGCCACAGAACACGACGATCGGTGTCAACAACACTCGCGGCGCATTGAGCACCAAAAGCCGCATCAGTGCGCCGATGAACCCACTCACTTCGGCAACGCCGATGCCGATCAGAGCAACCAGTACCGTGCCCAGCGGCGCAAAGCTCGTAAAGTTGGTAACCAGGCCAGTCATGATCCGATGCAGGCCCTCGATCGAAAGCAAGCTCACGGGTTGCACCAGATCGCCCGTCTTTGGATGCGGCACAGCAAGGTCGAACTGCGCGGCGATGCCGGAAACCACGACGACGCCTAATGCCATCAGTGCAAAGAGGGTGGTTGGATCCGGCAAGGCATTGCCAACACGTTCGACCGAATTTAAAAAACGATCGACAGCGGTCTTCTTGGGATGGGTCATGGGATCGTGCTCGAATGCAGTGGCGAGATAGTAGAGTGGTCGCCCGGCAAAGCATAGACGCCCCTTCGCCCGGAACTACCAAGACTTGCCTGTCGTGGCCCCCGGGGTGCACTAAAAAGGCGCCGTTGCCGGCGCCTTTTGGTGCACATTCGCAGCGGCTTATTGCTGCACGTTGAGCTCTGTACGGCGATTGCGGGCGCGACCTTCGGCTGTGTCGTTGGTGTCGATGGGACGCGACTCTCCATATCCGTTAACGCCGGCGATTCTCTCGGTACTCACCCCGTTTCCGGTGAGATAGTCGGCGACCACTTTGGCGCGACACTCGCTCAATCGCTGGTTATAAGCATCGGTGCCCACCGCATCGGTGTGACCGGCGACTTCAACGCGAATGGGATTCGCGCCGAGCACGGTCACAGCCGCATCCAGGATGGCGATTGCATCCGAACGCAGCGTGCATTTGTCGAAGTCGAAATTCACGCCTCGCAGATCGATACCGACCGGCACCGCACAGCCATCGGCGCCGACCATCATGCCAGTGGCTGTACCGGGGCATTTGTCGTCGCAGTTGTTAATGCCGTCGCCGTCATCATCCAAGTCAGCGCAGGTTTTTTCCGGCATCGGCGGTGGCGGTGGATCGTCCTGGGCGACTGCTGCCGGCGGTGAGGCGCGATCGCCCAGCGCTATGGTCACACCGAGGCTGGCGATGTAGTCGCTGTAATCATCGCGTGTCAGTAATGACTCATCGTCGGCGTCGTAGCGATAGCCCACTTCGGCACGGAAATTGACGCGTTCATTCATGTTGCTGTGCAAGCCGACGCCGGCTTGGAATGCCCAGTCGCTGCCGCTGTCGGAGCGGTCGCGGTCGTGGCGCAAGGAGCCAACGCCAGCCATCACATAGGGACGCCAGTTGCCGCTATCGCTGAAATACATCCGCCCGGCGACGCCCAGTCCCAGGTTTTCCCAATTGCCCGTGGCCAGGTCGAGGTCGGCGTTGTTGTGCATCAATTCCAGGTCAATTGCGAACCTCGGGTGGAAGAAGCGGCCAATGCCGACGCCCAACAACAGCGAGTTATCGGCATCACGTTTGTTGTCGGCGAACACGACGCCAGCCCGCGGAGCGATATACCAACGGTCATCGTAGTCAACGCTCTGCGCGACGCTCGTCTGCCCATACAGCGCCATCGCCAACGCGCCGACTAACACTCTATTTCTGTTCATCGCTAACTCCCCGGTTAAATCCCTGACATTGCCCCAATTGCGATCCCGCGATTCGCAAACTAACCGAAATCATAGGACATCGTGCGCTGCGGCTCTTGCAAAAAGTTCCCTTGCACGAAGTTGACGCCCACCTGGAACAAGATCGACATGCTCGCCGCATCTTCGACGAATTCGGCCACGGTCATGCGCCCCAGTCCGCGCGCCTGTTCGCACATATCCCGAATACGCTGTTGATGTTCCTGGCTTTTGGACAAGTCCGTCATATAGCTGCGATCGAGCTTTACGTAGTTGGCGCTCACGTGCTTGAGCAACTGGAAGGAGTTCAGGCCGCTGCCGAACTGCTCCAGTGCGAAGCCGCAACGTAGTTGCTCCAAGCCCTTTTGGAAGAACTTCGCTTGTTTCAAATGAGTGACGACTTTGCTTTCGGGCATTTCAAAGACGAGCTTGTCGCCCGGAACCCGGGCTGCTTTCAGTTGCTGCGCCAACCAAGGCAGAAGCGTACCGTCTTCAATGGCGGGTGGCGTCAGTTTGACGAAAAAGGTTGTGTTACGTCCTTGTTTGATGCGCTCTTGCAGTACGCGGATGACATGCTCGATCACCCATCGATCGATTTGCGGCAAAAAGCCGAATCGTTCTGCTGGCGGCAAGAACTGACCGGGGAGTATTTCGCCCGATGGCCCTTCCAGCCGCAGCAAGACTTCGAAAAATTCGCCGTCGGCGCCCTGCAGCGAGACGATGGGTTGGTAGAACAGGATGAACTTGTCTTTCTCGATCGCCGTTTTGATGCGCTCGGCCCATTCACGGTCTTTTGCAGCGTCTGCCTTGTCTTGCGCTGCCGGATCAAAGCTCACCACCCGGTTGCCGCCATCTTTCTGCGCGCTGCGGCAGGCTTCGTTGGCCTTTTCCAGCACCATTGCAGAACCCGCCACTTTCTCGGTGAGAAAACACACGCCGACGCTCGCATTCAGACTCACCGAGCGCTCGCCGACTTCGAATATCCGTTCTTCGAACCGTTTGCGAATCTGTTCTGCCCATTGCGCTGCGGTATCGTGGTTGCGACCAACCGCAATCACCGTGAAGGCGTGATCGGCAAAACGCGCCATGATGTCGCTCTCGCCGGCCAGAGATTTCAACAAGGACGCAACATCACCCAGCAGGAGATCGGCGCCGCTGACCCCAATCTGGTCGAGCACTTTTCGATAGTTGTCGATCTCAATATAGAGCAGCGATTGATCGACCTTGCCACCCACGGCTGCGGCAACCGCACGATCGAGCTCACCAAGGAAATGCTGCCGGTTGTACAGGCCGGTCACCAGGTCCTGACGCTTCAGGGCGTCCAATTGTTCTGCCAGTTCGGTGCTGCCGGTTTGTTGCCGGAAAATGATCTGGGTGGCCGGCTCCCCCTCAATGCTTGCTTCGGCCATCTCCATCACGGCATCGAAGGTCGAACCATCCGCGCGCTGCGCCTCGACATTCAACCGCTCCGGCGGCTTTTCACCCTTGCTCAGGGTCTTAAGTACATTGCGAAATGACGCTGCATCCTTTGGCGAGATCAAGTCGAGTATGGCCAGCCCCTCGATCTCGTCGAATTCCTCGAAGTTGAACATCTCAAGGTACGCCCGATTGGCGTAAACGTGCATGCCTTCATGCACATAGGCGATTGGATCGCGAGAACTGTCGAGCAGCGAATGGGCTCGTCGTTCGCTTTCGCGCCACGCGGCCTCGATCTTGCGCAGATTCCGCCGCGCCGTGAGGTTCTCGAACTCGCGCAACGCGATCGCCTTCAAATGCTCCGGGACAGTGCGCAGAGCAACATCGCGAGCCCCCTCTTTGAGCGACTTGATCACAATATCCTGGGTGAGCGAGTCGACGAGCTGCAGGAGGCACAAGTCCTTGCCGCTCTTGGAAATGATCGCCGACACTTCGGCCAGTCCGATCCTTTTGGCCTTGGGGCTCAGCAGCACCAGATCGGTTGCGGCATCCAATGCGGCTTTCAACTGATCGCCATCTTCGACCCGATTTGGTCTGACCGCGATACCGGCGTTGCGCAAAATGCTGATCACCTGTTCGGCGTCCTCCACCGAATCCTCAATCAGAAGGACGCGCAAAACCTTATCAGCCGCTTTAGCCATGAGCGTTGTGGGGCACTTTGTGACGACGAGCGTGCGATTTTGACCGAAAGGCGGTGGCAATTGCCAGCACTCGCAGCGCGAATCGTGCTCTGTTGACCGAAATCATCTGCTTCGTGGAACGATGTCCGCAATCGACAAGACATGAAACGTTGCACGGTGGCAAGCTCTCAACCGGCTAGACTCACCCTGTGTCGACAGCGCTGAGCGCGAATCATGGGCCGAACATTGCGGTGGACTTTAACCATGGGCCTGTCGATTCTGGCGCTCTGTGCCGCCGCTTCTCAAGCGGGCGAGGTGGTGCGCTTGGAGTACGATCGGGCGGAACAGCTCCAGTTACTGGGCAGCACCTTTGGTCATGTTGTTGTCGATCAGGACAACAAAGTAGCGATGGTCGAGGTCGATGGATACGCGAAGCGGCGCCTGGTGCATTTGGGGTTTCGCGTTTCGGTTGCCGCTGAGGCAAGCAAAGCTCTCCGTGAGGCGCGACCGATTGGTCGATCAAGCAAAACCATCGGCGGACTCGTCTGTTATCGCACCGTTGAGGAAACCTATGGCGCGATGGACGCGCTCGCAGTTGCGCGGCCGGACCTCGTGTCCATCACGGATATCGGGTCCTCCTGGCGGCTGACCCAGGGGCTTTCCGGTTACCCGCTGCGGGTGTTGGTGGCCACGAACTCGGCGTTTCCGGGGCCAAAGCCAAAGCTGTTCGTTATGAGCTCTGTGCATGCTCGCGAATACACACCTGCAGAAACGATGACGCGATTCGTCGAGTCGTTAGTCGCCAGCCATGGGCATGACCCCGACGCGACCTGGATGCTCGACCACCACGAACTGCACGTACTTCTGCAAGCCAATCCTGATGGGCGGAAAATCGCCGAAGCGCAGTGGGCTGCGAGCACAGGCCAACGCAAGAATGCCAATACTGGGTTCTGTGCGGCGACACGAACCGGTGTCGACCTCAATCGTAACTATCCGTTTGGGTGGAATTCAACCAGTAGCGGCTCCAGCGGCGATCCGTGCAGCGATACGTTCCGCGGCCCGATTGCAGCCAGCGAGCCCGAGACGAATGCAGTCACTCAATACATACGTTCGATCTTCGACGACGCGCGCGGTACCGATCTGAACGCCGCAGCGCCCGACGACACGCCAGGCATCTTTATTGATATGCACAGTTACTCGCGGCTGGTCTTGTGGCCCTGGGGTGCGACTAACGTCGCTGCGCCGAACGCCGGACCCCTGCAAACCTTGGGTCGGCGGCTTGCCTGGTTCAATGGTTACACGCCACAGCAATCGACCGGTCTATACCTGACAGATGGAACGACCATTGATTTTGCCTATGGCGAATTAGGCGTTGCAGCCTTCACGCTCGAACTGGGTGTGGCGTTCTTCGAGAGCTGCGGCACCTTTATCTCGACCGTGTTGCCGGACAACCTGCGCTCGCTGACCTATGCACTGCGCGTGGCGCGCGAGCCGTATCGACTGCCCGCAGGCCCGGGGGCGCGCGAGCTGCAGATCGTGCCGGATCTGGTCGTACGTGGTTCGCCGGCGTCCGTGACCGCGACGATGGATGACAGTCGCTTTTCGGTGACCTCCGCGCCACCAAATCCTGTCATTCAACCGCAGCATGCGATCGTGGCTGCCGAGGCTTTTGTTGCGGTGCCGCCCTGGCAAGCCGGCGCCACAGCGCTTGCGCTGTCGGCGGTCGATTCGAGCTTCAATTCAAGCGTCGAAGCCGTGTCCGGGACCATCGATACGGCCGATATGGCTGCCGGTCGCCATCTGGTTTTCGTGCGTGGACGCGATGCCAATGGCGATGCGACTCGCACCACCGGGCCGGTCTCCGCGGCTTTTTTACGCATCGTTGAACCTGATCAAATCGCCACGCTCAGTGGGCGCGTGCGTGCCTTGGCCGATGGGGCGCCGGTTGCAGCGACGCTGCGGGTCGATGGTCTGGCCGCGACCAGCAATCCCGCGAGCGGTCGTTACAACCGCTCACTTGCGCCAGGCACTTTTGCCCTGGAGGTGGTTGCGTCCGGGTATGAGACGCGACGGATCGAGTCGCTGTCGGTGGCGGCGGGCGCCCAGATCGTTCGCGATATCGATCTATATCGCTGGTGCCCGCGCATCAGCGAGGCCGGCGAACCATCGCAACCTACGGGGCTTGTTGCCGAATCGCCTTGGCAGCGTCGCGCAGGCGCCGGGATGGGCGGCGGTGGCGGCTGGATTGCAGGCAGCGGCACCAGCTATCCGGCCAATGCCAATGCGAGCCTGACCTCGTCGGTGCTCGATTTATCGAAGGAGACAACGGTGGTGTTGCGCTTCGAACAACGTTGCGCAACCCAGGCGCGGTTTGACTTCGGCATCGTGGAAGTGCGGGCAGCGCCAGGCGCGCCGTGGACCGAGGTGCATCGTTGCGAGGGCGACGCAAACTGGCGGCGAATTGAGATCGAGCTACCCGCGCTGGCGGGCGCCGGCGCTGCGCAACTTCGATTCCGTTTCGCTTCCGATGCGACCGGTTCCGGCCAGGGGTTTGCGATCGACGATGTGCTGCTCGACACGATCGGCCCGGCTTGCAGGGCTGCGCAGGAAAGTGGGCCGATTTTCAGGGATGGATTCGAATCCTGATCAAGGTGCTTAGCCGATCAGAGCGATCCGCTCAATCAAGGACTCTAAGGCGGGCTTTGGCTGTTGAAGTTCCCTTAAGTACAAGGGAGGGATTGAGCGCGCAGCGCTCAATGGGGGTTTTGGCGAGTACGCTGTCGGACGAAGCCAGCAATGCTCGGCGGTCTGAGGCGAAGCCTCGCTAGTGTGGTGTTCCGTCATTAAGTTGAACAATATTTCCGATGGATTTCGGCGTCAGGCAAGGCGCGACGAGGGTGAAAGTCGGTGGCT
>JALHMH010000002.1 GCA_022844165.1 Lysobacterales bacterium
GCACCAGGGACGGTTGCTTGCGTAGAATCGACGCATGCTTGCGTAGAATCGAAACGACGGGCCTATAGCTCAACGGTTAGAGCAGGAGACTCATAATCTCTTGGTTCCAGGTTCGAATCCTGGTGGGGCGAACCGGAGCTGTCGCGCGGCATGCCGCGCGCCGGTGAGCGCCCGGCCATGGATGGCCGGGCCGGCGCCCAGCACCAGGGACGCATGCTTGCGTAGAATCGAAACGACGGGCCTATAGCTCAACGGTTAGAGCAGGAGACTCATAATCTCTTGGTTCCAGGTTCGAATCCTGGTGGGCCCACCAACTCTCGGTTCCAACCGACTCTCCCGGAACGCCCAAAAGCGCAGCCAGTGCGCACAGCTGCGGGTTCCTGCCGGTCAGCGCGTGGACCTGGCTTCCCGCCGTCGACTGCCCGAAAGCCCGAAAAGTGCTCTCTACCCCGCCCCCGCTCTCTGTCCCCCTGGTCCCGAGAGAGCCAAGAACCAAGCGATGAAGTTATCCACACGATAAGGATCAAGCACTTACGCTTGGTTCAAGAGTACGAGTTGGACGGCAGACGTGGTTGGCAGTTGGGGTCAAATTGTGGCGATGTTTGGGTCTGAACGCCCGACAGGTCGTTACCCCGCGCAGCAAGACAGCTGCTTCAAATCCTTGGTGAAGGTCTGTGCTGCGAGCTTCAGCCCCTCGACCATAGTGAGGTAAGGGAACAACTGGTCGGCCAACTCGTGCACCGTCATTCGTGCCCGAATTGCGATCGTGGCCGTTTGAATCAGCTCACCCGCCTCTGTGGCCACTGCCTGCACACCAATCAGTCGGCCGGAGCCGGCTTCTGCGACTAGCTTGATGAAGCCACGCGTATCAAAGTTGGCCAAGGCTCGGGGCACGTTGTCGAGCGCCAGCGTGCGGCTATCGGTTTCGATGCCGTCGTGGCGCGCCTCTGCTTCGCTGTAGCCCACGGTGGCGACCTGCGGATCGGTGAACACCACCACCGGCAGGGCCGTCAGGTCCAACGCCGCATTGCCGCCGGTCATGTTAATGGCGGCGCGAGTTCCTGCCGCCGCCGCAACGTAGACGAACTGCGGTTGGTCGGTACAGTCGCCAGCGGCATAGATGTGCGACACGGCAGTGCGCATCGCGTGGTCGACATTGATGGCGCCCCGTGCGTTGACGGCCACACCGGCCGCTTCGAGGTTGAGGGTTCGGGTGTTCGGAGTGCGGCCGGTGGCGACCAACAGCCGGTCGGCACGCAGTTCGCCATGTATTGTGGCGAGCACGAACTCCCCGTCCGCAAAAGCGACTCGGCTGGCCTGCGTGTGATCCAGCACTTCGATGCTTTCGTCGCGGAACGCGGCCGTGACAGCTTCGCCCACAGCGGGATCTTCTCGGAAAAGCAGCGTGCTGCGCGCCAGGATCGTGACCCGGCTGCCAAGCCGGGCGAAGGCCTGCGAAAGTTCGACGGCCACGACCGACGAGCCGATCACGGCCAATCGTTCGGGGATCGTGTCGCAAGCCAGCGCTTCAGTCGACGTCCAGAAGGGCGTGTCCTTCAAGCCCGGGATCGGCGGAATCGCAGGACTGGAACCTGTGGCGATGAGGCACCGCTCGAAACTCACCGTGCGCATATCGTCAGCATCGGTCGCCACGAGAAGCGTGTTCGCGTCCTTGAACCGGGCGTCGCCGCGCAGCACGGTGATGGCCGGGGTGCTCGCCAGGATGCCTTCGTACTTGGCATGGCGCAGTTCATCGACGCGCCCCTGCTGCTGAGCCAACAAGCGCTCGCGCAGGATCTTCGGCGAGAGGGGGGCAATGCCGCCATCGAACGGGCTAACGCGCCGCAGATGAGCAATGTGGGCAGCGCGGATCATGATCTTGGACGGCACGCAGCCGACGTTGACGCAGGTGCCGCCGATGACGCCGCGCTCAATCAGCGTCACCCGCGCACCTTGCTCGACAGCCTTCAACGCCGCTGCCATCGCCGCGCCGCCACTGCCGATAACGGCCACGTGTAGAGCAGCCTCATCGTAACCGCGCGCTGGTTCACCAACCAGTTGATCCTGTGCATTGTCCAGCAGGTCGCCGGGCTGCCCTGTCCCGTCCACAAGCTGCGCCCGGTAGCCGAGTGCGGACACCGCCGCGAACAGCGATGTCACATTTATGGCCGAATTTACATTGGCCTCGATATTAGCCTGACGCTGCGGGTAGGACACCGAGGCCGAGCGCACACCGAGCACGGTTTCCAACGTTTGCTTGACGTGCCCGGCGCATGACTCGCAGGTCATACCGTCGATGTGCAGCCTGAGGATCTCGGTCATGAGCGTGTGCTCATTCCTTGACAATGGACGGATAGCCAGCGTTTGCAGTGGCCTGGGTCAGGGCGGCCTGCGTGGTTTTGGTGTCGTCGTAGGTAACCACAGCCTCTTTGGGCTCCCAAGTCACCTCGGCGTCGATGACGCCTTCGACCTTCGACAACGCCACCTTGACTGTGATCGGACAGGTGGCGCACGTCATGCTCGGCAGCAACAAAGTGACGGTTTTGGTGGCGGCCCAAGCGGGCGCGCTCAGGGCAGCCGTCAAAGTGAGCAATGCGACGAGTTTATTCATAGCGATGTCCTTTCAGTAGAACAGGGGCATGAGGTAGGGGAATACAAGGGCCATCAGCACCAAACCTGCGACAATCCAGAAGATCACCTTGTAGGCCGTGCGCAGCTGGGGCGCGGCGCAGACGTCGTCCGGCGCGCATGTGCCGGTCGAACGGAAAATGCGACGCCAAGCGAAGTACAGCGCCACTAGCGCCACGCCAATGAAGATTGGTCGGTATGGTTCCAGCGCGGTCAGGTTGCCAATCCAGGCCCCGGAGAAGCCCAGCGTGATCAGCACCAGTGGGCCGAGGCAGCAGGTCGAGGCGAGGATGGCGGCGATGCCGCCGGCAGCCAGTGCGCCGCCGCCGTTGCTGAGATCTGCCATGGGACGCTCCTTCCGGGACTTCGCGTGATGAGCTAACGTTACTCCCGTAGTCAAGTACGGAGTCAAGCGATATGACGAACATCCCGGAAACCCTGACCATCGGAACCTTCGCCAAGTCCGCCGGAGTCCACGTGGAGACCATCCGGTTCTATCAGCGCAAGGGTCTGCTGTCGGAGCCGGATCGACCTAACGGCGGGATCCGCCGTTATGGGCCGGCGGACGTGGAGCGGGTGAAGTTCGTTAAGTCCGCCCAGCGACTGGGGTTCAATCTGGACGAGATTGCGCAGTTGCTCAGGCTGGAGGACGGGACGCATTGCCATGAAGCCGCCGACCTTGCAGCAGCTCGCCTGGCGGACGTGCGCTTGCGGCTAACCGACCTCCAGCGCATGGAATCAGCTCTGTCCCAACTGGTAAAAGCGTGCAGTTCGAGCCGGGGCAAGGTGACTTGCCCGCTGATTGCGTCCTTGCACCAGCATTCCCACAGTAGAAAAAACCCACACTGAAAGGTGCTGTCGCCAACGCCACCCACCCAGTGGTTGCCCAATCAACGAAACGCGCAGCTCACGCGCCGACGCGGCGCCGGGCGCATATCCGCGGGTGTGCCGGCTGGCGGCGCTGTAGTGGCCGGGGATTTTTTCGCTGGTTTCGCCGCTACGGGATGGCCGCAAGTGTTTGTCGTAGCGCTGATTTCGCTGATTTCGCCGAATTTGGGGATCTGAATGGAACCCATCTCAGTGAGAAAGAAGGTGATCAAGGTTGCAGCAAAGACGCCGAAGCGCTTGGCAACCTGGTTTTCTTCCTATTCGATCTTGTCGGGGATCAACAAGCTGCGACGGCTGCATCACGTCAGGTCTGATCGTCGACCTTGGCGTCCGTCGCGTTGGCCTTGACCGACGCGATGCCGGCGTCGCGTGAGGCTTCCGACTTGTAGGTCTCACTCGTGCCGATGACCTGATGGTTCGCGGCTTTCAGGTTGAACATGAACTGGCCGCCCGCCGCGGTCCTGCGCTCGTAACAAGCGTCATCCCGGGCGTTCTTGCGCACGGATTCGATACCGTTCAGTGCGCCCGCCTTGGACGAGTACATCTCGCTCTTGAGGATGGTCTCGCCGTTGCCAGCCTGCAGGCGGAAATACGTCTCGCCGTTGCTAGCAGTTTTCACCACGAACTTGCCGGCCATGTGCTCGCTCCTACGATGGGAGCCGCAACACTAACGCGATGCGCGCCTTGGTAAAGAGCACGCGTTGCACAAACGTCGCCGCCAGCGACATCACCGAAGTGCCAAGTCGCTGACGGGCGCGGGCGCGTCAGTCGTCTTGGTGAAACGGACTGGAGTTCCGTGCCGTCGCCGTGATGGCCTACGACGATGAAGTGGTGTCGCTGCAGGCACGCATCGACGCCATCACCGACGAAGCCGACCTGGAAGAGGTCTACACCACCGAACGCCATCTTCTCGGCGCGCGCATTGGTGCTGAAGGATGCGGAAGCGTTTGACGCCGTCGTGCAAGTGGTGGAACGAATCGGGCGCCTGCTACGCCCGAAAGAAACGGGAATGGCCAAGTTCAAAGACGCCGTGTGCGCGGTGGCTTCCGCCTCGTCGTTAGCGAAAGATGAGCCATGCAAAGGCGCAGGGTTTGGCGCTTGATAGGCCGCTAACGGTCAGATCTGGCGAAGCCATCGACGGGCTAAGAAAAACAGTGACTTCAATGCCAGTCCTGGTCACGAGGGAAGACTGCGAACTGCTAGGCATCATCTCGGCGTTTGACTTGCTGTATCACCGTCGTGTTGCGCCCCGCTCACCCTGAGCTTGTCGAAGGGTTGCGGCGCTCAGGGCAATCGGTTTGCGCATCCTGAGCCTGTCGAATGGAACCTGACCCGTCCTGAAAGAGCGTGTCCAAGCTCCCTTGCCAGTCCGACCGAACTGCTGCAGAGTCCTTAGCATCCCTCCATGAACGTGACCACGATGCGCACCTTCGCTGCCATTTCCCTCACGCTCGCGATCTGCGCGCCGGCCAGCGCGAACGCCGCGACGATCTACAACGAGATCGAACAGGACACCGTTGTGGAGATCTATATCGGCAGCGAGGAGGTGCTGGCCGCGAGCGGCCGCTTGATCACGTCTGGTGACAGTTTCGAGCTTCCGACCGAGCCGACTGGCCCGCAGGACCTGCGCATCCGGTTCGAAAGCGGCCACGAATGCACGATCACCGGCGTGGACTTTGCCCAGTCGCCAGAGTTCGTGATCGGACCCAACTGCGTGGGCTGAGGGCGACGCCCGGCCAGGCGCAACGCGCCCCTGCCGCACCCAAGGTGCCAACCGAGTGCCGTCCTCTGGCAACTGCCGCATCTGGTCCCCAAATGGCTTGGCTACCTGTTCGCCGAATTCGATCAGCACTGGAAGCCGTGGAATCCATCGGAAGATGCCCTCGTGCTGGCGGCGGCGATGGTTAACTCGCCGGACTTCCCGGCGGCGATGTCCGCTATCGCGGAGCGGCTGGACTGGCCCGCCCGCAGGCTGAACCCGGCGACGAGCTACCTGATGCGCCGCCAGCTCGTCGACTATCTCGACTCATTGGATTCGCGCCCGTTCACCGCCCATCGGATCACCCGCAACGACGCGACGCGCCGGTTCGTGAAGAGTCGCCAAAGCCGCTGATTTCCGCGCCCCAATCCGCTCGAGCCAGCAAGCCATGGGCTGGTCAGTCCCGTCCAGCGATGGGTTACTTGGCTAAACTCGTCAAACCGAATCCAAGGCAGGCGCAAGCTGACGTGAAAGAGCCTGAACACCGCCGGTTTGGTCAGGACGACGCCATAGTCTGCGAACCCACGCACATCGTCCAAGGAATCTAATGGCTACCGAACGCGCCGAACTGCACAAGACCATCTGGCGCATCGCCAACGACCTGCGCGGCAGCGTCGACGGCTGGGACTTCAAGACCTACGTGCTCGGGATGCTGTTCTACCGCTTCATCTCGGAGAACCTCACCAGCTACCTCAACGAACAGGAACGCCGCGCAGGCAGTGCCGATTTCGACTACACCCGATTAAGTGATATCGAGGCCGGGTTCGGCCGCTACGAGACGGTGAGAGAGAAGGGCTTTTACATCCTGCCTTCGGAGTTGTTCGTCAATGTGCGGGCGCGGGCGCGTTTCGATGCCAACCTCAACGAGACCCTCAGCAACATCTTTGCCAATATCGAAGGCTCAGCCAACGGAAGCGACTCAGAGGACGACATCAAGGGGCTGTTCGACGATCTCGACGTCAACAGCAGCAAGCTTGGCCCCACCGTGGCCAAGCGCAACGAAAAACTGGTCAAGCTGCTCGACGCCATCGGCGATCTGCCGCTCACCAGCAGCGAAGGCGTGTTCACAGCAAACACCATCGACCTGTTTGGCGACGCCTACGAATACCTGATGCAGATGTATGCCTCCACGGCGGGCAAGTCGGGCGGCGAGTTCTACACGCCGCAGGAAGTCTCCGAGCTGCTGGCCCGCATTACCGTGGTCGGCAAGCGCGCGGTCAACAAGGTCTACGACCCGGCCTGCGGCTCGGGCTCTTTGCTCTTGAACTTCGTCAAGGTGCTGGGCCACGACGCCGTGCGCCAGGGGTTCTTTGGTCAGGAGATCAACCTCACCACCTACAACCTGTGCCGGATCAACATGTTCCTGCACGATGTGAACTTCGAGAAGTTCCACATTGCCTACGGCGACACGCTGACCGACCCGGCGCACTGGGACGACGAGCCCTTCGAGGCCATCGTTTCCAATCCTCCGTACTCGATTCGCTGGGATGGCGACGCCAACCCGCTGCTCATCAACGACGCAAGATTCGCCCCGGCGGGCGTGCTGGCCCCCAAGAGCAAGGCCGACCTCGCCTTCACCCTGCACATCCTTTCGTGGCTCGCGGTCAATGGCACGGCGGCGATTGTGGAGTTTCCCGGCGTGCTCTATCGCGGCGGCGCAGAGCAGAAGATTCGCCAATACCTGATCGACAACAACTATGTCGATGCGGTCATCCAGTTGCCGCCCGACCTGTTCTTCGGCACCACCATCGCAACCTGCATCGTTGTGCTGAAGAAGTCCAAGCATGACAACGCGACCTTGTTCATAGACGCCAGTGACCTGCTCGTACGCGTCGGCAACAAGAACAAGCTATTGCCCGAGCACCAGCAAAAAATCCTCGCCGCGTTCACCGATCGCCAGAGTATCGAGCACTTCGCTCGCCTCGTTGAGAACAGCGAAATTGCGGCCAATGGCTACAACATCGCGGTCTCCAGCTACGTCGAGCAAGCCAACACCGGTGAAGCGGTCGATATCCAAGCGCTCAATGCCAAGATCAGCCGCATCGTCGCGCGGCAGGCGGAATTAAGGATGCAGATCGATGCCATCGTGGCCGATCTGGAAGGAGAACCGGTATGAACAGGCAAGCCGGCGGAGAGATCATTCTTTACCAGCACGGTGATTCGCCTGCTATCGACGTACGGCTGAATGGCGATACGGTCTGGCTCTCCTTGAACCAGATGGCCGAGTTGCTGGGCCGGAACAAATCCACCATTTCCCGCCACATCGCCAACGTGTTTGCAGAGGGTGAGCTGGAGCGCAATTCAGTTGTTGCAGAATTTGCAACAACTGCCGCCGATGGCAAGACCTACCGGGTCGAGCATTTCAATCTTGATGTCACCATATCGGTTGGCTACCGGGTGAAGTCTCGGCAAGGCACCCAATTCCGCATTTGGGCCACCGATCGGCTGCGCGAGTATCTGGTCAAGGGCTTCACCATGGACGACGCTCGCCTGAAAAATCTGGGCGGCGGCAACTACTGGAAAGAGCTGCTTGATCGTATCCGTGACATTCGCAGCAGCGAGAAAGTGCTCTACCGGCAAGTGCTCGACCTTTACGCCACCAGCGTGGATTACGATCCCCAGGCCGAGGCCAGCGTCATTTTCTTCAAAACGGTGCAAAACAAGATGCACTATGCGGCGCACGGCCGCACCGCCGCCGAAGTGATCGCACAGCGCGCCGACGCCGGCAAGCCCTTCATGGGCCTGTTGACCTTCTCGGGCGCCCAGCCCACTAAGGCCGAGGTGGTCGTTGCCAAGAACTACCTCGACGAAAAGGAACTCATGCGCCTGAATACACTGGTGTCAGCGTATTTCGATGCGGCCGAGTTCCGCGCCCAGGCCCATAAACCTACCTACATGAAGGACTGGCTGGCGCACCTTGATCGACTGATCGTGGCGATGGAGGCCCAAACGCTCGACGGCGCAGGAAAAGTAAGCCACAGCCAGGCCGTCGAGAAGGCCGAGGCCGAATACGCGAAGTACCGAGCTCAGTTGACGGTGGCGCCTAGCGCAGTGGAGGTCGCATTTTTGGAAAACGTCAAAAAGGTGCAGAAGAAGATCGAGGGGAAGGAGACGTGAGTCGGATTGATGATCTCATTGCCAAGCATTGCCCGGATGGTGTGGAATTCAAGGAAATGGGCGAGGTTGGAGAGTTCATTCGAGGCAGGCGCTTCACCAAGAATGACATTGTTCCTAACGGTATTGGCAGCATTCACTACGGTGAGATATATACCCATTACGGCACTTCGGCGACCTCCGTGCTTTCAAGAGTTCGAGCCGATCTGGCGCCCCAGCTGCGCTTCGCGAGAAACGGAGATCTGGTTATCGCAGCAGTGGGAGAAACCGTCGAAGATGTCTGTAAGGCTGTAGCGTGGCTCGGCGAAGATGAAATCGCTGTACACGACGATTGCCTCATTTATCGTCACACTATGAGCCCAGTGTTCGTTTCGTATTTTTTCCAGACTGCGGTGTTTCACGCGCAGAAAAACAGGCACGTAGCTCGAGCGAAGATTAAAAGGGTATCCGGCGAGAGCCTTGGCAAGCTCATCATCCCCGTCCCGCCCTTGGAAATCCAGCGCGAAATTGCAAAGGTGCTGGACACTTTCTCGGAGCTGGAAGCGGAGCTGGAGGCCGTGCTAAAGGCGGAGGTGGAGGCGCGTCGTCTGCAGTACAAGTTCTACCGAGACGCCCTCCTGAGTTTCGATGAGCGCACCTTGAGCGCAAGCAAGCAAGCAAGCAAGCAAGCAAGCATAAGGTGGATGACCTTGGGTGAGATTGGAACATTTGTGCGTGGCCGCAGATTCACAAAGGCCGACTTCGTCGAAGATGGCGTAGGCTGCATCCACTACGGCGAGATCTACACCCACTTCGGAACTTCAGCGAAAGAGGTGATGTCGCGCGTACGCCCCGAAATGAGATCGGGATTGCGCTTCGCCAAGCCGGGCGATGTAGTGATCACTGACGTAGGCGAAACCGTCGAAGATGTTGGCAAGGCCGTCGCGTGGGTTGGTGATGAGGAGGTGGCTATTCACGACCACTGCTATGCCTTCCGCCATTCGATGAACCCGAAGTTCGTGTCTTATTGCATGCAAACGTCAGCATTTATCGCTCAGAAGGCGAAATACGTAGCCCGCACCAAGGTCAACACATTACTGATGGGTGGCTTTTCCAAGATTCGCATTCCTGTCCCCCCGCTCGAAGAACAAGAGCGCATCGTCGCCATCCTCGATATGTTCGACGCGTTGGTCAACGATATTTCTTCGGGCTTGCCCGCCGAGATCAAGGCTCGCCGCCAGCAGTACACGCATTACCGCGACCGGTTGCTCACCTTCCGTGACGCGGCATGAGCGAGGACCCCAAACCCTTTCGCTACGAGCCGATCGCGCTCTCCAACGAGAGCACCGTCGTCGCCGAGTTCTTGCCCGACACCCCGAGTGTGCGGGATTCGGCCTATCAATCTGAGACTGCCCTGGAAAAAGCCTTCATCGAGCAGTTGCAGATTCAGGCCTATGACTACCTGGTACTCACCTCGGAAGCCGAACTGATTGCCAACTTGCGTCGCCAACTGGAGAAGCTCAACAGGATCAGCTTCGCCGATACCGAGTGGGAGCGATTCTTCAGCACCTGTATCGCTGGGGCGAACGACGGCATTCTGGAAAAGACCGCGCGCGTCCAGGAAGATCATATCCAGGTCTTGAAGCGCGAGGACGGTACGACCAAGAACATCTACCTGATCGACAAGGCCAACATTCACAACAACGCCTTGCAGGTGATCAACCAGTACGAGGCGGACGGCCGCCGCGCCACCCGTTTTGATGTCACCGTGCTGGTCAACGGCCTTCCGATGGTGCACATCGAACTCAAGCGGCGTGGCGTGGACATCCGCGAGGCCTTCAACCAGATCAACCGCTACCAGCGCGACAGCTTCTGGGCGGGCTCCGGCCTGTTCGAGTACATGCAGCTGTTCGTCATCAGCAACGGCACGCTGACCAAGTACTACAGCAACACCGTGCGCGACGGGCATTTGAAGGAGCAGTCCAGCAAGCGCAGCAAGAACCAGACCTCCAACAGCTATTCCTTTACCAGTTGGTGGGCCGATGCCAGGAACCAGCCGATCACCGAGCTGACTGGCTTCGCGAAGACCTTTTTCGCCAAGCATTCGCTGCTCAATGTGCTCACCAAGTACTGCGTGTTCGATGTGGATCGCAAGCTGCTGGTGATGCGGCCGTATCAGATCGTGGCCGCCGAGCGCATCTTGCAGCGCATCGCCACCGCCACCAATCACAAGCAGTTGGGTAGCGTGGCAGCGGGCGGCTATATCTGGCACACCACCGGCAGCGGCAAAACGCTGACCAGCTTCAAAGCGGCGCAGCTCGCCCGCGGCTTGCCCGACATCGACAAGGTGCTGTTCGTGGTGGATCGCAAGGATCTGGACTACCAGACCATGCGCGAGTACGAACGCTTCGAGAAAGGCGCCGCCAACTCAAACACGTCCACCGCGGTGCTGCAGCGACAGATCGAAGACCCCAACGCTCGTATCATCATTACCACCATCCAGAAACTCGCCCGCTTCGTCGCCAAGAACAAGAAGCACCCGGTGTATGAGGCGCACGTGGTGGTGATCTTTGACGAATGCCACCGCAGCCAGTTCGGCGACATGCACGCCGAAATCACCCGGGTGTTCCAGCGCTATCACCTGTTCGGCTTCACCGGCACGCCGATCTTTGCCGAGAACTCCGGCGCCGCCGGCAACCCCCTGCGGCGTACCACGAGCCAGGCCTTTGGTGACAAGCTGCACACCTACACCATCGTCGATGCCATCAGCGACAAGAACGTGCTGCCGTTTCGCATCGACTACATCAACACCATCAAGACGCAGCCGAGCATCCGGGACAAGAAGGTGCCCGCCATCGATACCGAGCGGGCACTGTTGGCGCCCGAGCGCATCGCTCAGATCGTGGGCTACATCCGCGAACACTTCGACCAGAAGACCAAGCGTGCCAGCAACTATCGCCACGATGGCAAGCGCCTGTTCGGCTTCAACTCTCTGTTCGCTTGCGCCTCCATCGAGGCGGCAAAACGCTACTACGCAGAGTTCGCCAAACAGCAGAGAGCGCGGCCAGAGGCAGGGCGGCTCAAGGTCGGCCTGATCTACAGCTTTGCCGTCAACGAAGAAGAAAGCGACGGTCTGCTCAACGAGGAAGAGTTCGAAACCGAGGGGCTGGATGCCAGTTCGCGCGACTTTCTGGAAAGTGCGATCCAGGACTACAACGCCCTGTTTGGTACCAGCTTCGACACCAGCGCCGACAAGTTCCAAAACTACTACAAGGACTTGTCGCAGCGATTGAAGAAGCGTGAGCTGGACGTGGTGATCGTGGTCAACATGTTCCTGACCGGCTTCGACGCCACCACGCTGAACACCCTGTGGGCCGACAAGAACCTCAAGGCGCATGGCTTGATCCAGGCGTACTCGCGTACCAACCGAATCCTCAATTCGGTCAAGACCTACGGCAACATCGTCTCCTTCCGCAATCTGGAGCAGGAGACCAACGACGCGCTGGCGCTGTTCGGCAACAAGGAGGCCAAGGGCATCGTGCTGCTCAAGCCCTACGCCGAGTACTACAAGGATTACGAGACTCGGGTTGCGGAGCTACTCGCTGGATTCCCGCTTGGAAAAGCCATCACCGGCGAGGCAGCGCAGAAGGCGTTCATCAAGCTGTTCGGCTCGATCCTGCGGCTGAAGAACATCTTGACCGCGTTCGACGATTTCGCGGGCCACGAGATCCTCAGCGAGCGCGAGTTCCAGGACTACCAGAGCCTGTACCTGAACCTGTACGCGGAATTTCGCGCAACGTCGGATGCTGAAAAGGAATCGATCAACGACGACGTCGTGTTCGAGATCGAATTGATCAAGCAAGTCGAAATCAACGTCGACTACATCCTGCTTCTAGTTGAGCAGTACTTGAAGAAGAAGGGATCGGGCGACGACAAGGAAATCCGCGCAACCATCGAGCGCGCCATCAATTCCAGCCCGTCCTTGCGCAACAAAAAGGACCTGATCGTGCAGTTCGTCGATTCGGTGACCACGAAGGCCAAGGTAGACGCGCAATGGCAAGCCTTCGTGGCGGCGAAGAAGGCCGAGGAGTTGGAGCGCATCATCGCGGAAGAAAACCTCAACGCGGAAGGCACTCGCAGCTTTATCGACAATGCCTTCCGCGACGGCAGCATCCCCACCGCCGGCACTGCCATCACAAAGATCCTGCCGCCGGTGTCCCGGTTTTCAAAGGACAACGGCCACGCAGCCAAGAAGCAGACCGTGCTGGACAGACTGGCTGCATTCTTCGAACGGTATTTCGGGTTGGGTTGAGCGGGACTGGGTACTTTCCGGATCGCGCGCAGCGATAGCGAAATTCGACGCCAGACTTGGCGGATGACAAGCAGGGAGACGCGTAATGCCCCTGCTCCGCATCCCGCTTGGCTACGCTGACTTCATCGCTTGACGGCACAGTTGCCTGGAGGGGAATGAAGACTCTACGGCTTTGTCGCAGTTTGAAATCCGGGATGCTTGACCGCTTATGCATCCCGTGCCAAGGTCTGCGGCAATGAACAAGACCCCGAAGCGCCCTAGAGATGCCAACCAACTCGCGAAGCTCATCGTAAACCTTGCTACCGGCGAGGCTAGCGAGCCAACCTCTCCACCAGACGGCAAAGACCCCGCCGCCGTTGCGCTTGGGCGCAAGGGCGGGCTTAAGGGTGGGAAGGCACGAGCGGACAAACTAAGCTCTGTTGAGCGCTCCGCAATCGCAAAACGCGCAGCGACTATTCGTTGGCAGAGCGCAGAGCCCGCGCATCCGGAACCGCTCGCAGGGTCCGCACCTTGGGAGCCAATGCGTCAACGCCGAGTTTTGAAAACTCCGAAGGGAACATAAACATCAGTCGCGCCATTTCATCCACTGAATATCCGAGATGTTGAATAAAATATTGGAATAGCCCATTGAAATTTTGGGTCTTTTCAATTTCCAATGGCACCGGCTCTTTTGTTCTGTATCCCGCGCCAGACATCTGAACCCAAAGACTCTTGGTTTGAGTCTCAGTTAAACTCCCAAGCGTTCCGGCGCGCATCAAAAGAGCGGCCATTGAAACCTTCCAGTAAGGTTTCAGAGAAGCAAGATCCTGAAGCCGGATTTTCGGCAACTTGCTAAACTGCAACTTAAGATCATTTGCAGGCATCAAGAACTCTGCTGCGAATTCATCCGCCTCGACTTCCATTGTCTCACTCGGAAGATCGTGCATTACCAAATGCCCAAGCTCATGCCCCAGGGTATATCTCCAGCGATCCCCTGGAATGCATTTATTCATAAAAATTAACGGCGGCATATCATTCAGCTGCAAGCTCGTTGCGTCCATTGACTGTGTGCCAAAGTCGCATGGAACGATTACAACGCCAGCGCTCTCCACAAGGGCCGTAAGGTTATTGATCGGACCATCTGCCAGGTTCCACGCAGATCGCAAAGCCCGGGCCACATGTTCCGCGCTGCTGAACGAGTCCAATGAAAACCGGGGCAGCTTCCTGCTTGGCTCAAGCTCAACTGAAGTCAGCAGCCTCTTGATAGACAGCCGCAGCAGGTTAACGATTCCAGTAATTCGCTTTCGGTCCGAACTTGAAATGGAAGCCCGTTTTCTATAGTAAAAAGAGCTCGACCCAAATCCAAGACGCTCTCCGGGCTGATAAAAAAACTCAACAGGAAAATCCAACACCTCAGCGATTTTACCAATAAAATCGTGCGCCATCTCAGGCGCAATCCCACCTTCGATCTTTGAGATCGCCCCCTGCTTCACCTTCACCCGGCCGGCGAGTTCTTCTTGGGTTAAACTTCTATACTCTCGTGCCAGCACGACCATTTCATGATTAATCATCGCTTCTTGCCGATATCGAACGGAATAATTACGCCGCTTTCGCGCGATTTCCAGCGCGCGCCCTTTTCTTCTTCTCTTGGCTCTGATCTATCCGCAAACAAATCTTGTACCTCACTCAGCTCGTAGCCAACATCATGCAGCTCGATGTTCCAATATGGCGGGTTTTTATACCCGTTCGGGCAAACCAAGTTGGTCGACGCAATCTCAGTCCCGAGCGGATTGAGCACGTACCCAGCCTCAAGGTTGTGTGTAGTAGGGATTCCCTCAAGTGCAATCTGGCCCATGAACTGGCGCACTTGAGTAGTGTCTTGGTTACGACTAATCAGCTCTTCGTCAAGCTTTTTGAACCGGATCGCGTAGTTCCCAACCGCGAAAATGACAAGGTGCGCCTTGATATGCACATTCGCCGTTGGAAGGCGCTTGAGCGCGGCCGAGACTATGAGCCGCTGGATGATCGTGGCTCGCGCCGAATCGTTCATGTCAACGCGGAATTCTGGCGACAAAGCGCCCCAACGGTCCCATGCCTCAACCATTGCCGGGCGCAGCTCGGAGAGTTCTGAAAGCTCGTCAAGGACAGTGTTGCGATCTGGGAGGCTGGGCATCTGCTCACTTCCACGTTGACTGTTTCCAGCATAGCGAGCCAGACTGAATCCGTCTACAAATATTCCACAAAATATTCCATCATTGTTGATATTCGTTGAGCGCTCAAGCATAATGTTCATTATGAACAAACTTCCCACGAAGCAACGCGCACTCATCCTCACCCTCCTGGTCGAGGGCAACTCGCTGCGCTCCGTCTCGCGCACTGCCGATGTGTCGATCAACACCGTGGCAAAGTTGCTTGTGGATGCTGGCGCGGCCTGCTCGGAGTTCCAGGATGGCGCGCTGCGCAACCTGCCGTGCAAGCGAATCGAGTGCGATGAGATTTGGTCATTCGTTGAAGGCAAGAACAGGAACGTCCCGGCTGAGCACAAGGGCGAGTTCGGCTTCGGCGACGTGTGGACGTGGACGGCTTTGTGCGCCGATACCAATCTGATCGCGTCGTGGATGGTTGGCGGTCGCGACGGCGGCGCGGCCCGCGAGTTCATGATGGATCTGGCTCCGCGTCTGGGGTTCGGCGCTGGCGTGGAATACGTGATGCTGATCAAGAATTACGGTAACGAGCCGGAAGGCCAGCGCCGCCACAGCCCGCCTGTAGCGATCGAGACGCGCCGCGAAGTGATCATCGGCAACCCTGATATGGATCTCGTCTCTACGAGCTACGTAGAGCGCCAGAACCTTACGATGCGCATGTCGATGCGCCGCCTTACCCGCATCACGAATGCGTTCTCAAAGCCGGTTGAGAACCACGCGCATGCCGTCGCGCTGCACTTCATGCACTACAATTTCGGCCGAATCCACAAGACCATGCGCGTCACCCCGGCAATGGCTGCGGGCGTGTCGGATCACGTTTGGAGCATGGAAGAGATTGTCGCCCTAATCGACGCGCGCGAACGTCCAGCCAAGAAGCGCGGACCGCACAGCAAGCGTCAGACTTCAAACTAAGACACCACCGTCCAGTCCCGCTGATTACCCACAGCCGCAATGTGGACGGTCGAGTAAGCTCCAGGTTACTGGACCTACCCGAGCACGGTTAGTTGCTGTTCGGCTCTGCTGCCATCTCCCTGACCCACGTTTGCAGCGCCCTCAGTTGCTCCGCCGTTTGGTGGCAGGTCTGGTAGTTGGTGGCGACAGTCCCGGCGACGGCAGAGAGCGCAATGCCTGCGGCGGCCGCATCAGTATCTCGGGCGGGCTCGGGCAGTGCACCGGCGGCGGCAGCGTCGTGCAGGCGCACAAAGCCACGGTTGATAGTGCAAGCAGCATCGGCTTGGACGGGCACATAGACGGGTACCTCCTTGATGATGGTGTCGCCCTTTTCGCGGACTACACGAATGCGGTCGACGTACTCTGTGACGACCTTGACGGTGGCTTGTGCCTGCTCCTCGCGGACAGCGGTGGCCTGCAGAGCTTGTTGCTGGACGGCGGCATCCCACTGTGCTTGAACGTGGCCCGCGCCCTTGACCCAGCCGAAGCCGACCAGGGTGAGGCCGAGCGCTGCCAAGGCCAGCAGCCGGTACGGCCACGGAATCACGCTCAAGATGCCTCCCCGATGCACTGCCGATATTCGGCCTCACGCCGTGTGGCCAGTCCGCCGCACAGCCGCGCATTGGCGGGCAGCGCGCAATCCTTGCCTTGGAAAAATCGCCAGCGCAGCAGCTCGGAACACGCCCCGGCGTAGTCCTCGGCGTTGAGTTTCTTCACCAACGTGGACCGGCAGAACGCATGGCTGCCAACGTTGTAAGAAAAGCTCACCAGCGCGTCGTACTCGTGCTGAGCCAGCGGCACGGTCACGCATTGCTTGAGCGCACCCTCGAACTGCTGCACATCGGTGAGCGCCCGAGCCAGCGCCTCCGGCGGCGTGGTGGTGTCGCCAGGCTTCACCCCTGTGGTGGCGCCGAAGCCAATGGTCGGCACATCGCCTTTGACCGGGATAACCGCGCGGTCGGTATAGCCCTCGTGCAGCAAGATGCCGACCAGGGCGGCGGCGGACAGGCTAAGACCAGCCACTGTCCTTCGCACCACTGCAGCTGGCGGCGGGATCATCGGTACATCCCCGGCTGCGCCACGATGCGGGCAACCGTCGCGCCGATGCTGGAAGCAAACGCCAACAGCACAAACGCGCCACGCGGCAGCACGTCGCCGAACAGTGGCACCACCACTTCCGCCGCCGTGAGGGCAGCCGCCAAGAGCGAGAATCGGATGCTCCAGGCACGGCGCAGAACCTGCCGCCAGTCGTCGAGCAGGCAGAGCTTGGGTTTCATTGCGCGCCTCCCAACAGCTTGAGCTTGATGGCGGCACCGACCAGCAGCGCGGCCAGGATGCCGGTGGTGATGACCTTCACCGTGGTTTGCCACGCTGTGCGACGGGCATCGCGCCACGCTTCCAGGAGGTCGCGCAGTTCGCGGATGTCCTTCGCCGCGTGTCCGTTTTCCAGCCCAAGATGGGCGAGGCAACGCTCGGCGCCCCGTTGGGCAGCGATGTTCAGCAGCTCATCAAAGTCCTCGTGCCGCAGCAGCAGTGTGGATTCGATGGGCGGTACATCGGTTTCTTCGGTCATGGTCGGTCTCCAGAAATGACGAAACCCGCCCAGCGGGAGCCGGAGCGGGTTTCAGGGGTGAATCGGAAGGGGTGCGGCTCAGATGTCGATGACTTCCAGCGGCAGAGACGGCGCTTCGCCTTCGATGACGCCATCCCGGACGAACACGGTCTGGCCCAGCGTGGCTTCGCCACGTCCGTGGACCAACCCGCCGCCCGGCAAGGCGATCACGGCGCGACTCGCGCCAACCTCGACCACGATGCCGGCTTGCAGCGGTGGATCAGGCAGCAGCTGTCGGAACTGTCGGTAGAGGTTATGCACGGCATTCCACTCCGAGGGTTTGCCAGACTTCCGGGAAGCCCGCCTCGATCCGCGTCGAGCGCACCAGACCGAGCCGCGACACGCTGCCGTCCTGGTACTCGACGAAGGTACCGGGCTCGACGATGCCGGTTTCCGGCAACACGGGCAGACGCAGTCCAACCTCGAACTGTTGGCCGGTGTCGGCCAGGATCGCAGTGCCACGCTGGCGTGCCGCGGCGGCTTCGGTGATCAACGCGTCGACCACCATCGGCGCGATCACGTTTCCGGCCGTGCCGGTGCGCGTGATCTGGCCGAGCACGCCCGCGCTCTGGCCGGACACGAACACCCGATTGTAGGAGGGCTTCTCCAGCCAGCGCAGGGACTCGCGCGAGACCGCATCGACCGGCAGGACCAGATCGGGAGTCACCGCATGCCAGTCCCAGGGCGCCACCGGGTATCGATGGCGCACCCGCAGGATCGCCTCGGACGGATGCGGCATCAGATAGCCACCGGGCGCCTCAGCAATGGCGGCCAGCGCATCGATCCAGGTGCCTTGGTGGGCGAACACGCCTGCAGGCACATTCCAGTCGGTCAGGCCCCAATCGATGGTCCAGCCCAGTGGTACACCGTTGATGGTGAGTACGTCATCCAACAATTGCCGTGCGGTCCGCGGTTGTGGGTTGGCGAACGACATCACCGGCGCGTAGGGCGCGGACAACACCGCGGTGCGCCCGCGCCCGGACAGACGCAGGCTGGCCTCGCCAAAGCTGCGCTCGCGAGTCAGGTTCTCGGCCAGCACCCGGAAATCGGTGCCGTTGACGTGGGCCACCAGTTCCACCGGAGGCGCACCATCGGCAGGCGCAATCAAGGCTTCGGCGATGGCGGGCAGCGTGGCCTCGAAGCCCCAGGCCCAGGAGTCGACGTCGAGACTCAGCGACAGCGAGATCACCGGTACCGACGCGCCATCCGGCCATCGATGCAGCGTCACGTGGTTCAGCACGACATAGACCCTTCGGATCGGAACGACGACCGGGCCGTCTTGGCCGGGCCCAGGGTGGTTTTCGCAGACGAACAGCAGATGGCCGTGCGTAGCCGCCAGTGCGGCAAACCGCAGGTTCGGATTCGGCGTGTAGCAGGGAACGAACGGTGGATCGGGGTCGTCCGGGCGTATCGGAGGGCGCCCTGGCGGCGGCCGCATGGCGTTCTGCCAGCGCGCGGTCATCCGGCGACGCATGGCTGCGGCGACTTGGATCGCTTCGAAGAAGCGTCGGCCCGGATGAGTCTGAGCCACGTCGAAGCGACAGCTTATGGGCTGACGACGATCTCGAAGGCCGTCTTGATGGCTGATTCGTCGTTGCAGCGCATCGATGCGCGCCGCGTTCGCATAAATAACCGGGCCTGCAGTGCGTAGATGCAGCGACTCACTGTGGGGAACCCGGAGCGCACCCGGCGATTGCTGGACTGCACCGTGAAACCGCGCCGTCGCCGACACCGGTGCGCGCACCAACGTCGCGGCGCGCCACGTCGTCACGTTGGCATCGAGCGATTGCCCTGTTCGCCACAGCGCGCACGCCTGTGACGGGTGGCTTGCCGTGGAGGCCGTGCGGTGCTCTGCGCCGTCCTCGAACCCGCGCCCGCGTTGCCAAGCCGACCCGGTACTGCCCACCAGCGGACGCGCGGCCCGCGACGCGTAGCGCGCCTCGGCGATCAACTCCATCGCCGGAAACGTCGCGACCAGCGTCGCGGACGCATTCGGAATGGCCAGGGCTTCGAACCGCAGCGCCGCCAGCGTGCCGACCAGTTGAGCATCGAGTGGCGGATGCGATCCGGCCGGATCGCCACCCAGCACCAGATGCGCGCTGCCCGGTGGATGGGCGAAGCGCAGATCGACAGGCGCCATCGGTGATCACCCCAGCAGGCCCGTCAGGATGCGGGTGTAGCCGCCCGCGTAAAGGGTCGTGGTCGGCAAGCGCAGTTCGGCAGTGCCCTCCAGATCGGACGCACCGCAATCCCAGGCCAACGCGCCCATGCCATTGACGATGCGTGCCCAGGTCACCTCGCCCGTGGTCTGGATCAAGGCTTCATTGGTCGGCGTGATTTCGAGAACGCCATCGGCAACCGTACCCATCGGCTCGGCCAGCACGATGGATGCCAGCAGTGGCCCCTGCGGCGGCGCGCCGAAGCTCGGACGCGGGCCGGCGTAGAGATGGGCGCGCGCCTGTTCGATGCCCAGCGCCAGGAACGTGAGGACACCCTGCAACCGGTAGTTGTTGAGGTCGTTGGAGATCTGGATCACGCCGGGGCTTCCGTCATCGGCTCGGCGCGCAAGTTGTCGGCGATCACCGCGCGGAAGTTGTGCTTGTGGTCATAAGCGATCACGACATAGCGCGGCACCTCGCTGATCCTGTCGAATCGATAGACACCGGTGACTGCGTCGCTCCAGGTCTCCCGCACGACGGCGTAGGTGCGCTCATCGAACAGCAGGACCCGGCGCGAGACCGGACGGTCGTCCGGAACACCCTTCTCCTTCACTGTGCCGGTGATCTGGTGATCACCGGCGTAGTAGTGGCTGCGCGTGCCGATCAGGCGGTGGAACGCGCGATGCGAGAACCGCAGCAAGGCGGCCAGATCCGGCACGGGCTGCGTGCGTCCCACGTTGGGGGACAGCGCGCGGTAGTGCGCCGGAGGGGCGTCGGGCAACGCACTTGGCATCCCACCGGCGACGCGATGCACGCGCAGAGTCAGGTCGAAGCCGTAGATGCTCGGCCGGAAGCTCGCGTAGTGCCGCTTGTAGCCTTCCCACAGCACGTTCCCATTTTCGCTGATCCGGTACTGCCAGACGCCGTCATCGCCGCGCTTCACGTCGATACGCAGCGTTCGGCGTGCGCCGGTGACTGCCCACGGCGCGGGCGCATGCGCAATCAGTTCGGACTGATTGCCGTGGGCATCCCAAAAGCTGTGATGCCACTGCTGCGCCCAAACGGTTAGGCGGTGGCCCTCATAGGTGCCCGACCCGGTCCATAGCCAGAACCCAAAGCATGTCGAGCTGTAGGTCACCGCCATGACTTCGGCATCGATCTCGAACCAGAAGTTCTCCGCGACCTCGGCCGCATCGATGCGCCAGAAGTTCTGTGCGTGCGTGAACACCAAGTCGACCGCTTGCGCGCCTTCGTTCCAGGTGGCCGTGATGCCGCCCGCCCCGCCATTGCTGGCAAAGCCCGCAGGAATGCCAACATCGAAGCTCTCATCCAAGGGATAAGCCACGGATCAGGGCCTCCATGGCCCCGTGATGTCGAACGCGAACCCGCTGGTGTTGCCCTCGTGGGCGTAATTCAGCGTCACGATGAGGAACTTGCGCCCGGGGTAACCCAGGACCTGTTCGATCAGCGTCATATGCGGGTAAGGCTGGTTCTGGTGGATCCAATACATGCCGGGCAGAAACCCGCGCAGGTGTCCGCTGCCTTCGCGCAAATAGATTGGATGCAGGATCAGGCCGTAGTCGGGACCGTTCGGGAACGGGATGCTGCCGGAGCGACCGGAGATGTTCTGGTTGTTGCCATCGTTCAACGAGAACAGACCCAGCCGAACGTTGCCGCCGACCTGGGTGTAGTCGCGCATGCAGATTTTGCCGGTGGTGTTCAGCGAGTAGGCTGAATAGCACTCCTCACTCGGATAGCTGACCGGCCATGCACCAACGGTCTGGTAGCGATCCGAGGCAGTCAGGAAGGACGGGTAGTTATCGCCCGACTTGTAGCTGTCGAAGTCGGTGAATGTGTAGAGCACCCGCAGATCACCACCCCAGCCGGAAGCGCAGGCGAGGAAGAAGCCGCGGTCGTCACCCACCAGCACCCAACTGCGCGCACCCGCGCTGGCTTCGCCATAGTTTTCGGCGGTGTTGTTGCGGGCGAAGTACCACTTGAACCAACCCGAGTACATCGACGCACCGCTGCCGGAGGGCAGTTCGTTGGCATTCGGGGCCGCCGGATCGAACGGTGCACGCGCACCGACGAAGGTATCGACGTCGACCATGTCCTCGGCCAACGTCACTCGTCCGAACTTCGCCCAGGTGGTGGTGTATCCCGCGGGCAAGCTGTCGTCGACACGCAGAAACGGTCGAGTCGAGAGCGGGTTTGGGCTGCGATAGGCGCGCTTGTTCTCGCCGGTGAAGGCGATCTCCAACCCCAGCGGCGCGATCTTGGCGGTGATGCCAAGTACCGTGGTCGCGGGCGATGCGGGCTCGCCCGAAACGCTGAAACTGATGCTGTTTGCCGTGACGGCAGAGATTGTGAACTCGCCGTTGTACTCCGGCTCCTCGCAGCCCTCGATGCACACCACGTGGTCGACCCGAAAGCCGTGGCCTGAACTCATCGTCGCGGTGGCAGTGGTGTCGTCGCGGGTCAACTCGAGCACGGGTTTTAGATTGAAGCCGTTGACGAGTATTGCGTCGAGCATCGCCGTCAGGCTGCCCCAGTTGTTGGTCAGCACCGGCGCGCCCACCATGCTGCTGTGCATCCATTTGACCTTGTTGCTCATGACTCGGACTCCTGAAATTCAATGACGCGTCACGGCCGATCCACGTCGCCACGCACCAGCAAGGTGAAGGCATCGCGGGTGACGGTTTCGGGGCCCTGCTGGATGGTGCGAACCACCCACACCGGGAACAGCGCGCCGATGGTGTTGAAGCGCAGCACATTGCCGGCCGCCCAGCCCGAGCCCCAGCCCAGGGCGCGCAGCGTGAAGTAGGGTTTCGCCGTCGCCGGGTTGATCGGCGCCAGATCGTTGGCCGTGGTGCCGGTGGCGATGACGCCCACGTGTTCGCCGATGACCTGGAACGCCGTGGTGTTAGTGAACTGGACGGCCCAGCGTTCGGTAATGGCACCGGCGTTCGTTACCGTGATCGGCGCCAGCACATCGTTGAACGTCGCGGTGGCGGCGTTACCGGTCAGGGCGTCGGTGAACGCCCCATTCCAGGTTGCCTGGTCGAACAGCGTCGACACGTACGCGCGCAGATCGCCCGACACCAGTGCGGAGGAAATACGCGAACCGGTCGGATAGTCGTGCGTGATCTGCCGGGTGAACGCCAGGCGCCCGGAAATCTGCACGTCGGACACTTGCGCCATGTCTTCGATGCGATGCTCGACCGTGACCGGCTGGGCGAGGCCCGTGACGCTCGTGAACGTCACCAGCCCCGCTTCCAGGTCGACGGTGTATCCGGCGGTGATCACGACGCCGTTGGCATCGAGCACGCGCACGCGCGACAGTCGCACCCGGTCGCAGTCGATGACCTGGCCGGCGCTCGCGGTAAACGGGCCGACCGTCTCGGTATGGCCGATCACGGCGAAATCGCCCATCCGAAAGATCGGCACGCGCCCGTCCTGCGGCAAGCGGACGGGATCGAGTCCGATCAGGTCGGCATCGAGCGGCAAGTAGGAATACGCGACCGCGTTGTACTTGATGGTGTCGGCGAAGACCGGCGCCGGTTTGAACACCTTGGGCACGCCGTCGAGCACGACGACGCCACCGGGATCGAACCAGATCTCGTCCTCATTGCCGGCCGCGAGCACCCACGAGCCGAAGCGCGCGCGTACGACGCCGGTTTCGTAGTCGATGGCGCCGCTGATTCCCGCGCCAGCGATGATGCCGTGGTTGTCGGCGCTGACATTGATGGTGCCGCCGGTCAGCCGCGTGGCCAGCAGTTGCAGGCTCGACGGCCGCACCGGTGAGGCCGGAATGCGGAAGGTGACCTCGTCGACCGGCGTGCCGTCGAGACTGGTCAGCAGTGAGCGCAGCTGGATCGCCGTGGGCTGTCCGGGCATCCAGGCGGTGAGCGTCACGGCGCCCGTGGCGTAGTTGATCGCACCCGCCAGCGTCGCGGCGCCATTGACCGGGTTCAGGTCGTAATAGAGGCTGCCCAGACGGTCGAAGTAAGTCTTGCCGCCGAGCGTGAATCCGACACTGCCGGGTACGATGGGTTCGGCGAAGCTCGGCGTCAGATCGAGCGCCAGGCCAGTGGCGGTGAACGGTTGGGTGACGCTGTTCGAGGTACCCGCCGCGCGGTAGCGCACCTTGGCCCAGGCCGAGTCGTCGATCGGCATTGCAGCGCCCGCGGTGATGTACTCCCAGTGCGAGAACACGTTGCGATAGACCGGGACGAGGGTGCCGTCGGCGATGCGCGTGAGTCCGATTTGGGTCACCAAATAGCGCGCCACTGGAATGCGCACCGTGGTGTCGGGCAGAAAGCGCAGCACGCCAGTGGCGTAGTTCACGGTGCCGTAGACAACCCCCTGCGTGTCCTTGAGGTTGCCGTTGCGGTCGTCCCTGACGATCTTGATCGGATCGACCGGACGAACGAGTTGCAGTTCAGCCGGCGTGGTCGAGATGTAGTCGAAGGTTTCGATCAGCAGGTTCCACTCCAGTTCGACCGTGCCCGGAATCAGCCCGTCGAACTCCACCTCGACGTCGACGCGACCAGTGCCATCGCGCATCGGCGCGTGGAACTCCTCCTCGGTCGGCGGGCCCCAGGTGTAAGCGACGCTGTAAGTCTGACCACCGGCCGGCAGCGCGGCCGGCGTCAGTTGGATCAGGCCGGACTGATAATGGATGGTGCCGGTCGCCGCGCCGGTGATGCGTCCTGCGCCATCGTCGGTGGCGGTGCGCGCTGCGCCGTCGTTCCAGGTGACGGTCACGGACTGTGGCGTGATGCCGGCCTGCGCCAGTTGCAGCGTGACCGCGGGCGGCGCAATGGTCTGGTCGGATCGGTTGAAGTAGTTCGCCTTGCCACCCCAGGCGTAGACGATTTCGCTGCCGACGTCGGGCAGCGCGCCGACAGTCACGGCGACCGTGCCGGAGCCGTAGTTCACGGTGCCGACGCCATATTCCGGGCTGCTGCCCTTGAGCACGCCCGCGCTGTTGTCGCGCAGGTCGTACCACTTGCCCTGTGCGCGATAGCTCACCTGCAAGGTGCCGGGCGCGGGGCTGGGCAGGATCGTCAGCACGTAGTTGTAGGCGCGATTCTCGATGTCGACGCGCACGCCCGCGGTGTCGGCCACGCGGATCGGCGCGGCCGTGGGGCGGAAGGTGATGGTCTTGTTGCCGGCGTAGTTCGGCGCGCTGGTGGCCATCGCCACCTGGCCGCGCGCGTAGTTCACCGTGCCGATGACCGTGGCGCCAGCCATCAACTGGCCGCCGTTGTCGGTCAACGTCGCGCCGCTGACGCTGATCGACAGGGTTCCCGGCTGGATCGCATTGCCCACCGACAGGATCGTGGCGGCGCTGAACGCGACCGAGGTCGTGTAGCTCACCGTGCCATTCGCGGACTCGACCAGGGCTTCGGACGTGCCGCCCGCGGTCAGATCGAGCAGCGGCGTTTCGGTCTGGGCCGAGGGCACCAGCTGGGTGAAGATGCTGGTGACGCTGGCCGCCACATCGCCGATGGCGATCGGCTGGGTGGTCTTGACCACGCCGCAGTACTTGGCTGCGTCGGCGACCACGGTGTCGCGCGTCTTGGTCTTGCCCGCGGCCATCGTGAACAGGCGGTCCGGCGGGGAGCCGGGGAAGTCGAAGCGCAGCGCGTCCGACAGATCGCAGGTGACGACCACCGCCTCGTAGTCGACGATGCCACTGCCTGAGCCATAGCTGAAAGTTCGAGTTTCAGACGCGACGCGGGTGACACGGATGTACTGCGCAAACTCGTTCGCCAGTCCCTCGTTGGCGACCAGGTACAGGGTCTTGCCGATGGCCGGCAACTCGGCGCCGACCCGCTGGAACAACTGGATGCTGCGCTGGCCGGTGATGTGGTTCTCCAGCAGATAGCCGTTCCACAGCGAGCCCTTGTTGAGGTACGCCTCGATCCGGTCGCGCGCATTGGTGCGGCGGTCGAACACCTCGTCGGTCGAAAAGATCGTGACCGCGACGCGTGGATCGCTCGGTGCTTCGGCCACGATGACGTTGCCGCCCAGATACGTGTCGGTGGTGTTGGTCTGGATGCTGGCGAACACCTTGCGCAGGTTCACGCGGCCACCGGCGCGGTCCATTTCCGAGATGTCGTTGAACAGCGAGTTGCTGGCGCCGTCGACAATGACGGTCGAGGTGGGCGCACCGCCGCCTTCGGCGACGTCGTCCATGACCTGGCTGGCAACGAGCTTCACGTCGCCGACGAGAATGGGCATGAGGATCCTGTGGGTGTCAGAGCTGTAGGAAGCGCAGCGTCAATCGGTAGCGGTCGGCGTCGGATCGCGCCGGAAAACCCAGTACGGGCTCGGCCTCGACGCAGACTTCGGTGTGGCGAAACGCGACTTCAAAAAGGCGGCCATCGCCCAAGCGCAACTCAAATCGCCCATCGTCGGGCGTCAGGGGCAACGCCGCCCAGGCGTGCAAGCTGGCGACGGTGGCGCGTGTGACCCAGGCCATGTCGCTCGGACCGGCCAGCGTGATCGGCCGCCCCGCTTGCCGCGTCGCCGACTGCACCAGCAGCGCGCCGGTGATCAGATAGGTGGTCGACGCCACGGCCGGCGTCCACGCATGCTCATCGACCCACAGCAGATCGTCCGGCAACGTCAGCGTTGGGCCGGAGGGCAGTTGGCGCAGTTGCATAGATCAGCTTCGGGCCTGCGCTTCGCGCAACAAGTCCAGCAATCGCGACTCGTCGCGCGCTGGGATCGTCGTGCTCACCGTGCGCGCGCCGCTCGCCAGTTCGACGCGAATGGTCTTGCTGGGCGGCGGGGCGTCGTTCCAGTCGAGCCGCGGTGAACGGTGCGGACGCAAGCCTGAGGCCGCCACCTCGTTGAAATCCGTTGGCATGCTGCGCAATGTAGTGGCCACCCGCGCCGATGCTTCCGGACTCACCAAACCCCCGCGTGCGAAGCCCTGAACTTTGGTGGCGATCTCGCGGGCCGGAGCCTTCATGGCGTTGATCGCGGCGAAGAACCCCGCGCCCAGTCGTTTGACGGACTCACGGCTGACCACGTACTCGCCGGGTGTGAGCATCGCCGGCACGGTGTCCGACTTGGCCAAACCGCCGCGGGCGAAATACATCTGCCGCTCGGTCTCGCGTTCGATGTACTCCATCAGTTGGCGCTCGAGATCGACGCCGGCGATCTGCGCCTGCGCCATCGCCGTGCGCCAGCGTCCTTTGATCGTGTCGACCGAGCCTGATTCCAGGCTGGTCAGCTTGCGGACTCGCAGCAGGCGCTGGAGATAGTCGCGGTCGTGGAACGCCTGGATGTCGATGGGATCAGTTTTGAGGCTCTGGTTGCCGATCGGAATGATCCGATTCGCCCGCTCCATATGCGCCCGGCCGATCCTCGCGCCCTGCAGGCCAAGTTCGATGAGTTTCAGTGCCTCGGACACATCGCGATTGACCTTCTGCGTCGCTGGCACAGGCTTCGGTTTCGGCGGTGTCGCGCCGGGCGAGCCAATGGGGCTTGCGCCAGCGGGACTCGATGACCAAGTTCCCGGCGAACTGCCCGGCACGAAGCCGCCCGTTGCAAAGCGCGCCACACCCGCGAGCTTGCGCAGCGTCGCGGCGCCGTACTTGCGCACGGCAGCCTTGCGAATAACGAATGCCCCGGCATCCAGCGCGCGCGGCACCGTGTCACCATCGCCTGACCCGGGAACCACGCCCGACTTCATGCGCGAGAACGCCAATACCGAGCCGCCCTTCGCATAGCCGCGCGCGACCGGCATCCCGGATCCAACCAGGCCGCCTGACGCATTCTGTTCGACCCGTTTCACGTAGATGGTGTGGGTTGAACTCGTATTCACGCCGTCGAGCGACTGGATCTCCCTCCGGGCCTGGTTGGCGTTGGTGCTGATCGCGTGCTGTGACTCGGTGCGAATCTGATCCAACGCGCGGATCTGGCTGTCGACCAGACGCAAGGAGGTCTGTGCTTTTTCGGTAGCCACTTTCAGGTCGATCTGACCGGTGCGATCCGCATAGGTCTGCAGCGTTTCCAGCGCCGATTTGGCGCGACTGATGTCGGCGTTGACCAGCAGCGTCTTGCCGTCCTTCAGTTGCGCCTCGAGATCACGTAGCTGTGCATGGGCGGCCTTGAGGTCGGCGTCGATGCGCACCAGGTATTCCTTCTCGCGCAGCGCCTCTTCGAGTTGGCGCAGCGCCGCGTCGAGCTTGCTGCTGTCGACATCGATGGCGAACTTCAGACCCGTCTCCAACTGCGCTTGAATCTGCTCGATCTGCGCCTGGGTTCCGCGCAGCGCAGCCTCGATTTGGCTGCGAGCGGACGTCGCCTCGCTGGCGGCCTTCTGATGCGCGCGACCCTCGCCTTCGAGCGCCTGAATCGCCAGTTGTTCACTCTCGCGCATCGCATCGATGGCGGTCTTCACCGCTTGCTTCTGCGTGACAACGGTCGCGTCGCCATCCTTGACCGCCTTGGCGGTCTGCGCGGCCAGATCCTGGGCCTGCTTGGCGTACTGAATCGCCTGCTCGAACTCGCCCTCGGAGATCGCGGCCCGCGCTTTGCGCTGCAGTTCGGCGACCTGGGTCAGCTTGTCCTGATAGGCCTGGTACTCGCCCATCGTCGAGCGTTGCAACTCGCGAATTCGGTCCTCGGTGGTCTGCGCCAGCGCGCGCTTCTCATCCTCGATGCGCCGAATCTCGGCCAGATGGCGGTTGGCTTCGGCATTGAGCGCGTCGACATGACGCACATAGTCGGCCGCCGCCTGGGCCAGCGCCTGCTGCTTCGCCGCCAAGATCTCGTTGTCGACGCGCAGGGTCGCAGCGCGGCGCGCTTCGTCGGTTTCCGCTTGGCCTTGCGCGGCGAATCGGCGCGCCTGTCCCTCCTGCTCGATCAAGCGGAGCGTCTCGGCGAGCGCTTGGGCGCGCAGATCGGACTGCTGCTGCACCGAATCCACCAGCAGCTGCGTGGTCTCCTTGATCAGTTTCGCTTCAGAGGCGTTCGACTGCTCCAACAGGACCTGCTTCTGCGCGAAGTGCGCCTGTGTGCTGGCCAACTGTTGCTGCAGGGTCGCGTCGATCAGGCCCGTCAGTCCCTGATAGGCCTCGGTGATGCCCGAGATCGCCTGCGACGCCCCTTGCTGCGCCGCGGTCGCCACCTGCTCGATGGCGGTGATCTGACTCTTGAGCTTGTTGAGGGTCGCATCGATGGCTTCGATGCCGCGGCCAACCGCTTCTTGCGTTCCCTGTCGGACGGCTTCCAGCCGCCGCGCCATCTCCTCGGCGCTGGCGGCCGCCGTGGTCGCCGCTTGCTGCGCGGCCCGCCCAGCTTCAGACGCATCGACATACATCTCGCCGAAGATCGCGTTCATCTGCCGCAGCCGTTCCTCGTGGCGCTGAGTGGCCGCCGCGATGGTGTCGCTGGTGAAGATTGCGGCGAAGCGCTCCCAGGAGAACTTCAGCGTCTCCATGCCGTTCTCCAGCACCTGAACCATGGCGATGCCGGCCATGCGCACGACCTCGAACTTCTCCGACAACCAGGTGCCGATCTCCCAGCCGACCAGCGCTGCGGCCAGCACCGCGAAGGCGGTCTTCAGCAGACCTGCCGTGGCCACCGCCGCGGACAGCGACAGGTTGGCGGTGGTCCACGCCGCCGATGTCGACGCTGCTGCCGTCACCGCCGCTGTGCCGGCCAGTTGCCACGCCGTGATTAGCGCCGGGATCAAACGGTAGATCAGTACCGCCAATCCAACCTCGGCAATGAGCTTGAGCCAACCCATCACCGTCTCGAAGTTGCGCGCCAGCCAGTCCAGTGCAGTCGCCAACTTCTGCGTGATGCCGGTCGACTCATCGACCTTGGCGATCCACTGGGCAAACGCGTTCTTGAGCCGTTCGAACGCCGTGCCGACCGTCACGGGTACCTGCGCGTATTCCGCCGCGAGCTTGTCTTTCTGCGACATCAGCGCGTTGACGACAACGTCTGCTGTCAGTTGCCCCTGCTCGGCGAGCTTGCGCAAGCGACCGATCGGCACGTTCAAGCCATCGGCCAGGGCTTGGGCCAGCCGCGGCGAGTTCTCGACGACCGAGTTGAACTCTTCGCCGCGCAGCACGCCCGACGCCAGCGCCTGACCGAACTGCAGCAACGACGACTGCGCCTCCGACGCCGAGGCGCCGGAGATCCTGAGCGCTTGGCTGATCGACTCGGTCAGCGACAGCGCAGTCTTTTGCTCGCCGCCCAGTTGTCGAACAGCTTGCTGCAACTTGCCGTAGAGCGTCGACACCTCCGCCAGCGGCACGCCGATCCGCTGCGCAATGGCAAAGAGTTCGCTCTGCGCGATCACGAACTCGCGCTGGCCCGCGGTGGCGAGCTTCAAGCGCGCCACCATCAGGTTCCACTGGTCCGCGACCTGCACCAGTTGCGTGACCTGCTGCGTCGCCCAGGACACGCCGACGAACGCCAGTAACTGCGTGCGCGCACGAGTCAGCTGATCGCCGAGCGCCGCCGTTCCCGCCTTGAGCTCCGCCATCCCCTGCGCAGCCTTCGCGCCCGCGGTCTTCGCGGTCGCCGACATCTCGTTGAACGAGCGCTCGGCCGAAGAAATCGCGCGTTTGAGACCCTCATCCGCGCCCTCCAAGGCGACGAGGAGGGAGATGCGGTTGGGCATAAAGGCGCTGGCCGTCTACGGTTGTTGCGATGGACGTGAGTGATGAAAGCGACCACCACGGTGAAGGCGGCAATGACTGGCCTCGTCTTGTAACTTCGATTGCATCTTGGCTCTTGCTTTTGTGCAACCATTGCACAACACTAGAGGCATGCCAACGATCCATCGCCTTGCGAGCATGACCATCCGGGTGAACGTGCCGGACCATCGCCCGGCCCATGTCCACATCGTGCTGGCAGACCGCCGGGACGCGCTGGTGTACCTCGACACATTGGAAGTGGTGAGTCGCACGGTGCGCGTTGCCGAGATCGCTGAGGCGCTGGCTTGGATCGCTGAGAACCGAGAGGCCGCCCGCAAGGTGTTTGAGGAGTGCAACCCATGATTCACGACCCGCAACACACCATTGTCGAGACCCGCGTGACCGGGCCGAATGGCCTGCGGCTGCGCTTCGCTGATGGCGAGGTCTTCGAGGTTGACCTGGCCGCAGTCATTCGAACTCACCCAGCGCTCGCAGCGCTGTCCGACCCAGCCGTGTTCGCCGGTGCGCGCGTCGACGCACGCGGCGGCTACGTGGTGTGGGTGCCGGATGATCTGGAGGTCGCCGCCGACAACCTGCGCAATATCGCGGTCGAGCAGGCAGGTGGCATCGGCCACGAGCGCCTGCTCAACTGGATGGCGCAACACGGGCTGACCCAAGCGCGCGCGGCCGATGCCATCGGCATTTCGCGGCGCATGCTCAACTACTATCTGTCGGGCGCCAAACCGATCCCGAAGACGGTATGGCTGGCGTGCCTCGGTTGGGCTTCCAGCGCGGCGGCGTAGTGTTTCGCTCGAGCGCGTAGGCGTCCGAGATCGGACGACTCACCCAAGCCGGCCGAGTTCACCCTCAATCGCCGCCGACATCGCCGGCACCTGCCTCGCAATCACGGCATACACATCCAGCCGCTTCTTGATCGTCACCCGCGGCACCAGCACGGCGATTGGAACGTCGGCGCCGCGCTTGAGTCGCCCGCCGCCGGTCGCGCGTCGATGACGGCGTTTGTATGGTGCGAGCGTGCGGTCGTACTCGCGCTGGTTCTCGGCCATCAGCACCAGGTTTCCGCGGGCATTGCGGATGAAGTAGGCGTTGCCACCGCGCATCAACGCTGTGACGTGCGCTTTGAAGGCTTTGCGGCCGACGCGCGCGTAGAGCGGGATCAGCAGCTTGCCCTGGATGGTGCCACCGGACTCGTGGATGCCGATCCACGGAATGCGCGCGCCGAAATGCAGCGCTGGCAAGCGGCGAGTGTCCCGATCAATGACCTTGGCCGTAAAGCTGCGCGGGAAGGAGCGACGCACGACCTTGAGCTTGTTCGCGACGTGGCTTTGCACTTCGGCTTTGATCGCCGGAGCCTCGGCACGCATGGCGGTACCGACCGCCTTGCGCACCTTCTCGCGCAACTCGCCGCCCCACTTCCGCAACTTGGCGCTGGCCGCGGCGCTGTCGAGCTTGATCTTGATGCGCATGGGTCAGCCCAGGTCGGCCTGCTTGCGTAGCGTGTCCTCAAGCCGTTCGATGGCCTTTGACTCGCCACGGGTACCGAGGAGAACGAGATTCAGCAGGCGCAACTCGCGCGTGGCTTCTGCCCGATCGATGGCCCGCAAAAACCCGCGCAGCTGGCCGAGCGTCATCTCCAGGATCTCGTCGAACCCATGCCCGCCCGCGATCAGGCGCTGGGCGGCGTCGAACCAGCAGTCCCGCTGGCCGCCGCGAGGGTCCTGGCGCTGTCGAACAGTGTCTCGATCCGCGGGATCACTCGACGGGCGAAAAAATCCGCGTTGACCTCGACCACCTTTGCGGCCAGCAGCAGGGCGTCATCGGGCGCCAGTCCGTCGACCCAGGCACGCGTCTTGCCGCTGCCGATGGCGACCGCATCAAGCAGCGCATCACCGTGTTCGGCGAGCAGTTGCAGCCAGTCGATCGGATCTCGCTGCAGGTGAACGGCGAGGCCACCCACTGCCCGCAGCATTGCCGGCAGCTGGCCGACCTTGAGCGGATAGAGGATGACCGTGTCGCTGGCCACCGACACCTTGGTGCCCTGCGGGATCAGTCGTTCAAGTTCATCGGTTGGCATGCTCATGGCTGGCCTCACAACTGCACAATGCGACCGAACTGCCCCAGCACCGCATCGAGCGGTTTGGTGTTGTCCGCCAACAGCGAGCCTTCGAGTTCGAACTTGTTGTACTCGTCCGAGATCAGGTTCAGTTCCTTCAGCGGATCGAAGGCCACCCGATAGAGTTCAACGAGCACCTTGGCATTGCCCTGCGCGGTGTTGAGGCCTTCCAGGCGCAGGAAACGCTCGGGCAGCGGCTGCGTGAAGATGCCGATCTCGGTGGTCACGCCGAACCCGTAGCTGGCCTTCAGCGGCGCCGTGAACGGTGTGGGCGTCGCGGCGCCGTCATCCAGTCGCAGCAGTTGGACCGCGCCGAAGTCGAGGTCGGCGGTGTAGTCAGTGCCGAGCACCAGCGTCTTCGCCGGCGTCGCGCTGTCTTTCAGCACCAGGGTCGACACCTTGGGATGGGCCAGCAGATAGCGGTGGCCGACGGCCAGCGGAGCGCCGATCGGCTCGACCTGCACGGTGCCGCTCTGCGTGTCGATGTGGTTGCCGTAGAGCGCCAGGGACAGGTTCTCCTTGGTGAACTCTTCGATGGTCAGCATGATCGTCGCCGACTTCTGCTTGACCATGCGGTGATCGAGCGTGCGCTGGCCGGTCTGCGATTCGAAGTGTTCGAGCACATCGGTCTTCAGCGACAGCTTGAGTTCGGCGACGTTGCCAGGCGAGCGCACTTCGATCGGGTTGCCGGCCGCGTCGCGCCGGCCAAGGTAGACGCGGCCCTGGAATGAGGCATAAGTGGACATGAGGACTCCTGCCATCGGCGCGAAGCCGATGGATCGTTGGGGTTTCAGGTAGGTGGCTCAGCCGAGCTGCGAGAGATCGGCGGCGAGCGTTCGGTAGGTGATGCGGTAGCGCTGCGGGATGGCCGCCGCGGTGGCGTCGGCGTCTTCAATATCGAACTCGGCGTCGAGCTCGCGAACTCCGAGCGCCAGGCCGGCCAGGTTCACATCCAGCATCACCGCCGCATGCGCAGCGGTGAGTAGCCCGTCGGCCTCCGTCTCGGCGACCAGCGGCGGAATCGCCCTGGCCAGCGCGGTGATGCGGACCGTGAGTTCGCGCGTCACCCGATCGTTGGCACGCTCGGTGATCTGATCGGCTTCCGGAAACAGCACCAGGGCCGGACAGTGCTCGCGCTCGATGGCCACCGTGGGTGATCGATGGAGGCTGGCGTTATGCGCGGCGGCCACCACCCCGAGCACGCCCGCCAGGCGCTGAAGGATCTGCTCGCGGATCGAGTTCATGGATCACAGGCGCGTCAGCTTGGTGCGCAGTTCGGCACCGTCGCCAACGGCTCGGATCTCGCGCACCTGGTAGCGCTGGCCTTCCAGTTCCACGGTCTCGCCGGCTTTGAGGCCGAGGAAGATTGTGCACGGGTAGCTGATGGTGGTTTCCTTGCTGCGACTCAAATTCTCGAGAATCGAGTCATCGGGTGCGCGCAGGCCGACGTGATGCACCAACGGCATATCGGGCGGGTTGCGCAGCCAGGCGCACCGCTTCAGCAGGCCCGCGTTAGCGGCGGACGCGTAGACGCGACCAACCAGATCCATCGGTGGCGTGAGCTCGTTCATGCGGTCAGCTTCACCAGCACGCCCGGCCGGTGACACATCGGCAGCGGATTGCTCTGCGTGTGCAGATCGGTACCGCGCTCGAACTTGCGCGGCTCCTGCTTCGCATAGAGCGGCTGGCCGAGCGTGTTCACCGTCTCGTTGAAATCGGCCGGTGCCACGTAGGTTGCGAAGGTGTCGACCGTGCCCATCGGGAAGCAGTGCGCTTCGCCGGCGGCGATGAAGCGTCGGGTACGGCCCTCGACGTCGGTGGCCTGTCCTCGGTACTCCTCGAAGGTCAGCCCACCGAAGGTGAAGCCCGAGCGCAAGTCCTGTACCAGTCCTGCACCCTGCTGCCAGTTCTCGAAGGCCTTCTGCACCCTGTCGTGGCCCGTGAAGGCGTCGAAGAACTCGGGACTGCAGAGCACATGGGCGCCGGTCATGATCTCGCCGCGCAGGCTGTCCTCGATGTGCCGCAGCACGTCCGCACACTTGGCCTTGATGTTGGTGGTCGGCGTCGTCAGGGCGAAGCTGATCACCTTGGGCGTGATGTCGAACTCGGCATAGAGGTCGTAGAGCTCAGACCCATCGGAGTCCAGGATCACGCCCTTCAAGGCGCTCATGCGCAGATGCTCCAGCGTGATCGCATGCTTGCTGCGCATGGTCTCCAGGTGCTGCGCGATCACGTTGGCGACGGTCTCCAGTTCAGTCTCCGACCCGAAGCCGCGGATGCCGTTGACCTCTTCCGGCAGCACCACGTCATCGTGCGGAATGTGCGGCACGACGAACGAGCGCATCTTGCGCTTGCCGCGCACGCCTACCGTGCCCGGTGAGCCGGGCGGCAGCGTCGGCAACAGGGCCAGGACGCCGTTGCGCTCCTCGACCAGCACCTGGCGAAAGCGCACCGACTTCTCCGGCATCAGGCGCAGGGATTCCAGCTTGCCGTAGCGATTCGGGATCTGGTTGATGGCCGCCGTGAGGTTGGCCATCGAGAACGCGGGGTTGTGAAAAGGGTTCTGCATCTCAGACTCCAGTGCGGACCAGCACGCCCAACGCTCGCAATTGCGCGACCGCGGTGGCCTTCTGTTCGGGGGTAATGCCGGCGGGCCACTGCAGCGCGCGGTCGGACACGATCGCGTGGCGACAGACCATCAGTGCATCGCGCTCGGCCAGGGTGGCGTCGGCATCGACGATAAGCACGCCGACCGCGACCTTGGTGCTGTCGCTGGCGGCGGGCGCCAGGGCCTTGAGGGTCCCGGTCGGCGTGAACGCGGCCACGGCGCCGAGGCGCAGGTTGGATCCGGCAGCCACAGTGACTGTGTCACGCGAGTACAACTGCGGCGCTTCGAACTTGAGCAGATCGCCCAGGTTCTGACTTTCGAGGATGGCGGGCATTGATCAGCCTTTGCGCAGTTTGGCGACTGCAGCGAGTACGGGGTTATGGGTGGGCGAGGCGGCGGCCGCTGCGGGATCCGAAGGCGTGGCGCTCGTCCGATGACCCATCGGCGGCAACAGCGAGCCGATCTCGGGGCCTGCGGCCAGTTCCGACAGGAGTGTGCGACGCACTTGGTCCACACCAGCGTTGGCG
Organism: Lysobacterales bacterium; assembly: GCA_022844165.1. Classification (GTDB taxonomy): domain Bacteria; phylum Pseudomonadota; class Gammaproteobacteria; order Xanthomonadales; family SZUA-5; genus JALHMH01. Next base: position 35,528 of record JALHMH010000002.1, read on the forward strand.
TCGAGGAAGCCGAGCGCACGGTCAGCGCGACCGGCGAGCACGCACATCTCGACGATCAGACGGGCGTCGGCGAAGCTGCGGGTGACTTGGGCCGCGGCAGTCGGTGTGGCAGGCGTAGATGGCGTAGCCGGCGCCACCTCGACCTTCTCGTTGTCCTCGTCGGGAACGTCGATGGGCTCCGACACGTCGGGCGCGGAGGCGGGAAGAGCCGGTTTGTTCGGAAAGGGAATGTCGTTGGGTACGGTCGACATGGTGATGTCCTTGATCGTGGGGGTGGGGGTCAGCAGTGCGGTGTGATGCCCCAGCCGGCTAATCGGCTTGGGGTGCGCAAGGAACTGGGCGAACTCGGCCAGCGTGTCGTCGAAGCCGCCGACCGCGTCGGCAAGGCCGGCGTGCACCGCGTCGTCGGCGAAGTACAAGCCGGCCTCAGTCGCACGGATCGCGTCGGTATCGAGCCCGCGCATCAGGGCAACGTGGTCGACGAACAGGTCGTAGAGCCGATCCACCTCGCGCTGCAACCGAATCAGTGCTTCCGGCGCCAGCACCGCATGGGGCGAGAGATCGGCCTTGTGCGCGCCAGCGAGAACCGGCGTGTAGCGATAGCCCTGTTGCGCATCGCGGACGGACTGATCGATGTGCATGGCAATCACGCCGATCGAGCCGACGCCTGCGGTCCGCGTGACCACGACCCGATTGGCGGCGGCTGCGATCGCGTAGGCCGCCGACAGTGCGGAGTCGACGGCCACGGCCCAGACCGGCTTGTGCTGCGCCAGCGCGCGCACGTGCTCGGCCAGTTCGAACACGCCGCCGGCTTCGCCACCGGGTGAATCGATCTCGAGCAGAACGCCGCGGACGGCCGTATCCACGGATGCGGCCTGAAGCCGCGCCGCCAGTTCGGAGTAGCTGGTCAGGCCGGAGGCCGCTTCCAGTCCGTTGGTGCGACGGACCAGCGTGCCGAATACCGGGATCACGGCGATCGACGATTGCGTGCGCACACTCGGCGCGATGACCGGCTCGAATGCGGCAACGCTGACTTGCGGTGCGCCAACGCGCTCTCCGAGCACCGCGAGCAGAACATCGAGTTTGGCGCGCGCGAGCAGCAGTGGCGTGCCGATCAATCGGCCCGCCAGATGAGGAAGGAACATGGTTCAGGCGCCTGGGATAGATGTGGTGTCGGACAAACGCTCGGGGTCGCGGCGCGGATCGGTATCGAGCACCAAGCCGAGTTGATCTGCGCGCTGGTTGTCGGCGGCGATCTCGCGATCGATGTCTTCGGCGTCGTAGCCGAAGGCGCTGATCGCTTCCGAGCGGCTGAGCAGCCCGCCACGAATCGCGGTCTTCACCGCGTTGAACTCTTTCTGCGGATCCACCCACTGCCAGCCTTGCGGGATCCATTTGACCGCCTGCATCTCACGCTGCCGGCGCGCGTAGTCAGCGATCGGCAATGACCCTTCCAGCACAACCTGGGTCATCCAGGCCTTCCAGATCGGGCGGCACAACTGGTGCACGATCACGCCGTGCTGGATCGCCTCGACCCGGCGCCGAAACTCCAGCAGGCCGGCGCGAATCGAGCTGTAGTTCACCTGGGTCAGGTCCCCGGTGAGTTGCTCGTAGGTCACGCCCATCGCCGCCGCCACCGCGCGGAACTGCATGCGCAGGAATTCGGCATAGCTTGCGCCCACATCGGCGGGCTGGCTGAACTTGACGTCCTCACCCGCCTCCAGGATCTGCATCGTCCCCGGCTCCAGACCCGCCAGCGCGATGCCGCTCGCATCCGCCAGGCCTTCGCCGATCAACGGGTCCTCGGGCTGCACGCGCGTGATGAACCCAGCGAACATCGCCGCCGTCTTCTTGCGGACCAGTTCTGCATCGTCGTACTGATCCAACTCATTGAGCTTGACCAGCGCGCGGGCCAGCCAGGGCTCGCCGCGGATCTGCCCCGGACGCAGCGGACGGAACAGATGCACGATCTCCTGCGCCGGGACGCGCACGGTCTCGGAGCCGCTGCTGGTCGACATCGGCGCCAGCGCACCGTCTTCCGAATGCTGGCGGTAGAGGTGATAAGCCACGCGGCGGCCGAGCGCATCGAACTCGATGCCCGCACGAATGGTGTTCCCGGTCGCGGTGCTCGTGTTCAACGTCACCGGCAAATGTTCCGGTTCGAGCAGTTGCAGTTGCAGACCTACGACCAGACCGTCCTCCGGTCGTCGTGGACGCAGGCGAATCAGACACTCGCCACCCTCGAGCATGGCCCGGCACGCGAGTGCTTGAAGCCCGTAGAAGTCAGTGAGCCCTGCGGCGTCGGCTTCGGCGACCCACGCCGACCACAAGCGATGAATGGCCTCGCGCAGCGTCTGATCGGCCACCATCGACTGCGGCTTGATGCCGGTGCCGATCGCGTTGGACACATAGGACTCCAGTGCGGCATTGGCCCAGGCATTGCGCCGCGCGATGTCGCGACTCTTGGCGCGCAACTCGGTCTGCGTCGCCAGCATCGCGGCCACGGCGCCCGGGTTGCCAGGCGACCAGGCCAGCGAGCGCCGACCGCGGCCAGCGGCGTCATGCACGGGAAGTCCGAGCCACTTGCGGGTGGTTTGCGCGACGCTGGCCAACCAGCCGCGGGACGGGCGCGCCATCACAGCCCCTTGCTGGTCGTCACGCGGATCTGCCGCGGCGCGCCCGGCCACAGCCCGCTGTCCCGCGCCTGCTCAAACAATCCGCGCTTGACCTCGCGGATCGCCGCCTTGAGCTCCTCGACCGAGCGGTACTCAACCATCTTGTCCTCGAAACGCACGCGACTCTCGCCGCGCGCGAGGGCCTGCTCAAGCGCAGCGAGGTGGGCTTCGGTGTAGGCCATCAGGCGTAAACCACGACATTCACTTCCGCCGAATCCACCGGTGTGCCGCTGGTGGTGACCACCGACAGTTCGAGTGATTGCGCCGTCTTGGCGTCGCCACGGACTCGTGCGATGGCCAGCTTGATCGACGTCTGTTGCCCGCCATTGCGCGCGAATGCCTGCCAGCAGTAGTCCGCGTAGGGCATTTCCGCCTGGAAATGCACCCGATAGCGACCGACGCCCTGGCGTTCGACGCGTGCGATGTTGAATCCGGATCGAAGCACAGCGACCTGCGCTTGCGTGGCAAAGCAGGCCCAGGCCTTGGCCACGCCGGGATGTCCCGGCGTGACCACGGTCTCACCCGGCGGAAGGCGCCCTTCGAGAGCGCCGATCCGCTGGCGAGCAGCCTTGAGCTCGAGCGCAATCCGCGTTGCCAGACTCGCGATGTTGCGAACGAGGCTCATCGGCTCAGGCCGCCAGCGCGTCGCGGAACACGACGACGAAGTCGACCTCGGTGTCGCCGACCGCCTCAGCCGAGACCGCGCCGATGTTCTGGCGGGCCTGCGCCTGGGAATCGACGGTGAGGTCCTGCGGCTCGTCGAAGCGCACACGCGACTCCAGCGCACGCGTCAGCGCAGCGATGCCCGAGGCGTCGCCGGCCAGCGCATCCTGAAGTTCCTTCAGCGTGTCGAAGGCGCCGTCGGCACCGCCCAGGATGTCAGCCTTGAGTTGGTCGAGGCGGCGGACAATGCCGGACGCGGAGAAGGTGGTGCTGACGGCGTTCGGGTTCTCGTCGTCGATGATGTTCAAGCCCGGCGTGACATCGATCAGCGCGCGGACTTCGTTGATCGCGGCCACCAGGTTCGACTGGTCGCGCGTGGTGAGTTCGGTGGGATTGCCAAGATCGCGGCGGATGGCCTTGAACTCGGCGGCGAGTCGGAGAATCAGGGATTCGATACGGGAGACGAGCGACATGGGTGTTGGTAGTCCTGTGGTGTGGGATTGAGGATCTGGCTCAGCTTCCGCCCAGCCAGCGACTGCGAATCAGGCGTCGGCCCGATCGCTTCGTGGCGGTAGCGGCCCGGTCGGCCAGATCGGCGACCGGGAGTTCGGTGGATGACAAAGGAGTGATGCGTTCGGCGACGCCAAGCTGGCGCTGCAGTTCGATCCAATGGCGCTCTTCGAAGCGATCAAGACCCGCCGCAGCGGCAGCGGCTCGGGCGTAGACCAGGCAGTCCAGCGCCTCGTTGCGCTCGCGCAGCTTCTGCCACTCCCTCACGGGAAAGCCGTTGCGATTGCGCCGGGTGACCAGCTGCTCGGCGCAGAGTTGCTGCACGAACTCAGCGTCGACTTTCGGCAGGTGGATGTAGCCGGGTGGATAGGCCACGTCGCCCTGAGCGTCGGTCTCGACGGACTTCTTCAGACACGTCGTGATCTCGAGCTTGGCGATGCCGGTGGCCACCGCGTACACCTTGATGCCGCGCTTTAGCTTCTTTCCGCCGACGCTGATATCGACCGCAGTGGGCGTGCCGATCAATGCAGCGCCCCGCGCCACGCCCTTGACCGCCATCAGTCGCGCATCCTTGCGGGCGCGGACGAAGGCGTAGACCTGTTGGGTGGCGAATCCGGAGTCGATCGCGAAGCGCGCCAGCGGAACCTCGGCGCCGCTCTCGTGGGTCCAGCGCTCGTCGATCAGCTCGGCGAGTTGCTTCCACACCGCATCGTGATGGGTCTCGCCCATCATCACGCGATGCTCGATCAGCCAACATTCCTTGCCAGGTCCGTAGGCCCAGATCGAGGCTTCGATGCGGTCTTTCTGGATGTCCGCCGCACCTACAAGCAGCAGTCCACTCGCGGGGATGCGACCGATCGGGTAGTCCTCACGCCGCTCCAGCAGACGCTGCCAATCGGGTGCATCGCCGTCCTCGACCCAGGTCTCACCGAGTTCGGTGTTCTTGAAGGTCTTCAGCGCATTGGCGGAACCCTGCGCGGCTTCCCAAGCGGCGGCAATCTGCGCCCAACTTCGCCAACCGAGCGGCGAGTACAGCGAGGACAGATGGAAGCCGACAGTCTTGCTCGCAGGTTTCTCGGCGGTCGCCCGCCAAGATCCGGCGCCGAGCATCGCCGTCTTGTGGTGCTCCGCGATCGGCTCGGCGCACGACTCGCAGTGGTAGCGAACCGATTGCGGCTGGCCCCAGTCCCAGCGCAACTGCTCGAAGCGCAGGTGCTGGGCGTGCCCACAATGCGGACACGGCACGAAGTAGCGGCGCTGATCCGATGCCTCGAACTCGCGCTCAACCGCTGACGCATCGGCGATGGTTGGCGTCGAGACGATGAAGATCTTGCGCCGCGCGAAGGTACGCGTGCGCGCTTCGGCCAGTTGAATCGCATCGCCTTCGCCCTCGACGTCGCGCGGATAACCGTCGACCTCGTCGAGAAACAGGTAGCGCACTGGCATCGAGCGCAAACCCACCGCTGAGTTGGCGCCGGTGAGCACCAGCACGCCGCCCCGAAACTCCTTGGCGAGCACCGTGTTGCCCGCATCGCGCGAGCGCGACGGTGCGATCAAGGTGCGCAGCGCCGGGCTCTCCTCGATCAGCGGATCGATCCGCTGCTTTGAGTAGCGCTTGGCCATCTCGACGGTCGGCGCCACCGCCATCATCGGACCAGGCGCCAGGTGGATCACGTAGCCGATCAGGTTGATCAGGGCTTCGGTGCCGCCGACCTGACTGCCCTTCATGAACACCACGCGCTCGACCGGGCTGGTGGGCGACAGGCAATCCATGATGTCGCGCAGATACGGTGTGCGATTGGTGCGCCAGCGCCCCGGCTCGGAAGCCGACTTGCTCGACAGCATCCGGTGTCGATCCGCCCAGTCCGACACCGAGAGCGTCGGGTCCGGCGTCAGCCCTTCGCGCCACGCCTGTTCGATCGCCTGCTCGGCATCGACTTCCACAGCGGGCCCGCTCATCCGTCAATCCGAATCGAGAGCGTGCCCAACTCCTCGAGGTGCCGGCGGACTTCGCGTTCGATCAGCACATGCACCTGATGCGCATCGCAGCCGAGTTCGGCGGCCATCTGCGCCGAGATGCGCGCGGGCCAGTTCAGCCACGCATCGCGCTCCGTGCGCGCGAGCTTGAACACGTGCGCGATGGCCTGGTTGCGGTCGACCAGTTCGCCCTTGAGGCGAGCCAGTCGCACCTTGTTCGTTTGCGCCTTGACCACCTCGTTGACCGTGCGCGCCTGGAGCAACGACGCGCCACCGGTCGGCAACGTGGCAGTGGCATCGCCAGTCGGCGCGCTGTCGGCCGGTACGGGCGCACGTGCGGCCTGTGCGCGTGTGCCCACGCGTGGTGCCTCGGTGTTGCGCGACCACTGCGCATCGGCGCGCGCGGCGTCGAGCGTGCCGTCGGCCTCTGGCGTGATGCGCCCCGCAGTGATGGCTTTGCGGACCGCGGCGTCTGACACGCCTCGGTGGCGCGCATACGCGCGGATCGACAGTCCCATCGGCTCTTTTCAATCCAGACAAACGTTCGACGAAAAGCGCTTGGCTTCACTCCCGAACAGCGTGTTCATGTGTCCCGCAGCAAGCACATCCACGCCACCACGGAGCACCTCCATGAGCACGACAACCCGCGACCGCCAGGAGATCGTCGATGAACTCGGCGAGATCCAGTCGCAGATCCTCGAACTGGTCGAGCAGGCCCGCGCACTCCTGCGCAACAACCAATACCAGGGGGCGCTGGCGCGCGCCGAGTCCTACTGGATCGCGCACGTCACCACCGCGATCAGCAACAACCACGGCTACCTCGGCAAATCGATGGTGAGCCTGCAGGACACCATCGAGGAAATCGAGAACGACGAAGACTGACGCCCTGCGCCGGGCGGGGACCTCCCGCCCGGCCTGGTCATCGGATTGCGCTTGGCTTCACCCGCGAACAGCGCGTTTATCACGCACCACACCCAACCCAACCACGGAGCACCACCATGAGCGCGAATCCACTGACCCCCGCCCAACACTTCATCCTGGCCGCCGCCATCGAACACACCGACGGCCGCATCGAACGCTTCCCGGACAACATCAAGGGTGGCGCGCGCAGCAAGGTGCTGGACGGCCTCTTTAATCGCGCACTGATCACGCCCAACGGCGATGGCTGGAGCGTCGCCGCCGAAGGCTACGACGCACTGGGCGCGCCGCGTCCACGTGCCAACGCGCGGCGGATCTCCATCTTCGAAGCCAAACTGGACGCGATCATCGCCGCCGCCGAAGGAACGGACGCGCCGGAAGCCCATCGCGAGCCCGACGACGTCGCCATCGAAGGCGAAGTTGCCACCGCCGAGGCGTCCTTCACGGCCCCAGCCACGACGCCGCGCACGCGCGAGAACAGCAAGCAGGCGGAGGTCATCCGCATGCTCCGCCGCCCCGAAGGCGCGACGATCCGCCAGATCTGCGAGGCCACCGGATGGCAGCAGCACACGGTGCGCGGGACGTTTGCCGGCGCCTTCAAGAAGAAGCTCGGCATGACCCTGACCTCCGATAAGCACCCGGGCGCAGAACGGGTCTACCGCGCCGCCTGAAACAGGATCGGGAAGCCGGGCGAAAACGCTTGGCTTCCCGATTGAACAGCGCGTTCATGGGCTCGTCGCCAAACCACTCCGGAGCCCCGCCATGAGCACCACCGACCTCTTCACCCGCATCGCCCAGACGCATCTTTCCATCGAAACCCTGGAGACGCGCCACCGCGACAGCCTGGACTTTCACGACGTCGGCGTCTGGTGCGTGCGTGACGCCCTGCAGGCCGCGTACGACGCTGGACTGGCGGAAGGCCGCAGGAACGCCACGGCAGCGCGCGTTGCGGCGACGGCCGAGTCCAAGCAATAGATGCTTGGCTTCGGACGCGAACAGCGCGTTCATGTCCCTACACCACCACAACCACGGAGCGCCCCATGATTGAGAACTTGAAAGTCCGATTCGTCCGCAAGCCGCAAGACCTCGACGACGTGCTCGGGAGCATCCACGGCGAGTGGGCGAATCGCATCGAGATCCAAACGCGCAAGGCGCTGACCGAAGTCGAGTACGACGAGTTCGCCAGCACCCCGCTCGCAGACCGCGAATGGCTGGCGGGACTGGGTGGCTACCTCGAAGGCAGCGGGCGCCGCGTCGTCGAGGTGACGGCGCCGAATCGCACCACGCTCTATGTCGACCCTTCCGGATCGACCTACGGGCGCTACGTTGGCCTCCGCGTCGACTGGGGGCCCGTGCCATGACGAGCAACGTGGATTTTCATCTGCAGCAACTGCACCCCTTGGTCGGCGGCACCATCACCGCATTGGCCCGAACCGGCCCCGGCGAAGACGCCTTCGAGGAAGAGTTCTTCGGGCTGGTCGTCACGCTGCCGAACGGCCAGCGACGGACGCTGATTCTGCTGTCCGATGCCGAGGGCAACGGCCCGGGGAGTTTCGAGATCGTCGATTGAACGAGCTCGAACTTGTTCGAAGATTCTCCGGCAGAACGCTTGGCTTTGAGGTCGAACAGCGCGTTCATGGGCTCGTCGCCACCCACCCACGCCAAGGAGTCCACCATGACCCAGACCGCCAACATCCCCGCCAGCCGCAACGAAGGCTGGGGCCTATACGGCACGATGAACGAGCATGCCGAGGCCGCATGGCCACTGGCCATGAGCGCCGTCGCCAACGCCACCGGCGAGTCCCTCGACACCGTGCGCGCGTTTCTCGACAGCCGATTTGGCCGCCACTACGCCGACAGCGTCCTGGATGCTTTCGACGACAGCCGCAGCCTGACAGACGCCATCGACGCCGCCACGCGCAAGTGGATGGAGTGGACGATTGACCGCCATACCAGCAGGAACTACGGCATCCCGCGCGGGCTGCCTTACCTGACAGGCTTTGTGATCCACTGCGGAATCTGCGACGAAATGGCCGCCTGATGAATACGCCCGCCACCGAACGGGAGCAGGCGCTGCGTTGGCTGATCGCCAACCGGCGTCCGGACGTCTCCATCGAACAGGCCGTGCGCTTGATGTGCACGGTGCTGCCCCGCGATCTCACCACGATGCAACTGCTGCGGCGCATCGCGGAGGAGGAAGACGCCAAAGCGCCTTCGCAGCGATTCAGCAGGCGCATGCATCCTGGTCTGCCGCCTCGCGGATAGCCTCCTTGCCGGTGAAGTCTTCCCAACGCTGCACGATCACGTCGGCGTATTTCGGATCCAACTCCATCACACGCGCCACGCGCCCGGACTTCTCCGCGGCGATCAGCGTGGTGCCGGAGCCGCCGAACGGATCGAGCACCACGTCGCCCGGGCGCGAGCTGTTGCGCAATGCGCGCTCGACCAGCTCGACCGGCTTCATGGTCGGATGCAGATCGTTCTTCTGCGGCTTCTTGATCTGCCAGACATCACTCTGGTCACGGTCGCCGCACCAATGGCGCTGCGCGCCCTCGGGCCACCCGTACAGGATCGGCTCGTACTGGCGCTGGTAGTCGGCGCGGCCCAGCGTAAAAGTGTGCTTGGCCCAGATGATGAAGGTCGACCACTTGCCGCCTGCGGCGCGGAATGCGGCCTGCAGTACGTCGAGTTCGCTTGAGGACATAGCCACGTAGATGCCGCCGCGACAGTGGGCCAGGATCGGCGTCAGCGCCGCCAGCAGGAAATCGTAGAAGCCGTCACCGAGATTGTCGTTGAGGATCGCGCGGTCCTTCCCGCGCAGCTTGTCCTTCGCACTGTTGGCGTAGTTCACGTTGTAGGGCGGGTCGGTGAACACCATGTCTACCGCCTCGCCATCAAGCAGCGTGTCGTAGCTCGCGGCCACCGTCGCATCGCCACAGAGCAGACGGTGCGGACCCAGTCGCCAGACGTCGCCGGGGCGCGATACCGGCGTCTCGCCGACCTCGGGCACCGCATCCTCATCGGTCTGGCCCTCGTTGACCGGCTCGTCGCCCGCCATCAACTCGGCCAGCGCATCGGCGTCGAAGCCGGTCAGGTCAAGATCGAAGCCTTCGTCCTGCAGGTCGGCCAACTCCACGCGGAGCATGGCTTCGTCCCACTCGGCGTTCTCGGCGATGCGGTTGTCGGCGATGACCAGGGCGCGACGTTGGGTCGCCGTGAGGTGGTCGAGCACGACCACCGGCACTGATGCCAGGCCGAGCTTCTGCGCGGCGGCCAGTCGTCCATGGCCGGCGACAATGACCCCATCGCTGCCGGCAAGAATTGGGTTTGTGAAGCCAAATTCCGCAATGCTCGCGGCGATCTGCGCGACCTGCGCGTCCGAATGGGTGCGCGCGTTGCGGGCATAGGGGATCAGTTTGTCGGTGGGCCAGGGCGCGATCTTGTCGGCCAGCCACGACACGCTCACGGTGCCTCCGGCGCGGCGCGCGCGGCGCGCGCAGCGGCGACGCCCGCAAAGGGTTGTCCGGTGGCCTGAAGGTGCACCGGCTCGTTTGGAAAGTGCTGCTGAAACCGGCGAATGGCCACGTCGACATACTCGGGCGCGATCTCCACGGCGCGCGCCAGGCGTCCGGTGCGCTGCGCGGCGAGGATCGTCGTGCCGGAGCCGCAGAACGGTTCGAACACGATCTCACCCTCAGCCGTGTAGGCCTCGATGACGAACTGGGGCAGGGCCACCGGGAACACCGCGGGATGGTCGATGCCTTCGCCGATCTTGCCCTTATGGCGCATGACCCGGATCACCGAGTCGGGAATGCGATGGTCCTGCGTCGGTTGGCCGGCATGGGTCCAACCACCGACATCGCCGTCCTTGCCGCGCAGGGCGGTCGACGAGCCATCGGCGCGCAGGTGCGTGTCTTGTCCTGCGAACTTGCAGGGCACGGTCTTGTTCGGTTTGCGGGTGTCGCGATTGAAATGGAAGACGAACTCGAAGCTCGGCGCTAGGCGACCGGCCCAGTCGCCCGGCATACCCGGACCCTGATCCCAGACGTACCACGCGAAGCGACGCCAGCCCTGTGTGCGCATCCAGCCGAGCCACGCATCCCAGTACGGGATGAACTCGTTGTCTCGATGGATCAGGCCGAGGTTCACCAGGACCTGGCCATCGTCGGCCATCGGCAGAGGTACGAACACGCCGCGCATCAGTGCATCCCAATCGGCAATGCCGCCGGAGGTGTAGTCGCGCTGGTTGCCATAGGGCGGCGAGGTGAAGCACAACTGCGCGCGGTCATCCTGCATCAGCAAGTCGATCACGCTGCGGTCCGCGGCATCGCCGCAGATCAGGCGGTGCGCGCCGAGCAGCCAGACGTCGCCCGGGCGCGATACCGCGACGGTCGGTGCATCGGGCACCTCGTCGGCGGCATCGTCATCCTGCGGGGCTTCGTCGCTCTCCTCCGGATCGCCGGCATCGGTGTCGTTGAGCAGGGAATGCAGTTCGGCATCGTCGAAGCCCGTCAACGCCAAATCGAATCCGGCGTCGGTCAGCTCGGCCAGTTCTACCGTCAACAGTTCCTCGTCCCAACCAGCGTCCAGCGCCAGACGATTGTCGGCAATGACATAGGCGCGCTTCTGCGCCGGCGACAGGTGCGCTAGCTCGATCACTGGCACGTCGGCCAAGCCCAGCTTGCGCGCGGCCGCCAAACGTCCGTGACCCGCGATGACACCCTGGACCGCATCCACCAGGATCGGCGTCGTCCAGCCGAACTCGGCGATGCTCGCGGCGATCTTGGCGATCTGCGCATCGCTATGCGTGCGCGGATTGCGGGCGTAGGGAATCAGCGTCTCGACCTGGCGGTACTCGACGTGGAGCGGGTTCACGCGGATGCGGGTCCTGAAAACGAAAAACCCGCCGACGAAAGCCGTGGCGGGTGGAGTGGAATCGATGGTGGGGTGCGAACCTGCGAACCGCGCGAACCGTGCGAACCTCAGTTCGCAACCAGACGCTAGGGAAGCGTCGCGCTCGTCCCCCCCCGTATGGAACATCCCACAGGAAGGACCCCTTTTTCTCCGGCAGCGTGGCGTCAAAGCCACTGTGGCTTCATCGCCACTCCGGTCGTCTCGCCAGAGCCTCGTCCGAGGGGTTCAGAGCCAGCATGGATCGAAATCTACCATCGCCATCGGCTTTTGTTGCACGCCGAAAAACGGGCCGACTTGGCACTTGTCCGCAGTCGTCCGCAGCGGTTCGAAGGCATCGGAAACCGCATCCGATCATCCCCAGCAACCCGCAATCGTCCGCTCGAACCCGATCGACTTGGTGTTCGTACTCACCTGTCGTACGTTCAACCCCAGAGTGGCAGATGAGGCGGTTTATGTCGTTAACGCCTCGCGTGTGCGCGTACACGGTATGGAGGGTAACGACATAACCTGCCTCATCTGCCACTCGGGTGGGTCCGGTGACCCTGTTCAGGGCGTTTCCGTCGCTTCGCCTTCTCCCGTGCCAGGTTATTGGGCTGGGGGTCGTGGGGGGCACGTTCGTCAGATCGGGCCAGGACTCCGCGTACTGCTCCGACTCTTGGCAACTGAACGACCCTCACGTTCGATATTCAAGCCAGGTCCACTAGACTGCCTGCCACGTGCCGCAAAGATTGCGAAACACAGCGAATCGCAGTTTCAAGGAATGTACGGCAAGGCCGATCTGTCTCAGCACGAGTGAACCATGGACGAAGTCCATACGCTGTTCGGGAACGATTCGGATTGAGGCGGGCAGGCACTGGGAGCGGTTGGATGGGGCGAGCATATCGTGATGAATTGACTGAATTGGCGGCGACCCAAGCGGGGGTGCCAGCGGAAGTGCCGGCACGACTCGCGGCGCTGGCGTCCCAGGCAAGCGATTTCGGACTGGTGGTGGTCGCCTCCGGCGGCGCCAAGGTCGTTGCCGAGTGGGCCAGTCGGTTGCAGCGCATGACTTTCGGGTGTGCAGCAGTTGCGATGACTCCCCTGGAATACGCCGCCCTTCCAGTGCCGGTGCGCGCGACGACATGGCTGATTTCCGCTGGCGGGCGGCATGCAGACATTTTGCAGGCCGCTCGCTCGGCCGCCTCACGCGGCGACGCCTGTGTCGTCGGACTGATTGGCCAGCCGGAGTCGCCGCTGCAGGCGCTGCTCAAGTCCGAGTTACGAAGCGACGTCGTCGATTTCGGATTGCCGCCCGGGCAGGATGGCTTCTTGGCCACCAACAGTGTCTGGGCAATGGCATGTGCGCTCGCGAGAGCCTATTCCCGATGGCTGCCAGTGGCTGGTGCTTTGGACAACGTCCAGTGCGAGCGCCTGTTGGCTTGGGGTGCGGAAGCGGCGCGGGCCGTCACGACCGTCGAGCTAGTCGGTCGCGAAGTAGTGGTGCTACACGACGCATGGACGAGCTTGGGTGCACAGGACCTCGAGGCCCGCTTGACGGAGACGTCTCTGGCGAACCTGTGGATCTCGGATTTCCGCAATTTCGGCCATGGCCGGCACTTCTGGTTTGCCGATCGCACCGACCGGACGTTGCTCGTGTCGCTAGGCTCACCCGCTTCGGCAAGCGTCTCGGCGCCCACACTGGACGTGCTTCCCGAAACTCTGTCTACGCTACCTTTATGTATGCCCGACGATGGCATTGCCGGCGCGTTGGCCAGTCTTGCGTGGTCGATGCACATCACCGCCCGATGGGCGTCGGAAATCGGGCGTGACCCTGGCAGGCCCGGTGTTCCCCGCTTTGGCGAACGGCTCTATGAAGGCGGCTTTCCTTACCCGGACACAGTCAAAGTGGACGTTGATCAATACGCGCTCCTGCGCAAGTCCCCGCAAGCGTCGGTAACTGATGTTGCCGGAAACTGGCGCAAGGCGCTGGGGGACGCGCGTTCGCTCATGCGCGACACGCCGGTTTCCGCCGTGGTCATGGACTACGACGGAACGATGGTGGACAGTCCCAAACGCTATCAACCTTTGGACGAATGCCTTGCCGTCGAGTTGCGCCGACTGCTCGACCTCGGCGTGATTATTGGCGTGGCGACCGGACGCGGGGATTCGATCCAGAAGGAACTGCGTTCCGCGCTACCCGACGCGCGCCACTGGGCGCGAGTGATCGTCGGCTACCACAACGGCGCCAAAGTGATGCGCCTAAATGAACCTGCGCCCGAACTGGATGGGGCTCCCGCCCACCCGGATCTGCGCAGCGCGTGTGACGTGCTCACCCGAGAAGTGGCAATGCGGAGCTTGGGAACGTTGCGTTGCCGCGAGCACCAACTCACCGTAACGGCGGTTGCCGGCCAGTCGCTCGCGCGCGCATGGAGAGCGACGCGCGAGTGCTTGGACCGTAATGGCTTGGACGCCGTGCGTGTCTGGCTGAGTTCCCATTCCGTCGACGTCCTGTCCCCTTGCTGTTCCAAGCTTCATGTGGTTTCACGCGTCGCACAGGTGGCCGCCTGTTCGCCGCTAGAGGTATTGCGCATCGGCGATCGAGGTGCGTGGCCCGGCAACGATTGGGAACTTCTCGCCGCGCCACTGGGCGTGTCCGTCGATGAGTGCTCCAGCGACCCGACCGCGAGTTGGAGCCTTTTGCCGCCGACCCTGAAGGGAATGCGGGCCACGACGCACTTGCTGCGGTGCCTGCAGGTCGACGACCGGGGCCAGGTGCGATTCACTGAGGAGGTCAGCAGCGCATGAAGACCAATACGGCGCTGCGCCTGCTCGCTGGCGTGATGGACTGGACGGACGAAGAGGCACGGGAAGAGTTTCGGTGGATGGACCTAATGGCTCGCCTGAAATACGACGGCTACCGTGAGTTTTTGGCGGGAATGCGATTCTTGGAGAGTTTGGTGGCGTGGCTGCAGCAGTTCTCGCAGTCTGACCGCGCGGCGGCGTACGCCTTTGTGCGAAAGCGACTCGTGTTCGTGAGCCCTGCGGAGCGCCAGCGGCTAGTCGAACTGCTGTACTCAACGGTCGTCTGGCCGGTACTGGTGAAGTCGGCCATGCAGTCGACCTCAGCCAAGTCCTGGGAAGTGCTCGTCAATGATGCCGCCCGGCAGCACATGCAGCGCGACTTGCGCTCGACCTTGTTTCTTGCGCTGAGCGACGGCGCACGACTGGACGCATTTCGCCATGCGAATGCCGGTCGGATTTCCAACGAGCAGGTCGTGGTGACAGTTGAGCCCTCCGACGACAAATGCAACGATCTGCTCGAGGAGTTGCGAAAGGACGTGAGCGACCCGGTCGCGGTGTTTCGTCGGATCGTGTTAGTGGATGATTTCACCGCCTCGGGCACGTCGTTGGTGCGCAGTGAATCCGGCAAGTGGAAGGGCAAGTTGCCGAAATTTTTGCGCGCCATCAACCGCGTCAAGTTGGCGAGTGGACCTTTCGAACTGCTGGTTCACCACCTCATCGGAACGCCGAAGGCGCGAGATCACCTTGCCGCGGCGATCGACGGCTGCCGCGCGTCCGAGCCGAACTTATGGGCCAAGGTTGAAAACGCCGTTGTCCCTTCGTTCGGCCTGTTGTACCCGGAAACCCTGCCACTCGACGCGACCACCGATTCGGACTTTGTTGCGCTCACCCAAGCCTATTACGACGCGGGTATCGAGACTAGCCATACGCTCAAAGGTGGCGTGAAGCACCTCGGGCTGGGGTATGCCGGCTGCGCGTTGCCCCTGGTGCTGGACCACAATACCCCCAATAACAGCGTCGCCCTACTTTGGGCGGAGACTGAAGTTGGCAAGTACGTCGGCCCGCGCCAAGTTCGTCCGCTCTTCCGTCGCCGACAGCGGCACTCCTAGGAACAAGATGGCCAGCCCGTTCGACAAACGCGCAGTAGAGAAGGTCCGCTACGACCACGCCTTGCTACCCTACGTGGCCCCGGCGCCATTTGACATGCACCTGCGTCCGCATGCTGAGAGCGACGCGTTGTTTGATCGCCTGGTGATCGTAAGTGGCACGCCAGGGAGCGGTAAGACCACGTTGGCACATCTGTTCCGGCTGCCGACGCTTCGAACGCTTCAGGATATGGCTGAGACGTCGCCGCAGCTGGGCGATCTCCGTGACGCGCTGGCAAATTGCAAGGCATACGAAGGCAAGGTCCCGCGCGTTGCCGGGTCTCGCCTGTCGATGGAGGCAGTGTATCGCGACTGCTGGGAATGTCCGTACGATCCACCGATTCGTCACCGCCTGTTGCGATCGTTGATCAACGCTCGCGCGATGCTCATTTGGATGCAGGGTTTCACCGACGCCAAGATTCCGCTGGAATCGGTCCATCTAGTGGGCCGCCGTGGCACGCCCGGCGAACTCGATAGCATCGGGGGTGAAACGGCACGCGAGGCCAGGGATAGGGCCATCGCGGTCGAGCGCGCCGTCATCCGGGTGTGTGGCGCCCTGCTGCCTCCATCGATGGACCAGTTTCCGCCCGAGCTCAACGATGCATATGCCCCGATCGACCTGCTGGACCGCTTTACGGTGCCGCTCGAAGATCGGGACTGCGAGATCCTGCCGCTGCTGGTGCTCGATGACTTACAGCATCTGCACGTGGAGCAGCAGAAGTATTTGATGCGCTGGCTAGCGGGGCGCGAGGTGCGCATTGCCCGCTGGATGCTTACGCGATTCGACTCCTTCGGTCCGGAGCAGATTTTGTACGGCAAGCCCATGGCACAGGGGCTAGCGGATGCGACAGAACCCGGCGTGCAGTTGGGGCGCGATGTCCTCGAAATCAGGCTCCAGAGCGAACGCGGCAAGTCGCGCACAGACTTTCGAAGGGTCGCACAGCAGTTGTGCAAGCGTTACCTGGCGCAAATCCCCGTCATGCAGACTCGTGGTGCGACGGATATTCGGCAAATGCTCGAGGAGCGTCTTGAAAACATCACCAAGGCACAGCTGAAGGCCGCCGACGCTGCGATGGAGCAGGTGATCAAGACCGCCCACTTGCCGGCAGTCCGGGTCAGGGACATCAGACAACACGTCAGCATTTACCTGGAGGACCGGGCCGTGCGGGGCGTTGAGGCCGAGGCGGTGGGGCGAGCGATGACGGCCATCCTGGTTAGTCGGCAAGGTAAGAAGGTGCGCCAAAGTTCCATTTTCGATGGTGAGGTCGACGCGGAGATCGAGGACCACATCGTGCGCCCAACGTCCAGTGTCGAGCACGGAGCCCGCGTTCACCTGTGGCATAAAGCCGAGATCCCCTACTTGTACGGCTTCGAAAACCTCGCCGACCTGGCCAACGAGAATACCGAGCGTTTTTTGGATTTTGCCGGACAACTGGTCAACCTGCTCCTCACGCGGGTGATCCGATCAGCCGAAGCCCGGCTGGCTCCAATGCAGCAGTTCAACGCCTTGCGCACGCATTCGCAGGCGATGATCGCTGGCTGGAATTTTCCTGAGTCCAGCCTGGTCCGCCAACTGGCAAGCGGAATCGCCGAGGAGTGCGTGGAAAAGTCGCTCGAGCCCAACGCTAGCTTGGGCGGAGGCGCTAGCGCCTTCGGGATCCCAATGACAGAGTTCATCCGCATTGCGCAAGACCAGCCGGACCTGGCGCGCATATTGCAGTTCGGTGTCGCGTACAACGTGTTCGCGCTGACGCCGGACCAACGGGCGAAGAACAAGGACTGGTGTCTGATCGAACTGTCGGGTCCGGTCCTTCTTTCGCACGGGCTGACCCTCCAGCGAGGAGGCTTTCTCGAGCGCCGCGTGGCGGACATGGAGCGAATCGTGAAGCGCGAGGAGGGCCGGGCATGAGTCCACGCTGGGATCCGTGCATCTCGCACCGAGACGATGCAGCCCGGCAGTTCATCGCTGACTACTTCAGTCAGATCGATCGCGACGTGCTGCTTGTGTGCGGTGCCGGCTTCGATCCGCGGGCCACCACGAACGCGACACTCTTGCAAATGGCGGCCCCAGGGCGCCTGCGGGCGCACCTCATCCGAGAACACCGCCCGCGGCCGGATGTGCCGTTGTTGCGCAACGCCGATACCAATCAGGCCGCGCTCCAAGCGCTGATGCCTCGCAGCCAGGTCCATCGGGTCGACATCTTCTCTGAAGACGAGAAGACGGTAGTGGCGGGAAAGCGCGTCGTTGACATGTTTCACCGGCTGCCTCTGGCCGGCGCAACCGATATCGTGGTCGATGTGAGCGCACTTTCGACGGGTGTCAGTTTCCCGCTGATCCGGTACCTGGTGGGCCGGGCCGATACGACGGCGGGGTTTCCCAATGTGCATGTCTTGGCGCTCACCAGTCCGACGACTGACGATGCGGTACGCACCGAGCTCATGGACCAGCATCAGATGGTTCCGGGCTTCGGTGAAGAGCTGATGACCACCGCGGGAGCGAATAGGCCCAAATTGTGGCTGCCGCAATTGGGCAAACGAGCGACTTCGGCATTGGACGTCATTCAAAATCGCATGCGCTTCGACGAGATTTGCCCGATCTTGCCGTTCCCAGCGCGCAGTCCCCGAGCCGTGGAAGAGTTGGTCGAAGCCTATCGCGTCCAAATCTCCGAGACCTGGTTGGTCGACGATCGCGACCTTCTATATGCGGCGGAGGATGATCCGCTTGACCTGTACCGCACAATTCTGCGGATTGACACGCTGCGCGGTGCGGCGTTCCGGATCGAAGGCGGCTCGATGACAGTCCTGTCGCCGCTGGGGACCAAGGCGATGGCCTTGGGTGCGCTGCTGGCGGCGCTGGAACGCGACTTACCTATCGTTTATGTCGAGGCTCAGCGGTATAAGATGGCGCATCTGCCCGGGGTCCAGGCGTACGGCCTGATTCACCTCTGGCTCACCGGTCAGGCGTACCCTGCCCCATAGCCTTCGCAACGGACTTGCCGCATGCCACGCCTCGTCGGAACGGGCCTCCTTGCGCTTGACCTGATCGTGCAACACGATGCCGACGGCCAGCGACTTTCGGCCAGCGGCGGCGGGACCTGCGGCAACGTGTTGGCCATCCTGGCGCGGTTGGGCTGGCAAGCAAGTTGGCTAGGTGCTATGGAGCCATCGGCGTCCGGTCGCATCGTGCTCGACGAGATGCATCGTGGCGGCGTTCGTACGCACATCAGCCGAGAAGTCGCGCCCGCTCCGATATTTGCGCACCACATCCACACGGATGCCAACGGGCACGCAAGGCACTGGTTTTCCGACGCATGTCCAGTCTGCTCCCGACGCCTGCCGCGCTACGCGCGCCCGTCCGATGCGTGGCTGCGCCGCCAGTCAAGTCACGTGCGTGACGCCGATGTGTTCTTCGCGGATCGGCTTTCGGCCGGCGCGCTGGATCTCGCCCAACTGGCACACGAGCGCGGCGCACTGGTGGTTTACGAGCCATCGAGCGCGTCCGATGCGCCTTGGATGGCGGACATGATGGCGATCGCGGACGTGGTGAAATTTTCGAGCGATCGCGCGAGTGCGTTGCGAGGCAAGGCACCGCCCAACCAGCGGGTGCTGTGGGTTGAAACCCGCGGAAATGAAGGCTTGCGTTGGTCGCTTGGGCGTGCGGGCGCGCTCAACGCCGTCACGGCTGCCGTCCACAATTCTGCGGCGATTGACGCGTGTGGCGCGGGCGATTGGTTTACCAGTGCGCTGCTCTTCGGTCTGGCACAGGCGCAGAAAAAACCTGCAGACCTGACTTTTGATCAATTGGCGGCCTTGATGCAGCGTGCCGCCGGTGTGGCCGCATGGAGCTGTGGCTTCCTGGGCGCGCGAGGCGGCCTGTACGACGCGCCCGTGCGCGCTCTCTTTGACCAGTTGCACGCCACTCCATCTCACGCCCCGGCGCCTTTGCCAAGGCCGATTCCCCGGGTTGATGCCGCAGACCATTGCGTTTACGCCTGAGGCGCTAGCCCGCCGCCTCCAAGTCCAAAAGATCGGCCACGGCCCGCAGGACCGCGGCCGTGGCGCTGGCTGAGCCGGCACCGCGCAGAGCTCGCAAGTGATGCTCAAGCGCGTTCGAGCCAGCCTGAGCGGTCGGACATTGCGAATTAACGAAAATATCGAGTCTTTTCAGCGTTGGGGTCCATGCTGGCGGATCGGCGTTGAGTGCGCGCAGGACTGCGCTAGCGCTGACGTCGATTTTGCCCGCCAGCGCGGTAGGAGACAGCCCAGTCTTCTGCAGAAAATCCCTCACCGCTGCTACTGTTGCGATCGCGTTTTCATCGCTTGTCGAAGGAGTCCGGCCGCGCGGCATGCGAGATGTTCCACTTGACTATTTCAACTATTAATGCAATTAATAGCACATTTATAGCAATAAATGCAAACCATGCCGAGCGAGATCCAGTTCTACCGGGCCAATGAGCGCCCCTACGGCGCTTTCAGCAACCTTTACCGCCGCGATTTCGAGTTCGAAGACGAGGTATTTCCGACGGCCGAGCACGCTTACCAAGCTGGGAAGGCGCGAAAGCCTGAGGTCCGTGCTTGGCTCATGGCAGCGCCTTCCCCGGCGCTGCTGGCCATGGCGGCCCATGGCCTCTACTACTGGGACATCTCTCCGGGCTGGTCTACGAAGAAGTTCGATCGGATGAAACGAATCCTGCAAGCGAAGTTCTCGCAGCACACGGATCTGAGGCACCTCCTCTTGGGCACTGGCGACGTGAGGCTAGTTGAGTCTGCGACGGTGGATTCCGCGGTCAACCGGCTTTGGGGCGAAGTCAATGGTGTGGGGAAGAACAAGCTTGGCCAGTTGCTGATGGAAGTTCGCGCCGAGCTTCGCGAAACGCACGGCAGCACGCACACGCGCGAGCTACAGCTGGCGAGCGCCTGACACGGCTCCAGCCAGTTTGGGGGCCATGGGCATCAATAAAGGGGCGCCGTGTGGCTGGCCCAAAGTGGGTCACGTGTGCTCGGCTATCACCGAATTCAACGCCCCATTCCACCGCCTCCAAGCCGTCGTCCGATCACACCCCATCCAGACGCAGATGTCCTTCCACGGCTCATGGCTGGCGCGCTTCCATAGTAGATGCCGCTGATCTTCTTCGAGCGCGCTGACCCACTCGAAGCAGGCGAGCATGCGGTCGATGGCGGCGCCGCTGGGTGGGAAGAACACGGGCTTGTCGTCGGCTGCGAACTTTTCGCTGGCGCTGCGCGGGATCTGGGGCCAGATCGAGGCGTAGCCGCGGGGGCCGGCGGGTGGGAGTTTGCGGGCGGTGCGTGAGGCTTCTTCGAGCATGGCGGCGAGTTCCTTGGTGGTTGCCGGCATGCGGATCTTGGTGACGGGGCGGGTGAGGCTCATGCAGCCTCCTTGGCGTTGGCTGCCTTGGCGCGCGCCGAGACGCACAGCAGCAGCGCGATCGCGTCGGCCTCGTTGTCGTCCTTTGGTGCAAACCCGCGCCGCTCGACCGCAGCGATTACCGCGGCTTTGTTGGCGTTGCCGCTGCCCGTCACCGAGCGCTTGATCGTGCCGACTGGCACGCCGGCATAGGGGATCTGGTGTTGCTCGCACCAGGCGCTCAGCTGACCCAGCAGTCCGCCATAGACGTGGGCTGCGTCGACGCCTTGATGCCGGCGCACTTCCTCGAAACGGACCTCGCCGATCGCGGTCAGTTGGTGCATCTCATCGAGCCAGCGACGAAAGCGCAGGTAGCGCATGCCGCCGCCCTCAAATCGCTGCGGCCGAAAACTCTGCGTACCGCTGGTGACGGCGCCGCCGGGGTTGGCAATCGCCCAGCCGGTTTGGGTGCCTAGGTCGAGTGCCAGGATCGTGGGGTTCATGGTGTCCTCCGGGTAGGGTCAGTCGTCGCGGTAGGGCAGCGGGCCGACGGGTTTGGGGCGTAACGAGATGCCGACAAATCCGCGCGTGCCGCCGCTGAACTTGGCGCGCTCGAATCGGCGGTTGGTCAGGAGTTCGGAGAAGCGCTTGATCGAGCCGGCGAACTCGCCGGCCTTCTCGGCCCAAGTGCGCCAGTCCTCAAACAGATCCGCGGCGGTGGCGCGCGCGACGCGTTCGACGAAGCAGCGATCCTCGATCCAGCGACCCAGCGCGTCTTCGCTTTCGAAGTAGTCGTCGGTGGCCTCGACCACGCAGCGTGGCGGGCGCAGGCCCTTGCGTTGCCACGCCAGGCAACCCTCGACCATCCAGGCGAGCACTGCATCGCGCTCGCGCCAGATCTTGTCTTCGAGTTGTTTGTCGCGCCGGTCGGGCGGCACGGTGATGGTGAACGGGATCAGCTGCAGGCGGCGGCGCATGGCCTCGTCGAGGTTGCGGATCGAGGGCTTGTGATTGCCGGCGATCAGCAACTTGAACTGCGGGATGTACTCGAAGAAGTCCTGGCGCATGAACCGCGCCGAGACCTTGTCGCCGCCGGTCAGCGTCTTGATCTTGCTTTCGTTCCAGCGCCGACCCTGTTCGGTTTCGACCGAGGACACCAGGCGCGCGCCGCGCAGACCCGCAAGGTCGGTCGGGTGCCGATCCGATCGGGTCTCCATGAACATCTCCATTGGCGCGTGCGTGGCGTACTCCGCCAGCAAGGCGCTCAGCGTGTTGACGAACACGCTCTTGCCGTTGGCGCCCGTACCATAGAGGAAGAACAGCGCGTGTTCGCTGGTCTTGCCGGTCAGGCAGTAGCCGCAGATGCGCTGCAGGTAGTCGATCAACTCGCTGTCGCCACCGGTGCACTCGACCAGGAACTTGCGCCAGGTCGGACATGCGCCAGCGTCACCCAAGCGCGCGGCCGCCAGCTTGGTCATGCGGTCGGCGCGGTCATGAGGCCGCACGCTGCCGTTGCGTAGGTCGACGACGCCACCCAACGTGTTCAGCAACCAGGGATCGGCGTCCCATTCGTCCGCATTGGCGGCGTGCAGGCGATCGCTGCGGGCCAAGCGTTCGACGCCGGCGACGGTACCGCTCGCTGCCAGCTTGGCCGCGAGTCGCGGCGAGTCCGCCTCCAGGGCGTGCTGGCGACAGACCGCGCGGATCAGGTCGGTGGCGCGCAGCGTGGCTTCGGGTACCCAGCGCATGCCGGTCCACACCAGCCACTGACCCCAGGCCGCCACATAGCGCCAGTCCGGCGCGTAGCGCGCGGTGAAGTGCAGCGCCATGCCGTCTTCGGTGCCCCAGACCGCGGCTGGTGTCTGTGCCGCGTTGTCCGATGCGCCGGGCAAGTCCGGCCCCTGAATCGCCATGCGCTCAGCGTCGCGAATGAACGCCGGCACATCGACTTGCTCGACGACCGCGTCGGCGCAGTCCCAACCCTCACTGCGGTCCTCCGGCGGCAGAAGAATCGCGCAACTGCGCGCGCCGACCGCGACGATGGCCTCGCTGGCGGCGATTGCGTAGTCCCAGCCCGGACTGTCCTTGTCGGGCCAGATCAGCACGTCCTTGCCGGCCAGCGGCGACCAGTCCGTCTTGTCGACCGGGGCGCGGGCACCGTGCATAGCGGTGGTCGCGCAAAGTCCCAGATCGATCAGCGCCTGTGCGCATTTCTCGCCCTCGACCAGGACGATGGTCTCGGCGCGCGCCAGCGCCGGCTGGTTGTACAGCGGCCGTGGATCCAACCCTTCGAACCGGCCCGTGCGCACGTTCCAAGGCCTGAACTCCTTGCGACCGGGCTCGGGCTCATAGCGATAGACGCACGCCAGCAACGCGCCGTCGGCGGCCAGATAGTCCCACTTGGCGGTTGGCGGCCCGAGGTCCGGCGCGTCGACTGAGCGTGTGCGAGCACGTTGTGGCGCCGCTCGAACCGACACCGAATCGCTCAAGTCCGTAGGCGCTGTACCCAACCACTGCGCCGCGCGCTCCAGCACCTCCCGAAAATCACTCCTTG
The DNA here is from genome assembly GCA_022844165.1 of Lysobacterales bacterium. Lineage (GTDB taxonomy): Bacteria > Pseudomonadota > Gammaproteobacteria > Xanthomonadales > SZUA-5 > JALHMH01. Next base: position 59,030 of record JALHMH010000002.1, read on the forward strand.
CCGACAGTCCCTGCGCCTGCGCAAACAACTCGATGTGATCGCCACCCTGCGAGGTGGCGAAGTCATACCACTGCCCGCGCTTGGGTCCATCCAGCGACACCGACAGCGAGTCGCCCGGCTCGCCGCGCGCATTGCCGATCTGGAACTTGCCCGCGCGGAACACGCCCGCCGGCAGATAGGTGCGCAGCATCGATTCCAGTCGATCGAGCAGACCGTCGCGGATCGAGTCCGCGTCGATGCTGCGCCGCGTCGGCTCCGCCGCGTCATTGAAGTCCAGCACCTGGGTCATCGCTGACTCCAGCAGCGATCCTGGAACGCGCAGGACTTGCAGACAAAGTGCGTCGACGACGTCGCGCAGCGCGGTAGCAACTCGTGCGCTGCGGTGGCGTCGAGCACGCGCACGGCGCGATCGCTCATGCGCTGCGCCAGCTCCGCATCAAACTCGACAGACTCGAAGTGCAGCGACTGGTTGTCTTTGTTGATCGCGGTGAACAGCGCCGGATTGGCACTGATGCCCGGGATCAGGGGTTCCAGGTAGGCCTGGTAGAGCGCGATTTGCGCCGCATAGACCGGCTTGGAGCGCGCGACGCCGTGTTTGACGGTGTCCTTCCAGCTGGCGTCGTGCATGGTCTTGCATTCCCACAGCATCGGCAGCGCACATCCAAAATGCGCAGGCGCCGCCACCACGATGCCGTCGACATGGCCGCGAAGGCGTCCGCCTGCCGCCGCGAACCCGATCTGATCGCCGCCCTCGGTGCGCGTCACGAGATCAAACCCGGCCGCGCGCAGCCAGCGAATGGCCAGATCCTCGAACATATGACCGGCATCGAACACGCGCAGCAGCGAGCCTTTGAACTCGCGCCCGGCGTCGGCCGGTGCCCCGGCGTATTCATACTGCAGTTGCCGCTCGCAGGCGGCGCCGACACGCCTGGCGCCAAGGTAATCCCGCGGCGTCTGGGCGGCACGTTCTGCCTGCAGCGCCGTGTCGATGGCAGCGCTGATCTGCTCGGACAGGGTCGGTCGATGATTGAAGTCGAGCATCAGAAGGGCGCCTCGTCGTCTGGGTGCGTCAGGCCCCGTGCCGCAAAGTGCGCGCGTTCGATGGCCAGCGTTTCCTCGCCAACCTGGCGCATGGCGGACTGGTAGGCGCTGACGATCGCCTGCACCAAGCGCAGGATTTCTGGTTTGGAGTAGTCGGCCAGCGCGCGCTCCATGCCGATCTCGGCGACCACATCGCCGAGCGCGCCCAGGCAGCGTTCGCGCGCCTGCGCTTCCATCTTCTGCATGCGGTCAGGTGCCAACATGGGTACCTCCCACTGCTGACACAGCGCGATGTAGACGCTTGAGCAGGTCATCGAGCAGAACCGTGCTGACCGCATCGCTATCGGTGTCCGGTTCAACCTCCGCCAAGTGTCGCTGGTGGGCTGATAGCGCAGCCCAGAGGCTGGACTGCTGCAGATCGCGCAACTGAGGCGCGGCGGCGATGAATTCGACTCGGGGAAAGGTATCGAGGATGAGCGCATTCATGCGGCGCTCCGCAAATCACCGCTGTGCGCTTGCCAGATCAACCGCTGGATCGCGCTGCGATTGAACCGAAAGCACAGATGGGCGCTTGCCTGGTAGCGCGTCAGGCCGAAGTCCTGCCGAGCCGCCGGCGGCAGATGCGCCAGTTGCTTGTCGGTCGGTGGCTCGCCGAGCCAGCGCTTGGTCTTGTGCGCGGCGTCGGCCGCCTCGTGGGCATTGAGCCAGTCATCGGCCTTCGCCAGACCAATCAACCGATCACCATGCGCGAGCAGCCGCACCGGTTCACCGCTGGCGGCGCCGATGGCATACCAGCGACCGTCGATCCCGAATACGCCGGCCCAGGACTCAAAACCTGCCGCGACCAGCGTGTCGCCGGCACCGAACAGATCGACCCAACTGAAGTTGGAGCCGCTCAAGAGATCGATCTCGGTCATCGCAAACGCGCCGACCGGCAAGCGCGCGTCCGGGCGCTCGGTTGGTTCCCAGACATAACCGCACAGTGGGCATTCGGTTACGCGCAGTGGCACCGAGCCCGCGCAGTTGGGACATTCCTTGGTGGGCGCTTCGCCCGGTTCCCGGCCATCAAGATGCGTGTCTTCTTCCAGCCGACCATGCATCAGCGAGGCCGTGCCGAAGTCGAGAACAACGCAGTCGGTCTTGTCGACGTGCGGGTGCTCGGCGGGATCGACCGTGCGAAGCCCGCGCCCGACCATCTGGATCAGCGTCGACTTGTGCGAACTGGGGCGCAGCAGCACGATGCAACTGGTCGGCGTGTAGTCATAGCCTTCGGTCAGCACCGCGACGTTGACGACGACCTGGATTGGGCCGCGCTCGTAGGCGGTCAGACGCGCCTTGCGTTCGGCGGCGGGCAGCTCGCCATGGATGACGACGGAGGAGATGCCGGCGGCGCCGAACGCGCGCGCCACGTCTTCGGCATGGGCGACGGTCGAGCAGAACACGAGGGTCTTGCGACCGTCGGCCTGGGCGCGCCAGTGCGCGATCACCTGCTGCGTGATCGGCACCGTATTGAGGATCGCCTCGACCGCCGACATATCGAAGTCGCTGGCGTTGCGTCGGACCTGGCTCAGTTCGTCCTGGACGCCAAGATCGACCACAAAGGTGCGCGGGCGGACAAGATGGCCCGATGCGATCAGCTCCACCAAGCGGATGTGATCGGCGACATTGGAGAACACGGCCCGCAAGCCCACGCCGTCGCCGCGGTTGGGCGTGGCGGTGACCCCGAACACCTGCAATCGGTTGTTCTTCGATCGCGCGGCGTCGAGGATGCGGCGATAGCTCGCGGCGGTCGCGTGGTGCGCCTCGTCGACCACGATCAGATCGAGCATGGGCATTTGCGCGAGGTTGGCCTCGCGGGTCAACGTCGGCACCATTGCGAAGGTCGCGCGGCCGGACCAGGACTTGGCGTCAGCGTCGACGACCGAGGTCGACACGCCCGGATTGACGCGGGCGAACTTGGCCTGGTTCTGGGCCGTCAGCTCGTCGCGGTGCGCCAGCACGCAAGCCTTGGCATCGGGCTCGGCCAGCACGCGACCGACGACGGCCGACAGCATGACCGTCTTGCCACTGCCGGTCGGCGCGACGGCGAGGGTGTTCTGGTGCTGGCGGAGCGCAGCGAGGGAGCGCTCGACCAGGGCCGCTTGGCGCGGACGAAGGATCACGGGGCGCCTCCGTTACTGCGCCCAGGCGGGTCGCGTCGGGACGCTGGCGCGCGCCGCCGCAGGCGGGGGCAATGGCGAGCCCGATCCGCCACCGGTCACTGGCGCGGCTCCGTGTCCACCGTGCATCAGGGCCGCGTAGTCCTTGTGCTCCGGACCCACCGCGCCCTTGACGACGTTCTTCTCGCCCTGCCGATCGTCGCGCTCGACGTCGATCTTGGCGACGAACTCCAGACCGTCGAGATTCGCGAAGCTCTCGATGCGACGCTTGGCCTGCGCGGCTGGACTGTCGTCATCGGCGCGCAGTCCGTGCGCCGAGTTGAGGATGCCCTTGATGAAGGCGCGCCCCATTTTCATCCAGGCGTCGCCCTTCTCGGAATGCAGCCCGATCAGCGTCCACAGCTTGCGCCGCGCATAGGGACCCTCGAGGACGGTGTACTCGCAGTCCAGATACACCGCGCCGGTGTCGGCGCTGCGGCGCGCGTAGCCGCCCGTCCAGCCCTTGGCCGGATCGTTGTGGCCGCCGGGGCGGATGAACAGGCGCACCTTGGCGAGCGCGCCCTTGGGGATCAGCGGCTGGTTCTGCGCCGAGTCTTCGGCGCTGTTGAAATCGAAGTAGCTCATGGTCGGGTTCCTCAGGCGAAGGTGGGCGTCGCCGCCGGGGATTCGGCGGGCGTGGGCAGGGCAGGGGCGGGGGCAGGCGGCGTGACGGGGCCGGCAGTGAAGTCCAGGCGCGGCGCGCCACCTGGACGCGGGCCGGCGATCTTGGCCATCAGCCGCGCGAGGTTCGGTTCCTCGATCAGGTCCAGCCGGCCGGAACGGTCCTTGGCCGGAAATCCCCAGGGGTTCAGGGTCTGACAGATGAAGGCGCGGTAGCTGGACCCGTCGTCAGCCTTGAGTTCGGCCAGCGTGATCACCTCATCGAGGATCCCCGGCAGCTCCAGCCCGGTCTTGGCGCCCTCGATCTGCAGCGAGTAGATGCGCCGGTTGAACTCGTCGAGCTTCTCGTCGAGCAGGCAGCAGAACCAGACGTTCTTGCCGCGGGCGTGCTGCAGGTGGGTGAGCCACTGGATCATCTCGCTGCCGAGCAGGCCGTACGCGCCGCGCGCGTCGGGCTTGCCGGTGCGATCCGAGTAGGCCTGCGGCTGTCCCTTGCACCACTGCAGGCACAGGCGTGCAGCGACGCTGATCGAGTCGACAAAGATCGTCTGGTAGCGATCGATGGCGCCGGGGTCGCCGAAGCGCTGGCACACCGCCTCGAAGTGGGCCGAACTAAAGGGCTGGTCATCACGCAGCGCCGGGTTGGGTCCGCCGATGAACACCCCAAAATCGCGGCACTCGGACCAGGTGCGCGGTCGCACCGCATCACCGGTCCAGCCCTCGACGGCCAGATCGCCAGCCTCCAGGTCAAAGAACAGCGTCGCGTGCGGATCCAGCGTCCACAACTGGCTGGTCTTGCCCAGGCCCGACTTGCCGGCCAGCACGCCCTTGATCCCGCGGCGCTCGGCGAGCCGCTGATCGGCCGTGATGATCGGCAACCCAGGGGTGGTGGCAACCGCGCGAAGCGTGGCGACGGTGCTCATGCCGACACCTGCGCGCGGCGATCCAGTTCATCGGCCTGCACCACCAGCTTGAAGCTCGGCTTGCCGGTCTTGACCGTGCGTGCCGGCTCGAAGGCCTTGCGCAGCGACTCGGCCCAGGCATTGAACTTGGACTCGGAGACCCGGTAGGCGATCTCGATGAACTCAGCCGGATCCTCTCCGCCCTTGGCGATCTGCTGGGCGATGGTGGCGAGTCGCTCCTGGTCCCACTCGACGCGCTTGGGCAGGTCCGCGGTGACCTTGACGGTGCCGTCCTCGAAGGTCACGGCGCCGGTGTCCTTGCCAGCCTTGAGGCGCAACAGCTGGGCGCGATCGGCGTACTTCAGTTCCAGCGCGCGGTCCAGATGTTCGACAACGTTTTTGGCCGCCGTCAGTGCGCGCACTGCCTCGTGCTTGAGGACGAACAGCTCCTCGGCGCTCTTGCGGGACAGGTGGCCGGCCGGGCGAGTGGCGGCAATGTGCAGAGGCGTCGTGCTCATGCCGCACCTCCGACCAGGACCGACTCGCTGGTGCTGCGGCGCAGGCAACGGCGCTCGTAGGCCTCGACGTCGGTGATGCGGTAGACCACGCGTCCGGGCAGCTTGACGTAGACCGGGCCGATACCGATCGAGCGCCAGCGCTCCAGCGTGGTCTCGGCGATGGTCCAGCGCTCGGACAGCTCGCGCTGGCTCAGGTGTTTGAGGGTGGGTTCGAGGCTCACGTTCACTCCTTCGGGTTGGTGAGTACGGTGAGCGACAGATTGACGACCACGGGGCGGGCAAAGCCCCGGCCAAACCCCCGGGCAAATCACGCAAATCGTGGTTGGCTGCATCAGCCGGCAATTGCCCGCGATCACCCGCAATTGCGGGGCTGTCAGGCAGGCGGTGGCTGGCCAGACTGGTGCCCTGGTGATCAGTTGGAGATTGAGAGTGCTAGGCCGGACCGACTTGCAGCAAACCCCACCCGAACGCATGAGCAGCCACGAGCAGCTGGTCGCGGCGGCCGCATTGATCGCCACCGGCCTGGTGCGCCTGCGTGCATCCGGAGAGCGCGAATTTGGACTTGAACTGCCTGCCAACCAGCGCGTGTATGCGAACTCCAACTCACGCCAGGAGACGCCATGACCGCCACCCAACCCCTCGGCACTTCAGTGCTCGCTGAGATCGCGCGCCTGGCCGATCTGCCGTGGGTTGACCTCAAAGGACTGTGGGTGCGCCTCTTTGGGCGCGAGCCCGCCAGCTCACACCGGCGCTATGTGGAGCGGCGCATCGCGCATCGTCTGCAGGAACGCGCACTGTCCGAAGACCCCGCCGGCAAGTCGCTGCTGAAGCGCAACCGCGAGCGCATCGACGTGCTGATCAAGGCCCACAGCCACGGCGCGGCCGAGGTCTTGACGCGCCCGGGGACGGAGTTGATCCGCGTCTACCGGGGAATCGAACACGTGGTCCGCGTGCTCGAGCAGGGCGTCGAGTGGAATGGCCAGCACTACACCAGCCTCACTGCCGTGGCGCATGCGATCACCGGGATGCGCTGGTCGGGGCCGGTGTTCTTCGGGCTGAAGACCAACTCCCGCAAGCGAGTAGGCGCATGAGCTGGGTCGATTCGACGCCACGACGAACGCGCTGCGCGGTCTACACGCGCAAGTCCACCGAGGAGGGACTGGAGCAGCCGTTCAACTCGATCGACGCGCAGAAGGAGTCGGGCCACGCCTATATCGTCAGCCGTCGCTCGGAAGGCTGGATCCCGATCGCGGACGATTATGATGATCCGGCGTACTCGGGCGGCAGCATGGAGCGTCCGGCGCTGCAGCGATTGTTCTCCGACATCGAGTCGGGCAAGGTTGATGTGGTGGTCGTCTACAAGCTCGATCGATTGTCGCGCAGCTTGGCCGACTTCTGCCGGATGATCGAGATCTTCGATCGCCACAGCGTCAGCTTTGTGTCGGTCACGCAGAGCTTCAACACCGGCGATTCGATGGGGCGGCTGATGTTGAACGTCCTGCTGTCGTTCGCGCAGTTCGAGCGCGAGGTGACCTCCGAGCGCATCCGCGACAAGTTCGTGGCCAGCAAGAAGCGCGGCTACTGGATGCACGGCATTCCGCCATTGGGCTATGACGTTGTCGAGCGCCGACTGGTCGTGAATCCTGGTGAGGCGCGTTCGGTTCGCCGCATCTTCGAAGGTTTCGTCGAGACCGGTTCAGCCACCAAAGTCGTGGCCGAGTTGCGCGCCGAGGGCATCACGACGAAGGCGTGGACGACCAAGGCGGGGCGCCAGCGCAGCGGCCGATCCATACACAAGGTCGCGCTTACCGCCATGCTGAAGAACCGCGTCTACCTGGGTGAGCTCAAGAGTCGCGGAAGCTGGGTGCTGGGCACGCACGAGCCGATCATCGATCAGGCGCTTTGGGATCGCGCGCAAGCGGTGTTTACGGTCAACCCACGGCGACGCGCCAACCTGACACGCTCGCGAACGTCCTATCCGCTGAAGGGCATCATCGTCGACGAGGACGGGCGGGCGATGGTCGGTTGGCACACGACCAAGCCGAACGGAAAGCGCTACTGCTATTACCTCAGCCAAACCGAGATCAAGGTCGGGTCCGGCATTGCGCCGCTGCCGAGGATTCCGGCGGCCGAGATCGAAGGTCTGGTGCTCGACCAACTGCGCGAGATGCTGCGCGCGCCGGAACTGATCGAACGCATCTGCGCACAGGCAAGCAGCCTGGAATCAGGCCTCGACGAGGCGCAGACCGTCGTAGCGTTGACGCAGATCGATCGCATCTGGGCGAGCTTGTTCCCCGCGGAACAAGCGCGCCTGATGCGCCTGTTGGTTGAGCGCGTCATCGTCGGCCCCGGGTCGGTCGAAGTCCGCATGCGACCCAGCGGGTTCGCGCATCTGGTCCGCGAGTTCAACAGCCAGCAGCAGGAACTCAGCACATGAGCCACCAGCGCATCCAGGTGCTCGGGCCAGCCCAACGGGTCATCAGCAGCGACGGTCGCCTGACGGTGACCGTTCCGATCAAGATGCGCCTCGGCGGCATCCGCCAGGTGAAACCACCGGACGGCCCGCCCCAGCTCCTCACCAGCCTTCAGAACTCGTTGATCCAGGCGCATCGGTGGCAACGCATGCTCGATCGCGGTGAGGTCACCCAGATCGGCGAACTGGCGCGACAGGAAAAGCAGGACCATGCCTATGTGTCGCGCCTGCTCAACCTGACGACGCTATCGCCTTGGATCGTCGAGGCGATTCTGGATGATCGGGTGGATGACGGCATCGGCGTGAAGGACCTCGCGATCAACCCGCCGATGCTGTGGTCAGACCAGTGCTTGCCTCAGGCCGGGCGCTGACCACTGCGCTCGAACCGCATGGAGGTGCTCTCGAGCAGATCATCCTCAGGATCTTCGGGTTCGGTGAGCGTTGGGTCGAGTTTCGGCAACACGAGCAGCAGCATCGTGCTGTCGTGATCGTGCGACACCAGGGTGTGCTCGGTGAGCCGGGTGCCGTCGGGTTCGTTCGGAAACCATGCGCTGGCATCAAGACAGGCGCTGGCGCCGATGCCATCGCAACGGGAGTGGTGGGCCAACGAGGCGGCGGGCACTTCGACAACTTGCCGCTTCGATCGCAGAAACGCTCCCGAACGAAATGCGCGCTTGCTGGCCCAGGACTCGGTGACCGCGCCGTCGCGCGCGAATGCGACGACGACGCGCTGATCGCTGACTTCCGCACATTGGCGCGCTGCTGCCGTCAACGAAACGCCGTATCGATCGGCACAGTGCTTGACCAGTTCGAAGTCGAATCGCTGTCCATCGACCTGTCGCCTGAGGTCATCGAGCGGCATCAGCAGGGTGGACGCGAAGGCGTCGGCTTCGCGCTCGATGTCGATCTCCGTCTGGCCGGAGACGTCCGACTCGCTGCACTCGAACGACGTCCGCAGATCACGATGTAGCGCGTAGTGACCGAACTCGTGCGCGATCGTGAAGCGCGCCCGCGATGGCCGGCGGTCGGCGTTGAATTTGATGCGCCAGTACTTGCCACGTGGGTGTTGCTGCAGCGCGCCTTCGAAGCCGCCGAGACCCTTGTGCCCATCGATCTTGGTGATCGGTGATGCCGGGCACCACTGCTGGGACAACTCGCGCGCGACCGCCTCGACATCCACCGGGAAGCGGTCGCGACCGAGCACTTGGGTCAGCACCAGGCTGACGGCATTGGCCGCTGCGCGCGGCGATTTGGGCAAGCTCACGCGTCGTCCCAGGTGTCGAGGATCTTGCGGATCCGCTTTTTGTCGTCCGGGTCGAGTTGTTGGTACTTGCGGAAGAACGCCTGGTCGGTCACGTCCTCGGTGGGATCGGTGCCGGCGGGGCCGAGTAGGTGCTCGGTGGTGACGTTAAGCGCGCCGGCGATGCGCATGAGCAAGTCCGCGCCGGGGTTCGGCTCGTCGCGGTTTTCCAGTTCCCACATGTAGCTTTTGGAACTGCTGACCTTTTCGGCGAGGTCTTCCAGGCTGAGCTTCAGCGCCTTGCGGGCGGCGCGGATCTTGTCGCCAAGGGCAGAGGGCATGGGTGGCACTTTGGGTCGCGGGGGCGCGGATTGTATCGCCATAACGAACGAAAGCAAACCCGGTTGACATGCCACCGTGTGCTTCTGAGAGAATCCACAACCGTTCGCTATGGCGAACTTTCTGTCATCTTCTCCCTCTCCGCTCGCAAGGACCCGCGCATGGCCGCATTCAATCACCGTCATCTGTTTCGAGCCGTGTCGCCGTCGTTGTGGCGGGTCTATGCGCAGGCTCGGCGGCTGCCGATCGAGGTCGACGAAGCTGCCGATGACACTGGCTTCTACGCTTCGCTGACCCAAGCGTTCGACGCGTTGCCGGCGGAAGCCTCGGCACCATTGCTCACCGAATTGCGCCGCGTGCATGCGCTCAGCGATCGCCGCGGCGTCGACGCGCTGCTGAATGCCTCCGAGCACCCCGAGCCGGTGCGCGAGGACTTCGCCAGCATGCGCAACGACAGCGAACGCGCGCTGTGGGCGCTGCTGACCTGGCCGAACACCTTCGACACCGCCGAAACGCTGCTGATCGTCGATCTCGCCGTCGGCAAGCGCGGCTGGAAGCGCCAGGACGTGCGCGTCTCAGTGCCGATCTCGCGCCAACCTGAGCACCTTGCGCTGCTGGAATCCGCGGTGCGCGATCTGTTCGCCAAGCGCGAAGGTGCGCAGCGCGCCTGCAAGATCGAGGTGTGCGAACGCCACGTCGACGCCGGCGTGCAGTTGAACATATACCTCGAAGACGACCCGAACGACCTCGTGGAGTTTGTCGGCGCCGAACTGCGCCGGCGGCCGACGCGACCGGTCGCCAACTTTGCGCTGGTCTACTACCCCCACCTCGGCGTCGTCGACACCGTCGGCCGTGGCGGCAAGTGCACGCACGACGCACTGGTCGAGCAGTTCTCCGAGTACCTGCTTGGTCGCCGCGTGAAGCCGGAGTCCCTCAAGACTGCGGTGTTCCATCTCGGGCGACTGCGCAACGGCCTCGAGATCCGCGACGGGTCTCTCAACCTCGCCGACGAGGGCATCCAGGTCGTTCGCCTGCGGCAGGTTCGTTTGCTGAGCATCGTGCCGCCGTTCGGCGAACTGCGCATCCAGGCCAAGCCCTCGCCGCACCTGCCATGCGCCGTCGAGTTCGCGCGTGCGCATTTCCGGGAGCACGACCCAATGCGCCGCGGCTTTGCGATCTCCGAAGCGATCATCGTCATCCACTTCGCCCCGTCGGCGCCGGGCAAGGCAGGGCGCGTGCTCGTTCTGCGACTGAAGCGCGACGGCGTGTCCAACCTGCCAGATCTCGATCCCGCCGACGCCGCACTCGTGACCCGCCCGCTGGCGGCATGGGGTGTCAGTGATGCTGTGCCGGCGGACGACAACGCTCGCGTCGAAGAAGAAGCCGTCGATGCCGAAGGTTGATCTCGCGTTCCGGCTGCTCTGCGACTGGCTGGCCGCTGGCGCGCCTGCCTTGCATCCGGCAGTCCTGGCCGACGTCGACACCGTTGCGGGTTATCGGCATCTACTCGATCTCGGCCTCGCCAAGGCAGACGCCAGACTGCTGGACGACATCACCTGCCCCTGGTGCAGCATTGGGACGTTGCATCAGGTCTGTCGAGCCCGCGGCGGAGGCAACGCGTACCGAGGGCTGTGCCTCAGTTGCGGCTGGCAGAACATCCCGGCCGCGCAACTGAGCCCCCTCCGCTTGGATCTGCCAAAAATCGCACGAGCGGCGGCAGCAGCCTTGGGTCTGGCATCGCGGTTCGAAACGCAGGAGATCGGCCAGGGGAAACTCTGGCGAATCGGCGAACGCGAGATCGCGCGCAAGCGCCACCGAGTCTGGTTCGCGCCGATGGTCGATCAAGACATCGCCCGCGCGCTCAGCGGTGAGGCGGGAATTCTGGTGTGCGTCGACGCGCCGACGCAGCTGTCGCCATCAATGGCCAGGCTGGCGCTAGTCCCGTTACGTGCCTGCGCTCACTTGCGCAAGGCCGGACTCGTCATCGAAGACCTCGAAGCCCCCGTCGGGTCAACCGGAACCAGCGAAATCGGGACGTCTCTTGCCTGCCTGAAGGATCGAGTGGTCCATGTAAACGGCGAGCGCATTGCGGTCTCACCGCAGGTGCGGAGATTCCTGGAAGTGCTAGTTGCCGCCGACGCCAAGCCCGTCCACAAGTCGACCCTCGCCGACGCTCTCGAGATCGACGTCGACAAGTTCTCGCCTCATCAGATCTTCAAGAAGCACAAGATAGTGAAGGATGCGTTCGTTGAAGGGGACGGCGCGGGAAGATACTGGCTGCGACCGTTGCCCGACGAGGCGCATTTCCATTCGTGACTTCGCTGCGGTAGTCGCGCATGCCCGCGCCCTGTCCGGGCAGGTACGCTCCCCAGGTCCAATGAGGCCACCGGCCCCGGACGAGCGTCCGTATGCCAAGTGTCAACGCGAAGTGATACGATCTGGGTGTCCAGTCGACGTTGCCGAATCGTGGTTAGAACCAACCTGACATTGCTATCACGCATGCGCCGGTTGAGGGTTCTCATGCTCGTTTTTGCGCTTTTTTTCGTCGCGAAGAGCGGGATTGCCTGCGGATGTCTGCCAATCGAAGCTGTCCAGGACGGCGATCTTGCTGTCGCAGTGGTCGCAAAATTCGCGGCCGCTGTCGCGGTGAGCGATGTGTTGGACTCGGACCCCATCCCCGAGGATGTGACGACGAAAGGTTGCTGTAAGCACTGTTGCTGCCAACAGCCTTCGCTTCCACCATCCATGGTTCACCTCGTGAGCTTCGCGGTACTCCCCGCGGCTCACCTTCAGCTTCCGGCGCCGGATTCATCGAATTGGGCAACGAGCCCGTTCCGACCTCCAATCACCACGCGGCTTGCGTGAATTCGGGTGCGCCGCGCAAGACGCGGTGCTCGGAAGTGAATTTGAGGTTGCCGCATGAATCCGTTGTCCGCTCTGCACGCTTGGCGCGTGTTATGTCCCGTGATTGCAGCCGTGCTGCTCGTTACCCAGTCTGCCTGCGCTGAGCCGCTTGCATATGCGATCAATTCCGACAGTTTTTCAGAGTCGCAGCACGATCATCTCCTTCGCGTTGACCTGACGACGGGTGAATTTGAGGACATGGGATCGCTTCGTTTGGGCAGCGCGGCCGCGCCGTTTCTGGATGTGGAAGGACTCGCGCTTGATCCAGAAGGCCAGCTATGGGCGGTAGACGACGGCACCAAGACATTCTTCCGGATCGACATTGCTACGCTCCGCGCGGCGATTCCTGGAAGCCAGATCGGCAACCTCGGGCTACCGACGGGAATCACCGCCGGGCTGGATCTTGGGTTGACATTCGCATGTGACGGCACGGCGTTCATGTCCGGCGAAGTCAGCAAGACGCTCTATCGCATCGACCCGAGCAGTGGACGGGCTACGCCGATCGGTGCCCTTGGCGCGTTGGGCTACAAGATCACTGATCTTGCTGTGTACGGCGATCTGATGGTCGGCTTGGGTTCTGAAGGCGACGAGGGCATTTACTCGATTGATCTTGTCAGCGGAACTGCACTACCGATCGGAAACTTTTCCGACACGGCGCGATTCAACGACGGGGGCATCGGATTCGATGCTGACGGTCGACTGTGGGCTGTTGTTGAGGAAGGTGGCGCAGTCCCCAGCCGCGTCTACCGTATCGATTTGGCCACAGGGCGGGAGAACCTGATCAGCCCGACCACGCCCGGTATAGAAAGCCTCGCACTCACCCCGCCGCAATGTCCCGCAGCAGCAGAGCCATTGCCGCAGGAAGTCTCGGCCCTGGGATCGAAATCCGTCGGCATGCTGATCCTTGGATTTGCATTCCTCGGCATTGTCGCGCTGACCCGAAGACTGTCGGCGTGAGGCTCTCAACCTGTACGGATGCAATCCATTCGCATCAATGTAATTGTGTACGGGGACCAAGGTCGACTAACCTGCGCGAATGCTGACGCCACGCTCCCGTTCAGGACTTGCGCGATTTCGGGCCATGCGCTGGCCCGCGCTGGTCATGTTGTTGCTGATCCTGGTGCAGAGCATCGGCGTGGCTGCGTGCGTGGACCACGATCTGCGCGCGGATTCGGGCTCGACGACCATCGTCGTCGATGCATTGGACAATGACAACTCGGGCGCCGGCCAGCAAGTTCTGCACACCAGTGCCTGCAGTCATTGCGTGTGCCCACATTTTGCCGCACTGCCCGCCGTACACCTGCCAGCCCTGGCGGATTTGTCCGCTCACGACGCCATCGCCAGCCTCTCGTGGCTGCACACCAGCGCGCTCCTCGAAGAAGCTCTGCGACCCCCTGCTGCCGTCTGACATGACATCCGCCTGATCGGCGCGCGTTCGCGCGCCTGACGTTGCGAATCATGAAGGACGACCATGCGAACCTCGTTATGCCTGCGCATTGGCGCAGTGCTGCTGTTTTTCCTTGTGGCCCCGACCCAGGCGCACAGCCAGAGCGAAGGGACAAGCCCTGACACATCCGGACGACTCCCGGAAAACGCCCAGGCTGCGCTCCAGGCCGCGTGGGCGCGGCATCCCACTGCAGAAGTGGCGAGCCGCGAACTCAGCGCCGCGCAGGCTCGCGCCCGTGCGGCTGGCCAGCCCGTTTACAACCCGGAAATCGAGTTCGGCGCGGAACGTGCGGACGTCGATACCGTCGAAGCGGGTATCTCGCTGACCCTCGATATCGGCGGCAAGCGACGCGCCCGATCCGACCTCGGCAGCGCTGAACTGGCGGTCGCCGGGGCGCGCTACGCACTCGCCCGGCGCGACTTCCAGCAGCAATGGCTGAGCGCGTGGTTTGCGCTAGGTACTGCTACCGAACGCGCCGAAATCGCGAGCCGTCAGCTGTCGCTGATCGAGCGCTTTGCCGACCTCGCCGAGCGGCAGCTCCGCGTCGGTGATGTTTCGACGCTGGAACGCGACCTCGCCCTGCTCGCCCGAGAAGAGGCCCGCGTGCAGTCTGCGACGCTGACGGGTCAGGCGGCGCAGGCGCGTGCGGCGATGCGGATCGCTGGCGGCGATCCTTCAGTGGTTCCCCCTGACGCCAGCGGCGTGCCGTTTCCGCAGCCCGTGCGGATCGACGATTCGCGGATTGCCGCGCTGCCTGAAGCAGTCCTGGCGGCAAACCAGAGTCTCGCGGCCGAGGCACGCGTCGTTTCGGCAGAACGCGATCGGCGCGCCGATCCAACGGTCAGCCTGCGTGGTGGCCAGGTCGACACCGGCTTCGATACCGAGCCCGTGATCGGATTGACGGTGTCGATTCCGCTGCATGTCCGCAACGACTTCCGTGCCGAAGTCGATGCGGCCCGCGGCGATGCCGACAGCCTTGCCGCACAGGTCCGCTTCGTGGAACTGGAGCTGCGGGCACGAGCGCAACAATCCGCCGAGGTTTATGTCGCGTTGCTGGATGCCTGGAAGCAATGGCAATCGAGCGGCGCCAGTGCGACGGGCGAACGCGCGGAACTGCTGGAACGCCTGTGGAAGGCCGGGGAACTCAGCACCTCCGACTATCTGGTGCAGCTCAAGCAGGCACTCGATACCGCACTCGCCGGCGCTGAGCTGCGCGGCGAATTGCTGCGCGCAACGCTCGACCATCTTTCTGCAGCCGGTCGTCTCGATGACTGGACCGGCATGCCCCCTGTTTCTGGAGACCTGATCCGATGATTTCGCAACGATGGATATTGCTCGGCCTGTTGGCCGCACTGACGCTGCTGGGCGCTTGTTCTGCTGATCAGGGCGAGGCGCCGAGAGACGGTGCCTCAGCCGCGGCGACGCAGGGACACGATGAGCACGAGGACAGCGAGAAGGGCCATGAAGATGAGTCTGACGGTGGCCACGACGAGCACACGGAAGGCGAAGAAAGTCACGAGGATGAGGAAGCGTCACCATTGACCATGTCCGCCGAGCAGCTCGAAGCTGCCGGCGTGCGCTTCGAGACCCTGGCGCCGATGGCGCTCGGCGAAGAACTGCGCGCGCCGGGCGAAGTGCTGGAAAACGCCTACGGGACCACATTGATCACGCCGAGCATTCCGGGACTGGTGGTCAAACGCCACGCGCGGCTGGGCGACGAGGTCAAGGCCGGGACGCTGCTGGTGACGCTTTCGAGCGTCGAGGTCGCGCAGGCGCAAGGCGAATTGCAACTGGCCGAGCAGGAATGGAAGCGCGTGTCTGCGCTGGGCGAGGAGGCCGTTTCCGGCCGCCGCTATTCCGAGGCGCGGATTGCCGTGGAGCAGGCGCGCGCCAAGGCCCGTGCCTATGGCATTGGCGGAAATGGCGGCGGCGGCCAGTTCTCGTTGTCCGCGCCGCACGACGGGCGCATCACCGAAGACGCGTTCACGGTCGGTGAGCGCGTCGAACCGGGACACACGCTGTTCCGACTGGTCGATGAGTCGATCGTGTGGGTCGACGCGAAACTGACTCCAGAAACCGCACGCCGCGTCCAGGTCGGCACCGAGGCCACGATCGTTGTCGAGGGCGCCAGGCTTCCAGGCAGAGTCACCCAACAAGCCCACCGCACCGCCGAGGCGACACGCAACGCGATCGTGCGCATTGAAGTCGCGAACATCGGTGATCGATTGCACTCTGGCGATTACGTCGACGCGCTGCTCAAGGTCGGCGGCGACGGCGAAATGCAGCTAGCGGTGCCCACCGGCGCACTCGTGCAGTTGGAGGGCGAAACGGTCGTGTTTCGCCGGACTTCAGACGGCGTCGAGCCAGTCGAAGTGCAGGTCGGAGCCGTCGTCGGTGGCTTCACCGTCGTTGGGGCAGGCCTCAGCCCGGGCGACAGTGTCGCCATCGAAGGCGCATTCACGCTCAAGTCGCGCCAGCTCAAGTCGCAGATTGGGGAGGACGAATGAGCATTGAACTGGCCCTTGTGGGAACGGCCGCTGTAGGAGCACCCATGGCCGCAATTGCGAGCGCAGTGGCGCAGGCTCCACTCTCCAAGTGCGTAGTTAGTGCACCAGAGCAAGCACCCGCCCACCCGCGCGAAGCAGGTGCATCATGCTGAATGCCTTGGTCGAAGTTTCGCTGCGCTACAAATTTCTGGTGTTGATCGGGTTCCTGGTGATCGGATTCCTCGGGCTGCGTGCGGTCAACACGGTCCCGATCGATGCCTTTCCGGATGTGACGCCGGTGCAGGTCAATATCTATACCGAGTCGCCGGGCCTCGCGGCCGAAGACGTCGAACAACTCATGACCTTTCCGGTCGAATCGGCATTGGCCGGACTGCCCAAGGTGCAAGAAATCCGCTCCGTGAGTCTTTTCGGCTTGTCCTATGTCTCGGTCTATTTCGAAGACGACATGGACATTTATTTCGCGCGTCAGCTGGTCAACGAGAGGCTCCAGGAAGTCGGCGACCGCCTGCCCGAGGGCTTTGGCAAACCGTCGATGGGACCGAATACTGCGAGTCTGGGTCAGGTGCTCTGGTACACGGTCGAGCGCAAGCCCGGCGTCAGCGAGGAGCAGGTCAGCGACATGGACCTGCGCACGCTGCAGGACTGGATCGTCCGGCTGGTGTTGCGCACGGCTCCGGGCGTCGATGATGTGATGTCCTGGGGCGGCGGCGAGCGCGAATTCCAGGTGCTGATCGACCCACAGCGGCTTTACGCGCGCGGGCTGGGCTTCGGCGACGTGCTCGATGCGCTGCCGATCAACAACGGCCAGGTCGGCGGCAACGTCATGGACGTCGGCGCCGAGCAGTACCTGGTGCGCGGCCTCGGTCTGGTCAAGTCGGCCGAGGACATCGGCGCGATCGTGCTCAAGGCGGAAGACGGCGTCCCGGTCTACGTGCGCGATGTCGCACGCGTGGTCGAGGCGCCGGCGCCGCGCTTTGGTGCGGTCACCCGCGATGGTGAAGAAGTGGTGCTCGGCATGGCGCTGGCGCGACTGGGTGAAAACGCCAAAGCGGTGGTCGAAGCGGTCGAGGGCAAGCTCGGCATTGTCCGTGATGCGATGCCCGAAGGTGTCGACATCAAGCCCATCTATGCGCGCACCGAGCTGGTCAACAAGGCGGTGAGTACCGCCGTCTGGGCCTTGATCGAGGGCTCGATCCTGGTCGCCATCATCCTGTTCCTGTTTCTGGGTGAGTTCCGATCTGCCGTGGTGGTGATCGTGGCGCTGCCAATGGCCATGCTGATCGCGTTCATCGGCATGCAGCAGTTCGGACTGTCGGCGAACCTGATGTCGCTTGCGGGCCTCGCCATCGGCATCGGCATGATGGTCGATGGCGCCGTGGTGATCGTCGAAAATGCCTTTCGCATCATGGCCGAACGCCGCGAGCACGGTGGTCCGGTGGATCGAACTTCGGCCGTGCTTGCCGCGGCGCGCGAGGTCGCCAATCCGATCGCGTTCGCGATCATCATCATCATCGTGGTGTTCCTGCCGCTGTTCAGCCTCGAAGGCCTCGAGGGCAAGATGTTCAAGCCGATGGCCTTCAACATCGCCTTCGCGATGGCCGGTTCGCTGATCCTTGCCCTGACCCTGATCCCGGTCCTGGCGGCGCTGATCCTCAAGCCCAAGGAAGAGCGCGACACCTGGCTGGTGCGCGCCGTCAAGCGCATCTATGTGCCCTTGCTTGGGCATGCGCTGGTGAGAAAAGGCGTGGTCGTCACCTTCGCGATGGTCGCCCTGGTCGGCAGCCTCGCGCTGTTCCCCTTCCTCGGCAAGGAGTTCATGCCGCAGTTGCAGGAAGGCTCGATCATGTGGCGCGTGACCGGCATTCCGTCGACGTCGCTCGACACCTCTATCGAGACCAGCAAGCGCATCGCCGATGCCTTCAAGGAATTCCCGGAGGTCGATACCACCCTGGCGATGATCGGTCGCGCCGAGAAGGGCGAAACCGCCGACGTCAACTACATGGAGATCTACACGGCGCTGACACCGCTCGATCAATGGACGCCAGGGCGCGACATCAAGGAGTTGGAAGAGTTGATGAAGGAGAAGCTCGAAGAGGTGGTACCGAACACCGTGCCGAGCTACACCCAGCCGATCCAGATGCGCGTCGAAGAGTTGATTTCGGGCGTACGTGCGACCCTCGCATTGAAGCTGTACGGCGAGGACCTGAAGGAACTCGATCGCATCAGCGCAGAGTTGAAGGAAGTCCTCGAAGGCATTCCGGGCGTGGCCGATCTCTCGCTTGAAGCCAACATCGGCAAGCCGCAGATCCAGATCGAGGTCAACCGTCAGGAACTCGCCCGCCACGGCATGAACGCCGAGGAGGTGCTGACCATCGTCCGCAATGGCCTCGGCGGTGAGCCGGTGAGCGTGCTGCTCGATGGCGTCAAGCGCTTCGATATCTCGGTGCGGCTGGAGGATGCAACGCGCAACTCGATCGAGGCGCTGCGGCGGATTCCGTTGCGCACCGCGACCGGTGCGCTGGTGCCGCTCTCGGAAGTCGCCGAGGTCACCATCGCCGAGGGTTACTCCTTCGTCCGCCGCGAGCAGTTGCAGCGTTACGCGGTGATCCAGATGGATGTGCGCGGTCGCGATGTCGACAGTTTCGTCAAGGAAGCCTCTGCTGCGATCGAACAGAAGGCGGATCTGCCCGCGGGCTACTGGATCGAGTGGGGCGGCGCTTTCGAAAATCAGCAGCGCGCGCTGACCAAGCTGGCGGTGATTGTTCCGGTCACCATCTTCTTCATCTTCGTGCTGCTCTACACCGCGTTCAACTCGGTCAAGTACGCGGCCCTGATTCTGGCCAATGTTCCCTTCGCGACCATCGGTGGCCTGCTGGCGCTGTTCCTGACCGGCCAGTACCTCTCGGTACCCTCGGCGATCGGCTTCATCGCCGTGTTCGGCGTAGCCATGCTCAACGGCATCGTGCTGGTCAGCTTCTTGAACGAGCTACGCGACAAGGGCTTGTCGGTTCGCGAGGCCGTCGTGCAAGGCACCACCTTGCGCCTGAGACCGGTGTTGATGACCGCGAGCGTGGCCGTCCTGGGTCTGGTGCCGATGCTGATTTCCACCGGGGTGGGCGCGGAAACCCAACGACCATTGGCCACGGTGGTCGTCGGCGGGCTGATCACATCGACCCTGCTCACCCTGTTACTGCTGCCGGTGCTTTACGAGTGGCTGGAGAACCGTGCCGAACGGCGTGCTGCATTGGAGGAGGCGTCACCATGAAGCAGATCAAGGCATTCGTGCATCGGGGCCGCGTCGCCGACATCGTGCACAACTTGCGTGAGGCAGGGTTCACGCGGATCGGACTGATCGACGTCAAGGGCCTGCTGCACGCGCTATCGGCGCGCGAGCAGGAGTACTCCGTCGAACTTGGCGAGCAGGTGACCTCGGAGATCCAGATCGAACTGTTCTGCGAGGACGACCAGGTGGACACCGCGGTTGCTCTGGTGCGCCAGCACGGCCGGACCGGCAAACGCGATGCCGGCTTTGTCTATGTCAGCAGCGTCGATGCGGCATTCCCCATCGATTCGCGCGACTGAGGCGCGCAACGGATGAACGATGACCACGAGAAACGCGGCGCTGCGGCGTCTGGCGCTTTAGTCGGGGCGCCGCGCCACGGCGCCGAGGCTGTCGACACCAAGCTGCTGGAATCGATCTTCAGGATCGAGGCGATGGATTGCCCGACTGAAGAAGCGCTGCTGCGCAAGCGCCTGGCCGGAATGCCGGGCGTGGTCGACCTCAGTTTTGACCTGATGCGCCGCCAGTTGACGGTGCAGCATTCGCTGTCGAGCATCGATCCGATCATCGAAGCGGTGGCCTCGTTGGGCATGGAGGCGGAGCCCGCGGTGTCCGGCGCACCCAGCGAAGCGCTGGCCGTTGCGCCAGCGGAACCCCGGGAGTCGTGGTGGCCACTGGCTATCGCGGGCGCAGCGGCGCTGGTCTCGGAAGCGGCCGAGTGGTTTGGTCTGGCAACGCCCTTCCTGCCCGCAGCGCTGTCGCTTGCAGCCCTTGCCCTGGCCGGTCTTGGCACCTACCGCAAGGGCTGGATCGCGATTCGCAACCTCACGCTCAACATCAATGCGCTGATGAGCATTGCCGTCACCGGAGCGATGTTGATCGGACAATGGCCGGAAGCGGCGATGGTGATCGTGCTGTTTGCCCTCGCGGAACGGATCGAAGCGGCGTCCCTCGATCGCGCTCGCAATGCCATTCGCGGGTTGATGGCGATGACCCCGGACATCGCGACCGTGCGTCAGACGGATGGCAGTTGGCAGACGGTGGTGGCGCGCACAGTGGCCCTCGGCAGTGCGGTGCGCTTGAAACCCGGCGAGCGCGTGGCGCTGGACGGCATCGTCAGCGCCGGCCATTCCGCCGTCGACCAGTCGCCGATCACCGGCGAGAGTGTCCCGGTCGACAAGACCGTAGGCGATTCGCTGTTTGCCGGCTCCATCAACCAGAGCGGCGAACTGGAATTCACGGTGACCGCCAAGGCGGATGAATCGACGCTCGCGCGCATCATCCACGCGGTCGAATCCGCGCAGGGAACAAGGGCGCCGACGCAACGCTTTGTCGATCAATTTGCCCGCGTGTACACGCCCGTGGTTTTCGCCGTTGCGTTCCTGTGCGCCCTCGGGCCACCGCTGTTGCTCGGCGGCGACTGGCTGGCCTGGATCTACAAGGCCCTGGTGTTGCTGGTCATCGCTTGTCCGTGCGCGCTGGTCATTTCGACGCCTGTCACCATTGTCAGCGGCCTCAGCGCTGCGGCGCGCCGCGGCATCCTGATCAAGGGCGGTGTCTACCTCGAGCAGGGCCGGCACATGAAGTGGCTGGCACTCGACAAGACCGGCACGATCACTGTCGGCAAACCCGCGCTCACGGATTTCGAGCTGGTGTCCGGGGCCGAACGGGACGCGTTGACCATCGCCGTCAGCCTGGCCTCACGCTCGGATCATCCGGTGTCCAAAGCGGTCGCAGAGTCGCAGCAGGCCAGGACCGTCACGATCCAGGCGGTCGATGCGTTCGAGGCCTTGCTGGGTCGCGGCGTCAAAGGGCGCATCGGCGGGCGGCTTTTCCATCTCGGCAATCACCGCCTGATCGAAGAACTGAAGCTCTGCGGCAGTGCCCTCGAAGCGCGCCTGAATGTGCTGGAATTGCAGGGAAAGACCGCCGTGCTGGTTGCCAGCGAACAGGCAGTGCTGGCCCTGTTCGGCGTCGCCGACACGGTCAAGGAATCCAGCCGTGAGGCCATCGGGCAGTTGCACGCACTCGGCATCAAGACGCTGATGCTGTCCGGCGACAACCAGCACACTGCAGCCGCCATCGCCAAGCAGGTGAATATCGACGACGCCAAAGGCAATCAGTTGCCCGAGGACAAGGTCACCGCGATTGCCGCGATGATCGGCAGGGAGGGCCTGGTCGGCATGGTCGGCGACGGCATCAACGACGCACCTGCATTGGCGCGTTCCGACATCGGCTTTGCGATGGGAGCCGCCGGTACCGACACCGCGATCGAAACCGCCGACGTCGCCATCATGGATGACGACCTGCGAAAGATTCCCGAGTTCGTTCGGCTCTCCAAAGCCACCGCTGCGGTGTTGAAGCAAAACATCGCGCTGGCGCTCGGCGTCAAGGCGATTTTCCTCGGCCTGACCGTGGTCGGCATGGGCACCATGTGGATGGCTGTGTTTGCCGACATGGGCACCAGCTTGATCGTCGTCCTCAACGGCCTCAGGCTACTTCGACCGCAGGCCACATGACCGGCCAGCCTTGATCCCAACGAACCATCTGCACGTCACCGAATCATGAATCAGAAGCTGCGCACTGCATTCGATCTGGAAATGGCATCCGCCGCCGCGGCGGAAAGCAGAGGCGACATGGATCGCGCATTCGTTCACCTGGAACGCGCCCACATCCTTGGACAGCGACACACGTGGCCTCACGTCCGCTCGCATCTTGCCATGCTGCGGATCGGTTGGCGGCGACGTGACCGGCGCGAGATTGTGGGTCAATTCCCTCGCATTCTCGCTGCCCTGGTGTTCTCGCGGATCTGGGTTCCGCTCGGGAACACGGGTGGCGCCAACGTCAGTCCAATCAAGCCGATGCCAATCCCGTCTGACTTGGCCGAGATACTCAGGATGGACTGACGCGGTCGGCGGCGTGCTCAACATCGGCGCAGGCGGTCAGGCAGAGCGCCATTGGCGACCGAGGTGATAGAGGCTGGCGCTGCTGGCCTATGATGCGGCAGCTCGCACGTCCAGCACCGCCATCATCCCCGCGTCCTCATGAGGCAGCAGATGGCAATGGAACATCCGCTTGCCTGGCAGCATCTGCTGTGTCTTGATGGTGACCGTTTCTCCGGCAGGTACATTGACAGTGTCGAACCATCCCGGCAAGGCGGCTGCAATGGGAACACCGCGCACCGTGCGACCGACCAGCTGAAATTGGGTGCCATGGATGTGGATCGGGTGATCCATGAAGCTCGCGTTGACGATCTCCCACAGCTCGACTCGACCGACCACCGTTTCGAGGTCGACACGATCCATGTCAAAACGTTTGCCGTTGATGAGGAAAGCGCCCGTCATGCCCATGCCAGCGCCGGAAAGCGCCACCTGCTGCTGGACCGTCGCGGGTCCCAGCGCGACGATCGGTCGCAGGATTCGTGGCAGTTCAACGGGCGCGAGCGCAACCGCTCCGCTCGTTTGAACCGTCATCAGCTCAATGTCCGAACCGCCATTCATGGCGCCGCCGTACCCGAGGTCGCGCAGCGCGTAACGGGTCGACCGGCGTGTATTCATCGACACCACGATCTCGACCCGTTGGGCGGGAGCAAGGAGCCATTCGGACAGCCCCGGCAGGGGCTGGTCAAGGAGTCCCCCGTCGGTTCCAACGACGGCAAAGTAGTGCCCGTCGAGACTCAAGCGCAAGTAGCGATCCGCGGTGGCATTGATGATCCGCCAGCGCTCGGTGGCGCCCGGTGTCACCGTGTGGACCGGAAGCCTCCGTCCGTTCACCAGCAATTCGCTCATGCCGGGCATCATCATCGCGCCCATGCCGGACATGGATGTCGAGCCCGTAATGACCTGAGCGTTTGAGTCGAGTCCGAGCGACGTGACCATCAAGGTCCGTTCGGAGAGCCCCTGCAGCGGATCGTCGCTGCTGCGAACGATGAGCGGGGCCGCGAGACCATGGCCGACCTGCAAGGTATTGGTCTCGTGTGCATGCGGGTGATACCAGTAGGTGCCGGCGCTGCCGATCGGCACCTCAAACGTGTAGAGCCGATCGGTGTGGGGGTCGACCGGATCCATGGGACTGCCATCCTGATCTGCAGGAACCGCGAGACCGTGCCAGTGGATGGTCGATTCGAGGTCGAGCCGATTGGCGAACGTGATCGCGACTCGCTGTCCCTCGCGCAGTTCGATCACCGGACCCGGGTATTGTCCGTTGTACCCCCATAACTCGGTCGTGCGGTCGGAGACAAGCGACGCGTTGTACGGGGAAGCCACCAGTGTGCCCTCGAAATCGCCGAGCACCGCGCTCTGGTTCGCGAGAGTGCCCAGGTGCGGAAGCGGGAGCCCGGTAGGCAATCCCGATCTGAACGGTGGCAGGCGACCCATCATTGCGCCCATGCCGCCGCGCGGCATGCCCCCCATCTGAGCCGATACACTCTGGGCCAGGGCCAGCGCCGAAAGAGCGCCTGTTGATGCGATGTTGAGGAAGCTGCGGCGACGCATGGGTCGCTCCCGACGTTTGCAGTGCAAGAAGGATCCGCCGTTCGCAAGCCACTCGTTTGACGGTGATCAATGTCGATGCAGTGGACGCATCTTCAGCTACTCAGTTGCGCTTTGCGTTCCAACGATCGCCAGCTTAATCGCGATGTCGGCGCCCGAGTTGGGCGCCGACCTGAACCGCGACGTCAGTTATCCAACACAGCCATGTCGCCGACTTGGGCTTGTCCGGTGACGACCGCCGCGTGCGCATAGTGGTCGTCGAAGACGTCGACGATTCGGACTTGCCCCACTTGTTCGCGGCGGAATGGTGGGGCTTTCGGATTACCGCCAGTGGTGCGCATATGCCTGATCACGTTGAGGATCTGACCGCTTTCGGCTCCGTTTTGCCGGCCGACACACACCACAACCCCGCTCTCATCTGTCGACAAAACCTGCCCCTGCATGACGAATTCATGGCGCACCGATGTTCCTCCTGCGCATCCCGCCACCGAGGCGACGGCCACGGCCGCCCATATCCAGCCCAGGCAATGCCGGCGGACGCCTGAAAACAGGCGGGTCGAGTTCGTTTTTGCGTTCATGTTGGATCTCCGTGTAATGTCGCCTGAGCGAAATGCTTCAGACGCCGTAGCTCATCCTTTCGTTTGGCAATCACTGTCCGCCGTGCCGGCGGATTTTCAATCTTCGGTTCGCGGTTCGTCCGCGCTCTCGACGAGCAGCAACATTGCAGCCAGTCCGAGGCCAATCGCCGTATGGCCGACCAGCGTATGAATCTCGCTGCGCTCAAAGACAAAGGCATCGGCGATCGTCAAAATGACACCGATCAGCACGATTACGCGAAAGGCAATTCGATGATTTCCGATGAACAGCAGAGTCGGAAGCAAGACCCTGTTTCTGAAAGTCGCCACGATATTCTCCTTGTCAGGTTATGGATTCGGATTGGTTTCGAGAGCTTTTTGACTGGGCTGGATCCTGCCTGCATGGCAAGGGCGGGTGCTGATCGGCACGAGGCTTGCCACCGTGCCTTCGGGTTGATCGCGAGCACCGAGCCAGGGACAAAGGCCACTCTCTTCCGCACCCAGTGCACTGTTGAATTTCGCGCTCATGTTCTGGAAGGAGATCCATGCGGTCAGCGCCACGATTTCGTGGTCATCGAATTGCTGCCGCAGTGACGCGGCCTGCGCTGGCCCCACGCGCCGCTGGGTGTCCGTCATGGCTTCGGCGTAGTCCAAGGCGACGCGCTCGCGCTCCGAGTAAAGGTCACTGTCCTGCCAGCTCCCCACGGCTTCTGCTTTTGCACTGGAGCCAGTCGCGTGGAGCAGGTTGTAGGCATTCAGGTCGACACAGAATGCGCACCCGTTGAGTTGCGCAACCCGCGCCGAAACAAGACTGCGCAACGCTGCATCAACGGGAAACGCCCTTCTTTGGAAAAGTCCGAGCAGCAACAACATGCCGCCGAAGGGTCCGGGGAGCCGTCCCCATAACCAGGAAGGTGGCAGTGTTCGACCGTACTTGCGCGCCTGCCGGCGAAAGAACCATCGCAGGTAGAACGGGTAGTCGCCGAATTGCTTGGCGGGGATCCAGGACATTGGTAGTCACCTGTTGTGATGACTGAACGGTGTGGATTTGCCATCCAAGTCGACGAGATAGACCGTGTAGGGCTGTACCTCGCCCGCTGGAGCCTCCATGCCGGGCGAGCCCAGCACCATGCCTGGAACGGTCAATCCCCGAGCCTTCGGTTTCTCGGTTAGCAGTCGTTGGATGTCGGCTGCAGGGACGTGGCCCTCGATGAAGTAGCCGCCGACGACCGCGGTGTGGCAAGACCCGCCGCCAACCGGAACCCCCATAGCGACTTTGAGTGGATTGAGGTCGTTCATCGACACCACCGAGACCGAGAATCCCGCGCGTTTCGCGTGGTCAACCCAAAGGCCGCAGCAGCCGCAACTGGGGCTCTTGTGCACCGTCATTGCCGGCAGGGAATCGACGGAGGGCGAGTCGGTGACTTCGGCGCCCGGCAGACTCGGGACCGTCATGGTCGCGGCCGCCGATGCGGCGTGGGTCTGCTGAATGCTGCTTTCGCTACTGCAGGCTGCGAGTACGCCAAGCAAAGAGAGTGCGAGCAGATGTGTTGATCGGATCATGTGGGTTCCCCTCGGTAAGGCGCCGCAATGCGGCGCCGCTGGTTCGGTTTTGACGCCCGACCTCATGCCATTGGCCGTGGTGGGATCGGCTGCCAGTTGGGCGGTGCTCAGTTGTCCAGTTCCACCATGTCGCCGGTCTTGACTTCTCCGGTCACGATCGAGACGCGCGCGTAATGGTCATCGTAGACATCGACGATGCGCACCTGCCCGACTTGGGCACGGCTGAAGGGAGCGCCTTCAACGATCGCCATTTCTGCGAAGTGCCTTATGACATTGAGTACCTGTCCGTCGTGCGCGCCATCACGCTTGCCGATGCAAACGACGATTTCGTTGGCGTCCACGGACAACACTTGGCCTTGCATGAACTGGTGGCGGATTGCGCTGTCTCCGGTACAACCGGCCAGCGCCGTTGCCG
This sequence comes from Lysobacterales bacterium, assembly GCA_022844165.1. Lineage (GTDB taxonomy): Bacteria > Pseudomonadota > Gammaproteobacteria > Xanthomonadales > SZUA-5 > JALHMH01. Next base: position 85,543 of record JALHMH010000002.1, read on the forward strand.
CCACAAGGCCGACGAGCCATCCGAATCTGCGACGATTCTTGTTGACGGTGCGGTTGATGCATGTGTGATTCCTATCCATGACAGATCTCCGAGCTGACATAGCGGCCGGATCGGCCGCGGGGGATTTCGGGCCAACTTGAGGCCCAGGTATTGCCGATCGCTGGCTCGACTCGCTTTGTCGGCACAAGCGAGACATCAACGCGGCCGCCGGGGCCGCATTGAGTGTTGTGATTGGGGAAAGCGTTGATTTCGCCGTGAGCAACATCCAATGGGATGCCATCGGCGGTCCAGCGCTCGTTCGGTTCGCAAATTCCACGTGCAGGAACTCCACCGCAGACGGCCCGGGGGCCGACATCGCACGGTGAACGCTCAGGGGAGAAGTCGCTGAAGCGACGAAGACTAGATCCGGCGTTCAACCGTCCCGATACAGCTGCCAGCAGCAAGCCAGCAGCAACGGGTGCGGTGCGCCTAGATCAACAACACTCGGTAGATGCTGCCGTGGCGGTCACGGATCGCATCCGCTGTTCGCGGATCGCGCGCTGGGCCCGAGTTGCGATCCAGCCGCAGGAGGGCTATTTCGGCGCCACCGCCTGCCAGCGCAGGAAAGACCGGCGGCACGATGTCGCGGAGCTGCTTGTCAGCGTCGTCGCAATGCGCGCGGCACGCAATCTGGTTCAAGTCCGGCAACGCGCTGCCCATCGTGTCTGACGACATATGGGAGTGCAAGGACGAGTCTTGAGAGTCAGAGACTTGGGTTGAATGCGTGCCGTGCAGGCCGGGTGCCGCCCGACACAGATGTTCGGCCATCGCGATCTGATTGAGCAACATGGCGAGCACCGCCCACAACGCCAGCCATCGCCGACGCGGTTGACGAAATTGCTGGAGTGCCCTCGATGCCACAGCCGCTTCCTAGCATTAGACAGCTTGATCGTAGCGTGATCGATCCGCAGCGTCCTTGCGCTGGATCAAGCACCGTGCGCGGTTCTTGCGCTGGAATGCGAGAACTGAGTTGAGACCGGCGTGCGCCCAATTCCCAAGCCGGCTCGCCTCCCCGTGGGTTCTTGATCAATATCAACTTGCGGGTCCGGCGAGTGCGCGTATCCTCTTGGCAAGAAGGATCGGAACATGCGCGTGCCTCGTTTGGGTCTGAAATCGTTGCGTCGTCGCCTCCCGCGCTGGCTGATGCCGGTGCTGGCGATCTTGCTGTTGTGCCAGCAGGTAACGATTGCCGCGCACCTGTGTTCGATGCCGGCGCCGGTGACTATGGATGCTTCCGGTGGCTGCCATGACGACATGGGCAGTGGCGACCCGGCGATGTCGCCGGACTGCACCGCCCATTGCGCCGATCCAACCAAGCACGTCACCGATGCCGTTGCGCTTGGCGTTCCGCCGCTACCGCCGATGATTTCCCGGCATGCGCTGTTAGTTGCAGCCGTAGCAACGGCAAGCCGTTCCACGTCCGACGATCCCGCCTCGCGGAATTGGCCACGGTTACGCGCGAGCACCATCCTGCTGATCTAACTCCCTTTCCGTGATTGGCTGCGGGCCATGGGCCCGTGGCTGCGCGTGCCCGGCGTTGACGCCGGGTGTCTGCCATCGCGTAGCGGAGCTTGATCCGTGAAAACCTCGATATTGTGGCCGCATGCACGCCGCCAGGCGTGCGCGCTGGCGTTGTTCCTTGCGTTGCCTGTCGCTGCGGCCAGCCCACCAGGCGCCGATCTCGATTCAGTGCATTCGTGGCTGCGGCAGCACAACTCCGCGCTGTTGGCGCGTACGCTGGATGCGGAGGCTGCTGCCGAGCGGATCGGGCCTGCCGGCGCGCTGCCCGATCCGATGTTCGAAATGGAACTCGACGGCATCGACTTCGATCGCCCGCGCGCCCTGCCGGCGCAGGTGGAAACCACCGTGTACCGCGTGCGTCAGCAGTTCCCCCTGTGGGGCAAGCGCGCGTTGGCGCGCGAAGTCGCGACGCACGAGGCCGCGGCCGCCGGCTTTCGCCGCGAGGCCACGCTGCTGGAACTGGTAGAGCAGGCGGACATGGCCTGGCTCACCTGGTGGCATGCGCAGGCCAGCGCAACTGCGATCGACCGCGTACTCGGTGTGATGGCGCAGATGCGCGAGTTGGCGCGCACCCGCTACGCCGCCGGGCTGGCGCCACAGCAGGACGCCATTCGCGCAGACGTGGAGCTGACTTCCATGCGGCGCATGCAGATCGAGTTGGTGGCGCAGGGCGCGCGGGCGCGCTCGACACTGAATGCCCGGCTCGGTCGGAATCCGCAGGACGTGCTGACGACACCGGCGGGCGAACCCGAGATTGCGCTCGATTTGCCGCTCGACGAACTGCTAGCGGACGCCGCCGAGCGCCACCCGATGACGCAGGCCGAAGCATCGATGCGCGCCGCCCGCTTGGGGATGGCCGAGGAAGTTCGTCGCGAGCGTCTGCCGGACATCGGGGTTGGTCTCGGGCTGATGCAGATGGGCGACCGAGCTGAGGGCTGGGAGCTGATGTTCGAGGTTGAGATCCCCCTGCAGCAGGGTGCGCGCCGCCAGCGCGAGCGTGCTGCAGACCTGCGAGCGGAAGCCGCCGGTGCACGTGAGCAGGCCATTGTCGATGAACTACGCGGGCGTGTCGGCGCCGCGTATGCCATGTGGCAGTCGGCTGGCGAGCAGGAAAGTCTCGTCTCTGGGCAATTGCTGCCTCAGGCGCAGGCCGGGTTGGAGTCGGCGCTCGCTGGCTATCAGGTCGGCGCGGTCGATTTCGACACGCTGCTGCAGGCGCTGACGCTGACGCTCAATGCCGAGCGCGACCGCCTGGACGCCCGGCGCGATCGCTTGCTGGCCGCCGTTGAACTGAAACTGCTGCAGGGAAAACTGCCATGAGTACTCCAAGAATCGTGACACTCGTTGCGGTGGTGGCCGCGCTGTCGGCCGCTGGCGGGTGGTGGCTGGGACAACGGCGGGCGGATACGCCCGAAGTGACCATCTCGAAGGCCGAACCGGCGCAGCCGCAAATCCTCTACTACCGCAACCCGATGGGCCTGCCCGACACGTCGCCGGTTCCAAAGAAGGACTCGATGGGCATGGATTACGTGCCGGTGTATGCGGGCGAGGCGCCGTCGACGCCGGGTACCGTAGTAATGTCGCCGGAGAAGGTGCAGTTGATCGGCGTGCGTACCGTCACGGTCGAACTGGCGCCGATGCAGCAGTCGCTGCGTGCCAGCGGCAGCATCGCCATCGATCAAGCACGTCAGTGGGTGATCGCACCGAAGTTCGAAGGCTGGGTGCAAACGCTTGCAGCCAACCAGGTCGGCATGCGCGTGCGCCGCGGCCAGGCGCTGATGAGTGTCTACAGTCCCGAACTGCGCTCGGCGCAAAACGAGTACCTGATCGCCCAGCGCGCCGCCGCGACCATGGCGGCGGCCGATCCGGCCAGCGCGGCGAGCATGCGCGATCTGTCCGGCGCGACGCTGGAGCGCCTGCGTAACTGGGGTATCGGTGGCGGCAGCCTGGAACGGCTGAAGGGTGGTCAGGTCGATCCCTACCTGACGTTGACGGCGCCGGCTGACGCAGTGATCACCGACAAGCCGGCAGTGCAGGGCATGCGCTTCATGGCCGGCGAGATGCTGTTGTCGCTGGCCGATCTGTCGCGCGTGTGGCTGGTGGCGAATGTGCCGGCCAGCGACTCGGCGCAACTGGTGCTCGGCCAGTCCGTGCAGTTCCGCACGTCGGCATTGCCCGGACGCACGTTCGACGGGACGATCAGTTTCATCGCGCCGACCTTCGACGAAGCCAGTCGCACGCTGACGGTGCGCGTCGAACTCGACAATGCCGAGGGCGTCCTGCGGCCCGGCCTTTTCGGCGATGTCGAATTCCACGCAGATACCGGCCCGGCAGTACTCACCGTGCCGCGCTCGGCCGTGCTCGACAGCGGCACCCGCCAGGTGGTGTTCGTCGAACTCGCCGCCGGCCGCTTCGAGCCGCGCGCAGTGGCGATCGGCCGTCGCAGCGGCGATCGCGTCGAGATCAACGACGGCCTGGTGGAAGGCGAATCGGTGGTGTCGGCGGCGAACTTCCTGATCGATGCGGAGAGCAATCTCGGCGCGGCGCTGGACGGATTGAAAGCACCGGATCACGCGGGGCATGGCACCGCGCCCGCGGGGCGCGGGGACGAGCAAGACGCAGGTGACGCCGAGCCAGACCAGACGCCGGCCGACGGCGGACACCAGCACGCCCCGCAAGGAGGCTGAAATGCTCTCCCGCCTGATCGAATGGTCGTTGCGCAACATCTTCCTGGTGTTGCTGGGCACGCTTGCGATCACCGCCGCCGGCATCTACGCGGTGTCGCGCACGCCGCTGGACGCGCTGCCGGATTTGTCCGACGTGCAGGTGATTGTCTACACCGAGTACCCCGGCCAGGCGCCGCAGGTGGTCGAGGACCAGGTCACCTATCCGTTGACCACGGCGATGCTGGCGGTGCCGAAATCGCGCGTGGTGCGCGGCTTCTCGTTCTTCGGCTCGTCGTTCGTCTACGTGATCTTCGAGGATGGCACTGATCTCTACTGGGCGCGTTCGCGGGTACTGGAGTACCTGAACTTTGCGGCGGGGCGCCTGCCGCCGGGCGTGACGCCAACGCTGGGTCCCGATGCCACCGGCGTCGGTTGGGTCTACCAGTACGCGCTCGAAGGCAAGGACCGCTCGCTGGACGAGCTGCGCGCGATCCAGGACTGGTACGTGCGCTACCAACTGACCAAGGCGCACGGCGTCGCCGAAGTCGCCAGTCTCGGTGGTTTCGTGCGCCAGTATTCGGTCACCGTCGATCCGGCCAAGCTGCGCCAGTTCGGTGTGCCGCTGATGCAGGTCGGCGAGGTGATCAAGGCCAGCAACCGCGACGTCGGCGGTCGCAGCGTCGAGATCAGCGAGACCGAGTACATGGTGCGCAGTCGCGGCTACCTGCGTGGCATCGCCGATATCGAGCAACTGGTGTTGCGCGCCGAAGGTGGCACGCCGGTGCTGATCCGCGATGTCGCCACCGTGGAACTGGCCGCCGATGAGCGTCGCGGCATCGCCGAGCTCAATGGCGAAGGCGAGGTGGTGTCCGGTGTGGCCATCGCGCGCTCTGGCGAGAACACGCTGGCGGTGATTCACAACCTCAAGGACAAGATCGCCGAGATCAGCAGCGGCCTGCCCGATGGCGTCGCCATCCGCAGCGTCTACGACCGCTCCGATCTGATCCACCGCGCAATCGCCACGCTGCAGACCACGCTGATCGAGGAAAGCATCATCGTCGCGCTGGTGTGCATCGTGTTCCTGTTCCACGTGCGCAGCGCGCTGGTGGCTATCGTCATGCTGCCGATTGGCGTGCTGATCGCCTTCCTGGCGATGCACGCGCTCGGCATGAACTCCAACATCATGAGCCTCGGCGGTATCGCCATTGCCATAGGCGCGATGATCGACGCCGCGATCGTGATGATCGAGAACGCGCACAAACACATCGAGCGCGGCGGCGACCGCAGCCGACTGCAACTGATCATCGACGCTTGCAAGGAGGTCGGTCCGTCGTTGTTCTTTGGCCTTTTGATCATCACCGTGTCGTTCGTGCCGGTGTTTGCGCTGGAAGCGCAAGAGGGCCGCTTGTTCAAGCCGCTCGCCTACACCAAGACCTTTGCGATGGCCGGCGCCGCGGTGCTGTCGGTGACGCTGGTGCCGGTGCTGATGTACCTGTTCGTGCGCGGCCGCATCCTTGCCGAATCAAAGAATCCGCTGAACCGCTTGCTGATCGCGATCTACCGTCCGGTGATCGCCTTCGTGCTGCGTTTCCAGAAGGGAGTGATCGCGCTGGCAGTGGTGGTGCTGATCGCGACCGCGTGGCCGGCCAGCCGGCTCGGCTCGGAGTTCATGCCGAGCTTGAACGAAGGCAGCCTGCTGTACATGCCGTCCTCGTTGCCGGGCATGAGCGTCACCCAGGCCGGCCAGTTGCTGCAGACCCAGGACCGCATCATCAAGTCCTTCCCCGAGGTCGAATCGGTGTTCGGCAAGGCCGGGCGCGCACTGACCGCCACCGATCCGGCGCCGCTGGAGATGTTCGAGACGGTGATCAACCTGAAGCCGCAGGATCAGTGGCGGCCGGGGATGACGCAAGACCAGTTGATCGCCGAAATGGACAGCGCGCTCAAGTTTCCCGGCGTTGCCAACTCCTGGACGATGCCGATCAAGGCGCGCACCGACATGCTCTCCACCGGCATCCGTACACCGATCGGCATCAAGGTGTTCGGCAAGGATTTGCAGCAGATCGAGACCGTCGCGCGCGACATCGAGCGCGTCGTGCGCGCCGTGCCCGGCACCACCAGCGCCTATGCCGAACGCCTGACCGGCGGCTTTTATCTGGACATCGAGCCGGACCTGACGCAACTGGCGCGCTATGGGTTGTCGGTCGGTGCCATCCAGGATGTGGTCGCCGCCGCACTCGGCGGCGAAATGGTCACCACCACGGTGGAGGGCCGCGAGCGCTTCGGCGTGATCGTGCGCTATCCGCGCGAATTGCGCGATTCGCCCGAACGCATCGCCCGCGAAGTGCTCATTGCGACCATGGATGGCGCGCAGATCCCCCTCGGCGAACTCGCGCATGTGGGCCTGAGCCAGGGCGCACCCTCGATCCGCACCGAGAACGCGCTGCTCAGCGCCTACATCTACGTCGACCTGCGCGGTCGCGACATCGGCAGCTATGTCGGCGATGCGCAGCGGGCGGTGGCCGAGCAGGTGGTCTTCCCGCCAGGGACTTACGCTACCTGGAGCGGCCAGTTCGAGTACATGCAGCGCGCGCAGGCCACGATGAAAGTGGTCATTCCGCTGACGCTCGGCATCATCTTCCTGCTGCTGTATCTCAATTTCCGCCGCATCACCGAATCGCTGATCGTGATGTTCTCGGTACCGTTCGCGCTGGTCGGCGGCGTCTGGCTGATGTGGGCGCTGAGCTACAACCTGAGCGTCGCGGTGGCCGTCGGATTCATCGCGCTTGCGGGCGTTGCCGCGCAGACCGGCGTGGTCATGCTGATCTATCTTGATCACGCACTGGCGGCGCGCGCCGCCGCGCGCAAGGCCGCCGGCGAGACGCTGATGGCGGCCGATCTGATCGACGCCATTGTCGAAGGTGCGGTCGAACGCGTGCGCCCGAAGATGATGACCGTCACCGCGATCATCGCCGGCCTGCTGCCGATCATGTGGAGCACCGGCACCGGCTCGGAAGTCATGCGCCGCATCGCGGCGCCGATGGTCGGCGGGATGCTCTCGTCGACAGTGCTGACGCTGGTGGTGATACCAGCGGTGTATGCCTTGGTGAAGAGGCGTCAGACCTTGCAGAGAGATTCGAGCACGGCGCGGTAACGGCGCCGTCGGATATCCCCCTCGGCGACCGGCTCGACGGGTGGATGAGGGAAGCCGGCCGCGCACGCCCGCCGCATGCGGGTGCAAGTTCCCCAAACGGAGAGCAACATGAACATCCAGATGAACATCACCAACCCGATACGCCATGTCCGGTTGCTGATTGCCTTGATCCTGTTGGCCCTTTTGTCCGCCTGTGCCAGCAACAGTCCCACGCGCCACTTCTTCATGCAGGGACAGGTGCTGTCGGTGCAAGACCAGAATGTGGTCGTGTGCGTCGGCAAAGCCCACGGCGCCGAAGTGGGCCAGGTGCTGAGTGTTTATCGCAACGAGCAAGCTCACGCTGCGCCGAAAGCGCCGCCAGCAGGCTTCAAGCGGGTACCGATGGGCCAGGTGCGGATCGTGGAAGTGTTCGACGAGCACTACGCGCGGGCCGAGGTGGTGTCCGGCGAGATTCACGCCAACGACACTGCGGAACTGGAGCGATAGGCGGGGCTTCGGCCGCTGCGTCGCTGGCTGGCGACGCGGCGTTCATACCGGCCGGCGCGCGTGCGCCAGCCGGTACCTGCATCCAAAGGAAATCAGCCATGAACCGGAACTGGAAAATGGTGGGCTTGTCTGCCGCACTCGTGATTGCGTTCGTGGTCTTGCGCGAACACTGGGGCCATGTGCTGGGCGCGCTTCCGTACCTAGTGCTGCTGGCTTGCCCGTTGCTGCATCTGTTCCATGGACACGGCGATCACGCGCACCACGACCATTCGACGGATGACCGCAAGCCCTGAGCCCGCCTCGCTGGCGGATGCGCTGGGTCGGGCAGTCACGTATGCGGTCGTTACGTTGCCGATGTTTGCCCTTTGGGAACTCGCGCACGCACCGCTGTACACGCTATGGATCGACGCCGGTCCCGCGGCAGCCTGGCAAGCTGCTCTGCATTGCACGTTGGGCGATGCAGTGATCGCGTTTGCCTGCGCGCTGGCAGCGCCGCTTCTCACCCGCGTGTCGCCCTGGATGCGCCATGTCCATCGCACCGACATGGTTGTAGTGACTCTGGGATTGGCAACGACAATCGCGATTGAGTGGATCAGCACGCAATGGCTCGGCCGCTGGACTTACCGCGAGTCGATGCCCGTCGATCCAATCCTTGGCATTGGCCTGAGTCCGCTCGCGCAGTGGATCGTGGTTCCGTTGCTGGCGCTTTGGATCCTGCGACGAAAGGGCGACCCCAGGCGTATCGGCTAGCTAGGGCCGAGTGCCGCGGTACAGCCCTATTCGGCCGACGGGAACAGCCAGTGTGTGCAGGGTTGATACGTCAACAAAGCCTGCGTCGTGCATGAACTCGGGCAACCGGCCCTCCGCGTGGTCGCGGGTGTTGGCATAGCCGTCAAGCAAGCGCACCAGCTGAAATGCGGTTCGGCCCAGCCATGAGTTCGGCCGGCCGAAATCGGCGACCAGCACCCTACCGCCAGGGCGCAGCACGCGCCAAACCTCGCGGAGACTGCGTCGCTTGTCGTTGGGCTGGAGGTGGTGGAAGAAGAGCGAAGAGAGCGCTACGTCGAACGAGCCATCGGCGAACGGCAGTGCATCGGCCCAGGCAGGCGCAAGGTCCAGCGAGATGCCTGCGGCGGTGGCCTTGGCCTGCGCTTGGCGCAGCATGGCTGGGTCGGCATCGACACCGGCGATTCGCGCGCCGGGCACTCGCGAGGCCAACTGCAGCAGCAGGGTGCCGGTGCCACAGCCCAGGTCCAGAACCCTTTCGCCGGGTGTGACAGCGGCGTGCGTCAATAGAGACGCCTTCATCCGGGCTTCGCGCACCGTCAACGCCACCAGACGGTCGTACCATGGCGTGAGGAACGGGAAGCGCAACGCCGGAACGAAGTCCCGGTGGGGCAAATTGCTACTCATCGGATGCTGCCGTCAAAGCCAGCGCACCCAGCAGTGCGATCAGCAGCACCGGATGAAGGAGCATGAGGTGCACGAAGTTGCGTTCAACCAGAAAGCCGTCCACAAACAGGGACACGATCGCCACGAGCATCAGGATCCGCAATGGCTGTCGCCTTCGCTGGGTCCAGCGCAACAAGGTTGGGAGAGTGTTGGTCATGAAAAGTCCGCCTTCGAAGGTCCGATAGGCCGAGCAGCTTGCCGCGATCGAGCCTGTTTGGCTTGAACAAAGCGGCGGAATCAAGCCGTTCGCAAGGCAGCCAGAATGGCGCTGGGCGGCACGCCGAAGTGTCTTTGCATGGTTCGGCTCAGATGGGCAGCGTCCGAAAATCCGGCGTCTTGCGCCGCCCGACTCAAGTCCGCGCCCGCGGCGGCACTCATCAAGGCCCGGCGCAATCGCAGCCAGCGCAAGTAGGGTCGCAGAGGCATCCCCACCAGCGCGCGAACCCGATGTCTGAAATGACTGGGCGACAGCGAGGCTTCGCTTGCGAATTCCGCCAGTGTGCTGTTCAACTCGCTGCGGGCCGGCAGGCCTTCAAGAAGATCTCGGACGCGGTCGGAGCGGCGGCCATCTGGAGCCGGCACCGACTTGGGTAACCCGAGTGCCGCGAGCAGCGGGCCCAGATCTGCGTCGGTCGACAACGGCCAGACGCCGAGCGCGGCATCGCGCTGTCGCTCCGTGAGCAGACACAATCCCCGCACGCAGGCCAGCGCCAAAGTCCGTCCCGTATGAGACTCGCGTTCGACGTACAGCAGCGCCGCGGCACCGGGCCAGACGCGGTGCGGCACGTCCGCGTCGATCAGCACTCCGGGCGCAGTGATGTCGCCTTGACCATGAGCGGAAACGGTGACCGTTTCGCGGGGAGCGAGGACCAGTTGCAGGGCATGGTGGGTATGTACCCGGTTGTCGCCCATGTCGCCGGAAAACACCGCCCAGCCTGTGCCCAGCGCAATGCGCCCGGACCAGGCAGGCGATTTCTCGTGGTGCGTCATTGCTCGTGGCCTTTCACTGGCCCTTCCGCAGCCTCAGCGCGTTGGCCACCACCGACACCGACGACAGGCTCATCGCCAGTGCCGCGATCATCGGACTCAGCAGCAAGCCGAAGCTCGGGTACAGCAGCCCGGCAGCGATCGGCACGCCGAGCGCGTTGTAGGCGAAGGCGAAGATCAGGTTTTGCTTCATGTTCGCCACCGTCGCTTGCGAAATCTGCCGCGCGCGCAGGATGCCGCGCAGATCGCCTTTCACCAGCGTGACCTGCGCGCTCGACATGGCGACATCGGTGCCGGTGCCCATCGCGATGCCGACATCCGCGGCAGCCAGTGCCGGTGCGTCGTTGATACCGTCGCCGGCCATCGCCACGCGGCGGCCCTCGGCCTTGAGTCGCGCCACCAGCTCGGACTTGTCCTTTGGGCGGACCTCGCCGTACACCTCATCGATTCCCAGCACCTTCGCCACGGCTTCCGCGGTGGTCTTGCCGTCGCCAGTCGCCATCACGATTCGCAACCCTGCCGCCCGCAATGCGGCAATCGCCTCCGGCGTGCTGACCTTGATCGGATCGGCCACCGCAACAAGTCCCGCAGCGCGGCCATTGACTGCGAGGAACATAGCGCTGGCGCCTTCGCGGCGCAGGCGTTCGGCGTCTTCGCGCAAGCGACTGACATCGACGCCGATCTCCTCCATCAACGCGGTGTTGCCCAGCGCCAGGCGCGCCGCGCCGACGAGCCCGCGCACGCCGATGCCGGTCGCCGACTCGAACTCGGCGGCGGTCTCCAGTGCCAAGCCGCGCCGACGCGCTTCGGCCACGATCGCTTCCGCCAACGGATGCTCGCTGCCCTGATCGAGGCTCGCCGCGAGGCGCAGCGCTTCATCAGCGTCGAAGCCGTCGGCCGCAACGACCTCGCGAAACGCAGGTTTGCCCTGAGTCAAGGTACCGGTCTTGTCGACAATCAGGGTGTCGATGGTGCGCAGTCGTTCGATGGCCTCGGCATCGCGAAACAACACGCCCGCCTGCGCCGCACGCCCGGTCGCGACCATGATCGACATCGGCGTGGCCAGCCCCAGGGCACACGGGCACGCGATGATCAGCACGGCCACCGCGTTGACGAAGGCATAGGTCCATGCCGGCTCCGGGCCGAACACGCCCCAGACGAAGAAGGTTCCGAGCGCGATGCCGAGCACCGCGAGCACAAACCAGAAGCTGACCTTGTCTGCCATCCGTTGCATGGGGGCTCGCGAACGCTGCGCCTGGGCGACCAGTTGCACGATCTGCGCGAGCACGCTGTCAGAGCCGATCTTGTCGGCGCGGATCACCAGGCTGCCAGTGGCGTTGATGGTGGCGCCGATGACCTTGCTGCCCGGAGATTTTTCCACCGGCATCGGTTCGCCCGTCAGCATGGACTCGTCAATGTTCGAGCGGCCCTCAAGGACTTCGCCATCCACCGGCACCTTCTCGCCGGGGCGCACGCGCAAGCGATCGCCCAGATGCACATGGGTCAGTTCAACTTCTTCTTCGCTGCCGTCCTCGCGCAGCCTGCGCGCGGTCTTCGGCGCCAGTCCGAGCAGCGCCTTGATCGCCGCCGACGTGGAGGATCGCGCCTTCAGCTCCAACACCTGGCCGAGCAGCGTCAGTGACACGATGATTGCTGCGGCCTCGAAGTAGACGCCGACCCGGCCGTGCTCGCGGAAGGCCTCCGGGAACATGCCCGGCGCCAGCGTTGCGACCAGGCTGTAGCCGAAGGCCGCGCCGACGCCGGTGCCGATCAGCGTCCACATGTTCGGGCTGCGGTTGGCGAGCGAGGCGGCCCAACGCACGAAGAAGGGCCAGCCGGCCCACAGTACGACCGGCGCCGACAACACCAGTTCCAGCCAGGTGCGCGTGTCGGCCGCGAGACCAGGCAGTCGATGCCCGGCCATCGCGAGAAGTAGTGCCAATACCGAGAACGGCAAGGTCCACCAGAATCGCCGCCGGAAGTCCGCCAGTTCGGGGTTCTCGTCGTCGTCCAGGCTGGGCAGAAGGGGCTCCAGCGCCATGCCGCAGATTGGGCAGCTGCCCGGCTCGTCGCGCACGATCTGCGGGTGCATCGGGCAGGTATAGCGAGCGCCCGGCTGCGCCGGGACGGCCGCGGGCTGGGCGACGGGACTCAAATAGCGTGTCGGATCGGCAAGGAACTTGCCCCGGCACTTTTCGGAGCAGAACCGGTACAGGTTTCCGGCGTGCTCGAGTTGGTGAGGGGAGTCGATCGCCACCGACATCCCGCATACCGGGTCGACATGTGCGTCGGAGTCGTGTGCATCGGCGGCATGATCGTGAACACCTTTGGTGGGGCCATCGTGTGCGTGACCATGCGCTGCTTTCGGCGGCGTGTTGCCATGTGAATGGTGATCGTGGTTCATGCGTCTTGCTCCTGGGACAGCGCATTGAGAATCGGGCAGGCCTCGCTGCGCCCGTGCCCGGGGCAAGCGTCGATCAGCGTCCGCAGGCCACTGCGGATCCGTTCGAGTTCAGTGATGCGCAGCTCGATGTTTCCGAGTTTGCGCTGCGCCGCAGCGCGCACGCGGGCCACGTCGCGCTCGGCACTGAGCGCCAGCAGCGAACGGATGTCATCGAGCGAGAATCCCAGTACCTTCGCGCGGCGAATGAAGCGCAGGCGCTTGAGTTCCTCGGCGCCATAGCGGCGATAGCCCGATGCGAGTCGGCCCGCCGGTGCCAGCAGGCCATTGCGCTCGTAGAAGCGCACCGTGTCGATGGCAACTCCCGCCTGCTTGGCCAACTCGCCGATGCTCAGTGACATGTTCGTTCTCCTTGCGGGGTGTGAGCTTGCACCCTGGACCTGGGTCCAGAGTCAAGCCCCAATCGCGACGGTATTCACCGTCGCGACCGGTTCGCGTCAGTCAGCGATCGCCTTCGACACGGCGAAACATCGAGGTGCTGCCGTCCTCCTCCACCAGCTCGACCGTGTAGGACTGCACGCGGCCGTTCGGCGTCTCCATGCCGGGCGAGCCGAGCGGCATGCCGGGCAGGACCAGGCCGCGCGCCTTGGGCCGTTCAGTCAACAAGCGACGAACGTCCTCGGCGGGAACGTGACCCTCGATCACATAGCTGTCGATCTCTGCCGTGTGACACGAGCCTTTGCCGTAGGGGACGCCAAGTCCTGCCTTGATCGGCGCGAGGTCGTCGGTGTCGCGCACCTCAACGGTAAAACCGGCTTTTCGCATGTGTTCGACCCACAAGCCGCAGCAACCACAGCTGGGAGTCTTGTGCACGACCATTGCCGGTGTCGTGTCCGCCATGGCGGTGGGTGTCGCAACCTGCTGCGCGCTTGCGGTCGTGCTCGTGGCGTCCGGGTCGCGTGCGCAAGCGGCCGACATCATCAGCGCTGCGAGGCTCGCGAGGCCCCACGCGGCGCTTCTTCTACCTGCGCGGCGGCTCATCGCTGTGCCCTCGACGACCAGTGCAGATGGACGATCTTCCAGCCTGCTCCGGTCTTGCGCAGGATCGCGGTCTCGGTGGACGAGATCATCAGCATCTTGGCGTCCTTGCTCGCGTGAATCTCGCTCTCGCTGCCGACCCAGACGAGGTCGCCGGATGCCTGAGCCGTCCTGCGCTTCAGCGTGATGTGGGCGGTCTTGAGGAACTCGGCGTCGTGTTTGGCGTGTCCGCCGAGGTACTCATCACGGGTACGCTCGGCGCCGCCGCTTTCAAGGATCAGCACGGCCGGATCGAGATCCGCGGCAACGCCGTCGAGATCGCCTGCGCTCAAGGCGGCCGAGAAGCGTTCCAGCACCGCAACGGCGTCGGCGGCTTCGGGCGAAATGCTGAGAGTGGCGCCCGCCGTTTCGCGACCGGCGGCTACTTGCGTTGAGCCGTGCTTTTCATTGCCGTGGGCCCAGCCGATCGGCGCGGCAAGCGCGAGTGCCAAGGCGAGGGAAGTCATTCGGATGATCATCGGTTTCTCCAGTTCGAAATGAGGCGCGGGGCCTCGTGGGTGGCTGATTCAGTGTTGATGGTCGTTGTCGGTGTGGTCGTCGCCCTCGGGCGCTGCCATCGGATCTTCGACGGGCTCAAAGGACGAACGCTCCGGGTTCGCGTCTTCGTGTGCAGCATGCGGATCGCCACCGCCGACATCGGTTTCGCCGCCGCCGTGGCTGTGGCCATCGCTGGCCGCAACTCGTTCCTGGTACTGCGCGGCGGTCATGCCCGGAAACTGCTGCATGAAGGCGACCATGCCCCACAGGTAGCGATCGTCCATGCTCTTGCCCCAGGCCGGCATGCCCGACGCCTTGATGCCGTGCTTGAGCACCCAGAAGGCCTCGCGGGGATCGGTCTGGCCGAGGGCATCCCAGCGCGGCGGACGCGGGTACAGGCCAACGCTCAGTTCGGTTTCCTGCGCGTCGGGGCTGAGATGGCAGGTCACGCACATGGCGTTGTAGTTACCTGCCCCGTTGCGGATCAGTTCGGCGTCGGACAGGTCGGGCACGTGAATGTCCGCCGCCCGGACTGCGATCGAGCGCTTGCGCGCCACCTCGAGCGCGCGATGGGTCGCAGACCAGTGCGGGTCGTCGGCACCGACGTTGTAGATGCCGCTCCAGATGACGGCGGCGGCGATCGCCATGCCGACCAGTACTAAAACAACGAGGGTCTTGAACAGTTTCATAAGGTGCTCTCTATCCCATCTTCATTTTGGAGTGATCGACTGGCTTGGCTTCGAGCGTGGGCGACGGGCCAGGCGGCGGGCCGCGTCTCGCGGGCTTTCCGAAATCGGGATCGGCGCTGATGCGATGCGCGACCGTGCCCTTGGGGTTGGGGTACCAGCCCGGATCGCGGAAGTCGCCGGCGGCGAGGTCATCGCGCACCTTGACCACGGTGAACATCCCGCCCATTTCGAGATTTCCGAACGGGCCCTTGCCCATCATCATCGGCAGGGTGTTCTCGGGGCCGGTCATGTGGCCGGAGTCGGTGTGCTCCTGGTGCTCGGCCATGCCGCCTTGCCCCATCGCCATGTAGCCCGGCAGCAGTTTGCGGATCTCCGCCTCCACGCCAGATTGATCGACGCCGAGCGTGTTCGGAATCTCGTGGCCCATGGCGTTCATCGTGTGGTGCGACATGTGGCAGTGGAAGGCCCAGTCGCCGGGCACCGCGACGAACTCCAGATCGCGCGTCTGGCCGACGCCGACGATCTCGGTCGTCTCCGGTCGCCACAGGCCTTTGGGCCAGCGGCCGCCGTCCGATCCGGTGACGTGGAATTGCACACCATGCATGTGAATGGGATGGTTCCACATCGACAGATTGCCGATGCGCACGCGCACGCGTTCGCCGGTCCGCGCGACCAAGGGCTCGATCGCGGGGAAGACCTTGCTGTTCATCGTCCACAGATCGAAGTCCTGCATCACCGACGGATCGGGTCGATAAGTGCCGGGATGCAGCGCCCAGTTATGCAGCAAGATCACGTAGTCGCGAGCGATGGGCTCAGGCTCGCCGTCCCTGGGGTGGATGATGAACATGCCCATCATGCCGACCGCCATCTGCACCATCTCGTCGGCATGCGGGTGGTACATGTGGGTGCCGTGCTGGCGCAACGTGAACTCGTAGACGTAGGTCTCGCCGGGCTGGATCTGCGGCTGGCTCAGCCCGCCGACGCCGTCCATGCCCGACGGTAGCAGCAGGCCATGCCAATGCACGCTGGTGTGCTCGGGCAGGCGGTTGGTCACATAGATGCGCACCCGGTCGCCCTCGACCGCCTCGATGGTCGGGCCCGGCGTGGTGCCGTTGTAACCCCAGCACTTGGCGCGGCAACCGGGCGCGAACTCGTGCTCGATCTCTTCGGCCACGAGGTGGAACTCCTTGACTCCATCGACGATGCGGTGCGGCAGAGTCCAGCCATTCAAGGTGCGTACCGGGCGATAGCCGTCGGCGGCGGGAGCAGGCAAAGGTGCAGGCGCGGCGGCTGCGGCGACGGAGTGGCCCTGGTGGTCCTGCGCGGCGGCGCGCTGCGCCCACAGCCCGAATGGGGCCAGCGCTCCCAGTCCCGCGAGGCGAAACCATTGGCGGCGAAAAGGGTTCATGGCGTGTCTCCGTGGTCGTGCTGAGGCTCGGCTTCGTCATCTGCGGGTACGACCGGCTTGGGCGTGGCTGACTTGCGGTGCTCGCGGTGCGGATCCACTGGCTGCGTCGGCACGGACATGTCATGGCCGGCGTGCGGATCGGGTGGGGAAGCGGGTTCCGGCATGCGATGACCCGCGTGCGGATCGCGCTCCCGGCCGCTGTGCATGCTGTGATCCATTGCCGCCGGAACACCGGCGGCCGGGAGGATGGCTTCCACGCCGATGGCAGGCTCTATCGGTGAATCGTCGTCGGGCAAGCGGCCGCCAATTGCGCCCCGCAGTTCGGCGCGGGCGACCCAGTAGTCGCGTACCCCTTCGAGGTAGGCTTGGTAGGCGTCGTACTCCTGCTGTTTCGCCAGCAGCAGCTCGAACACACCCACCAACATGAAGTTCACCTGTTCCTGCGTGCGCGCGACAATGGCCTCGCGGCGCGGGACCAATTCGACGCGATGGCGTTCTGCGATGGTGTGCGCCACCGCGACTGCGTCCAGGCCCAGCCGCGCATCGTTCTGCACCGACAGCAATTTGGCATCGAGTTCGGCGCGCGCCTGTTGCAACTCCGCCTCGGCGCGCGCAACGCCGCCCTGTCCCTGGTTGAAGATCGGAAGTGCCAGTGAGGCGAAAGGACCGGTTGCTTGGGCGCCGTCGAACTCGCTTTCATGCTCGTAGCCGACCTCGATGCCGCCCAGCCAACGCCATCGCCGGGTTACGCCAAGGGCGTCTTCGCGCAGTGCGACCGTGCGGCGCACGGCGGCCAGGTCGAGACGCGTTTCGAGCGCGGATGCGACCAGTGCGTCGGCGTCGTAGCCGATCGCGCGCGGGGCGGGCAACTGCGCCTGCGTGGTCCATTCTCCGACGGTCGACAGACCGATCAGCGCTGCCAGTCGGTGCCGCGCACGCAAGGCGTTCGATCCGGCCGCCAGTGCTTCGATGCGGGCTTGCGTGGCCGCTGCACGTTCCTGTTCGAGCTGCAGGCGGTTGATATTCCCGGCATCGAAAAAGCGTTGTGCCAGTTCGGCCGACTGCTCGGCGGCGCGCGCCACCAGATCACGCATCGCGGCGATCTGCTGGGCGCCGACCGCCTCGTACCACGCCACTTCCACTTCAGTCGCGATCTCGAGCACCGCGCCCGACACCGCCAGTTGCAGCCGCTCCAGCTCACCCTCTGCGAGACGCTTGCGTAATGGAAGGAGGAGTAGATCGGTCAAGCCGAGCGACAGGCTGCGCGTGATCTGCGTACCCTCGCCGCCGTCCGGCGAGAGTCGAAGAAAGCCAAAACTCGGGTTCGACAGGCGACGCGCATCCTCCAGATCTGCGCGACCGAGGCCGAGTCGCACGTACTCCTCGCGCAGCCGTGGATTGTTGAAGAACGCAAGCCGGACGGCGTCCTCGACGCCGATCGGCGCGGTCGGAACCTGCGGAGCGGGATCGGCGCCGAGCGGCGACCAATCGGGGGGCACCGAGCGCCGATCCGCGATCAGGTCGCGGGATTCGGAATAGCCGCGCTCGCGCGGCAGACTGGCGCAGCCAACCAACGCCAGCGCCGCCGCGACGCTCGCGGCGGAACGAAAAAACAAAGCCATAGACTCAACCTCACAGGCGACAGGCGCTGTCCTGAACGGACGCGCAGACGCGGCAACGGGCGTGCGAGCGCCGGATGGCGCCCACACGGACAGTCGTTACGCGTTCAGGCCGCGGGTGGGCGTAGCGGAGGAGAGTCGCGATGCAAAACGATGTGCGCAATCAACCGCGAATGCGCGGTGCGGATCGGCTCAACTACCGACATGCAAGTTGCCTGCAAAGACAACGCTGGAGGAAGTACACAGCCACATTGGCAGGATGCGCCATCGCAGCAGCTTCCATCGTCTGGCGAAGCAGGCTCCGACGGAGCGTCGCTTCCGTCGGGGTGATGATGGTCGCCCATCGAATGAGTTCCATGCTCGCCGTGCGCCATCCCAGCCATCGCCCACGGCGCCCAAACGCTGTTCACGATGAGCGTTAGCGAGAGCAGAAGCTGGAGTAGGGTCCGGCGCATTGGGCAGTAGAATGCAACTGAACATGGAAAGTTTCAACTGATTACGCGTGCCGGTAGCAGTGTCAGTTCTCGCCGTGGGCTTGGCGAACCTGACGAAATCATCGATACGGGGCGCGGCGGATCACCTCGACCGACGGGGCGATGATCACGGGGAACTGCGGAATCCGCACCGACCCGCATCTGTTATCACGGGCCTAAACTGTGAGGTTTGCTGCGAGGAACGGTTGCACCACCAATTCGCCTTCACCTCCAGGTTGATGCGGCAACTGACGAACTCAGCCCGAGCGTGCCGCCAATCGATCGAACCACGCGCACAACGGATCCTCTGCTTGCAGCAAGTTGTAGTCCGACGCGAGCCGCGCCCATTGCAGCGCGCCGAACAGCACGTAGTCGACAAAAGCTGGTGTGTCACCGGCCAGATACGGCGCACGTTTAAGGGCTGAACGCGCCGGTTCCAGACTGGCGCGAAAAGGCGTCAGCCGAGTGTCGCGCGTGGCATGCACATCTTCGAGGCTGGAGCCCAGGCGTTGTTCCCGGCTGGCGCGGAAATAGGCCTGATCGCCGACGCGCAGACCCTGCCACACGTCCCGCACGATCATCCGGAAAATCTGTGCTTGAACGGACGTCGTTACCCAATCGTCGATGAAGCGCGCGTAGCGGCGCTCGGGATCGGCGGGAAACAGGGTCGGTGCTCCGGGCACCTGCTGCTCCAGAAACGCCGCGATCTCCGCGCTTCCCGAGAGCCAGTGCCCATCGTAGTCGAGCACTGGCACAGTCTTGAACTGGCCGTTGCCGATTCCGGCAATCTCAGTGAATCCAACCGCACGTGTCGCAAAGGTCAATCTCTTGTGCGCCAGCGCCAAGCGTACCCGCCAGCAATAGGGACTCAGTCGCTCATCTCCGGCGTTCGCAAGTTCATACAGAGTGATGGCCATCTTCGCGTCCGGTCGAATGACTGTGGCGCAATGGTAGCGCGCGTCACGCGTCCTTGAATGCCAACAGGATGACTGTTCGCACCCCAAACGCGATCCGAACGCGCCGGCCGTACGCGTATGTGGTTGTCACGCAACCGGTCGTCCTGAACTACAGGCTCAGCATCCGATCGCCGCGATCGAACGCCGATTCGAATACACCGATGCCCGGAACGTGCAGCGCCACGATGCCGAGCGATGCCGGTTCGCCACTGGCGTAACCCTCAGGCGTGTTGTCCTCAAACACGGATTCGTTGCCGTTGTTTATCAGTAGCCGGGTGCCACTACCCAAAGTACCGAGCAACAAATCGACATCGCCATCGCCGTCGAGGTCGACGAATTGCGCATCGAGTACCGATCCGGCGTGCGACTTGGTAAGCCACTTCGATCCATCGACAAAACGGCCGCTGCCATCGTTCAACAGCAGCCGCGGCTGCGCGGCTGCCGGGTCGGCAAAGTTGACATTCGCAAAGTACAGATCGAGGTCCTTGTCGCCGTCGATGTCACCCACCGCAATTTTGCGGGTTTCCTCAGGATTTTCTGGCGCCGGCAAAGACGTCTCTGTGACATCGACGAAACGCTCGCCCTCGTTGCGATAAAGACGATTGCGACCGCCGCCACCAGGCTCGTTTCCGGCGACCAGATCGAGATCGCCATCGCCGTCGAGATCGGCGAGTTTCAAGTCCTGCGTGATGTCGACAACATCCGGCATCCATACTTTGGATACATTGCTAAAGCGCCCTGAGCCGTCGTTGAGAAGCACCAGTTCCCGCTCGGTGTTGCGCGACAGCACCAGATCGAGATCGCCATCGCCGTCGAGGTCGCCTGCGACGCCGGCATTAGAGGTGGTTTCGCTCGGCAGCGGATGTGGCGCGGTCGAAAAGCGACCGCTGCCATCATTGACCAGGTACTCGTTGATGGTCGTATCTTCGCTGGGAAAGACGACGTCCAGATCGCCATCGCCATCGAAGTCGCCAAGCACAGCGTCCTCCGAGTCCTGATCGCTGGCGGGCAAAGCGTCCTCTGCGGGCACGAAACGCTCGCCTTCGCGAAGCAGCAGTACATTCCGGGCGAACTCTTTGGCCAGCAGCAAATCGTCGTCGCCATCGCCATCGACGTCGCCGAGACTGGCGTCCATCGTGCGCCCCGCGCCAGTGCCGGCAGGCAATCGATCCAGTGTGAGGTCGCGCGCATCGAAAGCGCGTAACCCAGTCTTGGGTTGCAACCAGCGGTCGATATGCCGCGCAGCGGTTCCCGAATAAATGCCGGGTTTACCGAGCGCCGCGAAGGCGGCGGGTTCGCTGAGCGCTGCGCCAAAGCCGTGGTCGCTGCCCTCCACCAGAACGAACTGGCCATCGACCTCATTGGCGCGAACGGCCTCCGCCAGGAGCTCGTGATCGCGTTGCGCCGCGACGAAGTCGGCGGCGCCATGCAGCGCCAGCACCGGCGTTTTCGCGGTTGCCCAGGCGTCGGCGACATTCACTTTCGCCAGTTGCTGCCAGAATGTCACCGAGCGCCCGTTCCACAGTCCATCGGCAATGTTCTCGGCCAGCATCGGAGCCAACGACGGACGTTGCTCTTCGATCTCGGCGGGAGACAATCCCTCGATCAGCAGGGCGCTATTCAAAGCTGCACGCCCCGTGAGCGCCGCGTGTATGGTGCTGGCCGATTCGCCACCAAGCCGAAACTGACGTCGCGCGTTTTCCAGGTCGTATTCGTTCCAGGTGCGAAACACCGTACCGTAGACCACGATTCCGGCAACATCGTTGTCCTTTGCAAGCAGCGGCGCCCATATGCCGCCCATACTGTGACCGATCAGGTAAATGCGCTTCGGATCGACATCCGCTCGGGCGCGCAGCGCCATCAATGCGGCGCGATAACCGGCGAGCTCCGTCTCAAAATCCAGCGCCGCACCAGGACCGCCTTCGCTATCGCCACTGCCTGGTTTGTCGACGCGCATCGTCACGTAACCGGCGCGGGCGAAGGGCCCGAGCAGTCGTGCATACGGGTTGCCATCGGTCAGCGGCGTATCGATGCTGGACAGGGTGACGCCCTGAATCAGCATCAGAGCAGGATGCGTCTTTTGCTTCGAGTCGGGGACCGACACCAACGTGCGCAGCCGCGCGTTATCGACGCTGCGGACCGAACCATATTCAACCCGATAGCCAGGCCCTTCGGTCTCCATCGCCCGCGGGCGCGTTTCGCCTGTCTTGACGAGACGCTGACCTTCGCGATCGACCGCGATCGACACGGGCACGCCGCTGCGGCTGGTGGCGACCCATGCGAAGACATCGTCCAGTGCGCGGATCGGTCGGCCGTCGATTTCCCGAAGCACGTCATTGGATGCCAATTCCAGCGCTTGCGCAGTTGTGCCGGGCAACACCGTCATGATGCGAACCCCGCCCGGCTCATTCGCCAATTGCGCGCCAAGCGCACCCCTGCGTGGCAGATCGTCTGCCGCATGCGACCCCAACGCGATGCCCGATAACAGACTGGCAGCGAACAATTGAAAGAAGAGCAGCTTCGAGCGCATCGTCGATGGCCTTGGGTCGAGAACGAACTGGCTAACATGCGCTTGCAAGCGAAAGCTAAGTCTTGCGTGCTAGCGCTCTGCAGAAAGCCCGCGATGCAACTGGCATAGCGCGGTTTCGTCGCCACAGCATGTCCGTTCGCGTTTGCGAAAGGTAATGTCGGAAGTCAGGGGGAAGCTCGCCGAGATTTCGCGAGTGGCGCTGCGGGTGCAGCAAAGCGATTCAGGAACCGGGTGCGCTGGATACCCTCCACCGCAATCTCGAGCGCGTTCATCGATCGAATCGGTCAGACGCTGCCTGCCCGCTTACAGCATGGGCAGCAAAAGGTCAGACAGCGTCTGGCCAATTGGGCGCGTTCCGCCTGAGCTGGTCGCGCTGTGTGTTTCTGATGGGCATCAAGAACGCCGACGAACGCAGCTTCTACGAGATCGAAGCGGCAGATCAAGGCTGTGGAAACGGCGAGCAAATTGTCAACGGAAATAGCGGCAGCGTGCTGATTGCACTTGACGATGGCGCAAAGCGCATGGCGCCGTTCAAACGTTGACGAAACGCGCCGGGTACACACCACGGCAGCATCGGAGCTGGCGTTTGGGATGCAGCGGATTCGGATGGCGCCAAGGGACGTAGTCGATTCTCGGCGAAGATCGCGGAAATGCGTTACGGACTCTTCTGAGGCATAGTGCAGGTTGCCATCGGAAGAACAATCGTGACCGAACGGAGCTCCGGCGTAGCTGACAACCCTGGCCGCTACCGCCGCCAGCGCAGTCTTTATGCCGAGGACATTGCGGGCTTTTTGTCTCGCAGTCATGAATCCGTCCTGGGGGTACTCGTGGGCGCCACGGGCTTTCCGGTCACGCTCGAACAGCGCCGAGCGTGGTCCGAGCAAGTTGAAATCCTTCGGGGCTCGCTGGCCGGATTGGAAGGGCGCGGGCGGCTCTACTTCGAGTACGCGATACCGCGACTGGGTAAATGGATCGATGTGCTGCTGGTGCTCGATCACGTTCTCTTTGTGATCGAATTCAAAGTCGGCCAAGCGGCCTTTAATCGCGCTGCAATTGATCAGGTCTGGGACTACGCGCTCGACCTTCGCAACTTCCACGAAACCAGCCACAATATTCCGATTGCACCAGTCCTAGTCGCAACCAAGGCGAAACCCCTGATTATTGGCGTCGTGCAACGCGCCAACGATCCGCTGATGCCGGAGCCCGTATGTGTCGGCGCCCCACAGATGCGAGTCGCCATTTGAGCAAGTACTGGACCTCCTCACCGGCCCGAGTATCGTACCCGACGCTTGGGAGCGTGGGCGGTACCAGCCCACGCCGACGATCATCGAAGCCGCTCGTGCGCTCTATGCCGGACATTCGGTGGAGGACATCTCACGGAGCGACGCGGGTGCGGTCAACCTGACGCGCACCTCAGCGGTGATCGATCGCATCATCCGCGACGCGCGCGTCGAAGGGCGCAAGGCAATTTGCTTCGTTACTGGCGTACCGGGCGCCGGCAAAACGTTGGTCGGCCTGGACGTAGCCACCAAACACCGCGACAAGAATGCGCTGCACTGCGTGTTCTTGTCTGGCAACGGTCCGCTCGTTGCCGTGCTTCGCGAAGCGCTAGCGCGCGATCACGTGCAGCGCGAACTCGCCGCAGCCGCAAGGTCACCAAGGGCGAAGCGCGCCGATTGGTCAGCGCCTTCATTCAGAACGTGCACCACTTTCGCGACGAGTGCCTAGTCGACCCGAGCCAGCCGCCGGTCGATCACGTGGCGTTGTTCGACGAAGCGCAGCGTGCGTGGGATCGAACGCAAACCAGCTTTTTCATGCGCCGCAAGAAGAACCAGCCGGATTTCGATCAGTCCGAACCCGAATTCCTGATCTCCTGCCTCGACCGCCATACTGATTGGGCGGTGGTCGTTTGCCTCATCGGTGGTGGACAGGAAATCAACACCGGCGAGGCTGGCGTGAGCGAGTGGTTCGATGCGCTGCTGAGCCGTTTCCCCAATTGGGAAGTGCACCTGTCAACCAAGCTGCACGGCAGCGAGTACCGGGCGGAAGAAGGCATCGCCCAGCTACGCGCCAGCCACACCGTCATCGATCACGAAGCGCTGCATCTCGCCACCTCCATGCGCTCGTTCCGCGCTGAGCGCCTCAGCGAGTTTGTGAGATTGGTGCTGGAGCGCGAAGTGATCGCCGCACGGGAAGTGCACCGCGAATTTGCAGACTGTTATCCCATCGTTCTAACGCGCAGCTTGGCGCGAGCCAAGGAATGGCTTCGCGATCACGCTCGCGGACAGGAGCGCTACGGAATTGTCGTTTCCTCGCAAGCGCAGCGCCTAAAGCCCCACGCCATCGATGTCCGCCCCAAAGTTGATCCAGTGCATTGGTTCTTGCACGATAAAGACGACGTACGCTCGTCCTATCACCTTGAAGACGTTGGCACCGAGTTTCTGGTTCAGGGCCTCGAACTAGATTGGGCTTGCGTGGTTTGGGACGCCGACCTACGTCATGGCAAAGGCGGTTGGCAACACAACGAATTCGTCGGAGCCCGCTGGAACCGAATTCGCAAAGCGCCGCGCCAGCGCTACCTCGAAAACGCCTACCGCGTGCTGCTGACCCGAGCGCGCCAAGGCATGATCATTGTGGTGCCCGAGGGCGACGATGGCGACCCTACCCGGCGGCCGGAGCTGTATGACGCGACATATGAGTTTCTTGGCGGGACGGGGATGGCAGTGCTCTAGGAAACACATCGTTGAGAAAAGCTAGTTTCAATCCGAATTTTCCCTCGCCTGCGTCACGGCCTGAAGCAGCCTGTTGATCTCGGCCCCTTCGCATTCGCGACACGCAGCACGCCCTCGCTGTCGATTGTCCAGTCAGCGGCGCGGGCTTCGATTGACGTGATTGCCGGGCGGATTGCGGCATATGACGCGAGTACGGCGCCAGTGGCTCAAGGACATCTGCTTCGAAAGGAGCCTAGTGACCCGGTGAGGTGCCACACATGGGATTCTTCGTGCCGCTGGCGCCTGGGCGCGTTGGCTTCACGCTGAGATCCAGACTCCACGAACGACCGCCTCGCCCAAAATCCAAGGTCCGCGACGATCCCGCGCTTCGCCGATGGATATCGTGGTTTTTCGTTTGCGGCTCGCCGATAAGGCCATATACGCCTGCACGTCGGAGGCGATCGCTGGACCGGCTGCCGCGACACCTCGCCGCCCGCTGCGATTCCGATCGATGCACAACCCGACGATCTGCTGCGCGCCGGCCACGTAGAGCGCCTGTCGATGCCGGGCCGGGAGACGCAGTCGGCCGGGGGTTTGGCGTAAGAGCAGGGCGATTGCTAATCCCAAGAGACCAGCCTGAGGGACAAGGAGATCAACCACCACCCAGGCAGCACAATCCGCTTACGGCACAATCACGGTCGGTTCCAAGCCGAGCTTTCTTGCTTTGCGGGCGAATCCCTTGTCGTCGAATGTCGCCAGCCCCTCGCAATTGCCGCTCAGGGCCCAATGCAGGGCATCGGGGAATTGGATGCGTTGGCGCGCGGCTTGGATCGCTCGCGCCACGGCCGAGGACGATTCAACCTTGAACGCAGGGCTGCGACATAGGTGCTCCAGCACGTCAAGTACCTTTGCCGGAGAGATTCCGTAGCTGTTTTCCAAAACCCAGTAAAGTTCTTGGACGACGCTGACGGCCACAAAGCAAGGCGCGTGGTCTTCGAGCCACTTCAAGGCGCGCTTTGCCTGCGCTTTGTCATCCTGCGTGTAGTACCGCACCAGCAGATTGGTGTCCGTTGCCCACATCAGGGCGTCTTCTTTCGAAACGCCGATCGGACGGCATCGCGCATCTCTGTCGGCGTGCGCGCCGGACCTTGGTAAGCAGCGATTTCCGCCCCGGCTCTGAGCGAGCGCAGAATGTCTTCGCGCGTAGTCTCTTGCTGGACGGTCAGATGCAGGCCCTGCGCGTCTTCGGTAAACGCAATCGTCGAGCCTTCGCCAATGCCCCAACGCTCCCGGAGGGGCTTGGGTATGACCACCTGACCTTTGCTGGAAACTTGTGCCTGATACACGGCAATTGTCCGCAAGTAAGAACGTTGGTAAGAATACCTTCTCGCCGTGCGCCAGGCAAAATCATCGTGAACAAGCCGCTGGGTTTCTTCGAGGCGATCACGCCTCGGCCACGTAGTGCGCCTGTCGATGCCGGGCCGGGAAACGCAGTCGGCCGGGGGTTGGCGTCAGAGCTGGGCGATTGCTAATCCCAAAAGACCAATCGCTCCCTGACTTTCCATCGGATGTCGTCGGCGTCCGTCGGCTTCCGAGCTACTTACCTGTAGCTGCTAGTGCAATTGACCAGAGCCCCCGACGCCTTATGGCTAGCGCAACTCGGCGAGGTTGTGCAACGTCGATCCGGAAACGAAGCACGAGCACCGCAAAGCGAAGCCGAGGCGCCTGCGGTCGTAATGCAGACTTCCACGCGCACGCCTACGCTGGTCGGCGTCACCTTTCGGTTGCCACCCTCATGCCGATTCGCTCGCTACTGATGTTCGCGGTGCTCACACTCTCATACCCGGCGGCGGCTGCATTCGCCTCGGCGTCGACGGACTGCACGTCGCTCGACGATTGCATTGACCGCATTGCAGAACTCGGACGAGCGACTGATGCGAAGCGCCAACTGTCGCCACAACATCGGGCGTCGATCGACGCGGTACTGAGCTTCGGGGAGGCCGCAGTTTCGCCTCTGGTGGCGCTGCTGTCGGACCCGAATGAAGGCGTTGCCAATCTGGCGGCGGCCGCCTTGCGTGATGCGCCACGGATCGATCCCTCACATCTGCCGGCAGTTCGCGCCGGACTCGATCGAAAGCTTGGTTGGCTGGCGCCAGCGTTGGGCCGGCATCGGGGTGAGCTGTCCAACCGGGCGTTGCAGTCGGGCGGACGCGTCGGTCGCTTCGCTCCCTCTCGCGTCCGCCGCTGAACGCCAGTATCGTCAGGCCGCTCAGAAACGACCAGAGTTGCCAGTCGCTATGCTGTTCTTCTTCCCGACCCAGACTGTCGCAGTGGTAAGCGCGCCATACGAGCGCCCCTATGCAGATCCAATCTCGCTCAAGGCCGGCGACCGCGTGCAGATTGACGCCGAGAAAACGAAGGAGACAGACATACTCGGCTGGTCGTGGTGCACGGGACCTGACCGTCGACAAGGTTGGGTACCAAACGGCTGGATCACGCATCAGTCCGGCACTGCACAGATCGTGCGCGACTTCAACGCGCTTGAGCTCACCATCAAGGTAGGAGATCGCGTTACCCTACACCACAGCGAGAGTGGATTCGTTTTCGTCACTCACGAAGACGGAGCTGCTGGCTGGGTTCCGGATGCTTGTCTGCAGCTGCTTCAAGATTGGGAGAGTAACTATCCTGCCGCGTAGCGGACCTGACCCGGTCCTTGACCCGTCGCTCTTGACCCGTCCTTGACCCCGCCCATGGCCGAACCGCGAGACGACCACGTCGTGCGGCGGCCGCCACAACGATCTGCGCTGCTGGCTTCCTGAGCTGAGACGCTTGGAGCGATCGTGAGCCGTTTTTTGCTCGCAGTCCGCGTTTCTAGATGTACGTTCAACAACGGGAGTTCTGCCGTGCGCTACTCGCTTTCTGTTCCCTGTGCCCTGTTTCTGATCTCGGTCGTCACCGCCGACGTTGCTGCCGCAAGCTCGAGTCCGGAGCCAGGCAACGACTATCGCTGCATGATCGAGCTCGATTCCGCGCGCCAACCGCAAGCACGGCTTCGCTGCGAGCACGGCGTCGACGAATCGGAAATCGAGGGCTCGGCTGAACATCCGCAAGCGACGCGAAACGCCGAACCGATTCCGGTCCCGTGGGATTCGCCCCGGACTTGAGGCCGCTTGAAGCACAGTCCGCATTTCGGGCTTTTCGATGACGGCGCGTAAGCGATCGACTGCACCCAGGGATACATCGCAGATTTCCCGGTGGGCGAATTGCGGATTTTTCCGGGGTACCTGCATCTGAGCTTCCATGGCAAAGCCGATGGCCTGGATCGATTGCGAGCGGTCGCCGATGGACTTTCCGACGACGGTTGGCTTGTGTGGACCCGAAGGACGCGGGCTTTGCCACCGGCTCGCCAACGCGCATGCAGTCGTTCGACGAATTGCTCGGCAGCTAGTCTGCTGCGAGAATGGGTTTGAGGCATCGCACTCGACTTAAGCTGGGACGACGGGGACGGCCGCACCGCTCGCATCGAGTTTGTGCGCGCGAGCGGTTGCTCGTTACCGGATCCGATGACGCTGCTGAAAGCCCGCGTGATCAAAGTGGACTACGGTGAAGGTGCGACCGAATTCGAAGACCTGCAGCTGGCGTTCGACACCGGCGCGGTGTTACAGATACACGGCTGCTTATTCAACAAGGGAATCGTCTCGCCGCCACGCCGGCGTGCGCGCTGATTCGGGAAGAGCGGATCGGGCGACAGAAGATCGACAAGTAGGCACACTTGCTAGCGCCGACCACGATCGGCGCCTTCGTCATTCCGACCTGTCGAAGCTCAACGTCCACCTTCACTCGGGTTTGCAGTTTATGTCCTGGACATCTTCGCTATTTGCTTGCCTCGTCCCGCTCGCATCGGCAACCGATGGTCGTAACGCTCGTCAGCTCATTGCCGATACGACCGACATCGCTGAGCACGTCTTCGCGTCGTCGCGAAACGGCGCGCTGCCTGCGAATCTGAAGCTGGTCTGCGCGGGCTCGACGCACGGACAGCGCTTGTACTTGCTTGGCGATGAAGCAGTTCTCTTCGGCGCATCGCTTCGCGAGCAGTACGATCTGCTGGGTCGATTGCTCGCAGAGATCGAGCGCTCACCGTCCTTGGTGGTTGAAGCCATGAAGGAGCCATTTGAACCCTCGGGCGTACTGCTCTCGGAAGGATTCCACCCCGTTCCATTCGAACGGGTGTACCCGACGAATGCGGTGGTAAAGCATGGATGGATCTATGCGTACAACGAGGCGCAAATCCTGGCGTTACTGGCCTCAGCGCCGTGCCGCCCGCAGCCCTGCCCTGACGGCGACGACGATGGCGAGAGCCTCGAGTTTGTGTTTGCGCTGTTGAAGTCCCATCGCGCCCTGTTAGCTCTGGCTATGGAACGCGATGCCGCGATCGCGTTTGCAGAAATGAGCGACTGAACAGGGGCCCGGCTTTCACTTTGCGGCGGCCCGACTTCGAATGGCACGCTCAGGCGGGACTCGCCGAGCGTCCGCAGTTTGTATTCGAATAGCAGCGATGCATGCCGACGCCGACGCGTCGACTTCTCGGCTCGTGCGAATGTCGCCAGTTCTGCGTTTTTTGTTCGAGCAATGACAAACGAAGCTGTGGCTTTACATTTACGGCTACATCTGTAGTCTTTATGCCTACACACGTAGTCTAAAGAGCGATATGGAACTCCCTGATGCTGAACTTGCCGTGCTGGAGGCGCTGTGGCGGGATGCGCCTCAATCGGCCGAGCAGCTCACCATGGCACTGGCTGCCACGCGCGCCTGGAAACTGAACACGGTGAAAACACTACTGGCACGGATGCTGGCGCGCGGCGCCGTACGGCACGAGAAGGACGGTCGACGCTTTCTTTACTGGCCGGTGTGGGAGCGCAGAACCTTTCTCACCCAGGCCACGCGCCAGCTGCTCGACAGCTTCTTCGGCGGCAAGGTCACGCCTTTGGTCGCGCACTTGTCCAGCCAGCGCAAGCTGAGCGCGGCGGATCGACGCGCGTTGCGCGAGTTGCTCGACAGCTGGGAACAGCGCTGATGGCCGTCTTGATCGAGGCCGTGTTGCTGTTCAACCTGGGGCTGATCGCGGTCCTGGTGTTGCGCCGGCCCAGCCAGCATCTCTTTGGCGCCCATGCCAGTTACGGGTGGTGGGCCTTGCCCTGGCTGTTGGCCGGCAGTTCGCTGGCACCGACGCCGCTCGCGCCGGTATTGCAAGTTGGCAATGTTGCCGCACCACCGCTGGCGCAGGCGGTGGCCACGGCCGCCGGCATTCCCTGGTTGCTGCCGCTGTGGGGCGCCGGTCTGGCGTGCTGTCTTCTGCTTGCCTTGCGTTCCATTCTGCGGTTGCGCGCCCAGCTCAGGCCCACGACGCAGACCATCGAACTGGCCGGGCGGCGGCTGCGCGTCGCACATGCGGATTTCGGTCCGGCCGTGTTCGGCCTCTGGCGACCCTGGCTGGTCCTCCCGGAAGCCGCTGCCGCAACACTGAGCGAACACGATCAGCGTCTCGCCCTGGCGCACGAGGGCGCACACCTCAAACTATCGTCGTTTCGCCCTGGGCCGAGGCACCGCTCGCGGCGCGCGGGCAATGGACGGCCCAGGACTGAGCACGCCGCAGCCTGGGATACACACTGTCCGCCAAGAGCAAATACCGAGCATCCGGGCAGCGACGCCGAGCAGCGCAGAGAGCCTCGCGGCGCGCTGAAGCCGACGCGCGACCAGGCCAACCATCCCGAGCCGACAACCGCCGTAGCTCCGCATCCGTGCCGCGGTATGCTCGCACAACCCAGGCGTCGCTCTTCGATCTGACGCCTGCATTTGGCGACCGGACGCCGACATTCTGTTCGTGGCCGTTCGTCACTGCGGTGCGGCGTCGTCTGCAGCTGCAGCGCAGCGATCGGCTCGGCCAAGTTGGCAGCTCAGCGCGCGAAGCGCCGCAATGCGACCGAGGCTGGCCTGGTCTGCGGCATGCTTGGGCCAGCTTGCTAACAGCGACTCGGACAATGTAAGAGCCTCGGCGCGGCTGCGAGGGTTTTTGGCCAGCGCAGCTGCCAACCGCGAGCTCATATCCAAATAGCCAAAGTGCTCCGACCCATAGGTCTTTTCGATGAGGCGCGCGGCTTCTCGCCATTGCGCAGCGGCGCCGACGAAATCCCGACGCGCTTCATGGGTTTTTGCCCAACGCTGCGCGATCAGCGCGTTCTGATAGGCATCAGGTCCAAGCAATTTTCGTAATTGGATTGCGGCCTCAGCTTGCAGAGCATGCGCTTCCTCAAGACGGCCGCGCAGCATCAACGCCTCGCCCAGTTGCGCCTGGCTGAACCACGCAAGCCCGGTCTTCAGGCCACCAGTTTCGCGCCGTAACCGCAGAGCTTCGCGCAGATCGACTTCCGCACGCGCGCCGTCGCCAAGCTCCAGATAGGTGCCGCCGCGGGTCGCGAGCAGTTGTGCGCGTAGATTCGCATCTCCTGCGGGCAATGCGGCTTCAGCCTCGACAAGTGCCGCAATCGCTTTTTTGTTGTCGCCAGCATCGCGCTCGACGCTCGCCAATCGCACCAGCGCTTCCACCACCATCCCATGTGGTTCACCGAAGCGTTCGCGCGCCACGCGAACCGAACGCGCCAACAGCAGCCGCGCTTCGTCGAAGTTCTGCGCGCGGCGCAGAATTTCGCCCCGGGTCAACAGCGGCCGCGCAAGACGACCATCGCGGTCGCCGAAGGCTTGCTCGATCGCCTCAATCGCGCTGCGCGCTGCGACCTCGGCCCCGGCGTCTTCGCGCAATTGTTCAAGGACAATCGCGAGCACCGTGCGCGCTTGAATGCGTTCCGGATCGGTTGCTGGCAATCCTGCGGCGAGCAATTCATCCGCTCGTTCGGCGGCCGCACGGGCGTCCGCGAAACGCGCCAGAATGACCAGGCTGAGAGCACGCTTGGAGTCGATCCGGGCGGCCTCGACGCTTTGCGGTCCATGCACCTGCTCCGCAGCAGACAGCGCTTGCGCGAACAAACGATCCGCATCGTCATGGCGAAGCTCGCGCATCGCCCACTGCGCCAATAGGGCGTCGATTTCCGCTCCCAGAGCGAGATCGTTGACACCCTCGCTGAGCGCGCGAGCACGCAACAGCGTCGCTTCTGCGGCCTTGCCATCGCCGAGATTCAGTTGCGACTCGCCGAGTACGCGCAACAGCTGTGCGGCGACTTGCGGTTCGCTGGCCAGTTCCGGCTCGACCCGTGCGGCAGCCTGCGCCAGCAGTTGTTTTGGCGTTCGATTTTCGCTGATATTGCGGGCCAGCGGATCTTGTTCGCGAAACAGCGATGCCAAGAAGCTGGTGATGCGCTCGGCTCGGGTGAGCTCGCGTGCAGCGCGATCGGCTTCGGCGCGCGCGTCGGCCGCAGCTGCCTGGGCGCGTTGCGCCTGCCATAGCGCCACGCCGGAACCGACGAGCAACGCAACCAGAGCGCTGGTACCCAAGGCCAGCCCCAGTCGATTGCGTTGCGCCCACTTGGACCAGCGGTAGCGTCGCGTTGGCGCGCGTGCATGCACAGGTTGCTGGGCAAGAAAGCGACGCAGGTCCTCAGCCATAGCGTCCGCACTGGCGTAACGTAATGCAGGCTCAAGACGCATCGCTTTGAATACGATCGCATCCAGGTCCCCGCGCAGGCGCTGCCGAAGATATGGCAGCGCAACCGTCTGCGGTCCCGCCGACAGTGTGCTGGTCTCTTCAGCATCGAGCGCCGCCAGAATCTGGCTCAAATTGCGTTCTTCGCGGCTCGGCGGCAGCACACCGGCCAACAACCGAAACATCAACAGCCCGAGCGCATAGATGTCGGTCGCTGTGGAGATTTCCCCGCTCAGCAACTGCTCAGGCGCGGCATAGCTCGGGGTCAAAGCGTTCGCCGTACTGTTGTTGTCGGAGCACTCATCGAGCAATTTCGAGATGCCGAAATCCAGCAACTTTACCGTGCCCGTGTGCTCGACGAACAGGTTGTTCGGTTTCAAATCGCGATGCACGATCAGGTGCTGGTGCGCATGCGAAACGGCGTCGCATACATCGATCAGCAGCCGTACGCGTGCCTCGAGTGCCAGCGCGTGCTGTTCGCACCATTCGGTGATCGGCACGCCCTCCACATAGTCCAGCGCCATCCACGGGAAACCCGCGTCGTCGAGACCAGCATCAATGAAGCGCGCGACGTTCGGGTGATTCAGTTTGGCGAGGATTCGACGTTCTTGATGCAATCGCTGGCTCAACCGCAGTGATGCGCTGCGTACGCTCTTCACGGCGACTTTCTGCTCTGCTGCGGCATCGCTGCGCTCGCACAACCAGACATCGCCCATACCGCCGCTGCCCAATCTTCTCAGCACTCGCCAAGGGCCAATCTGGCGCGGCGCGGCTTCATCCGGCACTGGCTGGCGGTTGCTCGACAAGTTCTGGCTGATGCGAGCGAGCTTCAACACGCGCGCAACTGCATCTTCGTCGCGCCACTGGCTGGGTATATCCTCAAGAACGATGGCCTCGTTGGCAACGATACGCGCGCTGAGATCCTCGACTAGCTGTTCTAACGACGCGTATGCCATGGTCTCGGGCCCTGCCAAAGTGCGTCCCTATTGGGATTGTCCACGCGCCGTCTTTACCGACGGCGTTGACGCCTGCGCTACACTGAGTCCGACGGTGCGAAACAAGCGCGGCTCTTGCCGTTTTCCTTCACCGTCAACGCTAAGCCAACATCGACGATGAATACAATTGACTGAATCCGTCCATACCACGTCGCTGCTCCTAAAACGCATGCGGGAGGGCGATAGCGCCGCACGCACTGCGCTTATCGCCCGCATCCAGCCGCTGCTCATGCGCTTTGCCCATGGTCGATTACCTGGCCTGTTGCGCAGCAGCCAGGACACCGCCGATTTGTTGCAGATGACCTGGATCAAGGCTCTCGATCGCATCGAGGATATCGAGTGCAAGAAAGCCGGAGCGTTGTTCGCGTATTTGCGCACCGTGTTGGTCAACACCCTGCGCGAGGAACTGCGTCGGCACAACGGCGACCCGCAGCGCGAAGACGAATCCGCGCTCCAGTCGCTGCCGGCCGCTGGCGGCGCCCCAGACGATTGGATCGCATACGAGCAGATGCTTGGTAGTCTGGACGAATCGCATCGCACGCTGATGGTGATGCGATTCGAATTCGGCATGAGTTTTGCGGAAATTGGCGATGAGCTTGAGCTGAGCGCCGACGCCGTCCGCATGCAGCTCAATCGCGCGGTGCAAAGACTCGCAAGAATGGAATCGGAACAGCGTTCGCCGTCCTGACGCCCATTGCACGCCACCGAATGCATCGATCAACCCTCAAAGCCGTCGGCGAACAGCCGCGAGTCGTAAGCGACGCAGCTGCTCACTTCAGAGGTGCTACGCGGCACGACGAAGACGCCGGTTGATAGCTTGGTGGCGGTCGCAACGATGCGTCGTGGTGTAGCAAAGAAGTTCGTATCGCCCGGCACGATGATCGGCAAGTCGAAATCCATCGTACCGTTGGTGGTCGCCGTACCGTTGCTGATCGTAATCGTCGAGCTTCCCAACCATGTCACGGGTTGGCCACCGGGTATCGGCGGAATCGGCAGCACGGCACAGTTGATTGCATCGTAAAAGTCGATGCGATAACTGCCATTGGCGGAAGCCAACGAACCCTGCGCGCGCCCCTGCGCCGAATTGCCCGCGGCCGCAGTGAGCCCAGGCCGGTTCTGGCCGAAGTTCGCGGCACCCGCTGGCGGCAAGGCATTGTTGCCATCGGCGCTGGTGCCATCGTCGCCCAGATCGATGGGCTGCTGGCCATTGTCGATGATGACGTTACGCAAGATGGCGTTCTCGACGCCGCCTGCCAGCACCACGCCGTCGTCGCCGTTGTACTGGATGCTGTTGCGCTCAACACGGTTGTTGCTCGCTTGATCGTCGAAGCGTACGCCATCTTCGTCGTTCCCCAGCGTGACGTCGCAGAGAATCACACACAGCGCCGGCAAGCCGATTCGGTTTTCGCGGATCTGGTTGGAGCGCGCATTCGCGCCAAGCAGCAGCACGCCGTGTCGGGTGTTGTTGCTGATGACGTTGGCGCGCACTTCGTTGTTGCGCCCACTGATCGCAACGCCATCGCGGTTACCGTCGGTCGCTAAGGAACCACTGGGTCCGACACCGATGTAGTTATTCACTACGCGCGTCGCCTCCCCACTGGCCGCGATGGTCACGCCGGTGCTTGTTGTGTCGGAAAAGACATTGCGCTCTTGCGGCGTTTCATCGCCGATTTGAACGCCACTGGTGATTGGGCCGCTGGGCGAACCGACCAAAACGCCGATACTGCTGGGTGCCAACGTCAGCAGGGACGCGGCGGGCCCCATTTGTCCGCCGACTTGGGAGCCGATCAGACGGTGACCGTTGCCGCCCTCGAAGTACACGGCAGTAAAGCCAAAGCCGCCAAAGCCGATGCCATCGATGGTGACCGACGCATCCGGGTTGTTGGACGTCCGGATGCCGCTCGACACGACGCCGCCGTCGGTGATCGCAATGCATCGCACCGCGTTGCTGCCATTGGCGAGCGTGTTGCGCGAAGCGCCAGGTTGGGTATAGCCATCGATGACCACCGAGTTGCTGATCGCCGGCAGCGAAGTAATCAAGACGATATTGCGGGGTCCGCACGTGCTGCCGATGTCGAACTCGATGCGATTGACGTTGGGCTGCGCGTTGGCGTCGATGATCGCCTGGCGCAACGAGCCTATGCCGCTGTCGTTGGTGTTTTGCACCACAATCGTGGTGGCCGTCGTGCCGACGGCCGACTCGAACGCCCCGCGATCCGGCGCATCGCCAAACCAGCGGAGATTTCCTGGGAAGTCGAGCTGGGTCAGCAGGAACGAACTGGGGAAGCCACTATTGATCGCCGGAGAGACGCCTTGCAGGCGAAAATCCAGTAATGCGGCGTTGACGAACAGCGGGTCGCTGGTGATTGTGTTCGTCGGCGCTGAAGCGAGATTTGCTAAACCGGTTGCGCTTCCGTAGAGGTTGTTGCGAACGCTGATTTCCAACGGATCGTCCCCGGCCACGAATCGCAGGTCTACGCCGCCATTGTCCCAAAAGACATTGTTGCGAAGCACGCCGCTGCCGGGAAAAATGGCAACGGGCTTGAAATTGCGCGCGAAGGTATTGCCCTCGATCAAATAACTCCCAGATTCGGAACTGAGATCAAGCCCTTGCGGGAACCCGGAGCCGATTCGCGTGAACAGAGAATTGCGCAGCGTGATGCTATCGGCCAGAAAGCTCACGGTGCCGATGTCGTCGAAGAACGCGCGATCGACACTGAGCGATTCGTCTGGCCAAAGCCTGGCTGAGGTGGCGGATCGAAGGCGCAGGCGATCCAAGCTCAGGGCCGGCGTAAAGAAAGCCAGCTCCGATCCCGTCGCCAGCAATTGCGTTGCGCCAGGATCGGCGATGCGCGAGGCGCAGCCTGCGTTGTAACCGCCGCGAATGCGCACCGCATGATCGCTGACACGACAGCTCGTATTGGCGAGATCGAAACAACTTCCTGTGAGAGTGTAGGCGCCGGTCACTAGTCGAATCTCGACATCGTCGTTTGCGCTGGCCAGGTAGGCGGTGTCGAGCTGGCTCACCGAGTTGACACAGAAGGTCTCCAGCGCTTGGGCTCGCGCACTAAAAAGACCCGAAAACAACGCAACGAAGGCGGCAGTCTTGCTACCGTAAAGAAAAGCGAAGTTCCGCATCGTGGGAGGTCCCTGGGCTTGGTCACCAGCAGAAATGCAATTTCCTGGCGAAAGCGAACGGGTCGATGTTCTCGCAACGATACGAGGATGAAGCAGTTTGCATCGACGGCTTCGGGCCGAACGCGTGGATCGGCGGGGGCGTCAAGCCATCACTGGGCAAAACCACCAAGCGCACCGACTGCTGCCAGTCACTTCTTGCGCGCACCATAAGCCAGCGCGGCGAGGCCGGCGACGCCGACCAGAGGCGTTAGCCCACGGCCCAGTTGCGGGTGGCTGGCCCAGTACTGGGCGCCAGCGATCACGGCGAGGATGGCGACGGCGCTGATAACGATAACCTTGACGCTCATGGACGTGGTCCCTTGCCTTTGCCGCGGTTGTGCTCGGTGCTGCCGCCTGTGGAGTCGGGTTTCATTTTCAGCGGCCGACCAGCGACCCAGGTCTTCTTCAGATGCTGAAGAATTTCCTTGGGCATACCTTCGGGTAGTTCGATGGTGCTGGTCTCCTCGCCGATTTCGATGCGCCCGATAAACTTGGAATCGAGGCCAGCTTCATTAGCAACAGCGCCGACCAAATTGCCAGGTTTCATGCCATGGCGATGACCCACATCGACGATGTAGCGCTCGAATACAACGTCCGCCGGCGGGGCTTTGTCGCGCGGCGCACGCGTTTTTGCCGGCGGCGCATCGCCGCGAAGGCGATCGCTGATTGGGCGCTCCGCGCGAGGCTCACGCTCGTGGCGGCGCGTCGTTTCGCGCGGCGGCGTCGACACTGTATCAGCTTTGCGTTCGCCGCCTTCGGGTCTGGCGGCAGATCGCTCGAATGGACTGGATGCCGGCCGTTCGCTGCGCTCGCGCGTTCGTTCGGTCTTGCGTTCGGCGCTTTCGGGCCTTGCGGCAGATCGCTCAAAAGAACTGGATGTCGGCCGCTCGCTGCGCTCGCGCGTTGGCCGCGCTCGCTCGCCGGAGTCGGCGCGAGGGCCGCGTGTGCGCTCGGCGTCTTCGGATCGCGCGCGCGGCGCTCTCTCTCGCGATTCCGACGACGGCGCCGGCGTGTCCTGACCCGATAACAGCAGCGGTTTTTCGCCCTGCAGCATGCGCGCAATCGCTGCGGCGACATCCAGTTCGGGCACTTCGCGCTGATGCGAAAAGTCGCTGATCAGTTGTCGGTAGAGATCGAGATCGCCGGCTTGCAGCCCCTTTTCGATACGCTCATAGAACTTGGCGACACGGCGATTGTTGACCGCCTGCACCGTCGGTACCAACATCGGTTCGATCGGTTGCCGGGTGGCGCGTTCGATGGTGCGCAGCAGATGCCGCTCGCGCGGCGTGACGAACAGGATCGCCTCACCACTGCGCCCGGCACGGCCGGTGCGCCCGATGCGGTGAATGTAGGCTTCGCTGTCGTACGGGATGTCGTAATTGATCACGTGCGTGATGCGTTCGACATCGAGGCCGCGCGCGGCGACATCGGTGGCGACAAGAATATCCAGTTGTCCATCGCGCAGGCGCTGGATGGTCTTTTCGCGCTGCACCTGCTGCAGATCGCCGTTGATGGCCGCGGCGGCAAAACCGCGTGCATTCAGACGTTCGGACAACTCTTCGGTGCCGATTTTGGTGCGCGCAAAAATGATCATCGCCTCGAAAGCCTCGCCTTCGAGGATGCGCGTCAGCGCGTCGAGTTTGTTCAGCCCACTGACTTGCCAATAGCGCTGGCGTATCTGGCTCGCGGTGGTGGTGGCCGAGCGAATCGTCACCTCCACCGGATCCTTCAGATGGTTCTGCGCGATGCGTTTGATCGGCGGCGGCATGGTTGCCGAAAACAGCGCCACCTGTCGTCCCGCGGGCGTGGCACCGAGAATCGTCTCGACATCGTCGATAAAACCCATGCGCAGCATTTCGTCCGCTTCGTCGAGCACCGCAACCTTGAGTTGCGAGAGATCCAGTGTTCCGCGGCTCAAATGGTCCTTGATTCGACCCGGCGTACCGACGACCACATGCGCGCCGCGGCGCAGGCCGTGCAACTGGCCGCCATACGCTTGCCCGCCATAAATCGGCAGGACGTGAAAATCGGGCAGATGTTGCGCGTAACGCTGAAACGCCTCCGCCACCTGGATCGCCAGCTCGCGCGTCGGCGCGAGCACCAGCGCCTGCGTCACGGCGCGCGACAGGTCGATCCGCGCCAGAATCGGCAGCGCAAAAGCGGCGGTCTTGCCGGTGCCGGTCTGCGCCTGTCCCAGCAGGTCCTTGCCAGCCAACAGCGGCGGAATTGTCTCCGCTTGAATCGGCGAGGGTGATTCGTAACCGACGCTGGCGATCGCCGCCATCAGCCGCTCGGGCAAACCCAGGTCGGAGAATTGGATCGAGCTGCTCATGGTGCTGCCTGGGTTTTGAACGGGCGCGGATTCTACGCCTCAACGGATGAACCGGTGGCGTGACCAGTGGCCCACGCAATCGGAGTGGGCAAACGCCTATCGTGCGGCCACCGCGAACCGGAGTCGTCTCATGCACACCACCCGCCGCAACCTCCTCAAACTGAGTGCTCTCGGCGCTGCGGCGACGGCCGCCCCGTCGCTATTGTATGCGTCCGTCGCGCGCGCGGAGAAGCCGCTCAATATCCTGATTCTCGGCGGCACCGGATTTACCGGTCCCCATCAGGTTCGATACGCGTTAGCGCGCGGGCACAAGCTGACGCTGTTCAACCGTGGGCGAAAAGAGGTCGAATGGCCGGGCGAGGTTGAGGAACTGACCGGCGATCGCAATACCGGTGCGCTGGATGCGCTGAAAGATCGTCAGTGGGACGTGTGCATCGACAATCCGACCAGCGTGCCGTTCTGGGTCCGTGATGTCGGCCAGATCCTGGCCGGCAACGTCGATCAATACGTCTTTATCTCCACGATTTCGGTGTTTAGCGATAACGCGACGCCAAACATGGCCGAAGATGGCCCTCTGGCCGTATACGAAGGCAAGGACGCGCTCAAGGAAACGCGCGATTCGTTGATGGCGAACATGGCACTGTACGGGCCGCTGAAGGCCGCCTGCGAGGCGGAAGCGGCGAAACAATTTGGCGACAAGACGACGATCATCCGCCCCGGTTTGATCGTGGGTCCGGGCGACGAGACCGACCGCTTCAGCTACTGGCCGGTACGTATTGCGCAGGGCGGCGATGTGTTGGCGCCACCGGGCGACGACCCCATGCAGTTCATCGACGCGCGCGATCTGGCCGAATGGACGATCCGGATGGTCGAGGCGAGGGCCTACGGCGTCTACAACGCCACCGGCCCGGATTTCGAGATGTCGACGGCCGCAATGCTCTACGGTTGTCGCGCAGTCACGACCAGCGGCGCACGCCTGCGTTTTGCCAGCGCGGAGTTCCTGGCAGAAAACAACGTGGCGCCTTGGGCGGAGATGCCGGTGTGGGTGCCGGGTAGCGGCGAAACGGCAGGTTTCGCGCGCGTCAATTGCCAAAAAGCGATCAAGGCCGGCCTGACGTTCCGTTCGCTGGCGACCACCGCTGGCGATACCCTGGCCTGGTGGAACAGCCAGCCGGCGGAACGTCGCGTGCTGCGCGCTGGGTTAAAACCAGATCGCGAGCAGGCTCTGTTGAAGTTGCTGAAGTAGGACGGTTGTCGCGAGTTACACATTTCGCACATCAGGTCGCACAGCCTGGAATCGAGCACCGATTCCGAGGCTGGCGACGCGCTCCTGTCTGATCGTTTGGCGCTCGATCAAGGCCGATAGTCGAGCGCCAACCAGAATTTGTCGACATCCGTGGCAAAGCGATCGGCGCGATATTGCGCCAGCTTTCCTGTCAGCGTCCATTGCGTGCCGATCGGGCGCACGTACTGGATGCCGAGTTCATCGCCGTAATCGATGTCGCCGCGATCGGAACGGAATTCGTGCCACCGTGCGCTAAGCGTGCCGCCGCCGACTTTCCCGGAGACTTCGATCATGGTGTCGCGCAGCCCGTCGCGGGGCGTCGTCAGGAATCGGTCGGCCCAACCGTTGAAGGCATGCAAAGTCGCCAGCGGCGTCTGAAAGCCATAGCGCCCATCGCCGCCGAGGCGCTCGAAGAGCACACGCACGGCAACCGCGCCCTCGTTGAAGTTGAGCGTGTTGTCGATCGCGAAGTAACCCGCGTCGATGTCGGTGCTGCCGCCCTGGTAGTCCGTTTGTTGCGCGCCTTCGACGACGTACAGCCAGCGCCACTTGTCGTGGCTCAGCGCCGTTCCGCTCAGGCGCAAACCCAGGTTCCGATGACTGCTGAGCGGCACGTCTTCATTTTCGATCGCATAAAGGTACGCGACCGCCTGATGCCCGCCATAAACATAGGCGAGGTTCAGCAGATACGTATCCAGTGCCTGCTGCCGCAATAGCGGGTTGGGATTGTAGTTGCCGAAAAAGCGATGCACTTCGTCCAGGTAAGCGGCACGTAACGTCAGCGCGCCAAAACTGTGCTGCACCGTGAGCGCGTCGTAGGTCTGTTCGTTCTGGCGGAACGCAACGCTGCCGATGAAGCGCTGGTTGTCGTAATTCAGGCGCTGGCGGCCGACGATCCACTGCGATGGCGTGGCGAATCCATAGGCGACATAGGCCTGATTGATTTCCTCACCTGCCGGATCGGCGATGACTGGGCGGGTCCGTTCGCTGTTGATCGTGCTGTTGTAGCTGTTTCGATCCGCCGCCGCAATCAAGTCCGCTTCGGCAAATGCCGAGAACCCGCGCCAGGATTCGCTACGCAAGCCCAGTCTTGCGCGCAGTGTCAACGCGTCGCTATCGCGCGGAAAAGCGTCGTCCGAAACGCTCTCGAAACGCGCGCGATAGTCCTGCACGAACTGCCACGCACCAGCCTCCTGCGCGACCAGTACACAGGCCACCCCAAGTGAATAGAGATATTTCATCGCGTTTACCTTAGTCGAGATTTTCGATCACTACGATGACGTTGGCACGGAAGTTCTTCCAAACCACCGGCAAGGCGTAGGACTTGATGCCCTTTGGCAAGTGCAGGGCGTCCTGGCCGTAGATCAGTGTGGGCACGGAAATCATGAAATCGTTGCCGAAGTGGTTGCGCGCATTCCCGGAAATCGTATTGGCGACATCACCCACTTGATCGAGCATGTTTT
Organism: Lysobacterales bacterium; assembly: GCA_022844165.1. Taxonomy (GTDB): domain Bacteria; phylum Pseudomonadota; class Gammaproteobacteria; order Xanthomonadales; family SZUA-5; genus JALHMH01. The sequence continues at coordinate 127,116 of JALHMH010000002.1, forward strand.
CGCGCGTCATGTTCTGCTCGCCGACCTCTTTCATCAGCAGCATCAGGAGGGCGCGATCTGCGGTGAAATACACGGTGCCGCGGTGTCGCCCCGTGATACCGATCGCACCGGTGAACTCGCCGGCCACGGAGCGCGCATCGTCGATCAGATACGGCGAACCGACTTCCGCTTTGCTGCCCGTGGTTTCGAAGAAATAGCTCGTCGCACCGTCCAAGAAAACTTTGATCTGGCTTGCGTCCATGTCGATCCTTTACTTCAACAACTCGGAGAGAGCGCGGTTCAACGAAGCGTCGTTGAACGGTTTGCCGAGGAAGCCGTGCGCGCCGGCGTGCAAGGCCTGCAGCACCATGCTCTGATCGTTCATGGCGCTGACCACCAGGATCAGCAGATCGGGATTGATCTTGAGGATTTGTTTTACGCACTCGATGCCGTCCATCTCTGGCATGGTGATGTCCATGGTCACGACATCGAGCTTCAGCTGACGCGCCATGGCGAGCGCCTGAACGCCGTTGGCTGCCGAGCCGACGACTTCAATCTGGGCATGGTGCTGGCCACGTTCGATGCGCCCTCGAATGATGTTGGAGTCATCGACTATCAGCATCCGATAGACTTTGGGGGCCGCGATTGGCTTACTCTCGCGTGAGAAAAAACTCATGCCGAAACGCCCGATGTCTGCGGAATGGTGAGCGTGAATCGCGATCCTTGACCGGGTTTGGAGCCAACGGCGACGCGACCGCCGACCCGAGCGATCGACTGCTCCACCACATCCAGTCCTACGCCGCGACCGCCGTCCTCCGTCACGTCGTCTTTGGTCGAAAAGCCGGACGAGAACAGCAGTCGGACGAGATCTTTCGGCATCATCGCCTGTGCTTGTTGGCGACTCGCCAAACCCAGTGTGATCGCCTTGTCGCGCACGCGCTCCAGGTCGATTCCGCGGCCGTCGTCTTCCACCGCTATCTCGATGTTTCGATTCGTGCCCGGGCGAACCGTCAGCACGACCCTGCCGATGGCCGGTTTGCCCTCCGCCGTGCGCACCTGGGGTGGCTCGATGCCATGCACGATGGCATTGCGGACCAGCTGTACGAGTGCGTCTGAGACTTCGTGATAGGCCGTGTCGGGAATCTCGACATCGTGGCTCGCGTTGATGCTGAACTCCACGCGTTTTTGCTCACGATCGGCGACCTTGCGCGCGATCATCTCTGCTTTATTCCACACAGGCGCGAGGCGGCGCGCCGGACGTCCGCTGTCGAGCGAACGTCGCACCTGACCCAGGCGGTCGACCATTTCACGCACGCCCTCCAACTGCTGGTACATGTCGCGCAACGAAACCGTCAGCGGCAATAAGTCGCTGCCGGCCAGGTTTTCGTGGCCACGCAGTTTCGCGACCTGATCTTCGATTTGGTGTGCCCAGCTCTCGATCGGTTCGAAGTCGAGCGCGGCCGCGTCACCCTTGATCGTGTGCACGATCCGATAGACCTGCGCAAGCTTGCCCATCGTGCCTTGGCGCGATGTCCCAGCCGTGGCAAGAATGCCGTTCATCTCATCGAGGCCGCGGTTCATTTTATCGATGAACTCAACCAGCTCATCGTTGCCCAGGTGCATCATCTTGGTGAGCAAAGTGATTTGTTGCTCGCCGCGGCGTTTGGCGCGATCCAGTTCCTGGCGCAACTCAACTTCCGAGGTGACATCGGCCGTCGACACCAGCAGATGCGTCAGCTGACCGTCGGTGAGCACTCGGCGGAACTGGAAAGCGAGATAGCGTGTGGCGATGCGGCCATCCTCGGTGGGAGTCGATACTTCGACTTCTTTGAGCGGATTGACCTCGCCCATGAGCGACTCCTTGACGCGCTCGCCGAACAGCAGCTCAAGAAACGACTTTGCGGTTGCCTGGGTCTTTTCCGGCACCATGCGCGCCAAAACGTCGAGCAGGTTCCTGCCGGCGACGCTCTTGACGCCCAGAATTTGTTCCAAGGACTTCGACTGCTGCTGACCGATCGTCAATTCGCGATCTACCAGGAACAGACCATCTTTCACGGTGCTCAAGATGTTGTCCGTCTCGGCTTTTGCGGCCACCAGTTCGGTATCGGCCCGGCGCAAGTTCCGCAGCGAAAAGAACACGACGTAGGCGAACAGCGAAAGCGCAATGACGATGGCGGTCAACTGAATGACGCGGAGCGTGGCGGCGCGCTGTTGCGCCTGCCGCTCCAGCGCCGTGGTCAGATCGTTCATCAGCTGGAGAATTTTGACATTGTTGGTGCGCGCATACACACCGAGGCTGTTCAGCGCCGCATCGTTCTGCGCAGGCGCAGGCGAATCCAAAAAGTCCCCAAGCAGCTTCTGATAACCGCTCCACAGGTTCACCGCGTCCGAGATCGCATCCAATGCAACCGGCGCCTTGGCAAGAACGACGGGTTTGCCATCACCGCCCGTGACCTCGCCACCGGTGCGAAATCCCGATAAAGTTGTGTCGAATAGTTTGACGGCGCCGCGAAGTTCTTCAATCGCCGCTATACGTTCGGCCTCCTCTTTGGCCTGTTGCGCCAGGAAGATCGTCTTGGCGATACGCTGCGAGAGCATGCGCTGACGGCCCGAGAGGTTCACGCTGACCGCGTCCTGGTCGACGCGCGTTGCGATATAGAAGTTCAAACCGGCGACCACCGCGATGACCAACAGAAACACGGTCATCGCAACAAACAAACCTCGATACTTGGACGAACCATTCATGCACATTTCCCCTGATCCACAAGCCATATTGGGCCTGACCGTGACTGCGCTGCGCCAGTAGCGGTTTGTGTTTTCTTGTGTCGAGTGTTGAAGACCTTGTGAACTCCTCCCAGGCAGCTCGATCGCTCCCTGGTTCACCCCGTCTGGTCTGAAGCGGGCCTTCGAATGTCCAGGTCGAGTCGTCGAGAATTCGACGAAGTGTTCGGGGCCCCGGTTCTGTCGGTGTCCCCAAAGTCATTGCGAAAGTCATTGGAACCGGTCCGGCGTCTCCCGCCTCGAAGCTGCGCGCTACGCCATCGCGTTGTGATGACTTCTCATCGCGCATTGCCTTGGGCCAATATCCATCGGAAGTTTCTTCCAATGATCTTTGGGCAACCACTCCAGGAATGACCATGGAACGCGATCTGGCTGCTGATGAACTCGCCAACTATGTGTGTCCACATTTGTGGCCCTGGGTCAGCGCCCTGAAAGTGGCTGGTTTCATGCCGTCGTTGGCGCGTTTCGATCTGAAGTCGCACATCCTGACTTTGGAGTATCCGCAGACCGCGAAATCCATCTGCGCATCGCTGGCCGCGTCTGCGCCCGAGTTGGGGCTGGAGGGCGATGCCAACGGCGCCGTGTGCCGTCAATGCTGGCAATCGCTGAGTGTGCTGGGGCACTAAGACGCATCGGGAACGCGGCACCGTGGGGTGCGATCAAAGAGCAGAGCCGGCCCGCAACGTTGCCGGCTTGCATTTCGATGCGTAGATGCCCCTTTGCAAGGGTCCAAACATCCACCTCGACGCCGCCAACGCCATCGCCGCGTCGATCTTCTCCTCACGTGAAACATCGGAACCTGTGATTTACGGTCGATTGGCACGGATAGACTCGCCGCTCCGCCCGCGGAGAGCCACCGATGCCGTATCGAGTTCGTCTAGCCATCGTACTGTTGTCGCTGGCGGGCGGCGCTGTTGCGTTGCAGCCTGAGCTGCAAACCAGCCAGTACCAGGTGCAGTGTTATGGCGTTGCCGATGGACTGCCGCAGGGTTCGGTGCAGGCGATTCTGCAATTGCCGGACGGCGCGCTCTTGCTCGGAACCAACCGTGGAGTGGTGCGCTTCGATGGCGCCAGGGCGGCACCATTGCTCATCGATGGCAGCCCGTCGCTGACCAATGTCCAGGTCCATCGGATGGGGCGCTTCGAGGACGAGGTTTGGATTGCGGCCTTCGATGGACTGTACCGATGGCGTGAGAACAGCCTGGACCACTACACGCAAAAGGATGGTCTGCCGCAAGACCGGGTGACCGCCATTCTGCCGACATCCGACGGCGCTTACGTCGGCACCCATGGTGGCAGCGTGTTTCTTCCGCGCAAATCGGACCGATTCGGGCCGGCCCAGCCTCTGGGCGATATGCGCGCTTCGGAATTCGACTTCGATCCCGATGGCCTGTTCTGGGCGGCGGCGTTGGATGGCGTCTGGCGACGTGGGCTCGATGGCCAATGGACGGCGCTGACCCAGATCGACAACGGCGGCATTTATTGGTCGACCTTGCGCGATGCCAGCGGCACCCGCTGGCTCGGCGCGCGAACCCGATTGGCGCAGCTCGACGGAGAAACGCTCAAAACCGTACCGGCTGAACAAGGACTGCCCGCGCAACCGGTGCGTGCCATCCTGCAAGATCGCGATCGGCAGTTGTGGTTCGCCACGGCAGGCGCCGGATTGTACCGGCGCCAGGGCGAACGCTTCGAACGCGTTCCTGGCCTGCGCTCGGACGTGGTGTTCGCGCTCCAGGAAGACAACGAAGGCAATCTGTGGGCTGGCACCAGCAGCGGTGTCTGTCGTGTCCGCGATGGCGCCATGATGAACTTCGGCCTCGCCGAAGGGATCGGCACCGATTTTGTGTTGTCGATCCACGCGGCGAGCAATGGCAGCACGTACGTCGGCAGCAACGGCCGCGGTCTTTATGCGATTACGGACGGCGCGGTGGAGGCGCTGGGCAACCCGGGCGGCGATCCCTTCGTCAACCTCATCACCGGCATCGGCGATCGCCTGCTGGTGACCAGCAATGCCGGCAGCTTCTTCTACGAAAAACCGTCGTTCACGCCAGTGCATCCGGCGCTCGGAAACCGGCAGATTGCCTGGGCTGCGTTGGACGACGACGGCGTGCTCTGGTTTCGCAGTGGCGTGAAGCCCCTGGAGCGGCTCGTTGGTGACACGCTCAGTGAACATGCGCTGGGCGACGATGGCGGCCCCTCCCGATGGGGATTTCGCGGACGCGACGGCGCCGTTTGGTTGACGACCACCAAAGCGCTGTATCGCGCTCGCGGCACGGAGGTGGCGCAGCAAATGGCGCTGCCGCCGAGTCCGGTCGCCGCCTGCCAGATCCAGGACGCGCGGGGCATCGTTTGGTGCACCAGCAGTGATGGCGTGTTACGCGTGGATCCTAAAGCGCAACGCGTGCAGGTGATTCGCGATCCTTCGATGGGACAGTTGGCACTGCTGGCACTGCTCGAGGACGATACAGGCGGTTTGTGGATCGCCAGCACGGCGGGACTTTTTTATGCCAGTTTCAGCGATCTGGACGCCGCAGCCAACGGCGCGCCTGCCAATTTGCGCCGCTTCGATGAACGCCACGGCATGCGCTCCAGCGAGTTTGCGCGAGCGTATGCGCCTGGGCTCGCGAGCGCCGGCGCTGACGGCCAACATTGGTGGGCCACCTTGGGCGGCGTGCTGAAGACCGATCCGCAGCAGCTGATCGAGGTCCGCACGCCACCGTCGCTGGCCATCGTGCGCCTGCGCGCCGACGGCGGCGTGGTGCCGGAACGTGCGTGGCATCAGCTGCCGCCTGACGTGGTCAATATCGACATCGATTTCAGCGCCCGCAGCCTGACCGACGCCGCGAGCCTGCAATTGCGCCATCGGCTGCTGCCGCTGTCGGAAGAATGGAGCGAGACCCAGGGCCGCCAGTTTTCGGCCTTGGGCCTGCCGAGTGGACGTTATCGTTTCGAGCTGCAGGCCACCCTGGATCGCCGCCAGTGGCAAACGGTGGCGGGCGAGTTCACCATCCAACCGCATTGGTACCAGCGTTGGTGGGCGCGCGCCGCATTCATTGCCTTCGGCATGCTGCTGGTCATCGCCATTCCGGTGCTGCGGATCGCACATTTGCGGCGCCGAGCGGCCGAACTGAGCCACCTCGTGGAGGAGCGCACCGCGGCGCTGCATGTCGCCAATCGACGCCTCGATCAAATCGCGCGCACCGATGCGCTGACCGGCATCGCCAATCGGCGCCGTTTCGACGAAGCGATGCTGGAGCTGTCGGAACAAGCGCCGCAGCCGGTCGCCCTGCTGCTCGCGGATGTCGATCATTTCAAGCGTTATAACGACAGCCGCGGCCACCCCGCTGGCGACGAATGCCTGCGCCTCGTCGCCGGCGCCATGCGTTCGGTGCTGCCCCAGACCGGTGCCCTACTCGCGCGTTACGGCGGCGAAGAATTTGCGGTTCTGTTGGTGGGCGCATCGGACCCACAACAGCTCGCCGACCAACTGCGCAATGCCGTCCGCGCCCTCGCACTCCCCCACGAAGCCAACCCGCCCGATGACATCGTCACCATCAGCATTGGCCTGGCCGCCAGCAGCGGCCTCGGCGAAACCAGCGAACACCTGCTCCACCGCGCCGACCACGCCCTCTACAGCGCCAAGAGCACCGGGCGCGATCGGGTGTGTTTGGGATAAGGTGTGGTGGATCTGGCGGTGCGCTTGGCCAGGCGCCGTCGCGCACGACCTCTGCCAGAGCTGTCTCAAGCCCTCAACGACCTGCGCAACACGGGCAAACCGATTCTCGACCCGCCGCTGCCTTCCCGGCAGAGTGCGGGAACAGAGTAGCCGCGATCGGCCTGACAGCGTGGAGCGCATCAACAGCTTGCGACCGGTCGGTTCCATCCTGGGCTACTCCGGCGACACCGAGGAAGCGCCGCAGCTGCTGAAAGAGGCGCTGTGGCGGGCAACCGCGCTACGTGGGGCAAATAGCGTCGAAGCCGCGTCGGCGCATCTGGATCTGGCGCGTTATCTGGGCGGTGCCGGTGGACACGCCGAGCCCAAATGCATTGACAGTCCCTAAATCTGTGAAATACGCTGTGAAGCAGCTCGCATTCGGATTGCACCATGCACGCCCCGTACGCCGCGATATCGCTCAGCCATCTGCATGCCGGGCGCGGTCCTTGTGTGGCTGGTTCTATCCGTCTGTGGGTGGGCGCGTGGCTCGCATTGAGTCTGACCTGCGCTCCTGCGATGGCGGCGGATGTGGTGGTGGTTTCACTTGAGGACACGGGCGCCGGGACGTTGCGCAACGCCATCGCGGAGGCAGTCGCGGGCGATCGCATCGTATTCGCGCCAGGGCTCGCGGGCACGATCAGCCTGAACTCGACCCTGACCATCGGCCGCGATCTGATCATCGAGGGCAATGGCAACATCGAGCTGGACGGCAGGGACACCTCAAGGGTGATCACGATCACCGGCGGGCAGGTGGATTTGCGGCGTCTGGTGGTGCGCAACGGTTTCGCAACCGATGGTGGCGGGATTGCCAGTGCAGGCACCCTGCGGATGAACAACTGCGTGGTGCGCAACAACAACGCGAGCGCGCGCGGTGGCGGCTTGTTCATCAGTGCGGGCAGCTACAGTCTGGTCGACACCACCATTGCCGACAATTTCGCGACCAATGAAGGTGGCGGCATCGAAGACCTGGGCACTGCGCCGTCAACCATCACGCGGGGCCGCATCGTCAACAACATCAGCTCCGGCGCAGGCGCCGGCATCCGACACGTGTCGAGCCAGGAACTCACGATCGATCACAGCACGATCTCCGGCAACACGGCAGCGACCACGAGCGTCGTCATTGGCGGCGGCATTGCCAGCCAAGGCGCGACGCTCAACATCAACTACAGCACGGTCTCCGGCAATAAATCGCATTTCGGTGGCGGCATCTATGTGGCAAATCTTGGCGCGTCAACGAAACTCAACCTGATCGGCAGCACAATCACTGGCAACACGGCCGTATCGGATGGTGGCGGTCTGTTCGTGTTCGGTGCAGGGGCGACGCTGATCAATTCGACCATCGCCAACAACCTTGCGGGTGCCGGGACGGGCGGCGGTTTGTCAATTCAGAACTCCGGCCCGGGCACGGCAACGGTCATCATCAACAACAATACGATTGCGTTTAATCGCTCGAACGCCAATGGTGGTGGTATCACCGCAATCTCCGGCTCGCTGAGTCTCAAGAACACGCTGATTGCCGGCAATATCAGTGGCACCAACGCAGACATCCAGGGCGCATTCGTCTCGGAGGGATTCAATCTGGTGCAGACGCGTGGCACCAGCTCGGGCTATGTTGCGTCGGATCTGGCCAATGGCACGCTGCCGCAGCTGGCCACACTGGGATTCAACGGCGGTCCAACACTCACCGTATTGCCGAACACCGGCAGTCCGGCGATCAACGCGATACCCTCGTCCAACTGCGCGGGCATCGCGCTCGATCAGCGCGGCTACAATCGTCCTGCGAATCAATGCGACATCGGCGCGCTGGAAGTCGGCGCTGCACCACCGGCGCCGCCTGTTAACCAAGTGTTTCGCGATGGTTTCGAGTAGGCTGCGTCGGTGAAAACCGACGAAGCGTAAAGATGATTGCTGGCCATGCCCGATCACGTGGCCTGATTCTCGTGAGCAACAACCTTGCAAATTCGAACGCGTCCGGGGTCGACGCTATTGACGCCGCCTTCGCTTGTGGCGCTGTTCGTCACAAATGCGGTGCTCACGATGGTCTGGTTCGACACCGCGCCGCGCGCCAGCTGGCGAGCAGCTGGCGCAGCGCGCAAGGTCCGATGCGACTACTCGAAGCCATTGGCGAAAAGTTCGGCATTCGCTGCCGCCAACGCCCACGACAGGCCGTCGCTGGTGCGGTGTTCCCAACCCCACATCCGCCAGGGGAATACGCGAAATGCGGCACGCCCAGACTGCGGAGACGTAGGCTCAATCCAATAATTGACGCCAAGGTCGTAGGTGCGATAGAGCGTGGCAATGGTGCTCTGCAACGCAGCATCGCGTTGTCCGAGCATGGCGCCGAAGTAATCGGCCCAGGCCAGCGCTGCAGCCACGTCGAGCGAATGTTCTTGGTCATGGATCGCCGCCGTGCCTGCAAAATCGGTTCCGTCATGTTCGATGACGTAACGCGGGGCGAGCAAATTACCACCGTAGAAACTGCTCTGCGTGCGTAGCGCGGCACTTAGGAACGTGCCGCTGCGGCGAATCATTTGCGCCGTTGCAGTGTCCTCGGCAGTGGCATAGGCGCGGCGCAAAGCATCGGTTAGAAGCGCGGTCATCCAGGTCGATGCGCCATACGCGGCCGGGTCCCAATCGCCGTGTTGCGCGCCAGTGTGGTACCAGCCGCCATCGATGCGCGGACTGGGGATGCCTGGCAATCCGTTCTGATGCGCAGAAAGACTCTGGATCATGGCGTCAACGTTGCTGCGCCGCGCGACACTGCCCGTCACTTCATAGTCGATGGCATGTGCATTGAGCTTGAAGGCCACCGCGCGCTCGGTCCAGAAACTCAAAGCTGCCGTCCATGCGTGCGCCGTGCTGTTGTGCGCGTTGGCCGTGGCAGTGATTGGCGCCAGAAAGGTGTCGTCGCCGGTGAGCCAAAACGCGTATGCCAACGATTCGTTGAACGAGTACTTGGTATCACCCGCATTGAGCGAGAACCTGCCGCTGGCGTTCAGTTCCTTGCGGTAGAAATCGGCGTGGCGCAACGCTTCGCGCAGCGGCTTGAGATGACCGCTCTTGAGGTACAACGCAAACATCGTCGCCGCACGGTCATAGAGCCAGGGTTCGAACGCAGTCTTGTATGGGCATTGATTTGCCACCGTCACATTCGGATCGTCCTCGTTGATCACGGTGTAGAAATTGTTCTTCATGGCACGCTCGGCCTCCTGCGTGCCGGGCCACGTGGCAATGTTGTCCATCGCCTGCGGATCGTCGCGTGCGGCGCCGTTGCTGGCGTCGAACGGCAAGGTTTGCGTCGTCCGCAGCACGCCCTGCGCCAGCCACGCGGCGGGCATCGTGGCGATCACGCGCGGCTCCTGGACGCTATCAGCCGCAAGAAAGCTTCCGCTGCTCACAGCACTCCAGGTGCTCGCGCGACCGACGCGCGCCGGGCGAGTGAGCGTGCGCGCCACGCCGCCGTACTCGACAACAATGCGTTTGGCTTGATTGACATTCGCGAAGCTGACTTCGATCTGCACCAGGACGACGCGAACAGATGCGCCATCGATCGCTGCATTGTTGCGGTGACGCCACGGCGTCAGTACCGCCACATAGGCCGGAATCTCGACGCCGCCGTCCAGCACGCGCACACTGCTTAATGCACTCGGCGCCAGTGAGCCACGCGCGAGCGGCACGCCGAAGCTGGCAACAACCGGCTGATTCGCTTGCACAGAAATCGGGTGCAGATCGACTGCGACGCTCGCCACCGGTTGCGCCGGCGCGAAGAACGGTTCGGCCGCAGAGCAGGAACTGACGCACAGCCAGAACCACAAACACCGAAACGCGTTCATTGCCATTCTCCGACCCCCAATTCGCTCAGGACAATTTTGCTAGACGGATTGCCGGGCCAATGTGCGCCATCGCGCGTATCGCACCGTTCGGGAAACGCACGGCGGGCTTCCCGTTGCATACTGCCGTCGACAGGTCGGGCATCAGTCCCAATTGGCGTAGATCGTGCGCCATCTCGTCGGTGAAGTGGCGTTCTTCGGCACGCACTGCCTGCGGCGCTCGGTGCAGACCTTTCGCGACTTCATCAACGCGCACCGTTTGCACTTCATGTTTGTAGCCGGAGAACGCAGCGGATGTCACGCGGCGGCAAGCCGGTGCGGCGGGCCTCTCGCAATAGCGGACGCACTGGATGTGCGTCAGGACGCCCGCGGCGGTTGACAGCTATCGCGCACCACGAGGTTTGGTCGAATGCTGACGGGCAGGGCCGGCCGATTCTGGAATTCGGCGAGCAGCAGCTCGGCCGCCTTACGCCCGACTTCGCGAACCGGGAGGCGGACGGTGGTCAAGGCCGGCCACAACTGGGCGGCCAATGGACTGTCGTCATAGCCGATGACAGATACATCGCCGGGGACCGTCAAACCGCGCCGCAGCGCGGCTTTGTAGATGCCCGCCGCCATTTCGTCGTTGGCGGCGAAGATCGCCGTTGGGCGCGGTATCTGCGCCAACAACGCGTCGGCGCCAGCGACGCCGGATTCGAAGGTGTAACCGCCCTCATACTCGAGGTTCGGCGCCAATTCGATGCCTCGTTCTGCAAGTCCCTGTTTGAATCCTTCGCCGCGTTCGATAGCCGATCGGTAGCGCTTGGGCCCGGTGATCAAACCGACGTGCCGATGGCCGAGCGATTGCACGTAATGCGCAGCTTCGATGCAGGCGCGCCGATCGTGGGTGTGTAAGCGTCGCGATGGTTCGTCGAGTTCGATGGACGCAATTCGAACGTAGCGGCATTGCTCTTCGATCAGCATCTGCGACAGCGAGGCATCTTCAGATACACGCGGCACCAGAATCACGCCATATAGTCGCTGCCGCCGGACGAACTGGCGCACACCCTCGACGTAGTCGCTGCGGCGACTATCCGAAGGGTGCACGACCAGCTCAAATCCTGTGCCGGCCAGGGCGTCCAGTACGCCATATTGCATGTTGACGATGTATTGGGCGGTTGGATTGTCGAACACCAGGCCTATCAGGAACGAATGGCGAAACGCCAAACCGCGGGCTTGAGGATCGGGTGCGTAGTCGTGTTCGCGCATGAGCGCGAGCACTTTTTCGCGCGTGTCGTCGCGCACCAGCGGCGAATGGTTGAGTACCCGAGAGACGGTTTTTTTCGACACCCCCGCGAGACGCGCGATGGTGTTGATCGTGGCCTTTTCGGTTTTGCTGGCAGGAGGCATGCGCGCCATTGTAGCGATTGCCGCGTGCCGATGCTCCCGAAGGATCGAGCCGCTGGCGCTTTGCCGCTTAAAGGCCCGGCAGCCACAAACTCAACGATGGCACCAGCACAACCAAGAGCAGTACCGAGAGTGCCGCCAGATAGAACGGCCAAATACTGCGTAGCGCCTGTCCGACACTGATCTGACCGATGCCGGCCCCAACAAACAACACCGAACCCACCGGCGGGGTGATCAGGCCGATGCCGGCGGTGAGAATCAACACAACGCCGAAGTGCACGGGCGAAATCCCATAGGCCTGCGCAACCGGTAAAAAGATCGGCGTGCAAATGATGATCATGGGCGCCATATCCATGAACGTGCCGAGGATCAGTAATGCCATGACCATCAGCAACAAGACTGCTGTCGGCGAATCGGCGACGCTCTTTAGGGCTGCGACGGTTGCCGCAGGCACTTGCAAATACGCCAGCAACCATCCGAACGCGGCGGCCGCAGCGATCACGAACAAGATCACGCCCGTTGTGCGCACCGCGCCGCTGAGCATCTGCATGAATGCGCCTGGCGACATCTGCCGATACACCAGTGTCGCGATGGCCAGTGCGTACAGCACCGCGATCGACGCGCTCTCCACGGCGGTAAAGATACCGGCGCGGATGCCGCCGAGGATGATCAAAATCAGCAGCAGGCCGGGGAGCGCCGCAATCAAACACCGAAGCACAGTGCGAGCGCCGGGAAACACTTCAGTACGGTAGCCGCGACGCCAGGCCAGTACGTAAGTGGTTGCCATCACGGCAAGGGTCAGCATGATGGCAGGCACGATGCCGGCTGCGAACAGTTTCGCGATGGACACGCCGCCGCCTGCCGCTGCCGAGTACAAGATCAAGTTGTGCGACGGCGGCACCAGGAGCGCTACTAATGCAGCCGTGATCGAAACATTCACCGCAAAGTCAGCATCGAAACCGCGCTGTTTCATTTGCGGAATCATCGTGCCACCGATTGCCGAGACATCCGCGATGGCCGATCCCGACACGCCGCCGAACAGCATCGACGCCACCACATTCACTTGCCCCAGTCCGCCACGCATGTGGCCAACCAGGCTCGTCGCCAGTGCGATGATTCGGTCCGACAATCCGCCGCGCAGCATGATCTCGCCGGTGAGAATGAACAAGGGGATCGCCAGCAGCGTGCTGGCGTTGGCACCGGCCGCCAGCTCGATGACCAGCACCAGCGGCGGCAATCCGAGATAGATGATCGTCGCGAGCGATGCGGTCGCCAGCGCAAATGCCACAGGCACACCCAGAGCGAGCAGAATGAAGAAGCTCAAGAACAGTAGCGCGGTGGCCGGCATTCGTTGCTCCTAAAGTCGTAACCCGCGCTCGAGCGCGAATCCAGCCATCAACGCGCCGCCCAAAACCAGCGGCAGATAACGCGCGCCTTCGGGCAGCAGCGTGCCGGCCAACAGCACGTCCCGATCGGACCAGAACAGGATGGCGCCACCGATGGCGAGCAACAGGCCAAGCGCAACGGCGATCACCAGGGCGAGGCCATTGAGGACGCGCTGCGCCAAAGGCGATAGTCGTTCGCTCAACAGCGAAAAGCGAAAGTGAGCATGGCTGCGCACACCCAGCGCGGCAGCGCACATCATCGTCGTGTTCATCAGCAGCAGCGCCAGCGGCTCGGTCCAGCTCGGCGAGTCGTTCAGCAGGTATCGGCCGAACACTTGCCAGGACTGGACCAGTACAATGCCGAGCAGCGAGACCACGCAGAGCCACAGCGTGAGTCGCGCCACGAGGTCGCCAGCTTTGCTCATGCCAGATCCCGGATGGTCGCGTACAAGGGTGCCAGCTCGCCGCGGCCGACTTGGGCGAGCAACGGTTCCACCGCACGCGTGAAAGCTTCGCGATCGATCACCGTTTCCACCACGCCGCTGTCGAGTGCCTTTTGCCTTGCTGCCGCCAGGGCCTGATCCCATGCGGCACGCATCACGACGACCGAACGCTGCGCCAGATCGCGAATCAACTCGCGGTCGCCGGGCCTAAGTTGTGTATCGATGGTGGCCGAGAGCAGGAGGACATCCGGCACCATCGAATGTGCACTGCTCGACCAATGATGGGCGACCTCAAACTGGCGGCTGCTGACAAAGCTCATCCAGTTGTTTTCGGCGCCATCGATGAGGCCGGTTTGCAGGGCCGAATACACCTCGCCGAATGCCAGTGGCGTTGCGTTGACGCCAAAACTGCGCATGATCGCCAGGAACACGTCCGACGCCGGGACGCGCAGTTTCAAGCCTCTCAGATCATCGGGCGCGGCGATTGCGTGTCGCGTGTTATAGATGCCGCGGTAGCCCGCATCGTAGAAGCACAAAGCGATTTGGCCGCGGCTCGACAGGTGGGTTAAAAGTTGCCGCCCGGGCGCGCCGTCGAGGGCGCGGCGCAGGTGCGCTACATCGTCGAACACATACGGCAACGACAGTAGCGCGGTATCGGGAAACGCATTGTTGAGCGCGGCGATGGTCACACGCGTCAGCGCCAGGGCGCCGTGCCGGACCAAGGTCAATGTGTCCGCCTCGCGTCCGAGTTGACCGGCGGGATAGTGCAAGAGGCGCAAACGACCGGCGGTGAGTCTCTCCAGCTCCGCGCCCAGCCACTGCACCGCCATGACCGTCGGATATCCGGCGATATGCACGTCGGCGCCGCGCAGAACAGTACCCGACGAGAGCCGGTCGGACATCGCGGGAAGCGCTGCCATGCCGGCCATTGTGGCGAGTGCGTTGCGGCGCTTCATGCCGAGCGTGCCTCGCAATGCAATACGGTGCCGCCGGTAAATTCCACCCGCGCCCGCTCGCCAATCCGGATGTCGTGGATGCCGGTGCTGGCACCGGTGGACACCAGATCGCCGCGTCTGAGCGGCCTGCCGCGTCTGGCGTTGCGTTCCAGCGCGAAAATCAGCGCCGCGAGCGGACCGCCGCTGATCGATGTTGCGCCACCGCGGCCTACACTTCGCCCTCCGATGAAGGTCTCGCAGAACAAAGATGGCCAGCTTTGCTGCCAGTCGTCGACCTTTGGGCCGACCAACAAGCCAGCGTTGTTTCCGAAGTCGGACACCACGACCGCTGGACCGAGTTCATTGATGCTCGCCAGCGGGCTGCCCGCAAATTCGATGCCCAGGCGCATACATGCGGCGAGTGTGCACGCGTCGTCCAAGGAAAAGTGCCGCTGCGCCGGATCGACATCGACGGCAATTTCGAAAATGTACTCGGCCTCGACCGCCGCAAAGCCGCCCGGAATCACGCGCAACAGGCCTCGGTCGCCAGGCGAGAGCCGTTGAACATTCTGCCGGAAGATTGGACCGACCAGCCGTTCTTCGCCGAGCCGATCGCACCATGCATCGGGGATCTTCCCGACCTTCCAGCCCACGATGGCATCTGGCCAAAGCGCGATGGCCGCGTCTTGTCGCGCATAAGCCGCGTCAAGCGAAGCCGGCAGCGAACCTGGATATGCCGGCAAAGCGGTCGCCGTCTGGCGCGCAGCGACAAACTGCCTGGCAACTTGCATGGCCGACTCGGCAGGGGCGGGGCTATTGTGCAGGGTCATTCTCGTTCGCGTTCGAATGGAAGTAAGATATAAAGGAAACCGGTGTCATTTTCAACGAGGTGAATATGAATACGATCGCGCGCCCGTTCCGGGCAGCCATTTTGTCGCTGGTCACGCTTTGGGGCGCTCCCGCACTGATGGCGCAGCCAGATCGTCGTGTCGGCTGGGCGGATGACCGCGGTGGGCGAGGCGGCCAGATTGTGCGGGTGACAACACTTGCCGCCACTGGCCCGGGTTCGTTGCAACAGGCGATCGCTCAAAGCGGACCGCGTATCGTCGTATTCGAAGTAGGAGGCGTCATCGATTTGGGCGCACAAGCGGTGGTCGTTGAAAAACCGTACTTGACGATAGCTGGTCAAACTGCGCCGTATCCAGGAATTACGCTGATTCGCGGGGGTATCGAAATCCGGACACATGACGTTGTCGTGCGCCACTTGCGCGTACGTCCTGGGGAGGCAGGCGCCGCCAAGGGCAGCGGCCAGGACTTCGACGCGATTTCGACCATCGGTGCGCATGATGTTGTGATCGATCATTGTTCGCTGACCTGGGCGACGGACGAAAACCTCTCGGCCTCGGGTCCGCGATTTGTGGATGGTGGCCGCACACTGGAAGATTTCCGCGCAGCGACGTCGAGGCGGATTACCTTCAGCAACAACCTCCTGGCGGAAGGTCTGGCGTTCTCTACGCATGCCAAAGGAGAGCACAGCAAAGGCAGTTTGATTCACGACAATGTCAGGGACATTCTGATCGTAGGTAACCTATACGCGCACAATGTGGAGCGTTCGCCGTTGTTCAAGGGCGCGGTGCGTGGCGCAGTGCTCAACAACCTGATCTACGATCCCGGCACTCGTGCAGTTCACTACAATCTGATCGCTCAAGAATGGGTCGATCGCGAATACGTCATCGGCGAAATGCAGTTGCTCGGCAACGTCATGCGCGCAGGGCCATCGACCACCGCACCGATCGCCTTGTTGATGGTCGGCGGCTCCGGCGACCTTCGCTTGCACGCCAAGGACAATATCGCCGTCGACCGCATCGGTATGCCATTGCCGCAATTGGGTCGTTACACAACTGCGCCAATCAAGATCGTCGAAGAAACATGGGAGCTGCCGCCTGGCGTCGAGCTGCTGCCGGCGACAGCGGTGCAGGACGCAGTGGTCGCCAATGCCGGTGCAAGGCCATGGGATCGGGATGATATCGACCGCCGCATCGTCGCCAACGTGATCGAAGGCCGTGGCGCCATCATCAACAGTGAAACGCAGGTTGGCGGCTATCCGAGTTACCCGGAAACACGTGCTGCGTTTATTGAAGAAGACTGGGATCTGGCGCACATGACACCGCGCAAAGCGCTCTGGCGGCGTCCGCCGCCAAAGTAAACGGATGCCTGTGCGCTGGCGTCGGCGCGCGGCTCTCGGCGAATCGACCATCGATTGCCGAGAGCCACCGGGCGCTTACATTTTGTAGCGTACGCCGAACAGGTATTGGCGGCCGGTGTGGTGATAGACCGAGACGCGATCGCCACGGGAGTCGACCCACTGATCGTTGAATTCGTCCGTCAAGTTGAGCGCTTCGAAACTGAGTTCCCACTGATCGTTGAGTTTGTAAGATGCCGATGCATCAATGTTGAGTGTCGCCTTCGTGCCTTCCACATCATTGCTGTTGCGCCCGGGCGCCGTCGTCAGGTAGTCGTCGCGGTAGGCGGCCGAAACGCGCATGCCGAAGCGTTCGGTTTCGTAGTACAGCGTTGCGTTGTAAGCGTTCTTCGAAAGCCCGGTCAGATCCGTCTGCAGAGCATTTGCGCCGGTCGATGTGACGTATTGGATTTTCGAATCTACGTAGGTGTAGTTGAAGATTGCGCCCAGATCGTTGAACGGCGCGGGCAGGAAGCTCAGAGGTTGCTGCCAACTCAATTCGAGTCCGGTCAACTCCCCGCCCGGCGTGTTCACGGGAATGTTGAACTGGAAGTCGTCGTTGACGCTGGCGCCGGTGCCGGTCAACAGACTTTCGGGCAGACCCGATGAGCTATAGGGTCGGGTTTCGCGCGACGTCTGCACAAAAGTGTCGATATCTTTGTAGAACAGTGCCGCCGAGAGCAGGGCTTCGTCGGCGTAGTACCACTCGAGCGCCAGATCGGCCGTCGTGGCGCGGAACGGGTCGAGTAGTGGATCGCCACCTGTCACCGTGCGATTGCCGCCGCTCACGCTCACCGTGACGCCCGGCGTCAAGTTGCCAAGGCCGGGTCGCGCCATCACCTTGGCAGCACCAAACCTCAGAAGCACGTCGGGTTTGACTTCTGCGGTCAAATTGAAGGCTGGCAGAAAGTCGTTGTAGTCGCGTTCCACGGTGATCAACACCGGGGTGTTGTTGACCACAGCGAAACCGCTGGCCGTCTGCTCGGTCCGCACGTATCGCGCGCCAATGTTGGCGCTGATGGGCACGTTGCCGACATCGGCGACAATATCGGCCTGCAACCAGGTGCCGAAGTCCTCTTCTTCCACACTGCGATTGTTGCCTCGTGCGCTGGCCACGGTTGAGGCAAGCGCAAAAATCCCGCTATTGCTGTAGATGTCGAAAAGGCGCGCGAATGCCGCCGCATCGGGCGTCACCCAGCGCACATCTGTGCCACCAGGTACGTTCAGATCAGACAGACTGAGAATGCGCGACAGGTCAGCGATGGTGGTGCCGGCAGGCAGTGCCGGCACCACCGTTTCCGACGCACGCCGCAACTCGCTGGTGACGAAGCTGTATTCCTTCCAGAGCAGGCCGCCCTTCAACGTCACGGCGTCGTTCAGATCGAAACTGAGATTCAGTTCCGCGCTGTCGAATTCGTTGTCGGCGGTTTGTGGTCGCAGGCGGATTTCAGAAAGGCCATTGGCGAAGCTCCAGTTCGCTGGATTGCTGACGTCGAATCCGTAACTCAACAGCGGCAGACGGTCGTTGTTGCGGTAGTCCCAAACAACACCGTTCGCATTGACACGGTCCAATGTAACGGTGGTCTGGATCGGATTGTCGAACAGCGATTCAGCATGTCCAATGCGACCATCGATGCGCCATCGATCGTTGATCTGGTGTTCGCCACTGAGGGTGAACTGTTTGAATGTCGTCTCTAATTCGTCGTAACGTGATTCAGACCGCACGTCGACATTATCAAATACACCATAGACCAGATTGCCGCGCGAATTCACAGCGCCATCGCGAACAATCGTCTGCGGTTTGCCCGTCCCTGTTCTTGAGAACGAGATCGACTCGAGGAAGTCCTCGCTTCGTGTTGCATCGAATCTCGCATAGAGCGCGTCCAGAGAGAACAGTGTTTCGTCGCTCGGACGGAACTGCCAGGAGCCCGTGACGCCCAGGCGCTCTTGTTGATGCTCGAGTACACCGTAACGCGGAATCCGGGGATGGAACACATCGGGCGACAACGCCGGCGTGAACGGGGAACTGGCTGCGAAGCCACCGCTTGAGTTGCCTCTGTCCCAGCGCACCGTGCTATGGCCCTCTTCGATGAGCCGGCGATCGGTATAGGCCACCGACAGCAAGGCACCCATCGTGCCATCCGCCCAGGTGTTGCTGATCAGAGCAGCGCCACGAGGATCGGTGTTCTCAGAAAGGTCGTTGTAGCCGATCTGTGCAGACGTCGCCAAAACGAACCCGTCGTAATCGAAAGGCCGTGCGGGTTGTAGATCGACGGTTGCGCCCAGCGAGCCCTCTTCGATTTCCGCTGCAGCTGTCTTACGCACCGTGATGCTGTTGAACAGGTCCGACGCAAATACGTTGAAATCAAAGCCGCGCCCGCGGTTTGCGCCACCCGAACTGTCAGTGCCACCCGTCGTCGTCAAGGCTTCCATGCCGTTGATGCGTACGCGCGTAAACTGCGAATCGAGCCCACGCACCGAAATGTTGCGGCCTTCGCCTGCGTCACGGGTGATGCTGACGCCCGGGATTCTCTGCAAGGACTCCGCGAGGTTCAGATCCGGGAATTTGCCGATATCTTCCGCGACGATGGCATCAACCTGGCCAACCGTGTCGCGTTTGATATCGATGGCGCGTTGCAGGCTTTGCCGGAAACCGACAACACTAACGACATCGAGCTGCCTCGCTTCGTCGTTGTCATCGGACTGCTGTGCCCGACTGTCGGGTGCGTAAAGCGCAGCCACAATCGCCGATGCCAGCACAGCTTGTTGCACAGGCCAATGGCGTGTCTTGAATGTCATGGATTCCCCTCCCAAGGCGAGATGATACCGCGATAAATGACACCGGTAGCAAATTTGGTTAGTGCATGACACCGGTGGTCAAAATCGTATCAGAGCATGAGATAATTGCAAGCATCGTGAAGGCTGTTTCCTGAAGGAGATGTCGATGTCGGCCGTGCTTTGTTTCGGCGAAATGCTGCTGCGGCTGAATGCGCCCGGTCGTCAGTTGTTGCTACAGACATCCCAGTTGGAGGTTTGCGTCGGCGGAGCGGAGGCGAACGTTGCTGTGGCCATGGCGCAACTCGGCCACGGCGTGCGCATGCTGACCGCGCTGCCGCACGGGCCGCTCGGAGACACCGCGCTCGGCGAGCTGCGCCGATTCGGTATCGATACACAAAGCGTTGCGCGCAGCGAGGGCCGAATGGGCTTGTACTTTTTGGTGCCAGGCGCCATGCAGCGGCCCTCGGAAGTGCTCTACGATCGCCAGCATTCGTCGTTCTCGGCGAAAGTCTGGACAACGAGCGAATTCGAACGCGCGCTGGAGGGCGTTGATTGGTTGCTGCTCTCGGGCGTGACACCGTCCCTCGGCGAAGCATCGGCGGATGCGTGCGAACGTCTGCTCTCGATCGCAGCCGAACGTGGCACGCGCATTGCGTTCGACGGCAACTTCCGCAGTAAGCTCTGGGCGCTTTGGAACGGCGAGCCACAGCGGCGTTTGCACTCGCTGATGGACAAAGCCGAGCTGCTGTTCGCCGATGAGCGCGACATGGCGGTTGTGCTCGGCGATGCGCCGGCCGACGATCGGTTTGCGCAGGCTGCAGCCCGCGCATTCGCCGCGTTTCCACGTCTGGAACGAATGGCGACGACCCTGCGCGACGAGCACAGCGTCGATCACCACACGCTGACGGCGCGAATGCTGCACAGGAGCGGCACGAGCACCAGCGCGCCGCGCTACACGCTGGCGCCGATCGTCGATCGCATCGGTACTGGCGATGCCTTTGCTGCCGGCGTGCTGCATGGCCTGATCAACGGTCTTACGGACGGCGAGTCGCTGCACTATGGTCTTGCCGGGGCGTGTTTGAAGCACTCCATTCCCGGCGATTTCAATCGTGCGTCGTTGGCCGATCTTCAGGATTTCGTCGCGGCACGAGGGTTCGGGGTCAGGCGGTAGGGCTAGCGGGCCAGCCAACCGCCATCCACCGGCAGCACGGCGCCGTGCACATAGTCGGCGGCCGACGATGCGAGGAACACCGCTGCGCCACCGAGGTCGCTCGGCTGACCCCAGCGACCCGCTGGAATTCGCGCCAGAATATCGCGGCTGCGCTCGGCGTCTTCGCGCAGTGCCGTGGTGTTGTCGGTCGCAAAATAACCTGGCGCGATGGCGTTGACGTTGATACCGAACTTCGCCCACTCATTGGCCAGCAACCGCGTAATGCCGAGCAATCCGGACTTGCTGGCGGTGTATGAGGCGACGCGAATGCCGCCTTGAAAACTGAGCATCGAAACGATGTTGATGATCTTGCCGGGCGAGTTTTGCGCGCGCCAATAGCGTGCCGCCTGCTGACTCAGGAAAAACGCGCTTTTCAGGTTCACGTCGATGACATCGTCCCAGTCGCGTTCGGAGAAATCGATGGCGTCGCACCGGCGGATCGTGCCGGCATTGTTGACCAGCACGTCCAGTCGCCCGAGCGTAGCGACGGCGCGTTGGACAAACTCTGCCGGCATGCCGGCGCCGAGTTCGCCCTCGATCCAAATTGCGCGACAACCAAGCTCGTCAACGGCGGCCACAGTCTCGGCAGGCTCGCGCCGAGACAAAATCGCGATGTCCGAGCCGCTTTGCGCCAGCGCGATGGCGATGGCCTGGCCAATGCCTGTGTTCGCGCCGGTGACCAGCGCGACCTTTCCCCTGAGGTCGAACACGTTCATCGCAGTTGGCAGATATCGATCTGCCGCAAGTCGGTGTAGTCGAGATTTTCGCCACCCATGGCCCAGATGAACCCATAGTTGCGCGTGCCTGCGCCCATATGGATCGACCAGGGTGGAGACACCACGGCCTGCTCGTTGGCGAGCGTCAAATGGCGCGTATCGTCCGGTTGTCCCATAAAGTGCATGATGCGTTCGCTGTCATCCAGGCCAAAGTAAAAATAGACCTCCGAGCGGCGATCGTGCAGATGGGGTGGCATGGTGTTCCACACACTCCCGGGATCGAGCAACGTCATTCCCAGCAGCAGCTGGCACGAAGTGCACGTGCTCGGGACGATGTACTGATAGATCGTGCGTTGGTTGCTGCTTTCGAGGCTGCCGCGTTGCAGCGGTACAGCGGCGGCGATCGACAGGTGCCTGAGCTCGTGCCGCGCATGCGCCGGTGTCGATACCAAATAGAATTTGGCCGGGGACGCGCGATCGACACTCGAGAAACGCACGTCCTGCGATCCCATCGGAACATAAGCGCCATCGCGCGGCGCCAGTTCGAGTTCTGCACCGTCGACGCTGACGATGCCCTGACCGCCAACATTGACGATGCCCAGTTCGCGCCGCTGCAGAAACGGCAGTCCAAGCGCAGAAGCCGGTTCTTGTTGTGTCGGCAGGACCAGCGCTGTATCGACTGGCATCGCACCACCCACGACGATCCGCTCGTAGTGCGTGTAGTTCAAACGCACGGCATCCGGGGCAAAAATCGCCTCAATCAGGTAACGATCGCGGAGTTGCTCATTGCTCACGCCATGCATCATGTCCGGGTGCGTTGCGTGATATGTCTTGGTGTACATTCGTGCGGTTTCTCGAAGATGCGTTGCTCCAGGATAGCAAAATGGTAACCGGTGTCATATCGCGATCAGCCGGTCCGAGAAGCAGACTCAGTGTAATGACCTGGCGAGGCTTCCCCTCAGACCGCCGAGCGATGTTGGCTTCGCCCGACACCGTACTTGCCACAACCCGCGCTTCGCATTTCCGGCCCGGCGGCGCAGCCGGCGGGCGTTCGACTCGGCACACGCCTGCGGCGGGTCCGCGCCGGTCTTACGCCCTAAACGTAAGGGGCTGCAACAGCCCAAGCCGCTCCGACGAACACTTGACTCAGATGACAAGATCCCGCTCAATCTAAGGACTCTGGCGACGCGCAGCCTCGCCGGGTCTGCCAGCCTGCGTATCAGCCGGCATAACCGACCAACGCCAGCGTGAGCAGTTGTTTCATCTCTTCGCGCAAGGAAACCGGCGTGATCACTTCGGCATCCGGGCCATAGCGCAACACATCCATCAGCAGTTCGCGCGCATTTCCGAAAGGCACCTGGAGTTCGAATCGGCCATCCGGCAAGAACCGCGACTTCTGTTGTGCGTGCCAGCGTTCATCGGCCACCCAACGCGCTGCGTGAGCGGAAAAGCGGATGGTTGCCCAGGCGCGGGCGGGTCCGGAAAAGATGCCGTAACTTTGCGCAAAATGCGCATCGAGTTCGGCGTCAGGCCAGTCTTCCGCAATGGGCCCTAAGTTCGGTGCAGCGATGCGATCCAGCGCAAAGCTACGCAGTTGGCGACGATCGTGATCCAGCGCGTCGAGATACCAGTTGTCGCGGTAATGCGTCAGGCGTTGCGGTGAGGTATTGCGCATACTGCCGTCGCCTGTGGAGCGGGCGCGGTATTGAAAACTCAGGCGTTTGCGTTCCAGCACGGCACCGATCACTGTGCGAAACACCGTGTTGTCGAGTTTGCGGCTGCCCTGACGCAAGACTCGAACACGCGCCAGATGGTCGACACTGGTACCGACGATCGCGCGCAGGCGCGGTCCCAGATCGCCCAATGCGTCGGCCAGCGCGCCGTCCGACTGGGTGTTAAGCGCCTGGCGTGCGACCAGTAGCGCGTACACTTCTTCGGGCGACAGCCACACGCCCGGCAGCTCGAAATCGTGCGTCGGATCGGGCACGTATTTGAAGCGATGGGTGTCGTTGTCGCTTTCGATCGGCGCGCCGAGCGCATCGCGCAAAAACGCAATGTCGCGGTAGACCGTGGCGCGCGACGCTTCGATGTCGTCCATCAACTTGTCGACGCTGACACCGGTTCTGTTGAGTTTCAACAGCCGGTGCAGGCGAACGATTCGCTCGTAGCGGTCCATAGGTTATCCAGTGTTGTCGAAAAATGCCTGGCCGCGCCCTGTTGACACATGACTGTGCCGACCGACCCGACGATGATCTTGCGCAATCATCCATCGCTGCGGACTTTGGGCCGGTCGCCTTGCTCGCCCAAAGACCGCCGCACCAGCGCTCGCGACTCGCGCTGCGCGGCGTGCGTGAGTTCACGCAAACGCTGGCAGCGCGCCATTGCTTTATCCACATCCGTACGCATGGCGACTTCCAGCGTGTCCGCCAGCATATGGATATTCGTCAGCAGTTGCGTCAAGGTCGTTTCCACATCCTTGGCGATATCTTCGCGAACTTGCAACGTCGATCCGGACCTGGCCCTGGAGACGCGCTCAGCGGCCTCGAGTGCGAGCGCCAGCGAATGCGCAACAGCTTCGATCGTGGTGACATCGAGTGGCGAGAAACGTCGTGGTCCCTCCACGTTGATGACCGCGACCGGCATGCCGTCGACCAGCACCGGCACGGCAAGCTCCGCCTGCGGCGGATCCACACCCGGTGGGTTAATGTAGCGCGAATCGCCAGCGACATCGTTCACGCACTGCGTGCGTCGTTCACTGGCTGCGGCCCCCATGATGCCGTGACCGATCGGCACTTTGTCGACCTGGCGGATCAGGTGTTTGTAGTGACCGCCGCGAACCCGTATCGTCAGATGCGCCGGGTCGTCGCGATCGATCGTCGGGATGTCCACGGCCGGGTACCCGAGTAGCGTATGGATTGCATCGGCGGTGCGCTGCAGAAGCACTTGCTGATCGGCGTCGCTGCCGACGAGCTGTGCAGCTTGAGCGATCAGTTCGAACCGTGCGCTGCGATGCCGATCTCGGGCGCGGTTCTCGGCGGAATCGAGGTGTTGCCCAAGCGAGCTTGCAGCCATCCGCAACAACAGGATTTCAGTTTCCGGAGACGTGAGCGCCGGCAGCCAGAACAGCGCAACCCCAAGTGTGCGACCATTCCACACCAACGGCAGTCCGACCGACAGTGTGTCGCGCAACGCCACAGGCGTTGTGGGATCGACCTCGACCGCGGCGCCCAAAACAAGATCGCGATCGCGAAGCGCTTGCGCAGCGATGCCCTGGTGCGGCCAAACGGCGCCCTGTTCCGTCGCAACCGGCCCCATGAAGGCGCCTACGTGCAACTCACGAGCGCCAAGCAACACCAGCGCAGCGCGCGAACGGCTCGCCTCGGAAAGCCCATACACCCAGTGTTTGAGCTGAGCTTCGATGCCCTCTGCCGCGAACGCCGACTCCGCAAGTCGCTGCAGCCGATCGCAAAGCGCCAACTGTCGCGCCAGTCCCGAAGCCTGCAACAAGGGGTAGCCCGGGATGATCCGCGAGCGAACCTTGTTGAGCGAACGATCGGATGGCCCCGTCATAGCGCACCGAATGATGGTTTCGTGAAGACAATGATACGGCGCATGCGGGTTTGCATGCAGCCGCGCACAGATCCGAAGACGATTGGGTCTGGCGAGGCGTCGCCTCGTTGCCGTCTCGCCTTGGGCCTTCTTCAGAACGTCACCGAGACCTTCAAGCCACCCTGCAGACCGTTCTGCAGCACCATCTGTGCACCATGCGCATCTGCGATGCGTTTGGCGATGGATAGTCCCAAGCCTGTTCCTGGTGTTGCCTCGTTTTCGCGGTGATATCGATCCAGGACCCGGTGCAGAGCCGCACTTTCCAGGCCTGCGCCGCCGTCCAGGACCGAAAGCGTCGCAACAGGCGCAGGCACGACGTCGACGGTGACTTCACCGCCGCCGTGACGCAGCGCGTTGTCGACCAGATTGCGGATGAGCGCACCCAGAAGCACCGGATGCCCGCGGACCAGGGTTCGCTGAGCGCGCAGGGTGAATTCGCGTCCTTCACGCAGCGCTGCCGGCGCAAGTTCGGCAATCACGTCTTGCGCAAGCTGGGCCAGATCGACAACGCTGGGTTCCTCCAGTCGCTCCATCCGGGTCAGGTCCAACAGCTGTTCGATCAATCGTTCGCATCGATCGAAGCCCCGCAGCAAGCGCTCATAGTCGCCGAGCATGTCGGCGCCGTCGACGTACCGCTGCAGATTCTGGGCGTGGATTTTGAGTGCACTGATCGGGGTACGCAGTTCGTGAGCGGCATCGGCGGCGAAACGACGCTCGCGCTCGATCAGCGTATCGACGCGTTGCAATAGCCGGTTCATCGCCTGCACCAGGCCGACCACCTCCTGAGGCACCTGATCGGAGGGAAACGGATCAAGCCGATCGGCGGGCCGCGTTTCGATGTTGGCCGCCAGCGTTCGCAGGCTACGCGCGCTGCGATTGACGATCAGAACGATCAAACAGGTGAGCAAAGGCAGTGACAGCAGCAGTGGCATCAGTGCACTGGCCGCGGTTTCGGCGGCCAGCTCCCGACGAATATCGGCGCGTTCGGCCGCGACGAAGTAACGTCCGTCTTCGATCAAAGTAAAGACACGCCAGACTTCCGTACCCACGCCGACGTCTGCGAAGCCGGCGGCCAACGGCGCCAAAGGGTGTTCAGGCGCATTTCCCGTGCGCAGCAGCATCGTGCCATCGGCTGCGATCGCCTGGAAGGCAACTTTGCTCTCGTAAACATGACCCTGCGAGGTCGCCAGATCGGTATCGCGACCCGGCAAGTTCACCATCAGCCCGTTGACGGCAAGATTCGGCGGCACATCGCCTTCGTCGAGGTGGCTCTCGACCAAAGCGGCAAGGATGCGGACGGACTGCGCAAGTTTGGCATCGAATAGTTCGTTGGCCTCGATCAAGCTGTTGCGATAACTCGCAAGACTGGTCGCCAACTCGGCCGCGAAAACGGCCGGCAGCAAGCTCCACAGCAACATTTGGCGCAGCGACCTCATGATCCGATCGGTTGTCGTGAAATTGTGTCGATTCGGATGTTGCTCGCACGCCGATGTTCGGGGCGGGTTGGGGTGTGGTCAGGAACGGGGATTTCCGCAACGATCATGGCAGCACAACTGTCATTCTTGCGGATGGTTTTCAGCATGATGGTTGAGCGGGCACCATGTATCCCACGCCGCGCACGGTGCGAATCAGTTCTGGCCAGAGTTTCTTGCGTAACGCATGGATGTGAACCTCGAGCACGTTGCTATCGACCTCTTCATTCCAGCCGTAGACGTGCTGAGTCGCAGCGCTGCGAGTCGCCACCCGCCCGGCTTGATCGATCAAGAACGACAACAGCGTGAATTCTCGACGCGTCAGGTCTACCGGCTGCCCACGCAGCTGCAACTCCCTTGAGGCCGGCAGCAGACGCAATTCGCCATACTCGACGACCTGCTGCACATGGCCGCATGCGCGTCGGTGCAGCGCCCGAAGCCGCGCCAGGAGTTCTTCGCGATCGAAGGGTTTTACAAGGTAGTCGTCGGCGCCAAGGTCCAGTGCCTTGACGCGTTCTTTGGCGCCATCGCGCGCCGTCAGAATCATCACCGGTGATGCGATCCTGGCGGCACGCATCTGCGTCAGAACATCCAGGCCATCGCGCTGCGGCAAACCCAGGTCGAGTAACACGACATCGAACGCCTCGCCACGGACCGCACGCCACGCGGACTGACCGTCGCGCACCCAGTCGACAACATGGTCCGCACGCCGCAGCGCGGTGCACAGGCCCTCGCCCAGCAAGACATCATCTTCGACGACCAGAATGCGCATATTCACGGCGACAACGGGCATTGTGTGCCCGTCTCGCTCCTGCTTTCCATGACGGTTGGTGGGTCATTCTCGCCGATCTGACGTTGCCAGGCGGCAGGAATTTTTTTAACTCAGTTCGGCCCGTGCGACCTCCAGTTTGGCCTGGATTTCTTTTTGTCGCCCGGCGTCGGCGGACGCTCGTTGTTCGCGCGGTTGCGCTTCTGCCGCATGCTCCAGCACTTTCACAGCCTCGCGATAGCGGCCCTGTTCGATCAGGAAGTCGCCCCAGAAGTAATTGGCGTCGATACCATCTGGCGCGATCGCGAGGCCCTTTTGTAACAGCTCGGCAGCTTTCTCGTCGTCGCCGAACCCAAGCGGCCATCCGGGGACCTGATAGTACAAGCTGCCCAGGCTGGTGTAGGCCGATCCGTCCAGAGCGCGCTCATCGATCCGCAACGCGGCTTCGAAGTCGGCTTTCGCCTTTTTGCACAAACCCAGGGCACCCAGGCCGCCTTTGGCACCCGCCCACGTCGAATAGACGATGCCCTCCCAGATCAAAGGTTCGGCGCGATCTGGATAACGCTCGCGCAATTGTGCAGCCAGAGTTTGCAGCTTCTCGAACGCTTTTGCCCGTTGCGTGGCAGGCATCTGGTACTGGATCGTGGCCCACTGAGATTGCACTGTGAGCAGTTCGTCGGAGAGTTCGGCGTGCGCCTGGACGGCAAAGATCAAACCAAAGGCCAGACTGAGAATTTTCATGGTGCGACTCCTGAAGAAATCGTGGCGAACTTCATAATGGTTTCGTGTTTACCGGCGAGTGCCCGATCAACGATGCTCGGGAGCACCGCATTGACGCGAACGAGAATTCTCTCGGGCAAGCCGATCTGGAGACGGCGCGCATTTCGTCTGAGCGCTTCGATGACCGCGGCCGCGACGGTTTCCGGGGCGTCCTCGGTAACCCGCAGGGCCGCGTTCATCGCACGTGCTGCACCGTTGTTCATGGATGTTCGAGTGGCTCGCGGTGCAACGTGAAGTACGCGCGGCCCATGTCGACCGAGCTCGCGAGACAGCGCCTCTGCGAAGGCGTACAAACCGGCTTTGGTTGCGCCGTAAGCCGCAAAGCCGGGATGGCCGATACGGCCCAGGGTTGATCCGATCAGGACCAAAGCGCTGTCCGCCTGGTCTTGCAGGCCTGGCAGCAATGCGCGGGTAAGCAACACCGGCGAAAGCAGGTCCGTTGCAATAAGCCGCTCGATATCCTCCGCGCGCATATCGACGAAGCGGCCGAAGTGCCCGCTCGCCGCATTCAACACGACGGCGTTCGGTCGGTGCGTCGAGGCGAATCTTAGCAATTCGTCGCGTCCGGCAGATGTCGCCAGATCCGCCAGAACAGCCGGCGTACCAGCGGGCAAG
This sequence comes from Lysobacterales bacterium, assembly GCA_022844165.1. Taxonomy (GTDB): domain Bacteria; phylum Pseudomonadota; class Gammaproteobacteria; order Xanthomonadales; family SZUA-5; genus JALHMH01. The sequence goes on from JALHMH010000002.1 coordinate 155,761, forward strand.
CGGTGCAAACTCGCTTGCAGACGCAATTCATCGCGACCATGCACCAGTACTTTGGCCCCTGCGACAACGAAAGCCTGCGCCAAGGCGCTGCCTATGCCGCCGCTCGCGCCGGTAATCAGGATGGTTTTGTCCTTGAGATTCATCATGCGGCCCTGGCAAGGGACAGGGCCGTGGCCGGGCGGAGCGCGCGGAAGATCGCGGCATACAGCCGATAGAACATTCGCGCCGCGTGGATCACCGCCTGTCGATCGGCGGGATCTTCCAGGCGATCCATAAGGCCGGCGAAGAACCCCACGTGCTGTTGATCGAGTTGACCGTGCGAGCCCAGATAGCGGAAGGCGCTCTGAGGTAACCCCAGGCCACGCTGCAGGCTCTGAGCTGCCTGCGTGGCCAGAGTCACGCTGGTACCCTCGAGGACCAGCACCATGCCAAAAAAGCTCACTGGATTGCCACGTGCGATGCCATCGTAGGCGTAGGCCACCATAAGTTCGGTTTCCGGGAGCGGCGTACCAGTGGCCACTTTGTCGGCATCGCCACCTGCGGTTCGGATATCGTCCAGGATCCAGCGTTCATGGCCCAGTTCCTCTTCGATGTACTCAGCCACTGCGTCGCGCAACCAATCCAGGCGTGGCGGCAGCCTTGCGCCGCAGGCCATCAAGAGCGGCACTGTGTGCGAGACGTGATGGTAAGCCTGGGTCAGGAAATCGCGATACTCCTCCGAAGTCACGTGGCCGACGGTGGCATCGTGCAATATCGGCAGGCTCAATAACGCGTTGCGGTCGCTGGCAGTTGCGGCCAGCAGGGTTTCGTAAAAGCTCATGTCGTCTCCACAGGTTGTTGTTCGGAGACCGGACCGGCGAGCGCATCAATGCGCTGCCGGTATCGGCCCAAGATCAAGCCACGGCGCAGCCGGCCATTTGCCGTCGATTCGCCATTCGCTAAACTGAAAGACTCGTCGGCCATCAACCAGAGGTGTGCGCGAGCGTAGTCCGGCAGGCCGGCATTGACGCTGGACACGGCGCGCTCGATCGCCGTCGGACTTGCGCCTGAACGCGGCACGATGACTGCGACGTTCGCACTGCGCGCCTCGCCATCGACGAAGGCTTGCTCAATGGCTGGATGAGCCGCGAGTTCGCTTTCGATCCACTCGGGCGAAACGTTGCGCCCAAACGCTGTGATAAAGCGGTTGCCGCGGCGTCCAGTCAGATGAAGAAATCCATCCGCATCGATCCAGCCCAGATCACCGGTGGCGTACCTTGTGCCCGGCACTGCGCTACTGCCAACGTACCCCAGGAAGTGCGGTCCGATCGCAACGATCTCGCCGTCCTCCACGTTCAACTGGATATGCTGTAACGCGCGACCGACGCTGCCTGTTCGCCTGGCTTCGGGAACGTTCAAGCTCAGGACGGATGCGCACTCGCTCAGCCCATAACCCTCGAACAGCGGAATTCCGTGCGCCTGCGCGCGCGCCAGCAGCGGCATGCCGACCCGTGCACCGCCGATGGCACAAAAGCGCAGTGAGGACGGCAAACGCGCGCCAGCGTCGAGCGCATCGAGCCAGACTCGCAGCATCTGAGGCACCAGGATCAGACTCTCCGGGGCATGACGGTCGATGCAGTTGGCCAGCATCACGCCGTCGATCGCAGCGCCGCCGCGCAAGCCCACTTCTTCCAGAGGCGGCAGCAGGACCTCGGCGCCCGCCATGAGTCCGGCGGCGATGCCAGCGACTGATTCCAACAATACGCTTTGCGGCAAAAGCGCCAGATGCCGAACCGGCCGCTGTTCGCCGAGTGCAGCGATGATGCTCTGAGCCACGAGATCAAGATGGTTGCCGGATAGACAAACGCCTTTCGGTGAGCCCGTGCTGCCCGAGGTGTAGGTGATCGCGGCCGTCGACAAAGGCAATATGCGCGGGCGATGCGCAATGCGGCGCAAACGCAATCCAAGGCTCAGTTCAATCTCGCCTTCCAGGCCGATCAGCGCATCGATCCCAGCGTCGGCCAATGCATGTCCGCGTTGTGAAGCGCTAAAAAAGCCCGGTAATTGCAGGAAGACAACACTGGCTCGGCGACACGCAAGCTCCAACACCGTGCCGGCGACGCCGTTGTCCAGCGTTGCTGCTGCGCGGCGTACGGCGTGGCGCAAAAGGGCATCGGCCAGCGTGTCTGCCGCCGCCAGTATCTGCCCGGCGTTGAGACTGTGTGTCCCGTCGGACAACCGTGCGCGGGTCTGGTCGCTTCTGGCGTTCGCCAGGGCGTCGAGAACCAGGCTCATATCCGGGTCCCTTTCGACCACGCCAAAGGGCCACCCATCACCCAGGGATCGTCGTCGTAATAACATCCCCAGGAACCCGGCTCGGCGATGCATTGGGCGCGCGCGACAGCGAGCGGCAATGGCTGGAGACCGAGTCGCACCAGGAGCTCTCGCAAGGACTTTGTCGCGGTGAACGCCAGCCAATCGAGATTTCGATCCGCCAGGTGCTTCAGCAATGACGGGATCAGCCGGCGGCCGCAGCCGCGGCTGATGCCGCTGAAATGACCTATTTCGACGATGTGCCGGCGTTCGACCCCTAAGCCGAAGCGACTGCTGAGCAGATCTTCGATCGGTTCGCTCAAATACTGTTCGAGAAACAACGGTGCGCTGGCCGCTTCGCGGAATCCGAGGCAGGAGACAATCGCGCCAGTGGCGCTGGTGCCGACCATCAGGTTCGGCATGAGTTCGCGAATGTCGGCAGAAAATGCGGCTGCGAAACGTTCGCGGACGAACGACTCTGCGCTGCCGCGCATCGGGTCGTTCTCACCGATCAGTCGCACTTGAGGTACTTGCAGGCTGCCGTCCATCGTCCACCGTATCGTGAAAGCACGATGGAGAAGCTAAGCGGTATGTCTTAAGCGAGGCTTAGCCGGGACTTGAAAAAACGCTAAGGCCTAACGGAAATTCAAGAAAAAACTAACGAACAAGCTGGCTGCGGTTCAGAGCGCAACAACACGGCCGCGCGCGATGACCGCCATCACACGTTTCAGTACGGCAAGGTCCTCGACAGGGTCACCGCTGAGCGCAACCAAATCCGCGGATTTGCCCGCCTCGATGGTACCGATCTCGTGGCTCAGTCCAAGCAAATCCGCCGCGTTAATTGTCGCCGCGATCAGTGCTTCCCTGGCGGTCATCCCATGTTTGACCATCAGTTCAAACTCATCGGCGTTGCGACCATGCAGGCTGACGCCAGCGTCTGTGCCAAAGGCGATCTTGACGCCGGCGCCGTGCGCGCGGCGTAGTGCGTTGCCGGTAATCGAAATTCGCCACTCGATCTTTTTCTTCACGGCTGGCGAGTAGGCATCGGGGTTGGCAGCCAGCCGCTCCAAATAGCCATTGATCGTCGAGAGCGTGGGAACGTAGTAAGCGCCCGACTCGCGGAAGAGCTTCAGTCCGTCATCGTTGAGCAAAGTGCCGTGTTCAATGGAATCTGCGCCGAGTTTCAGCGCCAGATTAATCCCGTCATGGCCATGCGCGTGCACCGCGACTTTTTTCTCGTAAAGATGCGCCGTTTCGATAATCGCCCGCGCTTCGTCTTCGAACATCTGTGCGCCCAGACCCAGGCCGATTCGGCTATTGACGCCGCCTGTGGTTGCAAACTTAATCAGATCGACGCCCCGAGCAACTTGTAAGCGTACCGCCTGACGGCAGGCATCTGCGCCATCGCAAAGATTGCCGTCATCGTTCAGTGCCTCCCGCAAATCGCTGCGAAATCCCAGGGCCGAATCCATATGGCCGGCGGTGGCCGAAATGGAACGGCCTGCATCGAGAATGCGTGGCCCCATCACTTTGCCAGCGGAGATTGCATCTCGCAGGGCCAGTGTAACGCCGTCTGCGTCGCCCAGATTGCGCACGGTCGTGAAGCCGGCCCGCAGCGTCTTGTGGCCGTTCATCAGCGCGTCGAACGCCTTCGCGGGTGGACTTAGCGTGAGCTGTTCCAACTGCGCCTCGATCCCGGCGCGATCGCTGTCCAGATGTACATGGCAGTCGATCAATCCTGGCAGGACCGTCAGCTTGGACCAGTCGACGAGAACCGAATCGTTCGCCAGGTCGGTTTCGCCCGGCGCCACGAATCCAGGCCGGACTTCGCGTACGCGCCCATCGTCGATCAAGATCGTCACGCGTTCGGATGGCGCCTGATCCATCCGCGCATACAAACGGCCCGCGTGAACGACGGCATCTTGAGCTGCGGCGCCGGTCGCGAAAACCAGAGCCAAAAACGACAGCGATCTCATTTCTGTCTCCACGCGACGCGAGTGAGCCTCGATCATCGCACCACGTCGATGCAGCGCCAAGCGCACGAGGCTTTACACAGTGTGCGCGCCAAAAAAGAAAACCCGGCACCTGGCCGGGTTCTCTCCACGTCCCGAAACAGCAACGATTACTGCACGTTCAGATCCGTGCGGCGATTGCGCGCACGGCCTTCGGCGGTGTCGTTGGTGTCGATCGGACGCGATTCGCCGTAGCCGTTGACCGCCGAAATCTTGGCGTCAGAGACGCCTTTGCCGGTCAGATACTCGGCGACCACTTTGGCGCGGCATTCGGACAGACGCTGGTTGTAGGCGTCGGTTCCGACCGAATCGGTGTGACCGGCCACTTCCACGCGAATCGCGTTGCCGTTCAGTACGCGCACCGCTTCGTCAAGGATCGCGATCGCGTCGGAACGCAACGTGCACTTGTCGAAGTCGAAGTTCACGCCGTTCAGCGTGATCGATACCGGCAGCTGTGCCGGCGGTTCTTCCGGCGGCGGCGGCGGGGGCGGCGGCGGTGGCGGCGGTGGCGGGGCCGGCGGCGGCGGAGGATCGGCTGCGATACCGCCGAAGTAATGCGAGAAGCCGACCGTCAACGTGGTATCCCAGAACTCAAGATTGTCGTCGAGATCGGTGTACTTCTTGGCGATTTCCAATCGTACGGCGCCACTGTCGGTCACGTCCCATTCGATACCGGCAATCGGACCGATCGACGTGCCGCTTTCATCGATATCGAAACGACTGTTGCCGGCGAAGTCGCCTTCGGCGTCGGCATAACCTGCGGCAATGCCGAGGTACGGATGTACCGCCGTCTCGGTATCGAACAGATAGCGCAGCGCCACCGAGATGGTGGTTTGCTTCCAGTTGTAGAAGTCGAATTCGTTGACATCGTCCTCGAATTCGTTATGCGCCACTTCGCCTTCGATGGTCCAGTTGTCCTTGAACACATATCCAGCGCCGAGCGCCACGGCCAGGCCATCTTCCGAATTGCGTTCGCCGTCCGGCTTACCGAAGCCGACTTTTGGCGATACGTACCACTGTCCTGCCTCTCGCGGCGCCGCGGAGGCGCTGAGTGGAAGGGCAACGGCTACCGCGAGTGCGGTCACAAGTAGCGTCTTCTTCATGCTGTAGCTCCTTTGAGTTATCTCGATGCACTTTCGGCGCATACGGGAGTCATCCCACATGGCGCCACATCAAGGGCGAGAGGATTATGCCCCATTAGTATGAATCGTTAGTGGCTGATGAACACAGGCATTGTCCGACGGATTGCAAAAACACGTGAATGCGGCGGTTCTGCCAACAGGCACAGGCCGCAAAGAACCGATAAACTCCGGTGAGACTGGGAGTGAAGGCCCAACATGTACTGTACCCATACCGATCACGCGCATGACCACCGCTCAATGATGACGCGCGTGGAACTGGCCTGCGCCGAACGTGGTCTCAGATTCACCGATCTGCGTCGGCGCGTCTTTGAGCTGATTGTCGACAGCCAGAAGCCGGTAAAGGCCTACGATCTGCTCGAGCATGTGCGACGCCATGGGACCGGCCCGGCCGCGCCACCGACGGTTTATCGGGCACTGGATTTTCTGGTCACGCACGGGTTTGTGCATAAGCTCGAAGCGCTCAATGCCTTTGTGCCGTGCCCTCACCCGGATGCCGGGCATGGGGCAGGCCAGTTTCTCATTTGCGAGCGTTGCCATTCGGTGGTCGAGTTCGATGCCGATGTATTGGCCGATCGGATCGTGCTCCAGGCGCAAGCGCAGGGCTTTGCGGTGCGTCGCCATGTCGTTGAGGTCTACGGATTATGCGCAGCTTGCCGATCTTAGCCCTGGCAATGTGTAGCGCTCTTTTTGCGCAAACGCCGCAACCGGATACGGTCGAATCGGCAACGCCGGCCGCCCAGACGACTCCAGCAACCGTAATAGATCCAGCGCCAGCGGCGCCGATCGATCCGGAGAGTCCATCTTCGGCTGTGCCGCTGCCGCCGGTCTGGGGCGCTATCGAGCTGTTGGGTTCAAGCATCGAGCCCGGCCAGCGGCAACGATTGTCATGGAGCAGCGGCTCGACTTTCACTGGCGAGCCGATGGCGACGCCGGTCAATGTCCTGCACGGCACCAATCCGGGAAAGGTGCTGTGTTTGACCGGTGGGGTGCATGGCGATGAGTTGAACGGCGTCGAGGTGATACGCCGCGTGGCGGCGATGCTCGATCCGACGGAACTCAACGGCACACTGATCGCGGTGCCGATCGTGAATATGGCCGGCTTTGCTCGCGGCTCGCGGTATTTGCCCGATCGCCGCGATCTCAATCGGTTCTTCCCTGGAAATCCGAATGGCAGCAGCGCATCGCGCATCGCCTTTGATTTTTACCAGCAAATCGTGCGACGGTGCGATGCACTGGTCGACTTTCACACCGGCTCCTTCGAGCGTAGCAACTTGCCACAAGTGCGCGGCGACATGCGCATTCCGGCCGTCGTCGATCTGACGCGTCTGTTTGGCGCAACAGCCGTGCTGCATACGCCCGGTGCGACCGGCATGTTGCGCCGCGCCGCAACCGATCACGGCATTCCCGCAGTGACCTTCGAATTGGGCGCGCCGATCCGACTTGAGCCGGTGGAAATCGAGCATGGCGTCACTGCGATCGAAACTCTGATGAACAACCTCGGCATGACCGCCAGCGTCCGCATGTGGCGCGAGCCGCAGCCCATCTTCTACGAGTCGCGCTGGGTGCGGGCCATTGCCTCCGGGATGCTGTTTGCCGATGTCCGACTCGGCGACCGCGTGCGCGCCGGGCAGCGACTCGGTCGGATCGTCAATCCGGTCAACGACCGCAGCATTGAGCTCAGTTCGCCGGTGCGCGGACGCGTACTCGGAATGGCACTGAATCAGGTGGTGCTGCCGGGATTTGCGGCCTTTCACATCGGCGAAGAAGCTTCCGAAGCCGAACTGATTCGCGACGCGAGGGTCGAGCCTGAACCGGCGAGCGAAGAGCTTGAACGCATGGACGAAGGCTCTGAGGGCGTCGGCGATAGTGTCGAAGGATCGACCGAGCAAGTGGATGCGGCGGGCGATCCTGGGGGATAACCTGTCGTTTCGCGAAGGCCGCAGTCGCCAAATCGTTGTGCGCAAGTCGTGCTCCGGTGCGCAGCCGCGCTCGTCGACAGACAATCCGTTGTGTGCGTCGCTGTATACGATTTCAGTGTCAGCCGCGTGACGCAGAAGTGCCGCGCAATAGCGGATGCTTGCGCCACTTTCGTGCACGCTCGGGAGGCGGCGAAATGAGAGACAAACCGATGCTGTCGTTTTGGCAGATCTGGAACATGTCGTTCGGATTCCTCGGCATCCAGTTCGGCTTTGCGTTGCAAGGCGGTTTTATGTCGCGCATTTTCCAGACGCTGGGCGCGGAGAAGGACGCGCTGCCTTTGCTTTGGATCGCCGCGCCGCTGACGGGTCTCCTGGTACAACCGATCATCGGTTACCTGTCGGATCGCACATGGCATCCGATCCTGGGTCGTCGACGGCCGTACTTTTTGATCGGCGCGATCCTGAGCTCTGCGGCGCTTCTGGTGATGCCGCACAGTCCAGCCCTATGGATGGCGGCCGGGCTGTTATGGGTCCTGGATGCTTCGATCAACATCAGCATGGAGCCATTCCGCGCGTTGGTCGCGGATAAGTTGCCGGAGAAGCAGCGCTCCTATGGTTTTGTGGTGCAAACCCTGATCATCGGTATCGGGACCTGGGTGGCCAGCAGCTTGCCGTGGTTGGTGACCTCCTTCGGTGTTTCGAACGAAGCCGGTCCGGGCGTCGTCCCAGATTCGGTCAAAGTGGCATTTGCGATCGGCGCAGGCGTGTTTTTATTCAGCATCCTGCTCACCATTTTGACCACAAGAGAGGATCCGCCAGAAGACCTGCAGCGCTTCGAAGAGGAAAAGCGCGGTGGTCGGCTGTGGGTCGACATCCTCAGCAATATTCGCCAGATGCCGGTGCAGATGGTCAATCTCGGTATCGTCCAGTTTTTCTCCTGGCTGGCATTTTTCAGTATGTGGAGCATGGCGACCCCGGGACTGACCGAACACGTTTTCCAGGCGCCCGCCCCGAATCCTGCGGGCTTCGATATGAACGTTGCTGCGCAAGCACAGGCCTTCACCGCAGCCAACCAGGCCTTCCAGAACGCAGCGGATCTGGTCGGTTCTTACATGGGCTATTACGGGTTGTCGTCGATGCTGGTGGCGCTGTTGTTGAGCTTTTATGCAGCGCATTTTGTGCTGAATCGGCGCCTTATGCACTTCGTCTCCCTGATGCTGGGCGGCGTTGGCTTTTTGTCCATGGCCTTCGTGCCTGCGCCGAACTGGTTGATCGCCAGTTTCGCACTGGTGGGCGTTGCCTGGGCGAGCATTCTTTCGATGCCTTATGCGTTGCTTGCCAGCGCCATCGACCCGAAAAAAATGGGCGTGTACATGGGCATCTTCAATATGTTTATTGTGATCCCGCAGATCGTTGCAGCCACGCTACTTGGCCCAGTGATTCGTGAGTTGTTCGACAATCACGCGATCTATGCGCTGATGTTGAGTGGTGCGAGTCTGATCATCGGTGCCTTGTGTCTGGTGCGCGTTGAAGAGCCACGAATCCTGGCGCCGAATTCGTTCGCTGCCAGTCACTGATCGCACATGGAGTCAGGCATTTCGCGAAGGACGCTGGCATGATGATTGTGCATAACCGTTGGATCAAACTCTGCGCCCTGGCCGCATTCGTGCTGGCGGGGCTCGGCGCCTGTGCGCCGACGCCACAGACCCTCGTTGAACCATCGTCGATGCGCGAGATCGTCGGCACCAACGAGCCGTTCGCCAGCGAGAACGTCTACTTCGTTTTGACCGACCGGTTCGTCAATGGCGATCACCGCAACGATCAGCGCGATCAGGGTGGTCCGAATCGCACGTTCGATCGACCCACACCCGGTGCGCCGCCCGGCAAGACCGATAACATTGGCTATCTGGGCGGCGATTTCAAAGGGCTGCTCGATAACGCCGACTACATCGCCGAGATGGGCTTTACGGCCGTCTGGTTGACGCCGGTCGTCGATAATCCTGATGAGGCCTTTACTGGTGGCGATCCTGCGCGTTGGGACACCAGCATGTCGGACCGTGGCAAAACCGGTTATCACGGCTATTGGGGCGTCAACTTCTACAAGCTCGATGAACATTTGCCGAGTGCCGGCCTGGGCTTCGCCGAACTCACCGCCGGGCTCAAACAAAAGGGCCTGAAGACGGTGCTGGACGTGGTCGCCAACCATGGCTCACCGTCGTTCACGATGCCGGTCGATCAAGCGAAATATGGCGAGCTGTATGACAAAGACAATCGACTGATCGCGGATCACCAGAACCTGCCGCCAGAGGAATTGCGGCCCGATGCCAACCCTTTGCATCGCTTCTATCGAGCCGAAAGAGATCTAGTGCAGCTGTCGAACCTGGACGACCGTCGGCCCGAGGTGATGGAGTACCTGGTGGGCGCCTATACGCAGTGGCTGGACCAGGGCGCAGACGCGTTGCGGCTGGACACCATCGGCCATATGCCGCACACGTTCTGGGCGGAGTTTGCGCGGCGCATGCGTGCCCATCGGCCGGGCATCTTCTTGTTCGGCGAACGCTTTGCGTATGAGCCTGAAAAGATCGCTGAGCACACGTTGGTCGAAAACGGCGCTTTGAGTGTGCTCGATTTCCCGCTGAAAAAAGCCATGGGCGAGGTGTTCGAGAACCCGGACAGCGACTATCGCCAGATCGAGGTGGCGCTGTTTCTGAAAGGCGGCCCGTATCGCAACGTGTACGAGTTGACGACGTTCTACGATAACCACGATATGCCGCGCTTGAATGCCAGCGACGAAGGCTTTATCGATGCCAATCACCTGCTGTTTACAGTGCGCGGAATCCCGGTCGTCTACTACGGATCGGAGTCCGGATTCATGCGTGGTACGCAAGAGCATCAAGGCAACCGCAACTACTTCGGCAGCGAAGGCATCGCGGGCGCCCGGCAAAGTCTGGTCCGCGAGAAGCTGATGCGCATTGCCAAAGTGCGGCGCGATACGCCGGCTTTGCAGCGCGGCGTGCAGGTGAACATCGAATTCAACGGGCACCGCGCGGCGTTTTATCGCGTGTACCAGCAAAATGGTGTCGCGCAAACCGCGCTGGTATTGCTGAACAAGGGCAACGCGCCAGAGCGCTTTGCGATCGGTGCGATGGCGCAAAAGGGACGCTGGAGAAGCGCGATTGATGGTCGCGAGCGACAGATCGATGGCCCGGTGGAACTCACGGTCGGCCCACATGATGTTGAGGTGTTGCTACGGAATGCACCGATCACATCGCCTGCTTTGCTCGAAGCGCTGGAAGGCGATGGGTAATTTGATACCACCCACCTACCGCCCCGGCTGGTTGCCCCACAGCACTTTGTGCAGCTGCATCTGAAAACGCACTGGCAGGCGATCGGCGACGATCCAGTCGGCCAGCTGTGCAGCAGCGAGGGTCTCGGTGACCGGCGAGAACAGCACGGTGCAGCGTTCCGCCAGTGCGCGCGAACGGACCATGCTGACGGACCAATCGTAATCGGCACGGTCGGCGATCACGAATTTGAGCTGATCGCCGGGCGCGAGCAACGCGATGTTTTCCAGATGGTTCCGCGCCACTTCGCCGGAGCCCGGACACTTGATGTCGACAACTTTGCTGACGCGCGGATCGACGGCTGATACGTCGAGCGCGCCCGAGGTTTCCAGAGACACCGCATAACCTCGATCGCATAAGGCCGCCAGCAGCGGTATACAAGCGCGCTGCGCGAGCGGTTCGCCGCCGGTGACGCAGACGTGGCGCACGCCGAATGCATCCACGCGCGCTACGACATCATCCAAATCGATTTTTTCGCCGCCGGTGAAGGAGTAGTTCGTGTCGCACCAAACGCAGCGCAGCGGGCAGCCGGTGAGGCGTATGAACACCGTCGGCCAGCCGATGGCATTCGCCTCTCCCTGGATCGACAGGAAAATTTCGGTCAGGCGCAGAGTGGTCATTCGAATGGCGGTACCAAGCGACCGGTGAGTCCCGCCAATCGGCAGCCGGGGCGACGGCATGAAGGCGATGCGCGGCGCAAAACCATGCGCATCGCCGTTGCACGGCAGAAACTACTGACCATCAAGTCGCAACGCGCGCAAACGTCCCTGTGCCAACCGCGCCACCGGCGTATCCGGATAACGATCGATGACTTCGTTCAAGGTGCGCGCGGCGCGCGTTGGATCGCCCAATTCGTATTGGCAATAACCGACTTTGAGCAAAGCATCCGGTGCCTTGCGACTGTCCGGGAACCGACTCAGCAGCGTTTGGAAAGTCTCCAGGGCGATTTCGTAGTTCTGCGTGACGTAATAGGATTCGCCGAGCCAGTAGGTCGCGTTGCCGGCGAATTCGCCATTCGGGAACTGTTGCACAAAACCGGAAAACAGCTCCGAGGATTCGGCATAGCGTCCCTGCTTTAACGCTTCGAACGCAGCCTCGTAGGCGATCTTTTCGTCGGCACTGGCGATGGGGCCGGCGACGCCGCCGCCGACTGTCTCAGCGCCCGCAGGCGGGATTCGGGTGATTTGCGTTTCCGGCGCCGAGAGCACTGGCTCATCGTTGCCCAGCTGATTTGGCGCTGGTGTTTCGATGGGTGCGCTCGCGACGGGTCTGGAAGGCACCGTCACACCGCCACCTTCGATCCGCTGCAACCGGGAATCGAGGTCGAGATACTGGTTCTTCAATTGCTTTTGCAGGTTCTGGATTTCGAAAGCCTGACTCTCGACCAAACCGCGCAAATTCTGAACCTCAGCTTGAAGCTCTTGATTGCGCATCGTTAGTTCGGCCATTGAGCCGCCCTGACTGTTGCCCTGCGCCATTCGCTCCAGCTGTTCGACGCGTTCGGCGAGGCTCAATCGGCCTTGGGAAAATGCGGATCCCGAAAACAATACGGCGGCCAACAGGGCCGCCGTCAGGGATCGATGCTTGATGCTGCGTGCGTCGATCATCACATTCCTCGTTCAATCCTGGCATGACGCCGTTGAACTGTCATTTTAGAGCCGATGCGGCGCCTTGGCGCCACATCGGCAAATCGCGTTCAGCGAACTACTGCTTGGCGGTGTAGACGATTTCCGCGCGACGATTCTTGGCAAAGCAGCTCTCATCCGACTCCATGCAAGTCGGGCGCTCTTCGCCGTAGGAGATCACAGACACTTGCTCGCTGCGGCCACCGTTGGCCAGGAGCAGATCGCGCACCGAGTTGCCGCGGCGCTCGCCCAGGCCCAGGTTGTATTCCGGCGTGCCGCGCTCATCGGCGTGGCCTTCCAGCGAAATACGCGCGCCGGGGTTCGAAGCCAGCCACTTGCCATGGCATTGCAGCATTTCCATCGCTTCGGATTTCAGTGTCGATTGGTCGTAATCGAAATACGCAACGCGCGAGACCAGGCAGGCTTTGGTGTCGAGCAGCGTCGGATCGGTCCAGCTTTCAGCGGCAGGAGCTTGAGTCGACGACTGGGACGACGGCGCATCGCTGGTGGTTGTCACCGGTTCGACAACTTTCTTGGCGCACGCGCCCAAACCAACAGCAGCGATTGCGATCACGAGCAAACGGACAGGGGTGTTCATTGAGTTATTCCTTCCTATGGATTGAAGCAGGGCAAGCAAACAGGTTCGGCGCGGCAATTTAATCAGTTGGTGTTAACGCTGCCTGAAGGGGCCCCAAGCCGGTTCACGAATATTGCCATCGGCGATGGCAAGCCGTGAGCGCACCGAGCCATCGGTGGCGGCGGAATACAACACTCCGCGATTCCCCTCGCGTGCAGCGTACAGCACCATACTGGCGTTCGGCGCGAAGCTGGGAGACTCATCCAATGGCCCTGGCGAGATCAATCTGACCGTCCCCGAGCCCCCACGCTGGCGATCCAAAACCGCGATACGATACACATTTCTATTGCCCTGCACCATGGCCAGAAGCCCGCCGTCATAGCTGATATCGACGCCGGCGTTGTAATCACCGATGGATGTCACGCGCGTGGGTGAACCGCCATTGGCTGGCATCGAATAGATTTGCGGCTTGCCGGCACGGTCGGAGGTGAACAGCAGGCTCTCGCCGCCGGGCGTCCATGCGGATTCGGTATCGATGGAAAAGTGTCGAGTCAGTTGCGTCAGGCTCTTGCTCGCGAGATTGAGTGTGTAAATCTCCGGGTTGCCGCTGCGCGACAAAGTGACCGCCAGGGAGCTTCCATCTGGCGAAAACGCCGGTGCCCCATTAATGCCTTTGAATGCAGTCATCACCTGGCGCTGGGTTGAGGCCAGATCGTGGATGAAAATTGCCGGCCCTTCTTTGCGCTCGAAGCTGACATACGCCAGTTTTTTGCCGTCCGGCGACCATGCCGGCGACAAATACGGATCGTTGTCCTTGGTGATCCACTGCGCGTTGAAGCCATCGTAGTCGGCCACCCACACCGCGTATTCGAACTCACCGTTGCTTTGGCGCTTGTTGGTAATGTAAGCGATGCGGGTGGAGAAGGCGCCGCGTTTTCGGGTGATTTTTTCGTAGACCATATCGCTGATCTGGTGCGCGACGCCACGAAAGCCGCCGGGCCGGACCGGCAAGGAGAACGCGAGTTCCGAGGACTTTTTCACCAGATTGTGCAGCTCGAATTCGACGCGGTAACCGGCCTCGGCCTGCTGGATGCGGCCGATGACGATGTAGTCTTGTTTGTAAACGCCCCAGCGCTCAAAGTTGATCTCGTTGCCACGCGCGGGCATTTGCGGCAAGTCCTTGCGTGCCATCGAGCGGAACTGCCCTGTGCGGTCAAGGTCGGTCGCAATGACCTGAGCCACGTCGGTGCCGTCCGGCATCGCTGCGGCTTCCCAGGCGAAAGGTACGATGGCGATCGGGATTGCCGACTCCCTGCCTTTCGTGATGTCGATTTCCATCTGCGCGTGAGCGATGGTTGAGAGCAACAGACACAGCAAGCAGTAGATGCGCATAAGGCCTATCCGTCGTATCGGAAATTGAAAGTGAGAGATGACTGAAAGACGTCTTCGAAACCGGCGTACGGCAAGGGGCTTGCGCGTTCGACGGCTTCGACGATGGACTGTTGGATGAGTGGATCGTTGACGCATGGCGAAGCGATCGTCACGCTGATCACGTCGCCGCCCGGGATCTGGCGCACCCGCAAGGTGCAGCGGATGCCGGGCGGCGTGTTCAAGGGCCGGCGCCAGTTTTGTTCGACGACCTGCTGGATCATGCCGGCGTATTGGTTCAGCAGGTTCGATTCGACATCCTCACCGCGCGGTGGTGCTGCAGCAGGTTCCGCGGTCGGCGCCGGTTCCGACGCCTGATTGAGAATGTCGCGCGCCCGCGCTGCATCAAGCTGCTGCAAACGCTGCTCTTCGACCTTCTGTTGCTGCGACAACTGCTCGCGCTCTTTGCGGATACGCTCCAGCTGCTCCATGCGCTCGATTTCGCGCTGCTGTTCGGCGCGAAGGCGCTCCTGTTGTTCCGCCAATCGCTGCCGTTCGCGTTCCAGACTCAGCGCGTTTTCATCCGGCACCGTCGGCAACACTGGACGCTGGTCGGTCACCGGCTCGGGTTCCGGAGCGGCTTGTTGTTGCGGCGGCGGTGGAGGCGGTACGGGCTTAGGCTCCGGTTTTGGCGCGGGTGCCGGCTGCGCTCTGGGCGGCGGTGAGGGCAGCGTGCGGGTCAGGCTCATGTCGATCAGCACGGCGTCCATCGGTGCGCCTGCGATCACCGGCTTCTCTGGTGGATTGAGTACCAGCCCGATGAACAACAACGAGACGGCGGCAAGATGCACGCCGATCGCATACATCAACGCTCGCGTCTGATCGGCGCGAGTCTCCATCGCCTACTTGCGCTCCTGCGGCAGCGGATCGGCCATCAGTCCAACGCGCGGCACCTGCGCTTGTTGTAGCGCCACGATGGCCTCGTACACCCGACCATAGTCGACACCGCGATCGCCGCCGACCAGCACTGGAACCTTCGGATTATTGTTGACGATGGCGCGCACGGTCTCGACCAAAGCGGTGGGGTCCGTCGGCTCGCGCTCGCCACCGATCGTGATGAACATCGCACCCTCGCGATCGACGCTGACGACGATGGGATCGTCGTCGGTCTCGAGCGGATTGGCATTCGCTTGCGGCAGATCCAACTCGACGCCTAAGTTCATCAGCGGCGCCGTCACCATAAAAATGATGAGCAGCACCAGCATCACGTCGATATACGGAACGACGTTGATCTCAGAGACGGGTTTGCGGCGTTTGCGTTTCATCTAATGACGCGCCTTATCGTTCTCATTTGTTGGCGAAGTTCGAACGTCTATTGGTTGCCCGGTCGACCGTCGCGACGGATTGCCGCCTCAATGTTCATCCACATGCGCTTGACGTTGCAGGATGCTGCTAAATTCCTCCTGAAAGGTGTCGTAACGAAGTTCGATTCGTTCAACGGCATTCGAGAAGCGGTTATAGAAAATGACAGCCGGGATGGCGGCGAAAAGACCCATGGCGGTGGCGATCAGCGCTTCCGAGATGCCCGGCGCGACCATCGCGATTGTCGCTTCTTTGACATTCGCCAGGCCGTGGAAAGCCACCATGATTCCCCAGACCGTGCCGAACAGGCCCACGTAAGGGCTGATCGAGCCGACGGTAGCGAGATTGCCCAGGTTCTCTTCGAGCCGATCGACCTCGCGGCTCAAGGCCACGCGCATCGCGCGTTGGCTGCCCTCGATCAATGTGCGGCCATCGATCTGGCGGCGCTGGCGCAGGCGCGCGAATTCGCGGAAGCCAGCTTCGAAAACGCCTTCCAATCCTTCGCTGGTCTTGCCGCGGTTGCTGACTTCGCGATATAGCTGTGCCAGATCGGCGCCGGACCAGAAACGCTCTTCGAATTCGGCGGCGGTTTTTTGCGCGTTGGCAATGATCTTCTTCTTGCGGAAGATGATCCACCACGACCACACCGATGCGCCAGCCAGCAGCAGCATGACCACTTGTACGGGAATGCTGGCCTTGAGGATCAGTTCCAGCAGATTCAAATCGCCGCTCATAACTTTGCCATCTCCAGATAAATCTCTTGCGGAATCGGTATCGGCCTGAAACGCTCCGCATCCAGGCATGCGATCTGCGCTTCGCCGCTGCACAACAAGGTGCCATCGCGTTGATCGAGCACACGCTGCGACACAGTGAAACTGGCGCGGCGCAGGATCAGATTCTCGACGGTGGTATCGAGCGAGTCGTCAAGCCGCGCCGGCTTCTGAAACTTCAACTGCATGGCATACACCGCAAACACCACACCGGATTTTTGCAGTGCGCTCTGGTTGAATCCCAGGCGCCGCAGCCATTCGCTGCGCGCGCGCTCCAGAAAGCGCACGTAGTTGGCGTGGTAAACGATGCCGCCGCCATCGGTGTCTTCCCAATACACTCGCACGGGCCAGATGAACGGAGCGCTCATGCGTCTTGCTCGCTGGAAAACAAATCCGGCAACGGGTCGGGCTTCTTCGGCGCCTTAAGGCCGAGATGCTGATAGGCCTTGTTGGTGACCACGCGACCTCGAGCCGTTCGCATCAAATAGCCCTGCTGGATCAAAAACGGTTCGACCACATCTTCGATGGTGCCACGTTCTTCGCTCAATGCGGCTGCCATGCTGTCGACACCCACCGGACCGCCATCGAAGTGTTCGATCATCAAGCTCAACAGACGTCGATCGAGCGCGTCGAAGCCGGCTGGATCGACTTTCAGCATGTCCATCGCCGCCGATGCTGCCGCCAGATCGATCACGCCCTGACCTTTGATTTCGGCGAAGTCGCGTGCGCGCCGCAACAGCCGGTTGGCGATGCGCGGTGTGCCGCGCGAGCGCCTTGCGATTTCCACAGCGCCCAGATGTTCGCACGGAATGGCCAGAATGTTCGCCGAGCGGCTCACGATATGCGTTAACTCTTCCACCGTGTAGAACTCCAGGCGTTGCACGATGCCAAATCGATCGCGCAGTGGCGCCGTGAGCAGGCCGGCGCGGGTCGTCGCGCCGATCAGGGTAAATGGCGGCAGATCGAGTTTGATCGAACGCGCTGCCGGACCATCGCCGATCATGATGTCGATCTGGAAGTCTTCCATGGCCGGATACAGCACTTCTTCCACAACCGGCGACAGTCGATGGATTTCATCGACGAACAACACGTCTTTGGGCTGCAGATTCGTCAGCAGTGCTGCGAGATCACCTGGGCGCTCCAGGACTGGCCCGGAGGTCTGACGCAGATTGACGCCCAGCTCGTTGGCGATGACATTCGATAGCGTCGTCTTGCCCAGGCCAGGCGGGCCGAAGATCAGCACATGATCGAGCGCTTCGCTGCGTCGCCGCGCCGCCTCAATGTAGATGTGCATCTGCTCCTTGACCGAAACCTGACCTAAGTATTCCGCCAGACGCCGTGGACGAATGCTCGCCTCCAGCGCTTTGTCGTCGCTGGACTCGGCCGGGGAGATCAGGCGGTTTTCGGGCATTGGATTCCTGGTTGGCGTGGAGAGTGGTTAGTCGCTACAAAGCGGCGCGATTCTGAACGAGTGCGACATCCGATCCAACCTTTGCTTGCTGCGCTGTTACGACACGATTAGGCTGCGCGTCACTTTATTCAGATTTCATTCGCAATGAGCCGAGTGACGTTGATAGGCGCGCCAACCGATGTTGGCGCAGCGGATCGTGGTGCCTCGATGGGTCCGGAAGCCCTGCGTGTGGCGGGCTTACGCGAGGCGCTCATCGCGCGCGGCTTGGATGTTGACGATCGCGGCAATCTTTTTGGGCCGATCAATCCGATGCAACCGCCGAGCGATGGTTATCGGCACCTGTACGAAGTGGTCGCATGGAATCAGGCGGTGTTCCAGGCCGTTGGCCAAACGCTGACCGAGGGTGGGTTGCCGGTATTGATGGGCGGCGATCATTGTCTGGCGATCGGTTCGATCGGCGCCGTCGCAGCCCACTGCAAACGCGTCGGCAAGAAGTTGCGCGTGATCTGGCTCGATGCCCATGCCGACTTCAATACCAGCGAAATCACGCCCAGCGGTAATGTGCATGGTATGCCGGTCGCGTGCTTGTTCGGAATCGGTCCAGAAGCGCTGGTCAATCTTGCCGGATTCGCGCCTATGCTGGCCCGCGATCAAATTCACCAGATCGGTATCCGTTCGGTCGACCCCGGGGAACGCAAGCTGGTACACGAGCAGCATGTGTCGATTTTCGACATGCGCCACATCGATGAAGTTGGGATGCGTGCCGTGATGCACGATGCACTGTCCGAACTCGATGACAACACCCATCTGCATGTCAGTTTCGATGTCGACTTTCTCGACCCGGAAATCGCGCCCGGTGTTGGCACGACGGTACCCGGTGGACCGAATTATCGGGAAGCGCAGCTGGTCATGGAGATGATCGCCGATACTGGGCGCCTGGGTTCTCTGGATATCGTCGAGCTGAACCCCGCTTTCGACGATCACAACCGCACCGCCAAACTTGCGGTCGATCTGGTCGAAAGCCTGTTCGGCAAGTCCACATTGATGCGCGTTCGGCGCTGACGTTTCGGGGCAATAACTCGGCGCACTCACGCTATAGTCTTGAGACCCTTTTCAGAGCGAGCGTCAAACATGAGCACCCCCGATTTCATCTGGTTCAACGGCAAGATGATCCCTTGGGCCGATGCCACTGTGCACGTGATGACGCATGCGATGCACTACGGATCGAGTGTGTTCGAGGGCATACGCGCCTACAAAACACCGAAGGGCCCGGCGATCTTCCGCTATCGCGAACATATGAAGCGTCTGTACGCGTCTGCGGGCATCTACGATTTGGACATCAAATTCGATCTCGATACGCTGATGGCTGCGGGCAAAGAAGTTCTGCGGGTCAACAAGTTGATGGATGGCGCCTATCTGCGCCCGTTGGCGTGGCGCGGGGCAGGCGGCTTCGGCATCGGCGCCGATAATCCCATCGAGACGATGATCGCGGCGTGGGTCTGGGGCCCGTACCTGGGCGACCAGGCCGTGAAAGATGGCATCGATGCGTGTATCTCCAGTTGGCGCCGCGTCGCGCCAGCGACGCTCCCGGCGACCGCAAAGGCAGGCGGAAATTATCTGTCGAGCATTCTCGTGTCGCGTGAGGCTAAACGCCTGGGATTCCAGGAAGGCATCGCCTTGACGGTCGATGGTTATCTGGCGGAAGGCGCGGGTGAGAACATCTTCTTGATCGTTGGCAAGACCATCTATACGCCGCCAATGGCCGCGTCGATTCTGCATGGCATTACCCGCGACACGGCCATGCGCATTGCGCAAGAGCAAGGTTACGAAATCCGCGAACAAAACCTGCCGCGCGAGATGATCTATTTGTGCGATGAGGTGTTCATGACCGGCACGGCCGCCGAAATCACGCCGATTCGCAGTGTCGATGGCAAGAAGGTCGGTAGCGGCCAGCCGGGGCCGGTGACACGCGCGATCCAGAAGCAGTTTTTTGGTCTTTTCGATGGCAGCGTCGAAGACAAGAACGGCTGGCTCGATTACGTTTGAGCTGGCATAACCCGTTCCGAACGAAGGCCAAGGCCGGCCTTTGTTTGCGGCACGAGTGAACCCGCTCTGAGTTCCCCTCCCTCCCCCGAGATCGGCCTGACCGAAGCGCAACTCAAAAATCCATGGCACTGCCTGCTTCCACGTTGCACCACATCGCGCAGCTATCGCGTCTGAAAATCGAGCCACAGCATGAGGCTGCGATGGCGGCTGAAATGGGCGCCGTACTGCAATTGTTCGAGCAGTTGGCGAAGGCGCCGGTCGACATGCTGGAGCCTTTGTCGCACCCCGGCGATCCAGCACTGCGGCTGCGCGCAGACGTCGTAACGGAAGTGGATCAACGAGCGAACTTCGAGCGCGTGGCGCCGTCGATGATGGGCGGTTATTACCTGGTCCCGAAGGTGATCGAATGAGTCTTGCTGCGCTGCTCGCAGGACTCGACAGTGGCGCGATGTCTGCGCGCGGAGCGACCGAAGATGCCTTGTCGCGAGCAAGCCGCGCGGCAGGTCTGAATGCGCTGATCACGCTGACCGCGGACGCAGCGCGCGCTGCCGCCGAGCGTGCCGACGCTGCTCGCGCGATGGGCGCACCAGGTGAGCTGCTTGGTGTTCCCTATGCGCACAAGGATCTTTTTTGCACGCTGGATGTGACGACGACTGCCGGCTCAAGAATGCTGGCGAAATTTGTCCCGCCCTATAGTGCGACGATTCACGAGAAGCTCGATGCCAGCGGTGCCGTGCTGATCGGCAAAGCGAACATGGATGAGTTCGCGATGGGCTCGTCGAACGAGCATTCCTACTTCGGTGCGGCCCGCAATCCCTGGGATCCTGATCGGGTTCCCGGCGGGTCGTCCGGCGGTTCGGCTGCCTTGGTTGCAGCGCGGATCGTGCCGTTTGCGACCGCCTCCGACACCGGCGGATCGATTCGGCAACCGGCGGCACTGTGTGGCGTGACGGGCATCAAACCCACTTACGGCCGGGTGTCGCGCTACGGCATGATCGCTTACGCGTCCAGTCTCGATCAGGCTGGGGTGATTGCCACCAGCGCCCACGATGCCGCGTTGGCACTCAGCGTGATCGCCGGTTTCGATCCGCGCGATCCTACGAGTGTCGATGCGCCGCCCATCGATGTGTCTGACGCACTGTCGATGTCGCTCGCCGGTTTGCGCATCGGCAGGCCTCGGCAGTGGTGCGGCGAGGGAATCGACTCGGGCGTCGCAAACGCTGTGGACGCGGCATTGGCGATCTACGCCGAGCACGGTGCGCGCATTGTGGATATCGACCTGCCCTCCAGCGAGCATGCGATAGCAGCCTATTACGTGATCGCACCAGCAGAGGCGTCGAGCAATCTGGCGCGCTTTGATGGCGTACGCTATGGGCACCGTTGCGCCCACCCTAAGGATCTCGCCGATCTTTACACGCGTTCGCGCGAGGAGGGCTTTGGGCACGAAGTGCAAAAGCGCATCCTGACTGGCACCTATGTGTTGAGCGCAGGTTATTACGAGGCCTACTATCACCGCGCACTGAAAGTCCGTCGTTTGATCGCAAACGACTTTGCGCGTGCGTTCAATGAGGTCGATCTGATAGCCGGTCCGACCAGTCCGTGCGTGGCGTTCAAGTTGGGCGAAAAACTGGCAGATCCTGTGGCGATGTATCTGGCCGATGTGAACACTGTGAGCGTCAATCTGGCTGGATTGCCGGCGCTGTCGATTCCCTGCGGATTCTCCGATGGTTTGCCGGTTGGGCTGCAACTGTGCGCACCCTGGTGGCAGGAGTCCCGCCTGATCGGCGCCGCGCACGCGTATCAGCGTGTGACCGATTGGCATCGCGCATTGCCGCCGGGCATCGCGTAAACCCGCCAGTCGAAAGCGCCACCCACCACCAATGACTAACCACCAACCCAATGCTCGCAACGATCGGCCTTGAAGTTCATGTGCAACTGAACACCGCCGCCAAGATCTTCTCTGGCGCCGCGACCGCGTATGGCGCTGAGCCAAACGCGCAGGCCTGCGCGATCGATCTGGGCATGCCTGGCACTTTGCCGGTCATGAACGCGGCGGCGGTTCGTTTGGCGGTACGCCTGGGGTTGGCGCTCGGATCGACCATTGCACCGCGCAGCATTTTTGCGCGCAAGAACTACTTTTACCCGGATTTGCCCAAGGGCTATCAGATCAGCCAGTTCGAAGCCCCGATTCTGATCGGGGGTGGTATCGACATCCGTGTTGGGCAAACGAACAAGCGCATCGAATTAACACGAGCGCATTTGGAAGAAGACGCGGGCAAGAGCGTGCACGATGCTTTCCATCGCGAGAGCGGTATTGATCTGAATCGTGCCGGTACACCACTACTGGAGGTCGTCAGCGAGCCGGTCATCGAGAGCGCCGCCGAAGCGGTGGCCTATCTGAAGGCGCTGCACACGCTCGTGCGATGGTTGGGTGTGTCCGACGGCAATATGCAGGAGGGTTCGTTCCGTTGCGATGCCAACGTGTCCGTGCGCAAACCGGGCGAAGCGCTCGGAACCCGCGCCGAAATCAAGAACGTCAACTCATTCCGCTTTGTTGAAAAGGCCATCGACTACGAAATCGAGCGGCAAATCCGGATCATCGAATCCGGTGGCAAGGTGGTTCAGGAAACGCGCTTATATGATGCGCAGCGCGACGAAACGCGCAGCATGCGCGGCAAAGAATCGGCGCACGACTATCGCTATTTCCCCGATCCCGATCTGCCGCCGCTGATTCTGGATTCGGCGTTGATCGAGACCGAGCGCAGTCGCTTGCCGGAACTGCCGAACGCCCGCCGCGAGCGTTACCAAGAAGATCTGGGCTTGTCTGAGTACGACTCAGCGCAGCTGACGCAAGACCGAGCCTTGTCCGACGCATTCGAATCGGTCATCGCCGCGAGTGCTGCGCCGGCGAAACTGTGCGCGAACTGGGTGTTGTCCGACTGGCAGGGTGCGCTGAATGCAGCAAACCTGACGATCGATCAGTCGCCGTTGTCCGCGGAGCGTTTAGGCGGGCTGGTGACGCGTGTGCACGATGGCAGCCTGTCGAGCAAGATGGCCAAACAAGTCTTCGAAGCGATGTTTGCTTCCGATGACAGTGCCGATGCGGCGATTGCACGACTGGGTCTGAAACAAGTCAACGACATTGATGCGCTCGCGGCGCATGTCGAGGCGGTGCTCACCGAGAACACGACGCAGGTTGCGCAATTCCAAGCCGGCAACCAGAAATTGCTGGCGTTCTTCGTGGGCCAGGTGATGAAGCGCACCCAAGGCCAGGCGAATCCGGCCCAGGTGACGGCGCTGCTGCGCGACCGCCTGGGTTGACCCCGTGCAGCACGCAAGCTGGTAGAGTGCAATCGTATACAGTGCCGTTCGCGGCCAGCGGATAGATGCACATGAAGGGCAAGCCGACCTCATTCGATATCGCATACAAAGCCGGCGTGTCGCAGGCCACGGTGTCGCGTGCGCTGCGCGGCTCGCCGCTCGTCAGCATTGAGACCCGGCGGCGCATTCAGGCCATCGCCAAAGAGATCAACTACAAGGTCGACAAAAACGCATCGGCCTTGCGTCGGCAGCACTCCGAGACGATCGCCCTGCTGTTGTTTGAAGATCCCACCAGCGACGACTCGCTGATCAACCCGTTTTTTCTGTCGATGCTCGGTTCAATCACCCGCGCCAGCGCTCGACGCGGTTACGATCTGCTGGTCTCGTTCCAGCAGTTCTCCGACGATTGGCACGCGGATTTCCAGGACAGCCACAAGGCCGACGGCATCATCATGCTCGGTTACGGCGACTACACCGAGGCCCTGCCGAAACTACAGCGTCTGGTCGAACAAGGAACGCACTGTGTCCGCTGGGGCGCCATCGTCGATGGTCAGCCGGACGTCTCCATTGGCTGCGACAACGTGCAGGGCGGTTATGCGATTACGCAGCATTTGATCGAAATGGGTCGACGCAAGATCGCCTTCGTCGGCGATGTTTCGCCGAGTTGCCCGGAGTTCGCAGCGCGTTATCGCGGACACTGTCAGGCGCTCGAAGACGCAGGGATCGTTGTGTGCGCCGATTGGCAAGTCGAGGCCCGCGATTCCACGGAGCCGGTGGGTGCCGAAGCCGCGCGGGAATTGATGCATCGCGATGCGCCGATCGACGCCATTTTTGCGGCCAGCGACTTACTCGCCATTGGTGCCATGCGCGCGCTGAACGATCGCGGCGTGCGTGTGCCGGAGGATATTGCGGTGGTTGGTTTCGACGATGTGCCGATGTCTGCATTCGCCTCGCCGCCGCTTACCACAGTTGCACAGGACAGCAAGCGCGCCGGCGAGTTGCTCGTCGACACGCTCCTGCAGCAAATTCAAGGGCAGCCCACCGCTAGCCAGATGCTGCCGGCGCGCGTGGTTGTGCGTCGCTCGTGTGGCAGCCGCTGATCTAGTGTGGTGTCACAAAAGTAAGGTGAACAATTTCCGCGCCTTTCGGCCCGAATGCTGCGTTGCTTTTAGCCCGTCGGCGCAGCCGCCGGTCGTTCGGTCGATCGCGCGGCATGCCGCGCAAGCCGATCGTCCTCACGGTCGCCATAGAAGAGCTATGTCGTCCGGCCCGGCGGCGCAGCCGCCGGTCGTTCAAGTCGGCTCGCGGCATGCCGCGAAAGCCACCGACTTTCATCCTCGTCGCGCCTTGCCTGACGCCGAAATCCATCGGAAACATTGTTCAACTTAATGACGGAACACCACACTAGCGGCCGCCACCGGGTCAGGTCATGAAGCCCAGATTCGGGCCCGAAATGGCCATCATCGGTCCGGTCATGAACTGCAGATTCGGGAAGATGTCGGCCCGATCGATATCCGACAATCCGTACCACGTGGCTAGCGTGGCCGCATATTGATCCGCCGAGATCGTCGGGATGATCTGCCCGCCCCAGCCCGTATCGTCGGGGTTGTTATTGGCCTGTAAGTTGGGCATCCGGCCGAAGATGCGCCGACCGTTGACGGCGTTGCCCCACACCAGGTGGTGGCCGCCCCAGCCATGATCGGTGCCGTCGCCGTTGTTGGTCAGCGTGCGGCCGAACTCGGAGGCTGTGAACGTGGTCACGCTGCTGCCCAGCGCGAAGGTCGGGCTGTTCAGTACGTCGTAGAACGCCTGCACCGACTGCGACAAATCGCGCAATAAACCTGGGTGATCGGCCAATTGATTGTCGTGCGTATCGAAGCCGCCGATCGCCGCAAAGAACAATTGCCGCTGCATGTTTAATTGACTGGCGCCGCGCGCACGGATGACGCGCGCGATCATCAACAGCTGCTGCGCGAGTCGCGGTAGCTCTGGCGGATTGGTGGCGCTCCAGGTCAAGCCATTGCGCGTCCAAAACGGCTGGAACACTGCATCGTTCGAGGGGTAGTTGGCGATCGCAGCGGCGACCTGTGCCGATGTGGCGATCGTCGCCTGAGTTTTGTTCACGTAGGCGCGCTCGAACGCATGGCCATAGGTCTGCGTTTGGAGCGCCTGGAACGTCAGGCAGCGGCGCCGATTCCAACCCTCCGGGCCATTGCAGTTGGCGCCGTTCGTGTTGATCGGCCAGATCTGTTCGACGCCATCGCTGCTCATGAAGTACGGCGATACTGACACGCCCGCCTGGAACACGTTTTCGCCGTCCAGGGAGACATTCATCGACAAGACTTGATTCGGATTGGTCGACGCGAAGATGTCCGCGAGACGGCCGCCCCAGCCGGTTCGAGCGCTGCTATCGGCGCGCGGCGTTTGCCACAGTACCGATTGATCCGAATGCGAAAACAACTGCGCGGGCAGCAGTGTTCCGGCTTGCTGATACAGCGTCTTGTTGGTCGGGCGAACGAGTGGGCCGGCGTTGGCGACAATGGCCATTCGCCCCGCCTCAAACATATCGCGCGCACCCGTCATGACCGGATGCAGACCATATTGACCGCCGTTACTTGGACCTGACGTTGGATTGATCGCCAGTAGCTGATTTTGCGGCACCGCCAATGAGCCGCGGGTGGCCAGATAGGTCGCATGCCCGGCGTCGCGCGGCACAACCATGTTGAAACAGTCGTTACCGCCGTACAGATAAATGCAGACCAGCGCGCGATAGTCGTCGCCTTCGAGCCGACGAATACCGCCTGTGGTGGCGGCCTGCGCCAGTTCCATCTTGGCGAACATCGAAGTGAAGGCGGCACTGCCAGCAGCGGCGCACAGCGTCTTGTGCAGGAATTCGCGGCGACGAAGGATGCTCATGGTTACTTCTCCACCACATATTCAGGCGAGGTCAGGGTCAGCCACAGCGCATCCTGTACGCGGAAGCGCTGCCAGCCTGAACCCGAGTTGTTGTTGGTGATGTCGTTGATATGCGTGATCAGCAAATTGCGCATCGTGTTCGACATGCGGCCGTTCAAGAACAGCAGATTGTAGCGTTCGACCAATTCGGCCGGCTGGGTGGCCAATGCAAGATCGCGGTTGAGGTTGACCTGGACTGGATCCCAGGTGCCAAGGTCGGGATTGCCCCACCAGGCCCAGTACACTTTGCCGCCGATCTCGTTGCTCAGGCGCGTGATGTAAGTGTCGGTGGTGATTTGAAACTCCGGCGAGAACAAACCCAGCGTGGCAACTTCACCCGGCAGCTGATAATTCGGCAAGAAGAAATTGAATACAGTGGGTGAACGCTGTATCGCCTGGGCACCATATTGTTCGGCCCAGCCTTCTCGAATTCGGCCATCGATCGAACGCGCATCCAGCGCACGCCAAAGTTGCGTCACGCGGAGCAGCGGCTCGCGCAATTTGCCGCCATTGGTCGGCGCGGGAGAGCGGGCCTCGGTATCCATCAGAATGGCGCGAACCACCGCCCGCAGATCGCCGCGCACGCCGCTGCCATTGTTCGCAAAAACCGCGGCAACTCGGCCCACGTAGGCGGGCGACGGGTTGCTGGTGGTGAATCGCTGAATCAACAGTCGCGACAAGAACGGGCCGACGTTGGGGTGATTGAAGACATTGTTCAGCGCCGCCGTGAGATTGTTGCGCGCCGTGCCGCCGGCTGGCAAAACGCCGTTGGGAAGGGTCACGCCAGCGTAGTTCAACAGTTGTTTGCTGCCTGCGCTCTCGTGGTAAATGTCGCCGAACGCGGTGCCTTCTCCCCACGGTTTCAACGCGGTGCGCCAACCTGGATGGCTGCGCCAGTCCTGGGTATCGGGGCCGGACGGGCAATATTCCCAATGCCACCAGTTGAAGCTCGGCGAACTTTCCGGTGCCACCGGTGGTGAGCAGGTCGAGTAGCTCCAGCCGGTGAAAACTTTGGCGAAACCGGCGATGACCGTTTGATCGTAAGAAGGCACCGTTTGAATGCCGGCTTGCCCTGCATTGCCATCCACGGGTGTGCCGTTCGGATTCAATTGCACCAGGCCAATCGAAAACAGCTGCATGATTTCGCGCGCGTAGTTCTCGTCGGGCCGGATGTTTTGCGCGGCGTCGGTCTTGCGGTTCTTGAACATCGACAGGTAGTGCCCCATCGATGGGTGCAATGTGATGTTTTCCAGAAGCGCACGGTAATTGCCAAAGGCGCCGCTGGCGAGGCCGTCATAAAAATGGGCCATCGTGGTCGGATTGCCTTCGAGCGACCCGTTCTGATCGGAAATCACCAGGATCTGCGACAACGCGAAAGCCATACGCTGGCGTAGTTGATCGTTACCAGTGAGCACGTTGCGCCACCAGATTTCCTGGCGTTTGTCCTGCCACACTTCAATCGGTTGGCCGGCAGCTACGGCTTGTGCGATCAGTTGATCAAGAAACGGCAACTGTTGCGACGTCGTGGCGGCGAACTGCTCGTTCAGCCACGCGTTGTAACCCATGCGATAGAGGCGATCGATCTCGGTCAGCGTCGGACCAAACGTTGCCTGGGTCAAAAAGCGCGAAGCCTGCGCTTTCGTATACGGGCCTTCTGCCGCCTCATCGTGACCCGTGGCAAAAATCGCATCCTGGGCGTCGGCGCCTGGGGATATCGACAAGCCGCAGATCAACATCAGGCCAACCACAAAACCGTTTCTCATGACCAGTTGCCTCTTTTTGCGGTTTCTTAACTCTTAAGCCAGTGTAGCGCTGCAATGGGTCGCCGTGTGTGACGGCTGTTGTTTTTCGACGACAAACGGCTTGATCTTCACGCCGGTCGGTCTAGGCTTGCCCAACTCTGAAAATCAGGGACGCGAACCATGAGACGGTCGATCAGTGTTCTTGTGCTGTTGCTGGCCGCGAGCGATAGCTTCGGATTCTCGCTGGGTTCACCGATCTGCGAAGTCAACTCGTTGCCGCTCACAGAAATGAGCCCGACATTGGCCAGCCCGCCGCCGAGCGGGTGGACGTTGGAAACCGAGCGTGCTTACTTCTCGCCAGGCGCATCGCTGCGCGTGCGCGTACGGCATCCCAGCCCGCTCAAGCAGGCGCGGGGGATTTTGCTTTGGGCCAAACGATCGCAGTTCTTGGGCGGCGGCCGTTTCGAACTGCCAGCAAGCGGAGCGTTTCAGTATATTCCCGCCCCCGCAGCGTGTGGCGAATGGGCGATATCGCATGTCAACGCCACGCCGAAGTCGCTTGACGACTTGCAGTTCGACTGGATCCCTGACACCACAGCGCCGGTGATCCTCCGGGCCTTCATCATCGAAGAGTGTTTTCAACCCAGCGGCGGATGCCGCGACCAGCAAGCGCTCACGCCCATCGTAGTCTTGGAGGAAGGCGTGCTGGTGAACGGGTTCGAGGCCGAATAACACGCTTTTCACAACACCACCCCAACTTCCGGCGGACGCGACGAATCGCGACTTTGTCTATAACATTCCCATCTTCGCAAGGCCTGCAGGAGGCAATCGATGAAAGCTAAGTTTCTAACAACGCTGGTGCTATTGGCAGGATCGGCCGCCGTATCGGCCAAGCCGATTCCGATCGATGCACTCGCTGCGATGCCCAAGATCCAGTCGGTATCGATGAGCGCCGACGGCAAACATCTGATTGCGCTGCTCGGCAAGGAGGGCGCCGACGAATTCGATACCACGCTGGCGACCTGGGATATGGCGAATCTGGACAAGGCGCCCGTCACAACGGCATCTGGCGATCGTATGAAGTTCGTCAACGCCATCGCCCTCAAAGCGGGGCACTTTCTGGTGATCGGCCGACAAGAGTGGACTGGCGAACTGGGTGGCTGCGGCGAAGGCAAAACAACGGGTTCGACCAAGACCTTCGTCACCAAGATCTACATGGCGGACGTCAAACACAGCGAGTTCGAAGAGGCTTTCGCCGCCAAGAGCCGCGAATTCGGTATGAGCGAACGCACCAAACGTTGCCTCGAATTGGCCGGCAGCGCGCGCCTGGTTGAGCCGCTGCCGCTCGATCCGGAGCACGTGATCATCGCGCAGCTCGATATGGCGAGTTTTCGCGACACCTACTTTCGCTACAACGTGCGCACCAAGGAAACCGAATTGCTGTTCAAGGCCACCGGGCGTTCCGCTCCCGGCTTGTTCGATCCGCGCACCGGCGATGTTCTGACCCGAACGATGTTGGAGCCGATCGCAGGCGGCGGCTTTGAGCAGCAGGTGCTCATCCTCGATCCCAAGACGAAGACCTTCGAGAAGCACGACAAACTGACGACCAAACTCAAGGATCGTTATGCGGTGAATATCGTTGGCCGCGATGAGGAGAGCGGAAAGTTCTACGTGCTGACCGATCTTTTTGCCGATCACGTGCAGGCGTTGCTCTACGATCCGGTGGCAAAAGCCTTCGACAAAGACCCGCTGGTCGCGCACCCGCAGTTTTCGATCGGCCGCACCGTGCTCGGCTCTCGCGAAAGCGACTTCAACAAGGTGATCGGCTTTGCGGTGAACGAACTTTCGCCGAAAGTGACCTGGGTGGAACCACGTTTGCAGAGCATCCAGGCCGGTCTGGAAAAAGCCTATCCCGGCCAGGACGTGACGATCCTCAGCTACACCGATGCGCGCGACAAAGTGCTGTTCAGCACCGAAAGTAACCGACATCCGCCGGCGTATCACTTGCTGACGGACGGCAAAAACGTCAAAACCCTGGGTGTCGAGCGTTCGGGTATCGACGCCGATAGCATCGGCGAACAACGTTGGGTGACGTATACGGCACGCGACGGCAAGAAGATCCCGGCCATTCTCGATCTGCCGGCCGGATGGAAAAAAGGCGATGGAGCGCTGCCGACGGTTATCCATCCTCATGGCGGTCCTTGGGCCCGCGACTTCGGCGGTTGGGACGGCTCGGGCTGGGTGCCATTTTTGACATCGCGCGGATATGCCGTATTGCGGCCGCAGTACCGTGGTTCGGCGGGCCTGGGCCGCGACTTGTGGCTGGCCGGCGATGCCGAATGGGGCCAGAAAATGCAAGACGACAAAGACGATGGTGCCGCGTGGCTCGTCAAAGAAGGCATCGCCGACGAAAAGCGGATGGTGATCTTCGGCTATTCGTATGGCGGTTTTGCCGCGGCGGCGGCGACGGTTCGTCCGAACAGTCCTTACAAATGTGCGATTGCCGGCGCCCCTGTGACCGATCTTGCGCGCCTGAGCAACAACTGGAGCGAGAATCGCGTGCAACGCCTGCTGCAGGGCCGCACGGTCACGGGGATGGACCCGATGAGGAATGTCGACAAGGCAAATATTCCGGTGCTGTTGTACGTGGGCGATCGCGATGTGCGCACGCCGGCGTTCCACGCCCGCGATTTTTACCAAGGCGTCAAGGATAAAGTGGAGGCGCGTTTTGAGCTGGTTCCAGACATGGCGCATAGCCTGCCCTGGTATCCGCGCCACCATCGCAAAACACTGGCGCTGATCGAAGATTTCCTCAACGGTCCGTGTAGCGCATGAGGTCACCATCGGGCCGCGCGAGCTGCGCGGCCCGATGGTCTTGTAGCAGGATTCTCTGCGACTTGCGGCGCGCTGTCGCAGGTTCGTCGTTAGCCGACGCTCCGGCGCCGATGATCAGTTGCCGCAATCCCGGCTCAGGCTTCGACGACGATGCGAAGCTCTTTGGGTAACGCAAACACCATGTTTTCTTCGACGCCATCGAGCTCCTTGACGCTGCTGGCGCCAAGTTCGCGTAAGCGCGCGATGACTTCAAGAACCAGCTGCTCAGGGGCCGATGCGCCAGCGGTCAGGCCCACACACGTTGCGCCGACCAGCCAACCGGCGGCGATGTCTGCTGCACCATCGATCAGCAGCGCGGGTACGCCGCAGCGTTCGGCCAATTCGCGCAGACGATTGCTGTTGGAACTTTCCGGCGAACCCACGACGAGCACACGATCGCAGCGCTCCGCGAGCACACGAACGGCATCCTGGCGATTCTGAGTGGCATAACAGATATCGTCGTGACGCGGACCTTCGATCGCTGGAAACTTGCGTTGCAGCGCGGCAATGATGTCTCGGGTCTCGTCCACCGACAGTGTGGTCTGGGTGGTGAATGCCAGCGCCTGCGGTTGGCTGACGCTGAGACCGTCGACGTCGCTGAGCGTTTCCACCAGGTAAATCTGCCCAAGTGCTTCGCGCTGCCATTGCCCCAGTGTACCTTCGACTTCTGGATGGCCCGCATGCCCGATCAGCACCATATCGCGCCCGGCCCGGCAGTGGCGCGAGACTTCCATATGGACTTTGGTGACCAGCGGGCAGGTGGCGTCGAATACGCGGAAACCCCGAGCGTTCGCTTCAGCGCGTACCGCCTGGGACACCCCGTGGGCGCTGAAGATCAGCGTTGCGCCCGCGGGTACCTCACCCAGATCTTCGATAAACACCGCGCCGCGGGCGCGAAGCGTTTCGACGACGAAGCGGTTGTGAACCACTTCATGGCGCACATAAATCGGCGCCCCAAAGAGATCGAGTGCGCGGTCGACGATATCGATCGCGCGATCGACGCCGGCACAGAATCCGCGGGGGTTGGCGAGCAGGACTTTCATGGTTTGCCATTCTGCCTCTCGGTCCTGGCTTCCTTGCTGAATATCTCATAGCAAATCAGCCAGACGATGCCCACCGTGACACAGGAATCGGCGACATTGAAGACCGGCCAATGGTGCGTCTGGTAGTAAACATCGACAAAATCGATGACATAACCGAGGCTCGCGCGGTCGATCAAATTGCCGATCGCGCCGCCGATCAGCAGCGAGAGCGGCAAACACAAGATCCAGTTCGACCTGGGTGTGCGCCGCAGCCACTCCATAAGGCCTAGCGTGACCGCGCTGGCGACGATCAAGAAAAACCACTTCTGCCACCCAGGCTGATGACTCAAGAAACTGAATGCACCGCCGTAGTTGTGGATCAGCGTCCAGTTCAGGCCCGGCAACACCGGCACGGGCTGCGCATAGATCAAGTGCTCGACCGCAATCGCCTTGGTCCATTGATCGAGCGCGATCATGACGGCCGACAGCCAAAGCCAGGCGTAGGAAGCGAGACGCGCAGTCATCGGCCAAACTGCCGATGTGCGACCTGCCTGAGCGCCAGGATCCGCGTCAAAACCACGCTCGCACCTCGCCCTCTCCGACCACGTTCTCGACGCACCGGCCGCAAATTTCCGGATGATCCGGATGCGTACCGACGTCATCGACGTGATGCCAGCAGCGCACACACTTGGCTGCGACGCTGACGCGCGGTGCAACAGCGACGGAAATGCCTTCGCGTTCGACAACGGTCGCACCGGCCGGCGCGGTTTCCGTGGTGATGGTGGCACGCGATACGATCAACAGGAACTTGAGCTCATTCGCCATCGGTCGCAGCGCGTCCGCTTGTAGCGCGGACAGGTGTACGTCGACCTCTGCATCGAGCCCTGATCCGATCGCCTTGTCGCGACGCAGCGGTTCCAGGGCAAGTTGCGTGGCCTCGCGGATCTGCATCAGCAGGGCCATCGTCGCAGCGTTCAAACCGAAGTCGGAAGGCACGGGCGCCAACTGCTCATACCAGGTGTGGAACAGCGGCGACGGATGTTCGCGCGCCGGCATGTACGACCAGATTTCATCGGCCGTGAACGACAAGATCGGCGCAATCCAGCGGGTCAGCGCTTCAAGCACATGCCACATCGCCGTTTGGCCGGAGCGCCGCGCCAGCGAGTCGCGCTGAAGCGTGTACATCCGATCTTTGAGCACATCCAGATAAAAAGCGCCCAGTTCGATGGCGCAGAACGCGTGCACATCCTGATAGATCTGATGGAACTGATAGCTGTCGTAGGCGGCGATGACCTTTTGCTGCAGCGCGTGCGCTTGACCGATCAAATAGCGGTCGAGCGGCAGCATTTGATCCAAGGCCACCGCGTTCTGCGGCTCAAAGCCGTTCAAGTTCGCGAGCAGATAGCGGCAGGTATTGCGAATGCGCCGATACGATTCAGAGACGCGCTTGAGAATCTCGTCCGAGACGCTCATCTCGGCGCGATAGTCGGTGGCCGCGACCCACAGCCGCAGCACATCGGCGCCGAGGGACTTCATAACTTGCTGCGGCGCGACGACATTGCCGGCGCTCTTGCTCATCTTCTTGCCTTGCGCATCGACCGTAAAACCGTGCGTCAGCACCTGGCGATACGGTGCGGCGCCGTACATCGCCACGCCGGTGAGCAACGCCGAATGGAACCAGCCACGATGTTGATCGGAGCCTTCGAGATAAATGTCCACGGGCAGTTCGCCCAAGTTGTCGCGGCTGCAGACCACGGCCGAATGCGACACACCAGACTCGAACCAGACATCCAGCGTATCGGTCACTTTTTCGTAGCGATCGACATCTGCGCCGAGCCAATCATTGGCGTCGAGATCGAACCACGCGTCGATACCGCCCTGTTCGATTTTGTCGGCCACGGCGAGCATCCACTCGCCGGTGCGCGGATGCGGCAACTGCCGCTCGCGATCGACGAACAGAGGAATCGGCACGCCCCAGGTGCGCTGGCGCGAGATACACCAGTCGGGACGGTTTTCGATCATGCCGTAGATGCGTTCGCGGCCCCAATCGGGAATCCAGCGCACGGTGTCGATCGCACTGAGCGCGTCTTTGCGCAAACTTGCCGCATCCATACTGATGAACCACTGCGGCGTGGCACGGAAAATAGTCGGCGTTTTATGCCGCCAGCAGTGCGCAACGCTGTGATCAAATTCGGTGCTGCTGAGCAACGCGCCACGTTCTTGCAGCAGCGCGATGATGTGCGGATTGGCGTCCTTGATTCGCTGGCCACCGAACAGCGGCAGATCGGCCGCATAGCGCGAATCACCGCCCACGGGGTTCAGCACTTCACTGCTGTAGCGCTTCACCGCGTGGAAGTCCTCCACGCCATAGGCCGGCGCGCAGTGCACCAGGCCCGTACCGTCCGCCGCGCTGACGTGATCGGACAGGATCAGCAAGGAAACACGATCGTAAAACGGATGCTGCACGTCGCAGCGCTCGAGCCGAGCGCCGGTCGTGGTCGCAACGATCTCGCCGCTCATCCCGAAGCGCAGCAAGCAGGATTCGACCAGCGACTCGGCGAGCAGCAGATGACCACGTGCGGTTTTGACCAGCGCATAGACAAGCTCGGCGCCAACCGCGACCGCCTGGTTGGCGGGTAAGGTCCAGGGCGTGGTCGTCCAGATCGCGAGGCTTGCATCGTCGATGGAACCCTCGAGGCCAAAGGCGCCGGCCAATTTTTTGCCGTCGATGAACTTGAATGCGACGTCGATCGCTGGATCGCGTTTGTTGCCGTACTCGATCTCCGCCTCGGCCAATGCGCTCTGGCAATCGAAACACCAGTGTACCGGCTTGAAGCCGCGCACCACATGGCCGCGGTCGACGATTCTGGCCAGACTGCGCACGATGCCGGCCTCGTAGGCGTAGTCCATGGTTCGATAGGGGTTTTCCCACTCGCCCAACACACCCAGACGTTTGAAGTCTTCGCGCTGACGATCGATCTGCTCAGCGGCATATCGTCGGCACTCGGCGCGAAAGGCACGCGCATCGAGTTTTTGGCCGACCTTACCGTGCTTTTTTTCCACCGCCACTTCAATGGGCAAACCGTGGCAATCCCATCCCGGTACGTAGGGCGCGCGAAAACCAGCGAGCAGCCGGCTCTTGACGACGATGTCCTTCAAAATCTTGTTGACCGCATGGCCGATATGAATGTCGCCATTCGCATACGGTGGTCCGTCGTGCAGAACGAACATTGGCCGATCCGCTGCGTGTTTCTGGATCGCGTGATAACGATCGCTCGCCGCCCATTCCGCCAGGCGGTTCGGTTCGCGCTGCGGCAAGTCCGCCTTCATCGGAAAGTCGGTGACCGGCAGCGAGATGGTGTTCTTGTAGTCCATGCGTCTTCTTCGGTGGGCCGCGCCTTTGGGGCGCGACGCTAAGGGAGGTTTCGTGTCGCGATGCGCAAGCTACGGCGCGAGCGCCAGCAGCCGTCGTGCCTCGGCCGCATCAAGCCGAATTTGCTCGACCAACGCGTCGAGCGACGCAAAATGCCATTCGTCCCGTTGCTTGGCAACGAATTGCACCGATAACCGCTGACCGTACAGATCGCCCGTGAAATCCAGCAAATGCACTTCCAGCAGCAGTTCTTTGCCGCCAACCGCCGGTCGATAACCCAGCGACGCGACAGCCGGAGCGTCGCGCAGGCCTGGGCCACTGACGCGCACGGCAAAGATTCCGGAAAAGCCTGGCGAGTCCTGCGGCCAGCGGATATTGGCGGTTGGGAACCCGAGTTGTCGACCTAGTTGTTGGCCGCGCACGACGCGACCCTCGTAAGCGTAGGGACGGCCCAGCAACCGCGCGGCGTGTCCAAAGTCGCCGGCGATCAATGCTTGACGCACGGCGGTTGCGCTGATGACCTGTTGGTCTTGCAGGACCGGAGCGACGACCGACACCTCGAATCCATAGCGCGCGCCGAGCGCGATCAGGGTGTCGACATCGCCCTCGCGACGGTGGCCGAAGCGGAAGTTGGGGCCAACAAACAACGCTTTGGCGCTGAGGCGATCATGCAGCGCCACCCGCACAAAATTCTCCGGCGACATCGCCGCGAGTGTCTGGTCGAATCGCAGTGCCAGTACGCGCTCGATACCGGCACGACGCAGCAGGCGATAGCGGGTGGCCATCGGGGTCAGCCGCAACGTTGGTTCGCGTTTAAAGTAGTGCCTCGGCAAAGGTTCAAACGTCAATGCCGTCGCGACGCCAGCGACATCGGAGCGCGCGACGCATCGTTGCAACAAGGCCTGGTGTCCAAGGTGCAGCCCATCGAAAGCGCCGATGGCAACGACGGAGGGCGATAAGGCAGGAGACGACAAATTTCGTATGAGCATGAGTGCGGATCAACGCGGTGGCCGGCAGATTCCAAACGACAAAGCCGACCGATCGGACGGCGAAGTATAGGAAACCTCGCGCCAGCCGCTTGTCGACGCTCTGTGCACCCGTGTCGTCGGCACGGCGTATTCTTCGCCTATCAAAGCCGAGGAGGGCTCACGATGGACCAACCGCGCCGCGTCGAACATCAGATGACGGACAAGGGATATGTGCCGGTATACACCAGCGCGATCGTCGAGCAACCATGGTCCAGCTATAGCAGCGTCGAACACCAGACCTGGGCGACACTATTTACGCGACAAATGGCACTGCTGCCCGGCCGCGCCTGCGACGAGTTCTTCGATGGGATGCGCGATTTGGGCATGAGCGAACGTGCCATCCCGAAGTTCAGTGACATCAACCAGATCCTGTTGGCGAAGACCGGCTGGACCATCATCGGCGTCGAAGGACTGTTGCCAGAAGTCGACTTCTTCACTCACCTGGCGAACCGGCGTTTTCCAGTCACCTGGTGGATCCGCAAACCGGAGCAAATCGACTACATCAGTGAGCCCGATCTTTTCCACGATTTGTTCGGGCATGTGCCATTGCTGATGTTGCCGATCTTCGCCGACTACATGCAGGCCTACGGCGAAGGTGGCTTGAAAGCGGCGCGGTACGGGAACGAACCGCTGACCGAATTGACGCGGCTTTATTGGTACACGGTCGAGTTCGGTTTGTTGAACACCGCAAACGGGCTGCGCATCTATGGTTCGGGCATCGTGTCGAGCAAGAGCGAGAGTTTGTACAGTCTGGAAAGCGCGGCACCCAATCGCATTGGATTCGATCTGAAACGGGTCATGTGCACGCGTTACCGCATCGATACCTTCCAAAAGACGTACTTCGTCATCGACAGCTTCGAGCAACTATTCCGCGCGACGGTGGACCCTGACTTCGGGCCGATTTATTACGAGCTGAAGGGTTCACCGGCCTTTGCGGCTGGAGAGGTGCGCGACAACGATCGAGTGTTCCAGCGTGGCAGTGGCGAGGGTTGGTTGCAGGATGGAGACGTCTGAACCGCAATTTGCGAGGCTGGCGCCAGATTCCGCCTCCGTCTGGGACGCTAGGCGCACAATCTGGCACAACAACAAAGCGCCAGAGTTTCGCTACACTTCGCGCAGCAACGATCATGGCTGACTGCTAATCGAACCCTCCCCGAACATCGGCGAGGGGGCAACATCCAAATCGAGATACTTTCACAACAACGCTTGGAGAAACGCATATGAAGACGCTTGCGCGCATTTCCTGGTTGCTTCTGGTCCTCATCGCCGCCGTCAGTTTGTCCGCCTGTAACACGGTGCAGGGCATGGGCAAGGACATCAAGAAAGCCGGCGAAAAAATTGAAGAGACGGCGGACTAGATTCAAGTACGGTGTCTGGCGAAGCCAACAATGCTCGGCGGTCTGAGGCGAAGCCTCGCTAATCTCTGGGCATCGCATCGGACGATGCGGCGCGGTGAAGGCGATCGCGGATCGCCAACCACTCGGGGTCGTCCGGTGGCGTTTCAATCAGGATGCGCGAGCGACCCATTCCATCGAGCGTGCGCAGGCTGGCGTAGAGTGCTTTCGCGTAAGCCGTAGCGTCGCGCGGCAACGCGATGCCAGTCGCACCTTCTGGCAAAGGTTCCAGCGCCAATACGGCAGCGTCGCCGCCCAGCTGCTCGCGGGGCACCAGAAACGTAGCTGTGTACGGTGCGTAGTGCGAGGCCAGCCGCCCGCTGGACCGCGGACCTTCATCGTCACGCCGAGGCACCAGCACCGGTCCGATCACGGCTTCCAGCTGCGCTTTGGTGATCGCGCCGGGTCGCAGCAGTCGCGGTTGAGTGCCGCTCAAATCGACGATCGTCGATTCCAAGCCCACTTCACTGTCGCCGCCATCCAGAATCACTGCGATACCGGCAGGAAATTCCTCGCGCACATGCGCCGCGTTCGTCGGGCTGATGTGCCCGAACCGATTCGCCGATGGCGCCGCCAAACCGCCGCCGAAAGCGCCTAGCACGCTCTGGGCGACGGGGTGCCGTGGTACGCGCAAACCAATCGTGTCCTGGCCGCCCGTGACCACGGGGTCGACGTTTGGCGCGCGTTTCAATACCAGCGTCATTGGTCCAGGCCAACACGCGGCGGCCAGGGCGTGAGCCGCCGGCGGAATATCGATTGCCCAATCATGCAACATCAAGGCGGATGCCAGATGGACAATGACTGGATGATCGACCGGGCGACCTTTGAGCGCAAAAATTCGCCGCACAGCTTCCGGATTGCGGGCATCGGCGGCAAGGCCGTACACCGTTTCGGTGGGCATAGCGACCAGCTCGCCACGATGCAGCGCATTCACCGCAGCACGCTGTTCGGCGTTGAGTTGCTCCATCGCAGCTGGCCTTGAGTGAAAGTGATCGGAACAACAAAGAGAATAAACCGCGCACGCCAAGCTGTCTCTTGGACGGCTGCGACGGCGGATGTGCCTTAGCGATTCGCCAGTACCGCGCGCCGTGCGATTCAAACAGAATCAAGGTCAACCCAGGGAGATCCGAAGGCATTCTGCGCCAAGTCCGGCGCGGAACTGACCAAGGCGACCAGCGACGTGCCGGGTGGATTGCCCGGCTACTGCCCGCCCGGCACCGATGGCCGAAACAGCAGTTCGACTTCAATCGCATCGAAGCGATAAATCTTGCCGCAGAACTCGCAAGTGATCTCGGCGCCGCCCGATTCGCGCGCGGTGGCGATGGCTTCGTCGTGACCCAGCCGGCGCAGTACATCGCCGACTTTTTCGCGCGAACAGCGGCAGCGGATGTGCAGCGGCAACGGCGTGCGATCGAAGCGCTCTTCTTGATGGAACAAACGATGCAGCAGTTGCTCGCTTGAGATCGAAAGCAGCTCTTTCGGGTCGACGGTCGACACGAGGTGCTCGCAGCGGTTCCAGCCGTCGCTGTCGACGGCGCCGATGCCACCCAGAATCGGCAGCTTCTGGATCAGGAGCCCCGCGGTGCTCAAATCGTCGGCGCAGAGCAGCAGGCGTGTCGGTAGCTGCTCGGAGCGCAGAAAGTAGTTCTCGAAGCACTCAGCGAGGGTTGCGCCCTGCAGTTCAACAATGCCTTGATACCGCTCGCCTTGAAAGGGCTCCAGCGTGACCACCATCACCGCGCCGCGGGTGGCGGCCTCGAACTCTTGCGGCGCCGCATCCTCGACGACCCGCGCAATGCCCCGGCAGTCGCCGTTGCTGCTGCACTCGGCGTACAACAGCGCCAGCTCTGCGCCGCCCTGCAATTGCACCGAAAGTCGGCCCTGAAATTTGAGACCTGTGATCAACAGCGCGGCAGCGCATAGAGCCTCACCCAGCCAGCCGCGAACGCTCGGTGGATAGGGCTGGTGGCTGACGATTTCCCTGAAACCATCGGTCAAACGCACCGCCGCGCCGCGCACGTTCAAGCGCGGCAGCGCGAAGGCGTGCAGCAGATCGCTCATGCCGCTGCGCGCGAGGCCTGTTTGCGCGCGTTTTCGGTCAGCAGTTTTTTCCTGAGCCGCACGGCGTGCGGCGTGACTTCCACCAGCTCATCGTCTTCGATGAACTCCAGCGCTTGTTCCAGCGAGAAGCGAATCGGCGGCGTCAGCATCAAATTGTCGTCTTTGCCGGCGGCTCGGAAGTTGGTGAGCTGCTTGGCGCGCAGCGCATTGACCGTCAAATCGTTGTCCTTGGCGTGGATGCCGACGATCTGGCCTTCATAGATTTCCTGGCCTTCTTCGATCAGCAAGCGGCCGCGTTCCTGCATCGCGTACTGCGCATACGCCGGCGATGGACCCATGCCATTGCTGATCATCACGCCGTTCGGGCGTTTGGCGATCGCACCGCGCACCTGCGGGCCGTAATGATCGAAGGTGTGGAACATCAAACCGGTGCCGGCGGTGAGCGTGCGGAACTCGGTTTGAAAACCGATCAGGCCGCGCGATGGGATCACGAACTCCAGGCGCGTGCGCCCCTTGCCATCCGGTTCCATATTGCGCATTTCGGCGCGGCGCATGCCCAGGCGTTCCATCACTCCGCCCTGGTATTGCTCTTCCAGATCGACCACGAGTTGCTCGTAGGGCTCCTGCATTTGCCCATCGATTTGGCGCACGATGACTTCCGGGCGCGATACCGCCAGCTCGTAACCTTCGCGGCGCATCGTCTCGATCAGAATCGACAAATGCAGCTCGCCACGCCCAGACACGCGGAATTTGTCGGCGTCTTCGGTGTCTTCCACGCGCATCGCGACGTTGTGCATCAACTCGCGCATCAGACGGTCGCGGATCTGACGGCTGGTCAGGAACTTGCCGTCTTTGCCGGCGAACGGCGAGGAGTTGACGCAGAAGAACATGCTGATCGTCGGTTCGTCGACACTCAGTGCCGGCAGCGCGTCCGGTTTTTCCGGCGAACACACGGTGTCGGAAATGCTGATGCCTTCGACGCCGGTGATCGCGATGATGTCGCCCGCCTGCGCCTCCGGCACCTCATGGCGCTCCAGGCCCATGAAGCCGAGCACCTGCAACACGCGGCCGCGTTTTTCCTTGGCATCGCGATCGACTGTCACCACCGGCATATTCGTGCGAACCTTGCCGCGCTGCACGCGACCAATGCCGATGATGCCGACATAACTCGAATAGTCGAGCTGGCTGATCTGCATTTGGAACGGACCGTCGGCATCGACGTCCGGCGCTGGTACGCGCTCGATGATCGTTTGGAACAGGGGATCCATATTGCCCTCGCGCGCCTCGTGTTTCAGGCTCGCGTAGCCATTCAGGGCGGAGGTGAAAACCACCGGAAAATCCAGCTGCGTTTCGTTGGCACCGAGACGATCGAATAAGTCGAACACCTGATCGATCACCCAATCCGGGCGTGCGCCGGGACGGTCGATCTTGTTGATCACAACGATCGGGTTCAAGCCACGCTTGAACGCCTTCTGCGTGACAAAACGCGTCTGCGGCATGGGTCCGTCGACCGCATCCACGACCAGCAACACCGAGTCGACCATCGACAGCACGCGCTCCACCTCGCCGCCGAAGTCGGCGTGGCCGGGGGTGTCGACGATGTTGATGCGCCAGCCGTTCCAGCGGATCGCTGTGTTCTTCGCGAGAATCGTAATGCCACGCTCGCGCTCCAGATCGTTGCTGTCCATCACCCGGTCCGGGACGATGGCGCGCTCGTTTAACGTGCCGGATTGCTTCAGCAGCTGATCCACCAGCGTGGTCTTGCCGTGGTCGACGTGGGCGATGATGGCGATGTTGCGCAGTTTCTCGATCATGGGTTTTTCTGGCGGCACAATTGCGCGCGCCGCTCCGGGCAAAAAAGGCCGCGGAGTATAGGCACAGCGATTTGGAGCAAATGCGTGCGCTGATGTGACGGGACAGGCGGGGTTTAGGCGTCGCGCACGTCGCAGCGGGTACGTGGACGTCCGCTTTGCCGAGTGAGGGCCACCATCGCGCATGTCCGTTCTCCCGCCGGCTGGACCGTCCTGAGGTCCAATGGGAACAGCTCGAAGCGTCGCGCTATGGCGCAACCCACGCGCGGCTCAGCATCGCCCGACGTCACCCGAGCGGTTGGTCATTGTGGGTCGCGCTACAGCGCGACGCTGTTTGCTGTTCCCAGTGGTTTGCCGAACGCTGGCGGGGGATTCGCGGGTGTTCCGCAGCCGGCGCCAGTCAACCCGGCCCATCCGAACGCGGCGCAGCACGCGACATCAGCGCCAGCGGATGACCGTCGAGGTCTTTGAAAAACGCCATCCACTCTTCGATGCCATCGGCATGTTTATGGATCATGTGCGGCGCGCTTGCGAACTCGACACCGCGAGATTGCAGAACTCGGTGGGCGGAGTGAATGTCCGGAACCGCGAAGTACAGGATCGAATGCGCTTCGCCGCCATCGCCCTCTGACAGAAAAAGACGCACACCGTTGCAATCGAAAAATGCCAGTTTGCCGAACGAAAAAAGATGCGGCAATCCCAGCACATCCCCATACCAGCGCCGCGCTGCCGCGGCATCTTTCACCGTTCGGGCAATCTGCCCGATGGCGCCGAGTTTGAGATCCATTTCGATACTCTCCTTGACCGGGCCGAGTGCGCTGGCTCTCGCAACGCCAGTCCATTGCCTGAGTTCCATCCGGCTTTTCAGGCCGAGTTTATGCAGCGCATTGCCCACGTGATACTTCACCGCATCGATACCCACACCCTGTCTGCTTGCGATCTGTGGGTTGCTCAATCCATGCCGCACTGCTTCGACGACCTTCCATTCGGACGGCGTCAACTGATCCTGAAACGGTGGTCGCCCTCGCAAGTGTGTGCGTTTCATAGGCAGACATTAACGATGCTTCGCCTCAGACCGACGAGTATTGCTGGCTTCGTTCGACAGCGTACTCGCCACAACCCCGCGCTTCGCATTTCCGGCCCGGCGGCAAAGCCGCCGGTCGTTCGGATCGGCATACGCCTATCGGCGTGTAAGCGCCGGTCCTCGCCCCCCTTGCTAAAGGGGGCTTCAACAACCCAAGCCGCTTCATAGAAAAATTGACTCATTTGTCAAGATCAGTCTCCGTCAAGAACATTAGCCCAACTCACGGCGATTTTCCCTACCCGGTCCGGCGCCGGGCAGGCAACGCATACCCATGCCATCACCCAAGGTGTTGAGCGCTTCCCAGGCGGTTGCGTCATACTCGCCGCTGCACCCGTCACAGGCACTGGCCGATCGCCGTTGGCGAAGCGCCCATGCCCAACTCGCTGAGCCGGGGCGCGCGGAGAACCATGCGCTGGTGTCCGTCGCTTGCAAAGTGGGCGTTGGAAAGCCAGTGTCTCGGAAAATTTCTTATGGCCAACCCGCAAGAATGATCACCATCGCAATTCCCGCGCGCATGAAGGCGACGCGACTGCCCAACAAACCGCTGCTCGACATTATCGGTCGACCGCTGATCGCCCATGTTATTGACTGCGCACGTCGATTCGAAGCCGCTGAAATCGTCGTCGCTACGGACGATCTGCGAATCGCCGAGGTCGCCGAGCGCGAAGGTGTGGTCGCCATCCTCACGCGCGAGGATCATCCAACCGGCAGCGACCGGCTCGCCGAAGTGGCAGATCGCCTGGAGTGGCCGGATACGCAGATCGTCGTGAATCTGCAGGGCGATGAGCCGCTGATGCCGCAGAGTTGTTTGCGCGCCGTCGTCGATGCACTACGGGGGGACGCTGGGGCGGCCGCCGCAACGCTGGCGATGCGGATCGACAACATCGCCGAAGCGCTCGATCCGAATGCCGTCAAAGTGGTGAGCGATCACCAAGGCCGCGCGCTGTACTTCTCGCGCGCGCCGATCCCGTGGCCACGAGACGCCTGGCACACAGCGCAGCGCGAGTTGCCCGCGGGCGCGCCGATGCGTCGCCATCTGGGTTTGTATGCATACCGCGCCGGCACGCTGCGGCGCTTCGCCGCACTGCCACCTGCGCCGCTGGAGACGATCGAGTCGCTGGAACAACTGCGCCTGCTGCATCACGGCTACAAGATCGCCGTACGCGATACGCCGGAGGCGATTCCACCCGGTGTCGATACCCCTGAAGATCTGGCACGCGTGCGCGCCCACTTTATCGGCGAACAACAGCAGCAAGTCCAACACCGCTGGTTGTTCATGTGTCTGGGCAACATCTGCCGCTCGCCGCTGGCCGCCGCCTATGCGCGCAAATGCGCAGCCGAGCACGGACTGCGCGTACACATCGAGTCGGCCGGAACCTTGAGCTCGCACGCTGGCGAGCGCGCCGATGGCGGCGCGCGCGAGTTGGCGGCCATCGAAGGCGTCGATGTCTCCCAGCACCGCGCCCGGCAAGTTAAAGTCGAAGACTTCGAGCGCTTCGATCAGATTCTCGCGATGGATGAGCGCAACCTGGCCGACCTGAGCAAGCTCTGCCCACCGCAATACCTGCACAAAGTGCGACTGCTGCTCGACTATGCCCCACATATTGGTCGCCGCACTGTGCCTGATCCGTACG
This sequence comes from Lysobacterales bacterium, assembly GCA_022844165.1. Classification (GTDB taxonomy): domain Bacteria; phylum Pseudomonadota; class Gammaproteobacteria; order Xanthomonadales; family SZUA-5; genus JALHMH01. The sequence goes on from JALHMH010000002.1 coordinate 199,928, forward strand.
GTCAGACCCTGAGTGGTTTCCAGAGGTCCTACGAGTTGATTGTCGCTGGCGTTGATGGACTGGTAATGTCGGCAATGAAATAGGCGAAGGCTTGACCGTCAACTTTTCGGCCCAGGTGTGCCCGAAAACGATGGATCGAGACCTGGCTTGTTCAACCCGCGGCGGCGGCCTGACACGGCGTTGGGCGTCGGAAGCCGGGATCGGCGGGTGCCAGGATTTTTGCATGATTGGACAGGATGACAAATGGGCAGCACTATCTGGCTTCTTTCAGAGAGCAAGTTGGAGGAAGGCGACTCGTGGGACCATTCTGCGATGTACGAAACACTGGATCAGCTTGATCAGCTATGCGCGTCGCTCGGCGTGCCTTCCATTTCATCGTTCGTGGGCATTCCCGACAAGGATGGAAATCTGACGTGGAAGGCAGTTCGAAAAAAGACGCGTTGGTTTGATGCGAGTGCGGCGGTCCAGACGTTCGAAACGCTACGCTCGCACATCTTCAAGAATCCCGAAGCGGTTTCAGTCCCGAGGAAGAATTTTGGGAACACCAATTTCAGAGAACTCCTACTTGAGGAACTCGAAGATTGTCTGAATAAAGTGACTAAGTTTGCGGAAGAAGGCGATCCGTTTCATGTAAGTTTTGTCTCATAACTTTTCTATCCTCGCGTCCGCACGACCGCTCTCCATGCGGCCCCCGCTTCGCAACCCACGCCATTGCACCACCCTCCGAAATAGTGCGCTGGCGGGCAATCCAGGGTGGGAATGCACACGGAAACCCGGAAGAGCAGGGCAACGGAAAGTCTGGAAATGCCTGAAGAATCAACCACAACCGCGCCAAATCAACCTTGGCGTCTTTGCGTGGCCCCCATGATGGAGTGGACGGATCGGCACTGCCGTTATTTCCATCGGCTGCTGGCGCCGCGGGCGCGGTTGTATAGCGAGATGGTGGTGGCGCAGGCGGCAATTTTTGGGGATCGACGGCGGCTGCTGGGATTCGATACGGCCGAACACCCGGTCGCGCTGCAGTTGGGCGGATCGGATCCGGCGCTGCTGGCTCAGGCGGCGCGCATTGGCGCGGAGTTTGGGTACGACGAGATCAATTTGAATTGCGGTTGCCCAAGCGATCGTGTGCAAGCGGGGCGCTTTGGCGCATGCCTGATGACCGAGCCGATGCTGGTGGCGGATTGCGTGGCGGCGATGCGCGCGGTGGTGGCGCTGCCGGTGACGGTCAAATGTCGGCTCGGCGTGGATGATTTCGATGACGAGCCGTTTTTTCGCGCATTCGTCGACACCGTTGCAAGCGCTGGCTGCAAAGTGTTTGTCGTGCACGCACGCAAGGCCTGGCTAAAGGGGCTGTCGCCCAAGGAGAACCGGGAAATTCCGCCGCTCGATTACGCCCGGGTCTTTGCGCTGAAGCGCGATCGACCCGAGCTGACGGTGGTCTTGAATGGTGGGCTGATGGATCAGGCGGCGATTGACGCGGTGTTGGCGCAGGTCGATGGGGTAATGCTCGGGCGGCTTGCCTATCACGATCCGTACGCACTGGCGCGAATCCATGGCGAGTTGTTCGACACTCCGGTGCCGTCCCGTGAGGCCGTGCTGGCCGCGTTGCGGCCGTACATTGATGCGCACCTTGGCGGTGGCGGCGAACTCAAACACATCGCGCGGCATATTCTGGGTTTGTACCAAGGTCAGCCTGGCGCCCGACAGTTTCGCCGCGAGTTGTCGAGCGCGCGGCCGGGTAGCGGTTTGCGTGGCTGGGATCGAGCGCTCGCCGCGGTCGAGCACTGGCGGGCGGCGGCATGATTGGGCTGATCCAGCGTGTCAGTCGCGCCGATGTGGTGGTCGAAGGCGAGACGATTGGGGCCGTCAATCGCGGTGTTCTGGCGCTGATCGCAGTGGAGCGCGGCGACACGCCGGCGCTGGCGGAACGTCTGGTCGAACGGATCTTGAGCTACCGGATCTTCGAGGACGAGGCGGGCAAGATGAATCGCTCGCTGCTCGACATCGGCGGCGAACTGCTGATGGTCTCGCAATTCACCCTGGCGGCCGATACCAACAGCGGCACGCGCGCCAGTTTCACCCCCGCCGCGCCACCCGAATTGGGGCGCGCGTTGTTCGATCACGCCGTCATGGCGGCCGGGCGTCGTGTGCCCGTGGCCACCGGGCGTTTTGGCGCGCATATGCAGGTGTCGCTATGCAATGACGGGCCGGTCACGTTTTGGTTGACAGCGCGATAGTGTCATTTCGATTCTCTTGTCGGCGCCGCTGCTACGAATTAGGCCTTTCCTGGCGACTTCGTGAAATATCCCGGTGAACGCAGCAATCTATGGCGCACGCGCAGCAACGCGCGTTATCTTTCGCCCTCGCATCACACACCGTCGGGGGAGATCCGCGCAATGAGCTATTTCATCACTGGTGCAACGGGCTTCATCGGCCGTTTCCTGATCAGCAATCTGCTGAGGCGCAAGGGCACGATTTATGTGCTGGTGCGGCGCGGATCCAAGGAGAAGTTCGAAGCGCTCAAAGATCGCTACCCGGAAGCCGGCGATCGACTGCAGGCAGTCACCGGCGATTTGACCAAACCGTTGCTCGGTTTGAACGCCGAGGCGCAGGCTGCGCTCAAGGGCAAGATCAAGCATCTATTCCATCTGGCAGCGGTTTACGATCTGGCGGCGAGCGCTGAATCGCAGCAAGCGGCGAACATTGATGGCACCCGCAACGCAGTGCAGCTGGGCGAAGCCCTCCGTGTGGGGTGTTTCCACCATGTCAGCTCGATCGCAGCGGCCGGCCTTTACGGCGGCGTGTTCCGCGAAGATATGTTTGACGAAGCTGAAGGCCTGGATCACCCGTATTTCCGCACCAAGCACGATTCCGAAGGCATCGTGCGCAAAGAATGCAAGCGTCCCTGGCGCGTCTATCGCCCGGCGATTGTGGTGGGTCATTCCAAAACCGGCGAGATCGACAAGATCGACGGACCGTACTACTTCTTCACGCTGCTGAAAAAATTGCGCGAGACCCTGCCGCCGTGGATGCCGGTGCTGGGTTTCGAGGGCGGGCGCATCAACATCGTCCCGGTCGACTTTATCTGCGATGCGATGGATCACATTGCGCACGAGAAGGGATTGGATGGCCAGTGCTTCCACCTGACCGACCCGGCGCCGCGGCGTGTCGGTGAGGTGCTGAATCTGTTCGCAAATGCCGGGCACGCGCCAGAAATGACGATGCGTATCGACGCGCGCATGTTCCAGATCATTCCGAGTTCGATCCGCAACATGGTCGGCGCACTGCCACCCGTACGGCGCATTACGCAGCATTTGTTCAAGTCATTGAACATTCCGCCCGACATGATGAAGTTCTTCAACTACCCGACGCGGTTCGATTGCCGCGAAACCGAGCGGGTGTTGCGCGGAACGGGCATCAAAGTGCCGGATCTCGCTGGCTACGCATGGCGACTTTGGGACTACTGGGAACGCCATCTTGATCCGGATCTATTTATCGATCGCACCCTGTCGAGCAAGGTCAAAGGCAGAGTGGTGCTGATCACCGGCGGTTCGAGTGGCATTGGTTTGGCCAGCGCACACAAACTCGCGGCCGCAGGCGCCAAAACGCTGATCTGTGCGCGTGGCGTGGAGGACCTGGAAAAAGCCAAAGCCGAGATCGAAGCCGCAACACCGGGCGCCGAGGTATTCGTCTATCAAGCCGATTTGGCAGACCTCGCCTCGGCGGATGCGCTGGTTGCCAAAGTGCTCGCTGAGCACGGACACGTCGACATTCTGGTGAACAATGCCGGCCGTTCGATTCGTCGTTCGATCGCGCTGTCCTACGATCGGTTCCACGACTTCGAGCGCACCATGCAGCTCAACTACTTCGGCTCGCTGCGCTTGATCATGGGTTTCTTGCCGAGCATGAGCGAGCGTAAGAAAGGCCACATCATCAATATCAGCTCGATCGGCGTACTCTCCAATGCGCCGCGCTTCTCGGCGTATGTCGCGAGCAAAGCCGCACTCGACGCGTTCAGCCGCTGCGCCGCGAGCGAGTTCTCGGATCGCAATATCCACTTTACGATCATCAATATGCCGCTGGTGCGCACGCCGATGATCGGGCCGACGAAGATGTACGACAACGTGCCGACATTGACGCCGGAAGACGCGGCCGACCTGATCGTGCGCGCGGTCATCGAGCGCCCGCAACGCATCGCCACACGCGTTGGCATCTTCGCGGAAATCTTGCACCTGCTGGCGCCGAAGGTTTATCAGGTGGTGCTCAACACCGCGTTCCAGCTATTCCCGGATTCCGCGGCTGCGAAGGGCGTCAAGCCTGGTCAGGAAGCGCCGCCGTCCAGCGAACAGGTGGCATTCGCTTCGATGATGCGCGGGATTCACTGGTAGCTGTATTGAGGCTGCCGGGCGGTCGTGAATCGACCGCCCACGCGCTTCGGTCGGCTTGGTTTTCATCTAGCAAGAAGGGTTACCAATGCGACCGGCGCTCTTGTTCTCGCGGATCGGATTGGTCTATTCCTTTTGCATGCTTGCGGTGAGTTTGTATTTCTCCTATTCGTGGAACGAGCAAGGCATTGATCTGGCGCACGAGCGGCTTTGGTGCACGCACACTGGCCTTGCTTAGGTCGCAATGCTCAAGTCTTAGAAAGGAGGTGCCCGCCAGCCGACCGGTCGGGGAGGACGATCGGTTTTGGGAGGAGCTTGGCTGGCGGGCATTGAAACGAAGCGCCGTCCTTGGCGCGATCGGCGGCTTTGCGCCGCCGATCAGGAGGCGCATGCGCCCCCGCAATTCTTCTAGAACTTACTCAGCGGCCGGGGTCGCCACAACCGCGGGTGTCGCGGGTTTGGCTTTCTTGGCGACCGGCTTCTTTGCGGCAACTGGCCTGGCGGCCGGCTTCGGCTCAACTTTGGCGGCTGTCGGCTTCGCAGCTGCAGGTTTGGCAGCGACCTTGACGGCTGGCTTGGCAGCGGGCTTGGCAACGGCGGCTTTTGCGGGTGCCTTGCGCGTGCTGGCATCCAGCGAACGCACGGCCTTGCTCAACTCGTCGACGCGTTTGGCCAATTGTTCGATCTCATCGCGCCCCGGGATGCCCAGTGTGCCAAGTGCCTTGGACACACGATTTTCGAAAACTTGCTCGAGGCGATCGATGGTGTCGGTGGCGCGTTCGCGCACCTGGCTCACCGTGTTCTCCACAATGCCGCGCATCTCATCGAGCTTGACGCCCGTCAACTTACGCGTCGCGCGTTCCAAAGCTGTGCCCTCTTTGACGAGCGTCTCGTACAACTTGCCGCTCTGTTCTTGTGCTTTCGCAAAAGCGCCTAAACCGGCGAGCCAAATCTGCTCTGCCTGTTCCATGATCGCTTTGGCCGTATGTTTGACCGATTTCTTTTCGGCTTCCGGCGCTGCTTTTGCCTTGGCCTTGGAACCCTTCGACGTCTTCATAAAAACCCTCTGCTGAAAATGCAGCCTCGACCCGAGCCGAACTGGAGTGCCGACCCGCAGGATGAGCGCGCATCTTCGTGATGCAGGGTAGAGTGAGCACACTAGCCGCTGGCTTGCGAACTCAGCGGCGAGGCGCGTTGCGACCTAAGACGACACGCGAACGCGTTTTGTACTGCGCAACTGCTCACGCTCCATGACGCGATCCAGCTCGTTGAGCGAGCGGTTGAGGCGCGAGAGCACACTGGTCGCCGGCGGCTTGGTGCCGGAGAGCCCGTCCCAAATGGTGCGGCCGAGATCGTCGAGGACTTCGTCGCGCAACCTCAGGCCGTGGCGTTTGAGCACTCTGCTGAACGCCTCACGATGGGCGCGAATGTCCGCAAGCGTGTGGCTGTATGCGTGTTCGCACAACTGCCGGCGCGAACCGAACGAAAACACGTTGGTAAAGAACATCTCGGCGTCGTGCGCATCGGGTTCGAAGCGCACCAGATCCGATTGATCGTAGCTCTTGTCGTACTTGCCGAAGCCGACGCGCATTCGCGAATACAGCATCGCGCGAATGGTCTGGCTAAGAACGCGGGGAAGTCCGCCGCGCACCAGACTCTCCGGCGCTTTTTCGCCTTTTTCCTCAAGCTTGGAAGCGTCGAACGGCACCAGTGGATTCAGCGCCAGCAAAAGGTCGATGTCTTCATCGAGCGCGACCGACGCGTGCAGCGTGCGCTGCAACGCACCGTCGACGAAGTACTTGCCATCGATCTCAACGGGCGGATAAAACCCAGGTAGCGCGGAGCTCGCTTGCACGGCGCGACTGATCGGAACATTGTTTTCGTCCGCCGCGCCGAATCGCACCGTTCGCCCGCTGTCCAGCTCGACGGCGATCACGTACAGCGGGCGGTCCAGTTTTCGGAAATCGTTGGTGCGCCCGTGGCCGGTGAAGATGCGGCGCAAATAGCGTTCAATGCCCTCGTTGTCGAAGATGCCCGTCGGCAGCGCCTCGCCGATGCGACCCAGACCTTCGCTCCAGCGTTGCGACGCAGGCCGAAACAGCGTGTCCAGAAGCCAATCGCCGAAGATGCCCGGTACAGCGCCCAGGCGTTTGGCGAATTCGAAAAATGCCGGGCGTAGAAAAAGCTCCGGGCGAAAGGAGTTCTCTGCCAGCTCGTCAGTGACGAACATGCGGCACATTTCGGCGGTATCGATGCGATTGGCCAGTCCCGCGGCGAGAAAAGCCCCTGAGCTAACGCCGACGTACACATCCAGGCGCGTCAGATCGAGCCCTTCGATCGCCTCATCGAGCGCACGGAGTGCGCCCATTTCATAGATGCCACCCACCGGGCCACCGCCCGCTACCGCGAGACCAATACGATGCGGCTGGCGCAGCGAACGGGGTCGACGGGCCTCTTGCAGATGCAGCACGGACGGAACCTCAGGCTTGGATGGAGGGGCCGGAGTCTAAAGCCGGGCGACCAAGTTTTGGCTCGATCCGCGCTTCTTTACGATGCCGTCTCAGATTTCGGCAACGTCTTAGGACGTTGGCTTGCGGCAGGCCAGCACCGCGGCCTAATATGGCGGTATAGACGTCTATACGGACTAATCCATGACCCTGACACAACTTCGCTATCTGGTTGCGGTCGTTGATGCTGGCAACAACATCACTCAGGCGGCGACCAAGGTGCACGCCACGCAACCGGGTTTAAGCAAACAGCTCAAGCAGCTTGAGCAGTGGTTGGGATTTGAGCTCTTTGCGCGTCGCGGCAAGGCGCTCGACGGCTTGACCGAACCCGGCGCGCGCGTTGTCGAGCAGGCGCGTGCGCTGCTCGATCGTGCGGATGCGATTCGCGATATTCGTGCCAGTTTTTCGGTCGATCAGGGCGGTGCGTTGCGGATCGCAACTACGCACACGCAGGCGCGATACGTGCTGCCAAAAGCCATCGTCGCGTTGAAGCGCTCCTGGCCGCTCCTGAATGTGCAACTGACACCGCAAGACGACGATGTCGCCATCGCCGCGCTACAGAGTGGCGCTGCGGATGTGGCGATCGTCTCGGCGCCGCATGCGCCGGCTGACTTGCTCGCTTTGCCGCTGTATCGGTGGAGCCGCCAGGCCCTGTTGACGGCGCAGCATCCGTTGGCCGATGCGCAAATGACATTGGCGGATCTGGCACGATTTCCGCAAGTCAGTTACGCCTCCGCGCTGGGTCCTGCAGGATCGTTGCGTGTTGCGATGGAAAACGAGGGACTGCAACTGATCATTGGTATGGCGGCGAGCGACGGCGATTTGATCAAGACTTATGTTCGTGCGGGGCTTGGTGTTGGCATCATCGCGCCAATGGCGTTGACCGATGGCGACGGCGATCTGATCGCACGTTCTCTGACTGGCGTTTTGCCGGCGATGACGACATGGTTGGTGTTGCGTCCACAACAGACGCTCACGCGTGCGCTGGCCGCTCTGCTCGAACACCTGGCGCCCCATGTCGACGCCTGGGCAACGAAACAGCGATTGTTGGGCGATTCCAGCGTCGAATTGCTGAAGGGCGACGTGCCGCACTGGCCATTGGCGCCAAAGGCACACGTTGCAGACCCCGCATAGCGGTACACTGCGCCATTGCCCACGGAGAACTGGCCATGACCGATACTGTTCCGCCGATGGATACTGGCGACAAAATACCCGTCCCGCCCCAGCGCTCCTGGCGCTGGCGTCTGGTGGGTGTAGCAATCGGTTCGATCACGCTGCTGGTCGCAGGTTTGATGTTCTGGTGGTCGACGGAACCCGATCCGTTCAAGGTCCAGGCGAATGCTGATGCGTATGCCAAACAGCGTGGCGAACGCGTTGTTCCCGGTTATGTCAGCGTCGCAACGGCAATCCGTATTGCCAACACTTTGCTGGACAAACGCGGCGGCTATTTGTCGAACGATTTGCTGCCGCCCGGCGTGCTGATGGACAACATCCCCGAATGGGAATTCGGCGTGCTGCAGCAGCTGCGCGATTTTTCCCTGGCATTGCGCAACGACTTCTCGCGCTCGCAAAGCCAGTCGCAGGACGACATCGATCTACGCGAAGCGCAGCCGCGATTTGCGTTTTCCAACGACCGCTGGATCTTGCCGTCGACCGAAAGCCAGTATCGGCAGGCGATCGGTCATCTGGACGGTTATTTGGCGCGTCTGGCCGACAGCGACGAGTACAACGCGCAGTTCTACGTGCGCGCGGACAATCTGGTGTCGTGGCTGACACTCGTGGAAAAACAGCTCGGTTCGCTCTCGCAACGGTTATCCGCCAGCGTGGGTCAGGTGCGAATCAACACCGATCTGGCCAATGAAGAAGCGGCGGCGCAATCCACCCGGGCACCTGCGATCGTGGTGACCCGAACGCCCTGGCTGGAGATCGACAACGTGTTTTACGAGGCGCGGGGAACAAGTTGGGCGCTGCTGCATTTGCTCAAAGCCATCGAGCGCGATTTTCGGCCGGTGTTGGAAGACAAGAACGCCGTGATCAGCGTCAAGCAGATTATTCGCGAACTGGAAGAAGCCCAGGCCCCGGTGATGAGCCCGATGATTTTGAACGGCGGTGGTTACGGTTTTTTCGCCAATCACAGTCTGGTGATGGCCAACTATCTGTCGCGCGCAAACGCGGCCATTATCGACTTGCGAAAGCTTCTGGAACGCGGGTAAGCAGCCGCAGGCTGCGGTGCGAGATGCAAGCGAGCCAGTCTACTCCCTCTCGCCTTGCCGAAATCGATCAGACATTTCTTTCGTTTACATCGGGACGCCACACTATCTGGCTGTTTAGAGGCAGCCTGCTGGCGATCAGGGATGGTTCCCTCATGGATCGAGCACGCAAGCGGTTGATCCATTGGAGAGCGAGTCCGGACATGCGCCGGACTCGCGACTTGAGAAACGCACAGGAACGTCCCAGGTCAACACTCACAACTCTCCGACTTGGCCTCAACTGCGAACCTGGCGAGCTGTTTTCGCGAAAATCTGTCAGCGGATCAACCAGCCAGCTGGATCAAAACTGTCTCGAACCCATGGGCCGCCTCGAACAAAGTCCCAAGGGATAGACGGGAAGAATGGCCCAGAAGGAGATACCGGCCAAGGATTGCGTGGGCGGTTAGGCGGAACTGTGCATTCAATGCAATTACACTGACAGGACGCAACCCCGCAGAGGATCGCAGTAACATGCGCGCCGCAAGGGCAGGTCATCCGGCATCCCAAGAAACAATCTTGTCTTTGAAGAAAGCAATTGGCAGTAATAAGGACGCCAATGATAATCGGAGCAGCATGCTTATCCGTCGGCTGAACGTAGTCGTTTCCTGCCGCTTTAACAAATTCGACGATATCCAGTTGCCCGCTCTTGCCGTTGGAAGCGACCCAGGATATGACCCCAGATCGCCCCGTCGTTTCGACAGTCATACCATCGGTCATCTCAAAACTAGATCGATAGGGTTCGCCATGATACTTGAGCTGACTGCAGTCACTGTCACATGCCGGCGTGCTGTTGCTCAACGATTCCGACGACATCCAGGCAGAATGGCGAGTTCCGGTATCGCTCAAAACTCGCTGGGCCAATTCAATCTCATGCGGAGAATAGCGCGACTTCAAAGCGGCCAGCGAATCATCCATATTTACTTTGCACAAATCCATTTGAGGAGTCTGAGCAAAGACCGAGCAAGCAAAAAAGCCTGCGAACAGGAACAATAACTTTTTCATCGAGAATGTCCTTAGGAAGGCAAAAAAATATCGGCAATGCGTTAGCTCTGCCGGGAATATGAGCAGAGTTCTGAAAGCTCCAATTTGGCCGTATCCAAGACGAACATTGCTGCGACCATCAGTTTCGATAGTTTCATCGTTGATTCCTTAACTCTTACGTTTAGGGGTTGTCTCTTTCGAGACAGCAGCGCGGCGTTGCGCCGCGCTTACTCCTTAATCGTAATTTGAGAGCAACTTCGATCACTGCCGCTTCGTTATTACTCCTCTTGCTGCGGTCGGCACGAAATGGTGACTGTGCGGCTGCGCGTGCCGGCAGCTGCCGACGTTACCCGGCCAGTGAGTGTTCCCGAGCTTCCGTAAGAACAAATGGCCGTCTGCCTGGGCGTTGATCCATAAGCCGAAAGAAGCACGTTTGGCGACGAGGACCATCCATAAACATAGTCTTTGGATTGAGGATAAACCTCACAACTCCTGGTCGTTGGTGTGCCGCTGCACAACACGAAGACTGGCGGTATGTTGTCGCGAGGATGGCATTTGCAGGGATTGTCTCGGCTCGTCTTTACGGCGTGGAATCCTGGATCACATGGCAGGACCGGGCAGATATCGACATCGTCACCAGCGCTCGCCGTCATAGACAGCGGCAACATGGCGAGAAGGACGCACAGGTTTCGAAGTGTTCTCATCTGTTGTTCTCCGTTGTTGGTTCTGGGTACATCGTAATTTGGCGACAAAATCGATCACGCTTCTGGTGCATTCGCCAACTCTCGGACCAGTTGTGTTGCCAGGTCACCAATTCGGCCACAGGCAATGCTGATGTCCGGATCGGACGGTGCGGCGCAGATGCCGGTGTGCAAAATGCGCTCGACGGTGCGGCGCTGGGCCGTCAAATTCGACCAGGCCTCTACCTTATGCCATTCCGAAGATTCGGGGACACCCATCACCAGGAGCGCCGCGTGGTGCTCGCTTCGCGCCAGATGCAGGCTGGCCAGTAACGTTCGGGCGTAAACGGTCATTGGACGGTGTGGCCCCAAGGCTTGTACCGATCTATCCACGACGTCCTTGGCGGCGGCAATGGCTTCAACCGACTTCGCATCGATTCTCGAGAGCACGACGACCAGATTGAACTGAAGTCGGATCGTACTGATGTGGTTGGGCCCCAGCACCGCGCGGTATCTCTCAAGCGCCTCGGAGTAGTGGTGCCGAGCGTTCTCCAACCGCCCTGCGCGAATCAACGTGCCGGCGAAAGCGGAGCGAGCATCTGCGGCCACAACGCTCGAATTGCCATAGACACCTTCGAGGCGGGTCACCAGCTCATCGAACTCCGTCAGTGCACTTTCTGCGTTGCCCGACTGCGCTTCCGCCATCAGCAACCGGGTTCGCACACGAAGTTCTTTCGGATGATCTTCTGGCAGGCCGGTAAGCCACTGCGCCAGTTCGCGGAAGGCAACGGAAGACTCGTCAGGTCGCCCCGAAGTCCGGAGATTTTCTGCGTGGAAAAATCGAGCCTCGAATGCAAGGTCGTCGTTTTGGCTGCGATCGCCAAGGTCACGAATCAGGGCCTTGAGCAGTTCATCGGCGCGTTCAGAAAGACCAACGTCCATTTCGACACGCGCGGCCACCAGGCGCGATTCGATGCTCGGCGAAAACTCGAGTGCCTGCATTCGGGCGACCATCGATTGAGCGAGTTCGATATCGCCCGAACGCGCGTGCGCAATCGCACTTGTACGTAGCAGCCGAAGCTCGACTTCTGGCGAGAGCGCGGTTGCGGGCAGGGCAAGTGCGGGACCAGCCAGCGCCAGTGCCTGACTGTCCGCGGCCAGACCCGCCTCGACCGACGCAATGATCTCCGCGAGTTCGGCAAACAGCAGCGGCTGCGTGTCTTTCAGCGCTATCACGCGGGGCGTGGCCGCATCGAGGATCGAGCGCGCGGTCACCCGGTCGCCGGTGCTTCGTGCCGGATCGGCGCCCAAAAAAGACTCGCGCAGGATCGACACCACTTCGCGGGCGCGGTCGCGCTCCAGCAGCGCGGTATTGCGCTCGCGTTCGAGCGCGCCTGCCTGGAACCAAAGCGCGGTCACACCCACCACCAGCAGCACGCCGGCAACAGCCGTGAGCGCTACCGGCAGCCGATGCCGGCGGACGAACAAGGCCGCACGATAGCCAACGCCGGTGCGCCGCGCCTGGATCGGGCGTTGCTGCAAGTACCGCTGCAAATCCGCCTCGAGCGCGGCGGCATTGGCAAACCGTTGCGTCGGCGTCTTGTGCAAACACATGCCAACGATCGCATCGAGATCGCCACGCAGTTGCGCGGCGAACGGCAGGCGCGAGACATCGCTGACCGGCGCCGGGGCGACATGCAAAATCAGCTTCTCGATCTCGGCTGCGCGCAATCCCTGGAAATCGAACGGCGCACGGCCAGCGAGCAGTTCGTAAGCCAGCACGCCCAAACCATAAACATCGCTGGCAACGCCCACGGCCTGCCCCAACCATTGTTCGGGGGCACTCACGCTCGGCGTCAGGAACCGCTCCGCGGTGCCGGTGGCGGCCGAATCGGTCAGCGATTTGGCGATGCCAAAATCCAGCAGCTTGGGTGTGCCGTCGGCTGTCACCAGCACATTCGAGGGCTTGATATCGCGATGGATCACCAGTCGATCGTGCGCATGCGCGACGGCATCGACGATGGCTGCCAGCAACTCGACGCGCGCGCGCAAACCCAGACGGTGGCGTTCGCAGTACTGCAACAGCGGTTCGCCATCGATCGCCTCCAAGACCACGTAGGGCGAGCCATCCGGCAGGCTCGAGGCGTCGATGAAGCGGCAGATGCCGGGATGATCGAGTGCCGCCAGATGCCGACGTTCGGCGAGAAAACGCGACAGGAATACGCCCGACACGCGGTCGCGCCGGATGAGCTTGATCGCCACCTGCGTGCGCAACCCGTCGATATCGCGCTCGGCCAGGTACACCGTGCCCATGCCACCCTCGCCGAGGCGGCGCACGACGCGATAAGCTCCAATGTCGGTCGGATCGCCGATCAATGCACCGAGCGCCGCCGGTGCCGCAGCATCGAGCGGGCTCGGCTGTGCATCGCGCCCGAGCAGACCGCGCACGCGTGCGGCGAGCGCCGGTTCGGTGGTTTCGATGGCCATCAGAGCGCTGGTTTGTTCTTCAGTCGGCAAGTCCACGACGTCGATGAAAATCGCCAGCGCACGTTGCTCGAAGGTGCTCATGCGGCCAGATATTCACCCAGCCACGCACGCGCAAAACGCCACTGCCGCCCCACGGTGGCGACCGACGACATCATCGCCTGCGCAACCTCTTCGACCGCCATGCCGGCAAAAACCCGCATCTCGACCACTTGCACGCAGCGCCGATCCACCTCGGCCAACGCGGTCAGCGCCTGATCCAGTTCCAGCCAATCGATGCCGTTGGTCAGCGCCATCGCTTCTTCGGCTGCGCCCGTCAACTCCACTTTAATCACATCGCCGCCGCGCTTTTCGCTTTTGCGCTCGCGCAAATGATCGATCAGGATGTAACGGATCACGGTCGCCGCGATCGCAAAAAAATGCTGCCGATCCTGCCAATCCACCTTCTGCTGGCGATGCAGGCGCTCGTACGCCTCATTGACCAGTTCCGTCGCCTGTAAGGTCACCGGGCCGGTAAAGCGCTGCAACTGCACACGCGCCAACGATTGCAGGGTTGGATACACCGCACGAATCAACGCCGGCTCCACCGAGCGATCGCCGGCTTTCCAAATCGCCAACAAGCTGGTGACATCGACTTCGGTCATGATTGCTCCAGGCAAACGCCACATGCTCACCGGCAGACGGCCAAAGATACTGCCTGACGCTACGAACGCCCCAGGTCAGACGCCAGCATGAGCGCGAAGTTCACAATTCCCAGTACGTTCGACCGCGGCAAATCGTTGCAAATCGAGCTGTTGCGAGCACAAGGATGACATTGCCCCTCAGGATTTGGCATTGCTTTCCGAACGCCAGCTTATCTCCGGCGATGTATGACAATCTGTCGATGCACTTACCAAAAGCTTAAGTTTGGGTTAATTTCTCACCCCGAATCGATCTGGTCGCCGACGTGGCCCGGTTCCTGAACAACAATCTTTTGGGAGTTATGACTATGTTCGTAAGAAATTGCCTGGCGGCCAGCATCACGCTGACGCTTGCCGGCGTTGTGGCGCAACCGACGCCGTTATTTGCGCAAAATGGCGAAGAGGCTGAGACCCTCGAAACCGTTGAGGTACTGGGTTCGCGCATTCGTCGCGCAGAACAGGAGACCTGGCAGCCCGTTACCAGTATCGATCGCGCGGATCTGGAGCGCACCGGTCTGACTTCCGTTGCCGACGTGTTGCGCGAGATCAGTGCCAACGGTCCGTCGCTCAGCTTGCAAACCAACAACGGCAACACCTCGGGCAATTCCAGTGTCAACCTGCGCAACTGCGCATCGAACCGTACGTTGGTTTTGGTCAACGGCAAACGTTGGGTCAGCAATAACGGCTTGGCCGGTACGGTGGACCTGGGTTCCATTCCGCTGGCGGCGGTTGACCGTATCGATATCCTGAAAGATGGCGCCTCGGCCCTGTATGGCTCCGACGCGCTGTGCGGCGTGATCAACCTGCAAACGCGCACCGGCTTCGAGGGCATGGTCGTCGATGCGTATTACGGCCAATATGACGAGAGCGACGGCGACCGCGAAGCGATCTCGGTGACGATGGGTGGTAGCAGCGCCGACGACAAGTTTTCTGGCATGTTGACCGCCAGCTTCGTCGACCAAAAACCGGTGTTTGCGGGCGATCGCGAGATTTCGGCCGTCCCGTTGTTCGGTTTTCCGGCCAACACCTCGTCGCCGGGTCGCGCCAGCCCCGTCGGCCCATTCGGTAACTTCACGCTGAGTGGTCGCAACTTCACGCTCGATCCGTCCCGCCCTGGCTGCCGACCGAATCAAGTCTGTGCACCGGGCACGCAGAGCGATTTCCGCAACTTCAACTTCATCACCGATGGCTACAACTTTGCGCCGGAGAATTACCTGCTCCAGCCGCAAAAGACCTACAGCGTCTTTGCCACTGGCGACTATGCGATCAGTGATTCGATCCGCGCCAAGGCCGAAGTGTTCTACACCAATCGCAATGGCGATGCGCAACTGGCAGCCCAACCGCTGAGCCCGCTGACGATCTCGGCGCAGAGCATTTACAACCCGTTTGGCGCCAATATCACGGGCGCCGCTTTCCGCCCAATCAACTTCCCGCGCATTTTCGGGCAAGACCAGGATACGTGGCGCTTCACCACGGGTCTGGAGGGCAGTTTCGAGTTCGGCGACCGTTATTTCTACTGGGATGTGGGCTACAACTACGCCGATAACAAACAGGTCCAGGTCAAGGACGGCTTTTACTTCACCACGCGGGTCAACAATGCTACCGGCCCGTCGTTTATCGATACCCAGGGAATTCCCCGCTGCGGAACCCCGACGGCTGTGATTGCCGGTTGCGTGCCGATGAACGTCATGGGCGGTGCCGCCGGTTTCACACAGGCGATGTTCGACAATGTGGCCGTGTCGCCGCGCAACTTGCAGCAGTCGTCGATGACCTCGATCACTGCGAACTTGTCGGGTGAAGTTATCGACCTGCCAGCCGGCCCGTTGGCTTTCGCCTTCGGTTTGGAACGCCGCAAAGAAGAAGGATCGGACAATCCGGATCCGCTGACCAACGCCGGTTTGGTGCTGGGCGACAACCCAGTCACGCCAACACGCGGTGCATTCGACGTCAACGAAGCCTATTTGGAATTGAGCGCGCCGCTGCTGAGCGATGCGCCGCTGGCCAAATCGCTGGAAGTCTCGTTGGCCGCACGGTACTCGGATTTCTCATCCTTCGGTTCGACAACGACGCCGAAGTTCAGCGTGCGCTGGCAGGTCATCGATGAGTTGCTGATTCGTGGATCGTGGGGCGAAGGCTTCCGCGCGCCGTCAGTTGCCGAGTTGTTCCAAGGCAATGCGACCGGTCGTCCGGCGTTCCAGGATTTGTGTTCGTCGTCGAATCCGTTGTTCGTCGCCAATGCCAGCACGCGTCAACGTTGTGCCGAAACCGGTGTCCCGGCGGGTTTCGTATCGCGGCTCAGCCAGACCTTCCTGACCACCGGCGGCAACTCGGACCTGCAACCGGAAGAGTCGGTTTCCAAGACGTTAGGCGTCGTTTATTCGCCGGAATGGATGGAAGGTTTGGATCTGTATGCTGACTGGTACAGCATCGAGATCGAAAATTCGATCGGCGGGTTCGGCGCTAACGCGATCCTCACTGGCTGCTACTCGCAGCTCAATGACGCGCGTTGTGCGCTGATCACGCGAGATCGCACGGGCGCCGTCAACGGTAACCCAGGCGAAATCTCGAATATCGACTCGCGCAATCTGAACTTCCTGGGCGGATTGGAAACGGATGGTTTGGACTTCGGTGGTTCCTATCGCTTCGAAATTGGCGATTGGGGCACACTGACGACGCGATTCGATAACACGTACGTCAACTACTTTGGCGATATCGATAAGCCGGAGCGTGGTGAGCTGAATCGCGACGGCGATATCTCGGGGGGCAATCTGGTGGGCACGCTGCCCGCCGGTTCGTCCGCCGGTGCGCCGCGGCACCGCCTGCGGTCGAACCTGAGCCTGGTCTGGTCGATCGAAGATTTCACCGTATCGACCACACTGGAATATCGTAGCCGCATCAATGAGTCCTGCAACAATGTGGTCAATACGGCCAACGCACTCGGTGCTGTGGACGCAAACTTCCGTGCGCTGCGGGATCTTTGCAGCGACCCGGACCGCGTGATTGATTTGTACTCGTTTGTGCCGGGCACGAGCACGGTGCGCGCGACACCTGGTCCTTCGCCACGGAACTCGCTCGGCGGCACCACGTATACGCACCTGCAAGGCTCTTGGAAATCGCCGTGGGACGCGACGGTCACGCTGGGCGTGCGCAACCTTTTTGAGAAGGATCCGCCGTTTTCGTCCGACGCTTTCGCAAACTCGTACGATGCCCAGTACCTGATTCCCGGTCGGTTCTTCTACATGAACTATATCCAGCGCTTCTAAGCTGAATTGTCCGGCGGATTTTTAGGCGGCCTCGGCAACGAGGCCGCTTTTTTTGGTGCGCCCCGGGGCCCATGTCGTCGAAGCCTGGTTCTTGCACGGAGAGCTTTGACGTCGATCCGACGGGCATCGGCGTTATTCCCGGGGTGATCCTCACCCGTGCCATGGTGCTGCCGGCGACCCGATCCGTGAACTTGGCGGCGATGCCGGGTAGTCTCGGCACTCTCGCGCTGCGTTCGACCTTTGCCATTGACCGTGCCGTTCGTCCACCTGCGGTTGCACACCGAGTACTCGATGAGCGACTCGACGTTGCGCATCGAAAATCTCGTGCCGAGCGCAGCGGCGGCGCGCATGCCGGCGCTGGCCATCACCGATGACGTTAATCTGTTCGCGTTGCTCAAGTTTTCGCAGGCCTGCGAGAAGGCGGGTGTGCAACCATTGGCCGGCAGCGATGTCTGGGTTCAGGACGGTGCCGAAGCGTATCGGCTGACGTTGCTGGTCACCAATCGGGTTGGTTACAAACACCTTTGCCAGTTGCTGTCGCGCGGCTATTCCCAAGGTCGCCAGTTGGATCGCGTCGTGCTAAAGAGCGAATGGCTGACGGAGCGTAACGCCGGACTGATTGCGTTGTCGGGTGGTGTCGATGGCGAATTGGCGCACCTTGTTGCCGCCGGGCAGCACGATACCGCCGTGCTAAAGCTGAAACGCTGGATGCGCTTATTCCCGGATGCGTTTTATGTCGATCTGTCGCGTTGCCAGCGTGGCGACGAGCATCAGATTACCGCCAATCTGGCGCGATTGGCGAGCGAAGCGGGATGCCCGTCAGTTGCGACCAACGACGTGCGCTTTCTAAAGCGCGAAGACTTTCAGGCGCACGAAGCGCGCGTGGCAATTGCCCAGGGCTGGACGTTGTCCGATTCACGTCGACCCAAACGCTACAGCCCTGAGCAGTACTTGAAGAGCCCTGATGAAATGGCGTTGTTGTTTGCCGATATGCCAGAAGCGCTCAGCAACACCGTCGATCTGGCGCGACGCTGCACGTTCTCGCTGCAGACCGGCACGTACTACTTGCCAGATGTTCCCACCCGCGCGGGAGAAACCGCCTCCGAGCGATTGCTACGCGAATCCAGGGAGGGCCTGGCAAAGCGCCTCGAGAAACTGCGCGCGGCCAAAGTGCTGGCGGGGGAGGAGGCTGGATATCACGAACGCCTCGAACGCGAGGCAGGCGTGATCGCGGCCATGGGCTTCCCCGGATATTTTTTGATCGTGGCCGACTTCATCGGCTGGGCCAAACAACATGGTATCCCGGTCGGTCCGGGACGCGGCTCTGGAGCGGGTTCGCTGGTCGCATATGCGCTGGGTATCACCGATCTGGATCCACTGCGATATGAGCTGCTGTTCGAACGCTTCTTAAATCCCGAGCGTGTCTCGATGCCGGACTTCGACATCGACTTCTGCATGGAGCGGCGCGATGAAGTGATCCGCTATGTGCGTGGCGCCTACGGAGCGGACAAGGTTGCGCAGATCATCACCTACGGCACGATGGCGGCAAAAGCCTGTGTGCGCGACGCCGGGCGCGTGCTTGGATTGCCGTTTCCCGCGGTCGACTCTATCGCCAAGCTGATTCCGATGCGGCCATTGGATATCACGCTCGAAGATGCACTGGGTTTGTCGGAAAAGTCGCAGAAGGAACCGGAGCGGGTTTCGCCCGATCTGAAAGCGCGATTCGCCAATGAAGACGATGAAGCGCGCACCGTACTGGATCTGGCGCTGGAACTCGAAGGGCTGGTGCGCAATGCCGGCAAACACGCCGGTGGTCTGGTGATTGCGCCGACCGCTCTGACCGACTTTACGGCGTTGTACGTCGAAGCCAAGGCCGATGCGGCTAACGATTTGCCGGTCACGCAATTCGACAAGGACGATGTCGAGTCGATCGGTCTTGTGAAGTTCGACTTTCTCGGCCTGCGAACGTTGACGATCCTCAACTGGGCGATGGCGGCGATCAACACGAGGCGCGCCGCCGAAGGTTTGGAGCCGCTCGACATCGACTGGCTGCCACTCGGTGATCGGGCGACCTACGAGCTGTTTTCGCGCGGCGATACCGTGGCCGTGTTCCAGTTCGAATCGGGTGGCATGCAGCGCTTGCTGAAAGACGCCAAGCCCGATCGTTTCGAAGATTTGATCGCGCTGGTATCGCTGTATCGACCAGGGCCAATGGAGTTGATTCCGAGCTTCTGCGCACGCAAACATGGCCGCGAGGAAATCGCCTATCCCGACCCGCGCGTCGAGCCGATCCTGAAAGAGACCTACGGCATTATGGTCTATCAGGAACAGGTGATGCAGATGGCGCAAATCGTCGGCGGATACTCGCTCGGCGGCGCCGATTTGTTGCGCCGTGCGATGGGCAAGAAAAAGCCCGAGGAAATGGTCAAACATCGCGGCATCTTCCGCAGCGGTGCTGAGAAAAACGGTGTTGCCGAGGCCAAGGCCGACGCCATCTTTGATCTGATGGAGAAGTTCGCCGGCTACGGCTTTAACAAGTCGCACGCCGCCGCCTATGCGCTGGTGGCCTATCAGACTGCCTATCTGAAGACGCACTATCCAGCCGAGTTTTTGGCTGCGACGTTGTCATCCGATATGGATCGCACCGAGGCGGTCGTTGAGTTCCTGAACGATGCGCGCGTACGTGGCATCAAAGTGCTGACCCCCTGCGTCAACCACTCGGTATTTCACTTCAAGGCACTGGGCAAGACCGTTCGTTATGGCCTGGGGGCGATCAAGGGCGTTGGCGTTCCCGCCAGTGAGGCGATCGTGCGCGAGCGCGAGCGCGGCGGACCCTTTCGCGATTTGCAGGATTTTTGTTTGCGCGTCGACATGAGCAAGCTCAACCGGCGCGTCCTCGAAGCGCTGATTGCCGCTGGCGCTCTCGATGCACTCGGCCCGCATCGTGGCGCACTGCTGGCCGGGCTACCCGACGCGACCAAGGCCGCCGAACAGCGCACGCGCGATGGCGCGGCTGGTCAGGTCGACCTTTTTGGCATCGGCAGCGCCGTTCCATCTGCGCCGATCATCTTGCCGGACGTGCCGCCGCAACCGATGCTGGATTTGCTTGAGGGCGAAAAGCAGACGTTGGGCTGGTATGTGTCGGGGCATCCGCTGGATGTGATCGCGCCATGGTTACCGGAGATCACGAGCGGTAGCTTGATGGAGGTCGCCGCACGCGCGCCGAGAGACAAAAAGGGCCGATTCGGCGAAGTTGCGGCCACGATTGCCGGCATGGTCGGCCCGATGCGGCGCAAGGGCGATAGCGCATTCGTACAGCTGCAAGATCGATCCGGCAAACTGGAAACGCGCTTCTCGGGCGAAGCCTATGCCGAGTACGGCGGATTGATCGATGCGGCCGACATCCTGGTGCTCGAAGGCCAGATTGCATGGGACGAATTTCTGAATGCGCCGATTTTGCGCGTCCGCCGCGCGCAGAATCTAACCGATGCCACGGCGAGCGCAGCACGTTCGCTCAAGGTGCGCCTGACTGATCCGGCTGCGAACATTGTCGAGCGTTTGAAGACGGTGCTTCGCGCCAGTCGCGGCGGCACACGCGTGCGCATCGACTTCAAGCGTGGCAATAGCGAAATGAGTTTCGATTTGGGCGACGACTGGCGCGTGCGCGCGACACCGGCGCTGCTCGACGCCTTGCGCGGCTTGCCGAGTTGCGAGGCCAACATATTGTTTGCGCGGCAGATGGCCGAGAGCCTGGCGGCCTGACATCGCGCTGGCGGACGTTTCTTTGACCGCAGCTAAGTATCCTCTGCAATCACTTGCGCGACAGCGCGATCGCCCTGGGTATGCAAGCATCTGCGCTACGTTCCTGTCGCCTCCCACTGCACTCAAGCCCATTTAGGACCACTATGACCCAGCGTATCGCCGCTCTTGCCGTTGCCCTGGCGTTGAGCACCGTCGTTCAAGGCACTGAGCTCGACATCCCCTTCGATACTTTCGAGCTGGACAATGGACTGAATGTTGTCGTGCACCAGGACAGCAAGGCGCCAGTGGTGGCGGTATCGATTTGGTACCACGTGGGATCAAAGGATGAAAAAGCAGACCGGACGGGTTTTGCCCACTTGTTCGAGCACCTGATGTTTCAAGGCTCGGAAAACTACAACGACGAGTACTTCAAACCGTTCGAACGGGTCGGCGCAACGGACATGAACGGGACGACGTCGTTGGATCGCACCAACTATTTTCAAACGGTGCCAAAGACAGCGCTCGATATGGCGCTATGGATGGAATCGGACCGTATGGGTCATCTGCTCGGCGTGATCGATCAGGCGCGTCTGGACGAACAACGAGGGGTCGTCAAGAACGAAAAGCGCCAGGGCGAGAATGCGCCGTATGGGCGGGTCTTTGAGGCAATCCTGCGCGCCAGTTTCCCAGAGGGACATCCCTATCGTTGGAGCTCGATCGGCTCCATTGAACACTTGGAGGCCGCCTCACTCGACGATGTCAAGGCGTGGTTCAAGCGGTATTACGGCGCGGCGAATGCAACATTGGTGCTGGCCGGCGATGTAACGCTTGACGAAGCCCGGGAAAAGGTACAACGATATTTTGGCCACATCGATGCCGGTCCGCCCTTGACGCGCCTTGAGGCCTGGGTGGCGCCGCGAGTGGAAGCCACGCGCGAGGTGATGTACGACCGCGTTGCTCAAGCGCGTGTGCACATGACCTATAACGTCGCGCAACTCGGCGAAGCGGACGCCGATTACCTCGAAATTGCGGCGCAAGTGCTCGGGCAAGGCAAGACGTCGCGTCTTTACCAACGGCTGGTCCAGACCGACCGCATTGCCGATAGCGTTGTTGCTTATCCGATCAGCTTCGAGTTGGCCGGGTTGTTTGTCATTGAAGCGGACGTCAAGGCCGGCGTGTCGATGGCGACGGTGGAACAGGCCATCGACGATGAGTTGCAGAAGCTGCTACGAGAAGGCCCGACCGAAGACGAACTCGCCGCAGCGCGCACAGAACTGCGCAGCAACTTTGTGCGCGGAATCCAACGGGTCGGCGGATTCGCTGGCAAAGCCGGCGTGCTCGCCGAGTGCGCCGTTTATCAGGGCGACCCCGGTTGCTTTAGGACCTCGCTCACGCGCCAACTCGAAGCCACCGCCGAGGACGTGAGCGGTGCCGCGCGGCGCTGGTTGAGTCAGGGCCGACACACGCTCGAGGTGCGTCCGCAACCCAAATACCAGAGCGCCACCAGCGCCGTAGACCGCAGCGCCGGTGTGCCCGACGTCAGCGACTTTCCCGAAGTCGATTTTCCGACACTCGAACGCGGCACCTTGAAAAACGGCTTGCCCGTGGTGCTCGCCGCCCGTGGCGGTGTGCCACTGGTCAATGTGGAACTGCTGTTCGAAGGCGGTTCGGCCGCGGACGTTGGTCGCCACCTGGGAACGGCGAGTTTTACCTTCAGCATGCTCGATGAAGGCGCAGGAAAGCGCGATGCTTTGCAAATCGCCAGCGCACTCAAAGCGATCGGCGCCGACCTGTCCGCGGGCGCCAGCCTTGATTTTGGCAACGCAGGGGTGTCCAGTCTGACCGAACAAATCGACCCGGCTCTGGCGATTTTAGCCGATGTGGTTCGCCGACCGACGTTCGCGGCGAGCGAGATCGAGCGTGTTCGCCAACAGTGGCTCGCCGGGATCAAGCAAGAAAAAACTGAACCCAAT
The DNA here is from genome assembly GCA_022844165.1 of Lysobacterales bacterium. Lineage (GTDB taxonomy): Bacteria > Pseudomonadota > Gammaproteobacteria > Xanthomonadales > SZUA-5 > JALHMH01. Next base: position 222,871 of record JALHMH010000002.1, read on the forward strand.
GCGCTTGGCTTTCGACTGATGCCGCGCCTGCTGTATGGCGATACGCATCCCTATTCAGCGCCATTTACCGGTTCGGGAACAGAGGCGAGTATCGCGGCGCTGAAGCGCGAAGATCTGGTTGCTTATCACAGCGCGGCAATTCGCCCCGATAACGCCAAGATACTGGTGTCCGGCGACATCCGCATGGCGCAATTGCTGCCGCTTCTGGAAAAGCACTTTGGCGCTTGGCGGGCGCCGAGCGCGCCCAAAGCGCAGGTGACGCGACCACAAGTGCCTCTGCCGACATCGCCGCGCGTGTACTTGCTCGACCGCCCGGAGGCGCCGCAAACGGTGATCATGGCCGGGCACCTTGCGCCCAGCACGCTTGTCGACAACCTCACCAATATTGGCACGATGAACTCGATTCTCGGTGGTGGTTTTACCTCGCGCATCAACATGAACCTGCGCGAAGAAAAACATTGGAGTTACGGCGCCGGTATCAGCCTGCCGAACGCGCTGGGCCAACGACCGTGGATCGTTGTAGCGCCAGTGCAAACGGACAAGACCGCCGAGGCGATTGTGGAAATCCGCAACGAAATCGTCGCCTATCTCGATGGCGAACCGGCCACAGCCGATGAGCTCGACAAGATCAAAGCGCGCGATGTGCGCTCATTGCCTGGTGCATTCGAAACGGTCGGCGCCGTGCAGAGCGCCCTGCGCTCGATCGTGCAGTACGGCCGGCCGGACGACTATGTGCGCCAGAGCAAGGCGCGCATTGAGGCGCAGACGCTGCAAAGTGTGCGAGCTGCCGCAAAACAAGTGATCCAGCCGCAGGCGTTGGCGTGGGTTGTTGTCGGTGATCTGAAAAAAATCGAGGCCAACGTCCGTGCCCTGAATCTGGGCCCGGTGACGGTGGTCGACGACGACGGCATGCCGCGAGGAAACGGCCCAGCGCAAGAATGACGCCGATACCTACGGCGGGTCATCTTGGGCCGAACAACCTTCGTCTTCACCTTACTTAGCGAAGGTCGATATCGAACCGAGCGACTTTTTCGCACGTTTGCGGTTAACATCCGCGCCCATTTTGGCCACCTGTACCGGCCAGCGGATCGTTCATGAGCAAGAACTTACTGATCGTCGAGTCGCCCGCAAAGGTCAAGACCATCAACAAAGTGCTGGGCAAAGACTTTGCGGTGATGGCGTCTTATGGCCACGTGCGCGACTTGCAAAGCAAAGACGGATCGGTCGATACCGAGCGCGATTTCGAAATGGCCTACGAGGTCATCGATCGCAATCAGAAACATGTCGACGCGATTGCGAAAGCCGCGAAACTCGCCGACTCGATTTACCTGGCAACCGACTTGGACCGCGAAGGAGAGGCGATCAGCTGGCACGTGTATGAAATCTTGCGGCAGAAGAAACTGCTGAAAGACAAGACCGTACACCGCGTCACATTCGGCGAGATCACGCCGCGCGCGATCAAGGATGCGATTGCCCATCCGCGCACCTTGTCCCTCGATCTGATCAACGCACAACAGGCCCGGCGCGCGCTCGATTATCTGGTCGGCTTCAATCTGTCGCCCTTGTTGTGGAAGAAAGTGCAGCGCGGCCTGTCGGCTGGACGCGTGCAAAGCCCGGCGCTGCGCATGATCGTTGAGCGCGAAGAAGAGATCGAACGCTTCGTGCCACGCGAGTACTGGAGCATCGACGCGCTTTGCGAGGCGGGCCAGCAATTTCCTGCCAAGCTCACGCACTTCAACGGCAAACGCCTCGATCAGTTCGATTTGCACAACGATGTCGGCGCCAACGCTGCGCGCGAACAAGTCATGCGCGGTGCCAAAGCGCATGCGCCCAAGGGCGCGCTAAAAGTCGTCGACGTGCAACGCAAAGATCGGCAACGCCGCGCGGCGCCGCCGTTCATTACTTCTACCTTGCAGCAAGAAGCGGCGCGCAAGCTCGGCTTCGGTACCCAGCGCACGATGCGTATCGCCCAAGGTTTGTATGAGGGCGTCGATGTCGGCGAAGGCGGACAGGTCGGCATCATCACCTACATGCGTACCGACTCGGTCAGCCTGGCGGCCGATGCCATTGCCGAAATCCGGCAGGCCATCGCTCGCGAATACGGCGCCGATAAAGTTCCGGAAAGCGCGAACTTCTACAAAACCAAGAGCAAGAACGCACAAGAAGCGCATGAAGCGATTCGCCCCACGTCGGCACTTCGCACGCCGGCCGCCATTGCCAAGTATCTGACGCCGGATCAGCTCAAACTGTACGAGTTGATCTGGAAGCGCACGATGGCCTGCCAGATGCGCCCTGCGCTGCTGAATACGGTCAGCGTCGACCTGGAAGCCGGCAAGGGCGATACTCTGCGCGCGAGCGGCACCACAGTCATCGAGCCGGGCTTTTTGGCGGTGTACGAAGAGGGTCGCGATCAGAAGTCGGAAGATGACGATGCCGGCAGCAAGTTGCCGCCTTTGGCCATCGGGCAGCTGGTTACACTCGTCGAATTGACCGCCGAACAACACTTCACCGAACCGCCGCCGCGCTTCTCGGAAGCCAGTTTGGTCAAGGCGCTCGAAGAATTCGGCATTGGCCGCCCATCGACCTACGCCAGCATCATTCAAGTGTTGCTCGCGCGCGAATACGTCACGCTGGATCAGCGCCGCTTTCAGCCGACCGATGTGGGCCGCGTTGTCGCCAAGTTCCTGTCCGGCCATTTCACGCAGTATGTCGATTACGAATTCACGGCGCGGCTCGAAGACGAGCTCGACGCCGTGGCGCGCGGCGAAAAAGACTGGGTACCGGTGTTGCGCGAATTTTGGGAACCCTTCAAGCAACTTGTCGACGACAAGAGCGAAAACGTGACACGAACCGAAGCGCAGCAGGGACGCGTGCTCGGTGTCGACCCAACCAGCGGCAAGGAAGTGTCGGTCCGTTTGGGTCGTTACGGACCCTGTGTTCAGATCGGTACCAAGGACGATGACGAGAAGCCACGCTTCGCTTCGCTGCGCGCCGGGCAGAAGATGGATACCATCAGCTTTGCCGAGGCCATGAAACTGTTCGAAATGCCGCGCAAACTCGGGCAAAACGAAGCGGGCGAAGACATCAGCGTAGGCATCGGCCGCTTCGGCCCGTTCGTCAAAGCTGGCAGTACGTATGCGTCAATTCCGGCCGGCACCGATCCGTTCGAGATCGACCTGGCAGCGGCCGCCGAACTGTTGCGCGCCAAACGCGAAGCCGCCGCGAACAAGGTCATCGTCAGCTTCCTGGATGGTGCCATACAGGTGCTCCGCGGCAAGTTCGGGCCCTACATTACCGACGGCACGAAGAACGCTCGCGTTCCTAAAGACATCGCGCCGGAAAAGCTCACCGAGGAAGACTGCGCTGCTGCACTTGCCGCAGCGCCGGCCAAGAGCGCCGGACGCGGTCGTTTTGCGAAAAAGGCCGCTCAGACCGCACCCGCTAAAGCGACAGCCAAAGCGTCAAGCGAGAAAAAGACGGCCGTGCGTGCGCCCAAAAAAGCCGTAGCGAAAAAACCAGCAGCGAAAAAACCGGCCGCCAAGAAGTCCGTCAAAAAGGTGACCCGGAAGACCGCAGCCTGAGGCGACGCGGTCGCTTTCAGGCGGATCCTGTCAGGGTATCCAGATCAGGCTGGCCATGCGCCCGCTACGGTCGCCGTCGCGACGGAAGGAGTGGAAACGTCGTGCGTCGCTGGCTGTGCACCATTGACCGCCACTGGTTTCGACACCGTGCGTGGCGAGTCGGCGGCGCGCCAGTAATGGCAAGTCCGCAAACCATCGATCGCCACGCCCCGGTCTGAATGCCGCCTCGGCGCCGCGATCTGCCATCAGCAACGCCTCACGCACTTCCGGACCGATTTCAAAGGCGTCCAATCCGATCGCCGGACCAATCCACGCTCGATAGTGGGCACTGCCCGCACTGAGTTTGCCCAGGGTCGCCTCGATGACGCCGGCCGCCAATCCGCGCCAGCCAGCGTGGATCGCAGCGATTTGTGCGCCATCCGACCGGGCGAGCAGAATCGGCAGACAATCCGCGGTGAGGATCGCCAGCGGTTCGCCGCTACTGATCGCAGCGTCGGCGTCGATCTCTCGGTGGTCGAGCGAAACGGTGGCACCATGGGTTTGCCGTAACCAGCGAGGCTGACTCGGCAAGTCGAGTTGTTCGACCAGACGCCGCCGATTTTCCTCCAACCCCGGGTCCATTTGGGCCCCAAAGTTGGCCGGTCCATAGGGTGGCATCGAGACGCCGGCAAAATCGCGACAGGCACATCCCGCGTGCACGCCAGGCAAAGACGCATCCAACCAACCTTTCATCCCAGCCCGCATATCGACATCCGATGCGCTCGGCAGAGCGCTCAATGACAGATCAATCGCGCAGCGCTTGCAGCAGCGCCGCAAAGTCTGCTGGGGGCGGCGCATTCGCGCTGACCGGCGCAGCATTCACCGGGTGGCTGAACGCCAAAGTCTCAGCGTGCAGCGCTTGACGTCTGAATCCGCGCAGCGCGGCGGTGGCCGATGCGCTGGCGCCCGGCGGTAACTTCAGCGCACCGCCGTACAGCGGATCGCCCACAATACCTTTGCGCAAATGCGCCATATGCACGCGAATCTGGTGAGTGCGGCCAGTTTCCAGCTGCACACGCAACAAGGTGTGAGCCGCAAAGCGTTCGACCACACGATAATGGCTGACCGCCGAGCGCCCACCCTCGAGAACGGCCATCTTCAAGCGATCGGTTGGATGGCGGCCAATGGGTGCATCAACTGTGCCGCCGGAAATCACATGGCCGCTGACCAATGCGAGGTACTCACGCCTCACCTTGCGCAGGCTCAGCGCTTTGACCAGCTTCTGGTGCGCCCCCAAAGTGCGCGCGACAACCATCACACCACTGGTGTCTTTGTCGAGCCGATGGACCACACCGGCGCGAGGCAGTGCGGCGAGCGTTGCATCGTAATGCAATAGCGCATTGACCAAGGTGCCAGTGCGGTTGCCCGCGCCCGGATGCACCACCAACCCAGGCGGTTTGTCGATCACCAGAAACGCCGGATCGTCGATCAGGATGCTAAGCGGAATGGCTTCAGGTGCATCGTTGCTCACGGTCTCGATCGTGACCATCAGGCGGACAGATTCCCCGCCGCGAACGATGTCGCGCGGGCGAGCAATTTTGCCACCGAGCAGGGCGGCGCCATCTTTGATCCAGGCGGCCAGGCGCGAGCGGGAAAATTGCGGAAACGTCGACGCGAGCGCGGCGTCGAAACGCTGTCCCGCCGCTGTCGGCGGAATCGTCCCGATGAGCGTTTCGGTGCTTAGAACGGCCAAACGCGACGCCACCAGGATTTCTTCTGCGCGGTGCCGCCAGCGTAGCCGGGCGCATTCAACTCCAACACTCGACGTGCGTCGTCGGCGAATTCGTTCTGGCCGAGCGCAGTGTAAGCCTCTACCTGGATCGCCAGGGCTTCCGGAATTTGCGCCGACTGTTGATAGTTTTCAATGATGTACTTCGCACGATTGGCAGCGGCAACGTAGGCTGCGCGCCGCATGTAGTAGCGCGCGATGTTCAATTCGTAACTGGCCAGGTCGTTGCGCAGGAACACCATGCGTTGACGCGCATCGCTGGCGTAACGGCTGTTTGGATAGCGGCGCAGTAACTCGGAGAAATCGTTGAACGACTGGCGTGCCGCTTCAGTGTCGCGGTTGCCTGCCTGGCTCGGTAGCCAACGGTCGATGTAGCTGCGGTTGCGGTCGAAGTTCACAAGTCCGCGCAAGTAAAACGCATAGTCGATCTTCGGATGCGCCGGATTGGTCTTGATAAAACGGTTGACGGTGCTCACCGCTTCGTCGTACTGCGAGCGCTTGTATTGCGCGAAAGCCAGATCGAGCTGCGCCTGCTCGGCGTAATCGCCGAACGGAAACCGCGACGTCAGCCGCTTGTAATAACGGATTGCGCGTTCGTAGTTGCCACCTTCCATCGACGCCTTGGCTTCCTCATACAACGCATCGACCGGCAACGTCTCGGTCTCATCCAGCCGCTCGTCGCCGCGCTTGCAGCCCGCAAGTAAAACCACGGCCAACACCATCGCCGCCAGGCGAACCCAAGAGAAAGAGCGCTTCATGCACGGCATCCGAGATCGACGTCAGACGGCGGATGATAACCGCGGCGCAGAGCGTTGCTCTGTTCGTCGCAACAGGCGTTCAGCGAACACGGTTTGCCCACTGCCAGAACGCGTTTGATGTCGCGACGGAAAAACTCAATCCTCAATTGGCTGCAGTTTGGGCGCTGGGCGAAACTCGCCGACGACATCAACGCCGGCCGGCGGCTCAAAGGTGAAAACCCCGGCGTTCAGTGTCGGATTGCGCGCCCAGTCGGTAAAGACGATTTCCGTACGTTGCCCGACAACGTCCGTGATCACCATGCGCACCAGTTGCGCTTCGCGCAACCCAAGGTCGACCGAGGTGAATTCCGCATCGGAGGTTTTTGGTGCCAGTGTCAGCCACTTTGCACCATCGCGCTCGCCACCCTCGGTGACGTTGAACTGCTCGTCCATCACGCTCAAGTCGAGCAACACGGCCAGCGGGCTGCGCGTTTCGTCGAAGGACTGCGGACGCACGCTCACCTGCTCCAACTCAACGTCGTAAATCCAGACATGATCGCCATCGGCGATGATTTGCTGCTCGTCCGGCTCGCGGTATTCCCAACGGAAGCGATCAGGCCTCGCGAGCATCACTGTGCCGCTGGAGCGGTCCAGTGATTCGCCGTCGGCATCGTAGACTTGTTGTACAAACGTCGCCGACAGTGACGCCGCGCCATCCGCCATCTGCTCCAGTTCGGTTCGGGCGTCCGCCCACGCCAAAACGGGTAGCGTTGCCAACAGCAGCCATAGATGTCTCATCACGGTAACCCTCTCGATGTACCCGATACACGATAAGTGATGCGCTTGAACATCGGCAAAATCAATGGCGAGGCTGCGCCTGAGCCGCCGAGCATTGTTGGCTTCGCTCGGCAGCGTGCTTTTCACAACCCGCGCTTTTGCATTTCCGGCCCAGTGGCGCAGTCGCTGGGCGTTCGACTCGGCACGCGCCTGCGGTAAAGCGATGTGCCCATAGCCAGTGTTCATTTCGACAGACCGTTGCTGATGCGCTAAGGTCGCTGGGGTCGACACGAGGTTGTGTGTATGCGTTCCTTTGCCCTTGTCATTGTGTTGCTGCTGCTATCTGGCCCTGGCGCCGGCTCGGCGATGCAGTTGCTGAACGCTTCGTACGATCCGACACGAGAGCTCTACAAGGCGATCAACGCCAGATTCGAAGCGGCGAACCAGGGAGTGTCCGACGAACGCCTGTCGATCCGTATGTCGCACGGCGGGTCCGGCAAGCAGGCGCGCAGTGTCATCGACGGGTTGCGCGCCGACGTGGTCACGCTGGCTCTGGCGGCCGACATCGACAAAATCGCGCGCAGTGCCGGGCTGTTGCCGGAAGATTGGCAACATCGCCTGCCCCACAACAGCACGCCTTTCACATCGACGATCGTCTTTCTGGTCCGCACCGGCAATCCCAAACAGATCAACGATTGGCCGGATCTGATCAAACCTGGCGTCGCGGTGATCACACCCAATCCCAAAACCTCCGGTGGTGCCCGATGGAACTATCTGGCGGCGTGGGCTTTCGGCGCGTCTGGGGCCGGAGGTGAGGCGAACGCCAGAGATTTCGTGACACGGCTCTATCGACAGGTCCCGGTGCTGGATGCTGGCGCACGCGGCTCAACGACTACATTTGTGCAGCGTGGGTTGGGCGATGTGCTGTTGACCTGGGAAAATGAAGCATTTCTGGCAACGCGAGAATTTGGCGCAGGCAAATTCGAGCTGGTCTATCCATCGGTTTCGATCCTGGCCGAACCGCCTGTTGCGCTTATCGACCGAAACGTCGACCGAAAGGGCAGCCGCGCCCTTGCCGAAGCCTACCTTCAGTTTCTCTTTACGGCGCCCGCGCAGCGCCTCGGCGCCGAGCACTATTTCAGACCTCAAGACCCACAAATCGCGATGGAGTACGTCGACCGATTTCCCGCGCTGGAGATGCGTTCTATCGACGATTTTGGTGGTTGGACAGCTGCGCAAAAAATGCATTTCGACGAGGGCGGCGTGTTCGACCAAATCTACGCCAGGGCGCGATGAGCGCATTTGCAGACCCCCGCCCGTCGCTCCAGTTGCAACCCGTCGGGCTTCCCACAACCGCCGTTGCACTGCATGCTCGGACCATGAGCGTCCGTGCCCGCCCGCATACGGTGTTGCCCGGCTTTGGCCTAAGCCTCGGCTACGCGGTGTTTTATTTCAGTTTGATCGTTTTGTTGCCGATCGTGGCGGTCTACGCGCGCAGTTTTTCTGAGGGCATCGAGAGCTTCGCGGCGGCGGCGTTCTCCGAGCGTGCGATCAACGCGTATCGATTGTCGTTCGGCGCCGCGCTCCTGGCTGCGGCGATTAACGCCCTGTTCGGATTTTTGGTCGCGTGGGTGTTGGTGCGCTATCGCTTTCCGGGCAGGCGGCTGCTCGATGCCTTCGTCGACCTGCCATTCGCATTGCCTACCGCTGTTGCGGGCATCGCCCTGACCACGATTTACGCCCCCAATGGCTGGCTCGGCCAACATGCCGCGCTGCTCGATTGGCAACTGGCTTACAACCCCATCGGTATTGTCATTGCCCTGGTGTTTATTGGGTTGCCGTTCGTCGTTCGAACGCTGCAACCGGTGATTGCCGAACTAGGGCACGCGCCTGAAGAAGCTGCCGCCACCTTGGGTGCAGGCCGTTGGCGGACCTTTACTCGAGTTATCTTCCCGGCTTTGTTGCCAGCATGGCTGACTGGCTTCGCGCTGGCATTCGCGCGCGCTGTCGGCGAATACGGCTCGGTGATCTTTATCGCCGGCAACCTGCCGTTCGTGTCGGAAATCGCGCCGCTGCTGATTGTCATTCAGCTCGAACAGTACAACTACGTCGGCGCCTCTGCGATCGCGGTGGTGATGTTGACCGCGAGTTTCTTGTTGCTGTTGGTCGTTAATCTCTTGCAAGCCTGGGCTACGCGCCGATCGGGAGTCGATCGTGCACGCTAGCGTTGGCAACCGCGAGCCGTTGTGGGTGCGGCTCACGCTGATTTCGCTGGCGGTGGTGTTCTTGATCGTCGTGCTGCTTCTGCCGCTTGCCGCAGTGTTCGCCGAGGCATTCCGCCAGGGTTGGCATGCTTACGCCGAAGCGCTGCGAGAACCAGACGCGTGGTCGGCGTTGCAGTTGACGCTATTGGTTGCCGTCATCGCAGTGCCGCTCAATCTCGTATTCGGCGTGGCAGCGGCCTGGGCAGTGGCGCGCTTTCAGTTTCGCGGCAAGAGTCTGCTCGTGACTTTGATCGATCTGCCGTTTTCGGTCTCGCCGGTCATCTCCGGGCTGATCTACGTTCTGGTCTATGGGTTGCACGGGTGGTTCGGGCCCTGGCTCGATGCGCATGATCTGCAGATCATCTTCGCCGTGCCGGGCATTGTGCTTGCCACGGTGTTCGTCACGTTTCCGTTTGTCGCGCGCGAGCTGATTCCGCTATTGCAGGAACAGGGCAGCCTGGAAGAAGAGGCGGCACTCAGCCTGGGTGCGAGCGGATGGACGATGTTCTGGCGAGTCACGATACCGAATATTCGTTGGGGCCTTCTGTATGGCGTTCTTTTGTGCAACGCCAGGGCCATGGGCGAGTTCGGAGCGGTCAGTGTGGTATCCGGTCATATCCGCGGCGAGACCAACACCCTGCCGCTCCACGTGGAAATTCTCTACAACGAATACAATTTCGTCGCCGCTTTCGCCGTCGCTTCGTTGCTTGCCTTGCTGGCCCTGATCACGTTGGCCATCAAGTCGTTCCTGGAGTGGCGCCATGCCGGCGAGCTCGCGGCCGCTCGGCGGCATTAGCCGGTCTGGCGACGTCAGCATCATCGCCCACGGCAGACCACCCACCATCCATTACCGTCAGTCAGCCTGTCTCGAATGAACCTAACCCTCAACCACCTCAGCAAGAACTTCGGCAACATCAAGGCCGTCGATGATGTGTCGCTGTCGGTACCGAGTGGCGAGCTGGTCGCGCTGCTGGGTCCCAGCGGTTCGGGCAAGACGACGCTGCTGCGCATCGTCGGTGGACTGGAGGCGGCTGACACTGGCCAGGTGCTGTATGCGGGCGAGGATACGACGCATTGGCCGATCCAGAAGCGGCGCGCCGGTTTCGTGTTTCAGAACTACGCATTGTTTCGCAATATGACGGTGTTCGAGAACATCGCCTTCGGAATGCGTGCACTGCCGCGCAAACAGCGACTGAAAGCTGTCGAATTGAAGCGCCGCGTCGCGGAACTGCTGTATCTGATTCGCCTGCCGGATCTGGCGGAGCGTTTTCCAGCACAACTATCGGGTGGGCAACAACAGCGCGTTGCTTTGGCGCGCGCGCTTGCGATCGAACCACGTTTGCTGCTGCTCGACGAACCTTTCGGCGCGCTGGACGCGCAGGTGCGCAAAGAACTGCGCCGTTGGGTGCGCCAGGTGCACGATCAAACCGGGTTAACTTCCTTATTTGTCACGCACGATCAAGATGAGGCGCTGGAACTCGCGGATCGTGTGGTGGTGATGCGCGACGGGCACATTGAGCAGATCGGCACACCCGACGAGATCTTCGAATCGCCGGCAACGCGTTTCGTGCACGAGTTCGTCGGCGAGAGTTGTGCGTTACCGGTCGACGTGCGTGCTGGCCGCGTCAGCTATGCAGGGCAACAGCTCGACATCGAAGCGCCACTGGCCGATGGTCCGGCACATTTGCTGTTGCGCCCACAGTACCTCGCACCAGCGGAAACGGGCATCGTCGTGCGCATTGATGCCGCACGCCGAGTCGGCCCGCGGCGACGCCTGGAGGCGGTGACCGGCGCCGGCGATCGGCTGGAATTCGAGGTCGATAGCGATATTGACGCGGGTCGTGGCCAGACACTGCATGTGCGGCCTACGAAGTGGCGGCTGTATTCGATCCATTGAGCTGTGCGGTCTGCGGTAGTCTGGTGTGTCGCAAGTACCCTGAACTCAGTCCCGATGCCTTTGGCCCTGGACCAGTCGAGGAGTCATAGTAGCGCTATGGCGCCGTCAAGGACTCTGGTCGGGGACCCGTCGTGCCGCCCTGACAGGTGTCGTCTCTGTCGCCTGAAATTGCTTGCCCAGATCCGCAGCAGCGGTCGCCGGGTCGCCGTGTGTCGGGTCGAGCCAGGTCACTGTGGTGTCGCCGCGCAGCCACGTCAGTTGTCGCTTCGCCAACTGGCGCGTCGCATACAGCGCACGTTGGAAGCACTGGTCTGCATCGAACTCTCCCTCCAGATGTAACCACACCTGGCGATAGCCAACGCTGCGCATCGACGGCAGATCGGCATGCATACCGGGTTGTTGCATCAGCACCCGAACTTCGTCGACGAAGCCGCTGGCGAACATCGTGCGCAGCCGCGTCTCGATACGCTGGTGCAGGAGGCCCCGATCGGCGGGCGCCACGGCGATGATTCGCAGCGACAAACCGGCATCGGCCGAGCCCAACTGCGCACTCAACGGTCTGCCGGTGCTGCGAAAGACTTCGAGTGCGCGCAGTGTGCGTTGCTTGTCGTTGGGATGTATGCGGGCAGCGCTAACCGGGTCGACGCTCGCCAATTCTGCATGCAGCGCTGCCAGGCCAGCGTCCTGCAGCTGAATTTGCAAGGCCGCGCGCACCTGCGCATCGGCGCCGGGCAAAGTGGACAAGCCATCGCGCAGTGCGCGCAGGTACAACATGGTGCCGCCGACCAGAATCGGTATCTTGCCGCGCGCCTGAATGTCGGCGATCGCTGACCGGGCGTTGGTGGCGAAGTCGGCGGCCGAATAGGGCTGTGTCGGTTCACGGATATCGATCAGCCAGTGCCGTACGCGGCTTCGTTCTTCGGGTGATGGTTTCGCACTGCCAATGTCGAGACCGCGATACACCTGGGCCGAATCAACGCTGACGATTTCTCCGTTCAAACGCTCTGCGAGGGACAGACCTAGCGCGCTTTTGCCCGCAGCGGTGGGGCCAGCGATGGCGAGGATCATGCCCCTCTCCGGGCGCGCTGCATGGCAAGAAAACTGAATGCGCCGATCACATTCAAGATGAGCGGCAGCAACAATGCAAAGTACCCGCTACCACTGTGCGCGACTTCGAGCCCGCGATACAACAGCACACCCACAACGGGTGCGAGCAGGCCGCGGATGCCGGTCAGTGTGGTGTGCACGCCCATATACAGCGCGGCTTGTTCGGGACGCGAAAAGTCGTTGTGTCCGAGGTTCCAACCGAGTTGGCCGCCGGCGTAGCCAGCACCCAGCAGCAATGCACCCATCGCCATCAGCCAGACGCTGGACAGCATCGCGCCGAGAAAAAATACGGCACTGGTGGCGACGAAACTCCAGGCATGTACGACGCGAAACTCCACAATGTGCACACGGTCGAAAAATCGGGCCCAGGCACCAACAGCGAAGGGCAACATCAGCAGTGGCACAGTTGACACCAGCGCAACCTGCCACAAGGCCGGCAAAACCAATCGTTCGGCGGCTACTAGCAGCACCAGCGCCGGCAGCATTAAATTGCCACTGCCGAACACGAACATACTGCGCATGTACGCCCGGTAAGTTGGATCGGAGGCAAGGACGCGACGAAACGCGGCGATGCCTGGCTTAAGTTCGCCTTCCGAGCGCAGCGCCGCCTCTCGCTGACGCAATAATCCGTGGCCGCGCAGTCGGATGATGCGGTACCGCCATGCGCCGAAAATGCCGATCACGCCAGCGACAGAGAATAACCACGGCAGAGCATCCGGCGCGCGCTCGAGCATCCAGCCGACCGCGAAGGCCATGGTGGCCATGACAATGGCGTTGAGCGCGGCAAGTTTCGACGCCAGACGCGCCCGTGCCGTACTCGGAAAATTATTGCGCCAAACCACCGCGCGTAAGGTGACGACGCCCACCCAGGCAACCCGCGCCAGAATGGTCAGCAGCACAACGAACGCCAATCCGAGCGGCGTGCCGGGCGTGAAGGCCAGGAGCAACACTGAGAGCATTGCGACCATCTGCCAGATGACCGTCAACTGGATCTTGTCGCGGCCCAGCTGGTGTGCCGCAAACAAGAAGCTGGCAAGGTTTGCATAAGCACTTGCGCCCATCACCAGGGCGATTGCGATATCCAGTGCAATTGCGGGTGCCGCAACGGCGTACCTTGCTTTGATTAACGCAGCGATTGCCGCCCCTTCGACGACCCCCATGCCAACGCTCAGAAGCGCCCAGTTCAGGATCTCTTGGGGGTACTGGCGGCGCGGCGGCACGTTGGCTTTCAGAAATAGATCCTGGCGAGGCTTCGTCTCAGTGTACAGATCCGGCTCCGGTCAAGGACTCCAGCTCATCCCGCGCCGCCAACGCTGCGTAACGTCGCATGCCGCACGCCTTTGCCTTCGAGCAGAGGCAGGCAGTTTTCAGCCGTGATCGCGCGCGAAAACCAAAAACCTTGGATCTCATCGATCCCCAGATTATTCAAAAACCGCGCTTGCGGCTCGGTCTCAACGCCCTCCGCCACCACGCACAGACCGAGCGTCCGCGCCATTCCGAAAATCGTCTCGATGATCACGCCCGAATCGCTATCGCCGGGCAGATCGGCTACGAAGGCCTTGTCAACCTTGAGAATGTCGATGGGCAGGCGTCGCAAGTGCGAGAGCGAAGAATAACCGGTACCAAAATCATCGATCGCAATGCGCAGTCCAAGACGATGCAATTCGTCGAGCTGCGCGATGGCCGAGTCGGGGTCGTCCATCAACTCACTCTCGGTAATTTCGATCTCGAGTGCATCGCCGCGTACGCCCATTTCGTTGAGCAAGATGGCGATGAATTGCTGCAAAGTTCCATCCCGGATCTGGCGTTGGGAGACGTTAACGGATACCGAGACGTCCCGGTGTCCTCGCGCACGCCATTCGCGAACTTGCGCCAAAGCCTCGCTCAATACCCAGCGACCCACCGGAACCACGAGGCCGGTCTCTTCGAGAATGCCGATAAACTCATCGGGACTGACCAGGCCACGCTCCGGGTGGCGCCAGCGCAGCAGTGCTTCGAATCCGGTGATGCGTTGTTTGGCGAGCGAAAAGCGAGGTTGATAAAGTAACAAAAACTCGTTCCGTTCAACCGCCAGGCGAACGCGACGTTCCAACTCCAGGCGATCGCGAATGGCCTGATTGCGGGCGGGGGAGTAGATGCGGAACGTGTTTCGCCCTTCGCCCTTTGCCTCGTACATCGCCGAATCGGCGGCATTCACCAGATGCCGCGCGTCCCAGCCGTGCTCCGGCCAAAGGCTGATGCCAATGCTTGGTGTGATCGCGATTTGCCGCCCACGCAGTGGAAACGGCTCGCCGAACGCAGAGATCAGGAATTGCGCGTACCAGATCAAAGTCTCCAGATCTCGCGCTGCGATCGGAGCGATGGCGAATTCATCGCTACCCAGGCGTGCCAGCAGGTCGCCAGAGGACAAACACGCTTCGAGACGCAAGGCGACTGCCTGCAAAAGCTCGTCGCCGGCGTCGTGACCAAGGGTCTCGTTCACGTGCTTGAGCCGATCGAGGTCGATTTCGAGCACGCCCAGGACACCATCGCTGGGAGTGCTTTTCTCCAGCAGCTGGTCCAACTGCTGCATAAAGTGATTGCGCGAAGACACGCCGGTGAGGCCGTCGTGGCTGGCCAAACGTTGGAGCCGACGTTCATCGTGTCGGCGTTCGGTGATGTCGGCGAGCACCGAAACGTACAAGCGCTCACCGTTCTGATCGAGTTCCACACGATTGGTGCGCAGGGCCAATAAGCGCTCCTCGCCGTTCTTGCGCCGCTGCCAGATCTCGCCCTGCCATTGTCCGGTCTGTTCCAGCGTATTGCGCAGGCGGCGATAGAAATCCGGGTCGTGCCGATCCGAATTCATCAGCGCGCTGGATTGACCGAGAATTTCGTCGACCTTAAATCCGCTGATCGCTTCGAACGACGGATTGATCATGACAAACTCATGGCTGGCGTTGGTCACCGCCACAGCTTCTTGCATCGACTCGATCACTTCCTCGGCGATACGGCTCAATCGCTGCGCGTTGCGCATGCTGCTGATATCGCGAAACGTGCCGGCAACACGCAGCGCGCGACCGTCAGTGCTGCGTTCCACTGTTGCGCCGCGCACGGCGACGAAGCGCATACGCTCGCCCGCATCGAGCATGCGGAATTCGACTTCGAAATAACGGTCTTTGCCCGATAAATGGCGCGCCAGCGCGGTTTCGAACTTTTGTACGTCGTCGCGGTGGATGCGGTGCTTGAACTCAATACTGGTGAAGGTGCGCTCGACGACCAGTCCCTGGTCCATATCCACCGCAGAGCGATAGATGACATCGCGCGACAGGTCGAAATCCCAATAGCCATCGTGACTTGCGCCCAAGGCGAGCTTAAGTCGCTCATCGCGCTCCTTCACCGCTGCCTGGGCTTTCGCCAACTCGCGAACGCGGTTGCGGTATCGCAAAATCATCAGCGCCGCGAAAGCAATGATCAGCAGATCGATCGGCCAATGCGGCAAGGATGATTCCGCGGCGTGCGCGACTGTCGGAATAAGAAGTCCGAAACCTGCGATACGGTGTTTTGAGTGTAATACGAGCATCGCCGTCGACGATATCACGACAACCGCACGCGTTCGCTGATGGCGGTCCGCCCGATGGAGCGCCCAGGTCCCGATGCAACGCGAAGAAGCAAGATGTTGGGTCGTCAGACCGCCCGTGCCATACCCAGCAGACGTTGTGGAAGCAGGCGGATACGTTGCAGAAGGTTGCCGGCCAACCAGGACGGAATCTGCGCGTCTGTTCGCGGCGCCACGAAGTAACGTCTTGCGGCTGCCGGGTTCTGTTTAAGCTGCCAATAGCGACCCACTGCGGCATCGACGCTCAGACGACAAGAGCCCATGCGCAGTGGTTTGAGCAACAACCGAAAGACCTGGCCTTCGTTGATCAGGTCGATTGCGACCTGCGCGTTGGCGCGATCGGTGACGACCACGGTGGCGATATGCGGATGGTATTGCTTGAGCGATTTAATCAGCGCCGTAAAATCGCCGTGTTGTCCGGCAGTTTCGGAAATGACGACACCGGTCTCGTGCTGCTCCAGAACCGTCAGCGCACGATCGGGTGAAGTCACGAAGCGTACCTGATAATGCGGTTGCAGGATCTCACGCATGCGTTGCTGCGTATCAGGATCGTCCTCGATGACCAACACACCGACTTGCTTGCGGGCCGTCTCGCGATCGAATTCGTCGACGACCTTGTCCTGCAGCACCGGCGCGTCGCGTGCGATTCGTGCTGCCAACTGCACGGTCTCGCGAAGCTCCGTGTTGTCCCACGGTTTGCTGATATAGCGGAAGACCTCGCCATCGTTGACCGAGCCGAGCACCGCATTCAGATCGGCGTAGCCGGTCAGGAGGATGCGCATTGCTCGCGGATGTGCGATTTTGATTTCGCGCAGCACCTCGATACCCTGCATCTTGGGCATGCGTTGATCACAGACGACGACATCAACATCCGATTGCGATGCCCACGCGATCGCTTCCGCCGGATCGGTCGTGGTATGCACGTTCATATCGCGAAACAAGGCCTTCAAAGCCCGCAGGATGCGCGCCTCGTCGTCGATACAAAGTACTCGAATCTGCGATGTCGACATGATTTCCTACGCCGGCTGCCGAAGCAACGCGTGGTCTAATGGGAAACTAACCGTAAACGTGCTGCCTTTCTTAGGTGCAGTTCGCACCTTGATGCTGCCGCCGTGGGTCTGCACGATCTTGTGGACAATCGACAGACCCAACCCGGTGCCTTCGCCAACTGGCTTGGTCGTAAAGAACGGATCGAAAATCCTCGGAAGGACATCGTCGGGGATTCCCGCCCCGGTATCTGTGATCTCCACCTCAACCATGTCCCCGGAACGCCGTGATGCCACCAATAAAGTCCCTTCATCACCCATCGCTTGCGACGCATTGGTAATCAAGTTGAGTAGAACCTGATTGACTTGAGATGCCACGCCGCGAATCTTCGGAATCACGCCGAGATCGCGTTTAACTTCGATCCGATCGCGCAATTGATGGGCTGCAATCATCAATGCACTTTCGACGCTTTCGTTCAGGTCGAACAAATCCATGCCGTCCCGATCGACACGCGCAAAGCCCTTTAAATTGCGCACCAGATTGGCGATCTGCGTCAGGCCATCGGCCGAGTCGGTGAGCAGTTCGCTCGCGTCGGACAGGCGCGAATCGCCGGCAAGTGTGTCCCGGACTTTAGTCAAAGCGCGCCGCAGGGGTTCCACGGTTTGCGGCCTGGTCAAATCCGCCGACAGCATCATGTCGAAGCCCTGCAAGCACTTTTCCACCAACGTGCGGTACTCGCCAACGAGGTCTCGCACGACTTCGACATTGCTTTTGACAAAGCCGATGGGCGTATTCATTTCATGTGCGACGCCAGCAATCATCTGGCCCAGTGACGCGAGTTTGGTCGTATGGATGACTTGCGATTGTGTGGCTTGAACCTTCTCTAACTCGGCGCTGATCTCTGCAGCCCGCGCGCGCATCCTGCCCAACTGCCAATGCGCGTAACCGGCATACGCCGCGAGGACCAGAGCAATCACGATGAGCAGTTCGAACATTCGATCCCCAATGATCCATGCTGACATTCGTCAGCAAGGGCCGCACAGCGTCGCAGAATGACCCAAAAAGCACAACCCGCTATCGACCCACTGGTCTGGCCAAACAGGCGAACGGTCGATTTCATGACCCGCACCGCTCATACCACAGGCAAATCGTTAATTCAGCATCGCCATCCTGCGGCACATCGGCGATGCTAAGGTGCGATGGGGCACACACTTGAAGGGAGCTAACGAATGCAAAAGGTGAATTCGTGCAACAAAGCGCCCATTTCTCGCATCGGCGTGGCGCCGTCGCCGCCATCGGGTGAGTGCACCGATGAGTAGCGCTGGTCCTCGTTGGGCTCTGATTGCTGGCCCGCTCGCGGCCATTTGTGTGGGTCTGGTGGCGCATGCCAACGGCATGACGGCAGCATTTTCGTTGACCGCGGCGCTGACCGCCTGGATCGCATTCTGGTGGGTACTAGAGCCGATACCTGCTCCATATACCGCGCTGCTACCGCTGGCGCTATTGCCTATGTTCGGCATCCTTGATGCGAAGGGGGTGGCGGAGGCATATGGCAATGAGGTGATCTTGCTGCTCGCAGGCGGCTTCATGCTTTCGGCGGCTGTCGAAAACACAGGTGCCCATCGGCGCCTTGCGTTCTGGATGTTGCGCATCACCGGCGGCAGCAGTGGTCGGCGTGTGCTTTGGGGCTTCGTATTGGCCTCTGGATTGCTCAGCATGTGGATCTCGAACGCCGCTACCACGTTGCTGCTGATTCCGGTTGCGCTGGCTGTGGTCGAACGTTATCCAGATCCGCGCCTGTCCGCGCCGCTTTTGCTCGGCATCGCTTATGCCGCCAGCTTCGGTGGACTCGGCACGCCGATCGGTACGCCGCCAAATCTCATCTTTCGCCAGCAATACGAACAAACCACCGGCGTTGAGATTGGCTTTGTGGACTGGTTCGTCTGGGGGCTGCCGATCGTCGCGATCACTCTGCCGCTGATGGCGCTTTGGCTGGGGCGTTCGCTAAAGAACACGCCGCCTGCGGAACTGCCGACCTTGGGCCCCATCAGTGTGGCCGAACGTCGCGTGTTGTTGATCTTCGGGATCGTCGCATGCCTTTGGGTATTTCGAACCGATCCGTGGGGCGGCTGGCGGGCATGGTTCGACCTTCCCAAGGCATCGGATGCCAGCGTCGCGCTGCTCGGAGCGCTGGCGATGGGGCTGGTGCCCGACGGCAAAGGCGGCAAACTTCTGGACTGGGGCAGCGCCGAACGCATCCCCTGGGGCACACTGATCCTGTTTGGCGGCGGTATTGCGCTGGCGAGTGCGTTTGGCACGAGCGGTTTGTCGGATTACATCGCCACACATCTGACCTTGCTCAAAGATCTTCCGCTGCCGCTTATGCTATTCGGACTGTGTCTCGGTGTAACGTTGCTCAGCGAAATCGCCAGTAACACGGCGACAGCAGCATTGTTGATGCCGCTACTTGCTGCGGCGGCCGCGGCCGCAAATGTGGATCCTCTGGTGTTCATGCTTCCGGCTGCGCTCGCCGCCAGCCTGGGTTTTATGCTTCCGGTGGCTACGGCACCCAACGCCATCGCCTACGCGACCGGCCACG
The DNA here is from genome assembly GCA_022844165.1 of Lysobacterales bacterium. Lineage (GTDB taxonomy): Bacteria > Pseudomonadota > Gammaproteobacteria > Xanthomonadales > SZUA-5 > JALHMH01. The sequence goes on from JALHMH010000002.1 coordinate 242,186, forward strand.
TCGACAATCGGCGCATGCTGCGCGAGGGTTGGCTGTTGGACATCCTTGGTGTCGCCGCCGTTTCCGCCGTGGTGTACACCGTTTTCGCGTGGAGGTAACCGGCGAGGCTTTACCGGCATTGAGACCAATACTCGCTGCGCGATCAGGCAGAATTGGGCTATGAACGACCGCTCCCGATTTGCTGGCGCCAGAACGCCGCCTTACAGCCTTGATGCCGAGCAGGCTGTGCTCGGTGCCTTGATGTTGTCCGACGAGGCCTATTTCAAAATCTCCGACAAGGTATCCAGCGAGGATTTCTATCGGCAGGACCACCGCACGATTTTTCAGGCGATTTCGGCGCTGAAGGAGAAAGGCCAACCCTGCGATGCGGTGACGCTCGGCGAGTGGCTGGAACGCAACGAACTGGCCGAGAGCGCCGGTGGCATCGCCTACGTCATCGAACTGGCGAACAACACGCCGGGTAGCGCAAACATCGTTGCGTACGCGGAGATCGTGCGCGAGAAGGCGATCATGCGCCAGCTGATGGAGGCCGGCACCGAGATCGTTGACGGTGTGCTGGCGCCAGAAGGCCGCGGCAGCGAGGAGTTGCTGCAATCGGCCGAAAAGCTGGTGTTCGATATCGGTGAGCGCGGCAAGCGTGGACGGGGTACGTTTGTGCCAGTTTCCGAGGCGCTCAAAGAGGCGTATCGCACCATCGAGCATCGATATTCGAACAAAGGCACGTTGAGCGGTCTGGATACCGGTTTTGTCGACCTCAATCAGATGACCAACGGCCTGCAGCCAGGTGATCTGGTGATCGTTGCGGCACGTCCTTCGATGGGCAAAACATCGTTCGCGATGAACATTGCCGAACACGCAGCCATTCAAAGCGGCCAGCCGGTGGCCATCTTCAGTATGGAAATGCCAACCGCGCAGCTCGCGCTGCGCATGATTTCGTCATTGGGCCGCATCGATCAGCGGCGGTTGCGCAATGGCGATCTGGCCGACGAAGACTGGCCTCGCGTGACCAGTGCCATTACGCTTTTGACCGGCGCACGGATTTTCATCGACGATACTGCCGGGCTCTCGCCATCGGAGCTGCGTGCGCGCACGCGGCGGCTGAAACGCGAGCACGGGCTGGGACTCATCGTCATCGACTACATGCAGCTGATGCAGGTGCCCGGAACACGCGAGAATCGCGCCACAGAGATCAGCGAAATCTCGCGTAATCTGAAAGCGATTGCCAAAGAGATGAACGTGCCGGTGATTGCTTTGAGTCAGCTGAACCGCTCGCTGGAACAACGAAACGACAAACGCCCGATCATGGCCGATCTGCGCGAGTGCGTGACCGGCGATACGCTTGTGGTGCTGAGCGACGGCCGGCGCATTCCGGTCGCCTCGTTGGTTGGCAAGAAACCGCGGGTCATGTGCATCGACGCCGAGCGCACCATCGGCAGCGCGCGCGCCGAGGAGGTATACGCCGTCGGCAAACAGCCCACGCTCGTGATTGCAACCGACGCTGGCGTCACCTTGCGCGCCAGCGCAGGTCATCGCGTACTGACCGCAGAGGGCTGGAGCACCGCAGGCGAGTTGCAGATTGGCAATCGCCTGGCGTTCTGCCGGCAGTCGTTGCACGCTTGGAATTGCGAATTCGCGCACATCACCGGCATCGCCAAAGGCGGTGTCGAAACGGTGTACGACTTGAGTGTACCTGGGCCGGAGAACTGGCTGGCCGATGGCATCGTGTGCCACAACTCCGGTGCGATCGAGCAAGACGCCGATCTGATCTGTTTCATTTATCGCGACGAGTACTACCATCAGGACTCGGCAAAAAAAGGTATCGCCGAAATCATCATCGCCAAGCACCGAAATGGGCCGACGGGCAGTCTGGATCTTTGGTTCCGCGGCCAGTTCACGCGTTTCGATTCGATTGCGCGCGAAAGCGCGTTCGACTGACCGGCCTCCATGCCGCTGCGCATGAAACTGCTGTTGATCGCCTTGGTAGCGGCAGTGTTTCCGCTCGCCGGGTGGCGCTTCGTCGTACAGATGGAAGCCACTCTTCGCCAGAGCCTGGAACAATCGCTGCTGGCGAGTGCCCGCACGCTGGCGAGTGCGATGCCAGCGATCGATCCACAGCTGCACTCGGCGTTGGCGACACCGGCACTGCATGCACGGCCGATGAGCGTTGATGTAGCGGTTGACGGATTTGGTGATGACTGGGGCGCCTGGCATCGATCGCCGGAATGGCTCGCTACGCGGCGGGATGGCTTGCCGGCACGAATCATGGTCGGTATCGGCCCAAGCGCCGTAAACTTGTGGCTCGACATCGACGACGCCACGCCCGTGCATGCCGGCGCAGACGGCTCTTTCAGTGACGGCGCCGATCGTATCCACATCAAGGTGCGTGACCGTTTCGGGTTGCGCCAATGGCTGCTGCCGCGCAGTGCAGGAGGCGATCTGAGCGCCGAGCCGATGCCCGGCGATGATGGACGTCAGCCCAGCTTTGCGTTACCCGCTGCAATGCGCGAAAGCGCCAGGGGTTATACGGTCGAGTTGCGCCTGCCAATTGCCGATCCTGGCCTGACGATTGCAATTGATGCGATCGACATGCCCCATCGAGGCGCCGATCTGCCGCGCGCGTGGGCCAGTACGACCAGCGATGGCAGCTTCCGTGCGCTCGCGACTTTATGGCAAGAGACGCCGTTGATTCGCAGCCTGATTCCCACCGGAACGCGCCTGCGTGTGATCGACCGGGCTGGCTATGCGCTGGCGCGCTCGGGCAGCCTGCGTCCCGGTAGCGATACGTCCGACGATAGCGATCAGAGCGTCCTGCGCTGGCTGCGTGCGGTGATTTACCGACGCCTGATGGCGCCCACTTTGGCCGAACCCGGTGGTTACGGCTTCAACGAGCTGCAACTGAGGGCGCCGCAAATTGATGCCGCGCTGACCGGCACGCCGAGCATCGTCTGGCGACCTGCCGCCAGCGAAGCCAGCGTCATTCTCGCCGCTGCCGCGCCGATTTTGCTCGACGGCGATGTCGTGGGTACTGTGTTGTTGGAGCAGACCTCCGACGCGCTGCTGCTTTGGACCAATCGTGCCCTTGGCAGTTTGCTGTTGGGTGGCTTGTTGACGATGATTTTTGCCGCCGCGATCTTGTTCGGCTACGCCGGATATCTGTCGTTCCGAATTCGCAAGTTGCGCAATGCGACCGAAGCCGCGCTCAGTGCCGAAGGTCGCCTCGTCGGTAACTTCCCGCGTTCCAGTTCGGTCGACGAAATCGGTGATCTATCGCGCAGCTTCGCCAAACTGCTGGATCAGGTAGGCACTTACACCGATTACTTGCGCACGCTCGGCAGCAAACTCTCGCACGAGCTGGCGACTCCGCTGGCGGTGGTCAAGTCTTCACTGGAGAACCTCGAACAGGAGCAACTGCCCGAGTCTGCGCGCGTGTACGCCGAGCGCGCGCGCTCCGGCGCCGAGCGGCTCGGTGTGTTATTGCGCAATCTGAGCCAGGCTTCGCGCATCGAAAGCGCCATCGCCACGGCCGAGGCCGAGGACTTTGATTTGCGTCAGGCGGTGATCGGCGCCGCCGCTGGTTATCGCGATCTGGCCAGCGATCGGCGCTTGGATCTGGATATCCCCGAATCCCCGGTTCGCCTGTTCGGCGCACCTGAGCTGATCCATCAGGCCCTCGACAAGCTGGTCGACAATGCGCTTGGATTCACGCCGCCCGGTGGTTGGATCAAACTCTCGCTTGCCGTCACGCCCAATGCGATCGAATTGGCAGTGTCGAATAACGGACCGCCGTTGCCATCACGTCTGCAAGACAAGCTATTCGACTCGTTGATTTCGGTGCGCGATGGGCGTGTCTCTACCTCGCCACACCTGGGTCTGGGCCTGTACATCGTGCGCCTCGTGGCCGAGCTTCACCAGGGCGAAGCCGTCGCCAACAACATTGCCGATGGTGTCGAGTTTCGCATGCTGATGAAAGGCATGCAGCGCGGCCGGTAATTCCGGAACCGACCATTCGACATCATACGAGAGCTTTGACAGATAGCCTCAGATGGCGTTGGCTCGAGAATTGCCATTCGTCGCGCTCGGGGGAGAGCACAACCACTCGAAGGGTCAGGCGGCGCTCGGCCAAACATCAGCAACCTTGCGTGCGAGCTCATCCCGAGCATGATCGCACTCCGATCAGGGCACTCGCGAAATGCAGGACGCGCTATCGTAGGCCGTCGCATCGCTTCGGCCAGGACCATGACCGACAACACCGCTAGCCGTCCGCACGTCGTTGAGTTCCGCAACGTCAGCAAAACTTACGGCGAAGGCACACGCGCCTACACGGCCATCAAGAACGTGAATTTTGTGGTCGAGGACCGACCGGATCACGGCGAATTCGTCGCCATTCTGGGTCCGTCTGGTTGCGGCAAATCGACGGTTTTTCGCCTGATTGCCGGCCTGTCGCCCCAGCATCCGCCTAGTACCGGTCAGGTATTGGTATTCGGCAAACCGGTGAACGGTGCTGGTGCGGATCGCGGCATGGTGTTCCAGGATTACACCAGCTTCGACCACCTGCGCGTGATCGACAACATCGCCTTCGGATTGGAATGCCGGGGGGTGCCATTGACGGAGCGTCGCGATCAAGCGCGCTTGTGGATCGAGAAGATGGGGCTGAACCCCGCGACCGATGCGATGAAATTCCCGCACGAGTTGTCCGGCGGTATGCGTCAGCGTGTGGCCATCGCACGCACGCTGATCCTGCATCCGCGCATCATATTGATGGATGAACCCTTCGGTGCGCTCGATCCCGGCACGCGTTATGCGATGCAGGATTTGCTGGTGAAACTCTGGCGCGAACAACAAGCCACCGTGTTTTTCATCACCCACTCGATCGAAGAGGCGGTGTATCTGGGCGATCGCGTATTGATCATGTCGCGCGCGCCGGGCACCATTCTCCATGAGCTGCGGATGGAACACTCGACGCGTCCCGCCCGCGATGTGCAGCGCGAGCCGGCGTTTCTGGAGGCCGTGTTCAAGGTGCGCGACATCATCGAGCAGCTGGAGAAACCCGCATAAGGACAAAGCCGACAAGACACCTCAGAGCCATTTGAATATCCTATTCAAGCCGCTCCTCAGGTGCGTGCCAGCAGTGCATCGACAAAGCTTGCGACGGCCCGTTCGGCAGTGTGGAAAAACAGCGAGGGTTCCGTCAGTTCCAGCTCCAGCAATTGCGGCTCGCCCTGAGGGTTCTGCAACAAATCGACGCGCGCATACAAGGGCATAGCAAAGGGCAACGCTGCCAGCACCTTGGCACCCGTGGCTAACTCCTCGGCGCTCGGGGTCCGCGGTGTGATGTGCTCGGCAGCGAACAGCGCGCGCGTCGGCTCGCCGTTGGGTGTCAGCAACGGGCCTTTGCGGATCGCGTGCGAAAACACGCCGTTGAAGTACAACAGCGACGTTTCGCCCAGCGAGTCGACTCGATCCAGATAGGGCTGCACCAATACATCGCGTCCTTGCGCCAACAAGGCTTCGCCGTGGCGCATCGCACCAACGGGATCGCCAACAAAACGTCTGGCGCCCCGCGAACCGGCGCTGACGGCCGGCTTGACGACCAGTTCTCCTGCACCAGGCAGCGGCATCGGCTGACCCACACGTACCATTGTGGTGGGCACAATCGGAACCCCGTTGCTGGCCAGCTCGAGCAAATAGCCCTTGTGCGTATTCCAGGCGACCACCGGCAACGGGTTCTGCAGCGCCGTGCAGGCAGCGACACGGTCCGCCCAACGCAAGAATTCGGGCAGGCGGTCAGTGTAGTCCCAGGTCGATCGGATCAGGACGCAGTGGAATTGCGCGAAGTCAATGTCCGGATCGTCCCAATCGACGATGCGGTGATCCATGCCACGGCTTGCCAACGCTGCCGAAAGTATCGGCATATCCTCGTCTTTGTCGCGCGCCTCACGCGCCGTAACCAACGCAAGCGTCATGCCGCAATCCTCACCACTCGACCAAACCCGCGATGCACAATAGCGACTGCGCAGTGCGTTAAGAAGTCGCGCAGGCGATGCGCGCAGCTGACAACCAGTGCGTCGGGGCATTCATGCACGAGAACCAGGAGAGGCTCGGCGATACGTGGACGAATAAGGTTCATCGTTGCGCACCCTATACTCGCGCCCATGAGCATGTTCGAGCGCCGCCTCCCGTATTTCATCATCGCGCTAGCCATTGTGGCTGGGATGGCGGGCTTCTGGGTGAGCAAAAATCTGTATGGGCCGGTGCCTCGTGGCGATGAGTTCCGCCAGCTTCGGGGCACTTTGCTCTATCCGGCGGCGCGTCGGCTGCCTGCGTTTTCGCTGACCAGCAGCCTGGGGACGACGGTGGATCCCGCGCAGTGGACAGGCGGCTGGCGGTTGGTGTTCTTTGGTTTCACGGCTTGTCCCGATGTGTGCCCAACGACCTTAGGGACACTCAAGGTGGCGATCGCGCGGGCTCGCGAGCAGGCGCCGCAGGCTCGATTCGACGTCAGCTTTGTGTCTGTCGATCCGGAACGCGATACGCTGGATAAGTTAGCGGCATACGTGGGTTTTTTCAGCCCCGACTTCGAATCGCTCACGGGCGACAAGGCGGCAATCGACGTGTTGGTGCGTGGCCTGTCCGCGATCTACGAAAAAGTTCCGACGGGCGATGGGCCATTCGACTACACGATCGACCACACTGCCTCGATTTTCGTGATCGGTCCGACCGGCGAACTGGTCGGTTTGATGCGGCCGCCGCACGATGCACAGAAGATCACCGCCGACCTTGTCGACCTTGCCCGAGGGACCGCCCCGTGATGCGCGATCTTGCCACCGCCCTGCAGCTTTTGTTGCCGCATCGATTGTTGTCGCGTTTGGTGTACTACGCAACGCGTTGGCGATTTGGGCCATGGAAGGCTTTGCTGATCGGCACGTTAAAGAGCGCTTACGGAATACGGCTCGATGACGCGGTGATCAAAAACACCGCTGAGTTTGAACATTTCAATGCGTTTTTTACCCGTGAGCTCAGGCCGGATGCGCGCCCCATCGCCAACGGCGCCATCGTTAGTCCTGCAGATGGTAAAGTTTCGCAAGCCGGCCTGGTCCGCGAAGGCCGGATCGTCCAGGCCAAAGGCATCGATTTTTCAGTCGAAGAGTTGTTGGGTGACGCTGCAGAGGCCGCGTTGTACGACGGCGGCCGCTTTGCGACGATCTATTTGAGCCCACGCGATTACCATCGCGTGCATATGCCTCTGGCCGGCACGTTGCGCCGTTCGACGCACATTCCTGGCCGCTTGTTCAGTGTCGCGCCGAAGATCGTCGAATCGATCCCTCGCCTGTACGCCCGCAATGAACGCTTGTGCCTGCTGTTCGACACCGAATATGGTCCGATGGCACTGGTCTTTGTCGGTGCGATTTTCGTTTCCAGCATACAAACTGTGTTCGAAGGCGAAGTCACTCCGCCGTATGCTTCGCGCATCCGCCACCGCGACTTCGAACCCGAACGTGCGCCGCGCTTCGCGACCGGGGAAGAAGTGGGTCGCTTCAACATGGGTTCGACGGTGGTCGTGTTACTGCCCAAAGATGCTCCTCCGTGGCTTGAGCTGAAATCAGAAGCGCCGATCAAAATGGGCGAAGCACTGAGCGTATCACTCGCGATGCTGTCCGTCGCCACTCGAGAACCCGAGCCATTCCCAGGGGAAATCGCATGACCTTATGTCCCGTTGCACTTGCCGTCGGTTGTCAACGTTGCCCGATCTTCGCCGTGTGCCCGGCGAAGTCGATCATCGGCGATCAACCTAAGGCGCCTAAGAAAAAGACCGATGCACCGAGTCGCCGCCGCTAGCGTCCTTGATGGAGCCGGATCTTGTCAATTGAGTCTGTTTCTTCGGAGCGGCTTTGGCTTTGGCAGCCCCCTTAAATTAAGGGGGGTGAAGATCGGCGCTTACACGCCGCAAGGCGTGTGCCGAGCCGAACGACCGGCGGCTGTGCCGCCGGGCCGGAAATGCGCGCAGTGCTCGATGGGGGTTGTGGCAAGTACGCTGTCTGGCGAAGCCAACAATGCTCGGCGGTCTGAGGCGAAGCCTCGCTATAGTCCTTGACGGAGACTGATCTCGACAAATGAGTCAAATTTTCGACGAAGCGGCTTTGGCTTTTGAAGCCCCCTTGAGTCAATTGAGTCAAGGGGACGCGCGGAGCGCGGGGTTGTTGCGAGTACGGTGTCGGACGAAGCCAGCAATGCTCGCCGGTCTGAGGCGAAGCCTCGTTAGCCTGTGGTTTCTGTCGCTGACAGCGCACGCGCAGAGCTACTTTCAGTGCGGCGATCTGGCCGCCCTGGAAAGGGGGCCTGAGGCACTTGGCGAACGGGTCGATCGCGACCTCTGTCGGCGCAGCAACGTTCGTGGCGTCGATACGCTGCACTGCGAGGGTGTCGCGAAGTCAGCCTTCGGTCTCACAACAAGTGAGGTTTCCGCGAGTGCCGGGATTGGCGGAACACGGCGTCTGACGCTGGTGTTTCGCGCGGGCAGCGAGCGAGTTCTCGCCGCCGTGGAGCGATCGCTACCGGTCGAGTTTGAGCCCGATGGTGTCGATTGGTTCGCCATCGCGATCGATGATGTGCGTCGGCGCTTTCGGATCAGCGAGCGCGATGATGGGGCGACGCTGCTCGCATGTGAGCTGACCGGCTCTGCCAATCGCGCGCTCGGAGGCGCTATCGAAGGCCGCTTGCGCTATGAAAAGGCGGCGCGCGTGAGCACGCGGGTATGCGCGATTCCTGTCGATACCGATTTGCCACTCGCATGCCTTGAGCTGCCGCCTCGACTCAAACAGTTCCGGATCGAGGGATTGCCGGCAGCCGCGTACTTTGTCGCCGCGTACCCGCTTCAAGACAATGCCCTCGGCATGGTGGCAGCCTATGCGCGCCGTCTGCGCGATTGCCATGACCAGCCAGGCTGCGTCGCGGCTCTGATCGTACCGGTCGAGGTGCGCGCGGGTCAGCGCTCCGTGGGAATCGACATCGAACAGCGTTTCGCCGAAGTGCCCGAACGCGTGCGCCGAGTGCGTCTGGGCCGCTGATCTTCAGGCAACACGCCCCCGAAATTGCGCAGCGCGGATTGTGGCAAGTACGGTGTCGGGCGAAGCCAACATCGCCAGGCGGTTTTATTCGGCGCGCAACATTTCGACGAGCGGTGCCAGGACGCGGCGTTCGATCTGGAATTGTCCCTTGAACTTCTCCAACGCCTTGGCGCGCATGGCCGGCGCAAACTCACGCAGGTATCGCGTTAAACTGTTGTGGCTGTCTAAGCGATAGGCGACGACCAGCCGCTGATGCTCGCTATCTTCCTGCTCGGGCTCGACGACAAAAACCTCAGCGCTGACGAATCCGGGCAGGGTCAGCAACTCACGCACGTGCTCGCCCAGCCATCCGCGATACTCATCAGCAATGGCGTTGCGTACGGTGATGTTGACCTCATAAACAAGCATCGGCAGTGTCCCTCAGAGATTGGCCAGGCTCAGCACGAGCGCACCTAGAATAGTAAAGGTAATCAGAAACAGATACGCAGCGCTGACGATGCTAAACGCGAACATCGCGCCCCACCAGGTTTGGCGATAAACACGCTTCTGCGTCAGAAATAAATTCAGCGGGATCCACGCTGACGTCAGCCCGACAATCCAATTCGGAATCCACTCCCAGGCTGGCCCAACCCACTCGGAGATGTAGTTGAACCCGATGATGACCAGGATCGCCATATAGATGAAGGTATGGCTGTGGATCGCCACCATCAAATGTTCCATATACAACCGACGTTTGAAGATCAGCACGACTTTGAGCAGCAAAGCAAACAACGGCAGCAGTACGAACAACGACTGAGGCAATACACGCAGGAATGCGGCGCCCAGACGTTTGGGATCCTCGCGCGCCAGTTCGACGTTGTCTCGCAATAGACCGATGAAGAGATTGATGCGGTCATTGACGATCGTCGGCAACGACTCGAAAACTAACGGATTGTCGACCGGATGCCATGGATCGGGGCCGCCGAACTTGAACTCGATGGGCTTTCGTTCTTTGGCTGGCTTCTGATCTGGCGCTCCGGCAGGCGTCGGCTTCTGGCTTGAATCAGCGGTGGCGGCGGGCACCGTATCGACTTTGGTAGGCTGCTCGCCGGGCTTGGCGGCAGGCGTCGGCGTTTGCGAATCCGCAGCGGGCGCTGAATCGGTGGTCGTATTGACCGCGGCGTCTGCAGGCGCATCCGCACCGACGTCCCTCGGTTCGGAGCCCGCCGTTACCGGACCAAACTTAATATCGCCGTCTTCCGACACTTTCATGTCGAGTTCGGCCATGGAGCTGATCACGATGAACAGGATGGCGCTGGTGATGAGGTAAATTCGCAGTGGCCGAACGAAGCTCATGCGTTTTCCGGCCAGATACCCTTGCGTTAATCGACCGGGCCGGACGAACAGATCGCGCAGCGTGCGCCAAAGGCGCGCATCGACATCGAACAAATAGTCGAGAGCGTCGCTGCCGAGTGAGATCACATCGCGGATCGGCGTTTTCTCCGGCTGTCCGCAGACGTGGCAAAACGGACCCTGCAGCGGCGCATCACAATTGGCGCAGGTCTTGTCGAGCCACGCAATAGCTTTGCGCTGACGCCTCGTCAGTGGCCGGCTCTCGCTCATGGGCGCAACAAACGCTGCTGGCGCATCCAGTGGATGGTATCGCCCAACAAACGGTCGAGCGGCGTGGTTTGCAGCCCTAGTTCGGTCTGCGCTTTGCGGCAATCGCAGCGCATATGGTGGCAAACAAAGGCAACAGCTTCAGGCGTGATGTCCGGTTCTTTGCCGGTCATCCGACTGAGCATATCCAGGGCTCGCGCATATCCGCGCAGCAAGGGCGCTGGCACGGCGCGCGACGGTACCGATTTGCCCAGAACCTTGCCAATTCGCTGGACCAGATCGAGGAACGTGGTTTCTTCGCCTCCGAGCAAAAAGCTCTCGCCGCTGCGCGCGCGCTCGGCCGCCATGACCTGCGCTTTGGCCACTTCGCGCACATCGACGAACGCGCCGCTGCCGGGCGGCACGCCGGGCAACTTTCCCTGGTCCACCAGCAAGATCAGCCGACCCCAGCTTTGCGTATCGCCTGGCCCCAGGATGTGGGTCGGGTTAACGATGACCACGTCGAGGCCGCGGGCCAGACCCTCGCGCGCCCTGGCCTCGCCGAGCGCCTTGCTGCGCGAGTAGTTGACCCAAGAGTCCAATCCCAGGTGCGGCGAGCGCTCGCTGATGTAATCGTCGGTAAAACCAAACACGGCGACGCTGCTGGTATGAACCAGTCGTTTGACCTTGCTCGCCAACGCGGCTGCGACCACATTCTCGGTCCCACCGACGTTGATCGCTGTCTGCTGCGCAAACTTCGGTTTCCAGGATGCCGTGCTTGCCGCCACGTGAAAAACCCAGTCGACGCCCCGCGTTGCGTGTTCCAACGACGCCCGATCGAGCACATCGCCCTGTACTGTCTCGATGTCTAACTCGTTGATGGCGGCCAGCGTTGATGGCGAGCGATACAGCGCGCGAACGCTGTGGCCGCGGTCGAGCAGCTCACGTACGAGGTGCCCACCCAAGAAGCCGGTGGCGCCGGTAACCAGTGCAAGAGCCATACAAGTTCCCCAGGGACCAGAACGGGCAGATATTGAATAGTGAATCGCGACTCGGAAAGCAAATGTCTGGCGAGGCTTCGTCTCGGACCGCCGAGCATTGTTGGCTTCGTTCGACAGCGTACTTGCCACAATCCTGCGCGCTTCGGGCATTTCCGGCCCAGCGGCGCAGTCGCTGGGCGTTCGACTCGACACACGCCTGCGGCGTGTCAGCGCCGAGTCTTAGCCCTATAACTTAGCGAGGCTTCGCCTCAGACCGCCGAGCATTGCTGGCTTCGTCCGACAGCGTACTCGCCACAACCGCGCGCTCCGCGCGCCCCCTTGACTCAATGGGGCTTCTAAAGCCAAAGCCGATCCGACGAAAACTTGACTCAAATGAGAAGATCCGGCTCCGTCAAGGACTTTGGCGAAGTTTCGCCTCAGACCTTAACTCGGGACCGAATCCACAGCGCGATCAACTCGCACTGCTTCCGGCGCACCACACCAGCCCGGCTGCACCAGGAACAGGCCACGGAACTTTCCCAGCTGAAGCCTGGTCTATGTGCGCAAACCAGCCAGCAGGACTTTCCATGGGGATCGTGACAGCATTGCGGGTGATACCGCGGACGCAGCCGGCGCCGCAACAACGATCGGGAGGGGCGGTGGAGGAGGCGGCAATCGATGCAGCGTTGGTCGAGCGCGTGCAGGCCGGCGAGCGACTGGCGTTCGACCTGTTGGTTCGCAAATATCAGCATCGCATCGTGGCGCTGATTCAGCGTTTCGTGCCCGATTGGCACGAGGCACAGGATGTAGCGCAAGAAGCCTTCATCAAGGCCTATCGGGCGCTACCGAACTTCCGCGGCGACAGTGCGTTTTACACATGGATGTACAAGATCGCCGTGAATTGCGCGAAGAACTTTTTGGTGTCGCAATCGCGCCGACCACCTTCCGACGATGTGCTGATGGATGACGCCGAACGTGTCGATAGCAATTCGCGGATGAGTGAGGCGGCGACACCGGACAACGAGTACCTGCGCCAGGAAGTGGAACGCACTGTCTTGGCGGCCGTGGACGAACTGCCTGAGGATATTCGTCAGGCGCTCACGCTTCGCGAAATCGATGGCCTGAGTTACGAGGAAATTGCCGAGGTCATGAACTGCCCGATCGGCACGGTGCGTTCGCGGATTTTTCGCGGCCGCGATGCAGTCGATAAACGCCTCCGACCGCTGCTGCACGGTTGAATGAGTCGCCCGTTTTGAATCAAATTCATACAACCCATCTTAAGTACCAAATACTATGAACGATTCCATCCAAGAACAGTTGTCGGCGCTCATGGACGGCGAGTTGTCGCGTGACGAACGTGGCTTCCTGATGCGGCGGTTGGAACACGATGCAGATCTCCGTTCGGCTTGGACGCGGATGCATCTGATGCGCGACGTGCTGAGCCGCAAACAGAGTTCGGCGCCGAACGACCTGGCGGATCGCGTCATGCAGGCTTTGGCGCAAGAAGAGCGTAAGTTCTCGAGCGCGCCACGTTCGCGGCGCTGGCGACCATTCGCCGGCGCAGCGCTGGCGGCATCGATCGCTCTCGTGGCAGTGCTGAGCATTCGCACTGACGTACCGTCAGCAGCACCGACTGTGGCTTCGCAACCGGCAACACGTGGCGCGCTGCCAGAGGGTGTTCCCGGGCCGATCATTCCCGACGCTCGCATGTTGTCGGCTGGCGTGCAGCCCGTATCTGCATCGTCGTCGGTGGTGTTGCGTCCTGCGCCAGGTTTGACGCCGAACGATGTCTTGTTGTTGCAACACGGCCAGTTATCGAACTCAGCCTGGACGGTTGGCGTCGATCATGTCTATGAGATTCCTGCTCGGTCGGCCGTTTACGAGCCCACGCGTTGAGAACGCTACTCGCACTCGTTGCGCTCGCAACCGCCGGGCCGCTTGCGGCCAATGATTGGGCGCAGTGGTTCGCGCGGGCAGAGCGGGCGCAACGCTCGCTCAACTTCGATGGCGTTCTGGTCGTCGATACCGAGGATGATCTGCGCGCATTCGATGTCCGCCAACGTGTGACACAAAACGGCATCGAGCAGAGCCTGACGGCGCTCGACGGCGATGGTCGGCGTCTGGTACGCGGCCCGCAAGGCGTCTCGGTGCTCATGGGGCAAGGCGACCAACGTCTCGCGGTTGCGCCGTTGAACCTGACGGCCCCGCTATTGGAACCGCTGGCGCGCGCATACGCCGTCGCGCTCGGCTCGCGCGAGCGCATCGCAGGGCGCGACGCGCAGCGCATCGACTTGACACCGCACACGGCTGATCGATTCGCGATGCGCTTGTGGTTGGACTTCGAAACCGGTCTGCCGCTGCGCGGCGATCAGCTCAGCCTTGACGGCCAGCCACTCGAGCGCCGCATGCTTGCCAAACTGACCGTGCTGGGCTTTGGCCGTGGCGGCGCGGCGCCTCCGGTATCGCAACTGACGCCGTTGCGTGATGGTTTCGTCACAGTAGCCGCCGAACGGCCTGTCCAGGGCCTGCGGAACTCGCGCCAGTGGTTACTGACCGACGGTGTTGCCTACGTCTCAGTGTTTTCGGTGCAGGACAGTGCTGGCATCAGCGCCTGGCGCCACGGCGCCATGGCACAACAACCGGTCATCACTCCCAACGGCACTTTGGTTGTGCTCGGAAACGCGCCGGACGCCACTTTGCGCGCACTTGCCGAAGCAGTCGCGTCCGACGAGTAGCGCTGCGGATGCGCGCTCAAGCGGAACGCAGCGCCTTGCGAATGATCTCTCCCGAATAACCACGCGACTGCAAGAATCGCGACCGACGCGCTGCGTCTTTTGCGCCTTCAGCGGGAAGTTCGCCAAATTTCTTGCGCAACAACTCGCGAGCAGCTGCCAGCCAATCGATGTCTGTATCGAAGATGCCCTGGCCGTCCTCCAGGCCCGCAATGCTCAATTTGGCACGGATCAGCTGCGGTCCATGACCTCTACGTAATCCACTGCTGATTCGCACTTCTGCAGCACGGGAGTCGTCTTGATATCCGCGCTCGACCAATTCGTTCAATGCGGCGTCGATATCGTCCTTTGCATAACCGCGCTGACGCAACTTCAAGCTCAGTTCGCTACGCGAATGCTCGCGGCGCGCCAGGAGCGCCAGCGCCACGTCCTTGGCGGGTCGTGGCGCGCGCTGCGGGCGCTCAGTCCGCATCGCCACCGGCTGCCACCGCCGGCAACTTTACATCCAGCAACTTCTCGCGGATGCGCGTTTCGATCTCCTGCGCCATCTCTTTGCGCTCCTTCAAAAACAGGCGCACATTGTCCTTGCCCTGACCGATGCGTTCGCCCTTGTAACTGTACCAGGCGCCGGACTTTTCGATCAGATTCTGTGCCACGCCCATTTCGATGATTTCGCCCTCGCGCGAGATGCCCTCGCCGTAGAGAATTTCGAAATCCGCCTGGCGGAAGGGTGGCGCCATCTTGTTCTTAACCACTTTGACGCGGGTTTCCGAACCGATCACCTCATCGCCGCGTTTGACGCTGCCAACCCTGCGGATGTCCAGGCGAATCGAGGCATAGAACTTAAGCGCGTTGCCGCCGGTTGTCGTCTCCGGGCTGCCGAACATGACGCCGATCTTCATGCGAATCTGATTGATGAAGATCACCATACAGTTACTGCGTTTGATATTGCCGGTCAGTTTGCGCAGCGCCTGGCTCATCAGTCGTGCTTGCAGGCCGACGTGAGAGTCGCCCATTTCGCCCTCGATTTCGGCCTTGGGCACCAGGGCTGCCACCGAATCAACGACGACCACATCGACCGCACCGGAACGCACCAGCATGTCGGTGATTTCCAGCGCTTGCTCGCCTGTGTCCGGCTGCGAAACCAGCAGATCATCGACGTTGACACCCAGCTTTTCGGCGTACGTCGGGTCAAGCGCATGTTCGGCATCGACGAACGCAGCGGTACCGCCCATGCGCTGCGCGGCAGCAACCACCTGCAACGTGAGCGTGGTTTTACCTGAAGACTCCGGTCCGTAGATTTCGACCACACGCCCACGCGGCAGGCCGCCAATTCCCAGTGCCACATCCAGGCCCAGCGAACCCGTGGAAATCGCTTCGACGGCGTCGGATGTCCGGTCGCCCATGCGCATCACGGTGCCTTTGCCAAACTGCTTCTCGATCTGCGATAGCGCAGCCGACAGCGCACGGCGCTTATTGTCGTCCATGTTGCTTCCTTTATGACAGTGGATGGAGAGCCACGTTCTCCCGCAGCCCGTTCTCAGATCTTGAGAATGGGCTCACTATGCCACACGGACTCGGGGCTGGATGTCAGAAAACGATGTCAGTTGTTGTCGGAAATTTCCTACAAACGCGCAGTTGGTCGCGCTGGTACACGTGGGCAGGCAAAGCGCTACGCAACCTCGCGGCGACGCCGCAGCGGACGGGCGTGAAACAGGTATCGATCAAGCGTCCTTAGAACCGGATGGGTGGGCACAAGGCGAGGCCGCAGGACTCGGTGTGCGGCGTTCAACCATCGCCGCGCTCGAGATCGATCGCCCAGCTCGATCGCCACACCCGCCAGCCCAATTCGGACCTGGGCGACCTCCGGGCTGTATCCACCCAGCAAATGGCGCTTGACCGTCAAAGCCCGGCGATAGGCCTGGTACGCATCCTGCCAGCGCTCGCGCAGAGCGAGAGCGGCAGCCAGGCTGTGGTGCGCGCGCGCAACTGTGAGGTGGCGTTGCCCATAGGCGAGTTCGAATGCCTCTATCGCAGATCGATAGCGTTGTTCTGCCTCTCCGTAGCTGCCAATCGCATCGAGCACAATTGCATATGCGACGGATTCGGCGTGGGTGCGCACATGCATGTCGCCGAAAGCGTCGCGTGCACACTGCCAGCTTGCGCGGGCGTATGGCTCCGCCCGGGCATAGTCCCCACAGGCGTGGTATGTGCCGCCAAGATTGCGAAACAAATCGGCCAGCAGCAGCGTATTGGCCGTGCCCCGTCGATTCAGTGCCCCAAGCGGTTGCTCGAATAGCTCAATCGCATCGCGGAAGCGACCGCAGTTCTTGTAGGCGATGCCAAGATTGTTCATTGCCATGAAGGACTCATCGCTGTCGATGCCGAATGTCGCTTGCGCCACGTGGACGGCTTGCTCCAGTTCCGGCTGCTCCAGCCCCGATTGCCCGAGCATCAGGCACAGATCCCCAATCATCGTGAGTGTGCGGATCCGAATGTGACTGGCTTCCTGACCCGCCCACCCTGGCCCCATCAACTCGGTCACCGCCGCGGCCTTGCGGGCCTCGTGCAAGGCCCTGGAGAAGTCCTGACGACCTGCCTCGATTTCGGCCAGATCATTGTAGAGATTGGCCAGATCCGCACTTTTATTGCCGAGCGCTTTTTGCGTCAGGTCGATCGCCTGTCGGCAGCGTCGAGCGGCCAGTTGCCAACGGCGCGCCGCGATCTGTTGCCGCATCTCAGCTTGCAGTATCTTGACCCGCTTCATGCTCATGGCAATCTCCTTCTGGCCCGAGCAGCGACGTAACTTCGCGGATCAATGAGACAAACGGCGAGCGGCCACATGACACAAAGCTGCGTGGGCGCCTGGATGTCGCCGGACGTGGTCCAGGGCGCCCGCGCAGGTGCCGCTAACTGAAATGGGTGGCGTAGTGGGCGGCCAACGTGCGCCTCGTGAATGGCTGGGAATGCTGTCGCGTTGACGTAAGAGCGTGAAAAGATGGGACATCGCAATGCAGGCACACCGATGCCTGGTGTGGTTTCGCACGACCCGTCCGCTCGAAGCTGAATACGGCCTGCAGTGATCTGATCGGTTCTTGCACAGAACAGCAAAAAGCCACCAAAGGCGGCTTGAGCTATCCACGGCGCTCGCGGTACGCTCCCACCACTTCACAATTTTCTAACTTACGATGCTCCGCACCATTCCACACAATCAGCGCCTGAACGAGGTCCGCTACGACATTCGAGGCCCGCTGCACGCTCGTGCACTGGAGTTGGAGCAGCAGGGCCGATCGATCGTCCGGCTGAACATCGGCAATCCTGGGCGCTTCGGATTCGAGGCCCCCGCGCACGTACGCCAGGCGATCGCCGATCATCTGCGGGACAGCGAAGCGTATTGCCACCAACAAGGCCTGGTCGAGGCGCGAGAGGCCATCGCCCAGGTGCACCGTCAGCGTGGCGTTGCGGCCGATCTGCAGCAGGTGTACGTCGGCAACGGCGTGAGCGAGTTGATCGACTTGAGTTTGCGCGGACTGCTGAATTCAGGCGATGAAGTGTTGGTCCCCGCACCCGACTATCCGTTATGGACGGCTGCGGTGATCTTGAACGACGGTCAGCCGGTGCACTATCCATGTCCGCCGGAACGCCAGGGATTGCCCGATCCAGACGAAATCGAGCGCTTGATCACACCGCGCACTCGCGCATTGGTCGTGATCAACCCAAACAACCCGAACGGCGCGGTGTATCCGCTGGCGTTGTTGCGTGCGATTGCCGCTATCGCCGAGCGTCATCGCCTGGTGGTGTTCAGCGACGAAATCTACGAGGGATTGCTGTACGACGATGCGCAGTTTCACCCGATGGCGCCTTTAGTGCAGGGCACGCTGTGCATGACCATGAGCGGGTTGTCGAAGATGCATCGCGCGTGCGGCTATCGGGTCGGGTGGATGACAGCAACTGGCCGCGTCACCGCCGCACGCGAGTACCTCAAGAGCCTTGATTTGTTGGCTGCGCTTCGGCTCTGCAGCAATGTGCAGGGTCAGTGGGCCATTCCGGCGGCGCTGCTCGGGCCCGATACGCACACTGCGCTGTGTCGGCCCGGCGGGAGACTGTACGAAACGCGTGCGGCGCTGCTGCGCACAGTTGCACGTTCGCGTTTTCTCAGTGTCGTCGCGCCGCAGGGCGCGATGTACGGCTTTGTCGGGATCGACGAGGGGCAACTTGCGGAGTTCGACGATCAACAATTCGCACTCGACCTGTTGGAGCGAAAGCAAATTCTGATCGTGCCGGGGTCTTCGTTCAACGTGCCTTACCGCAATCATTTTCGCATCACGTTGCTGCCAGAGGCGGCACTGATGGAGCGGGTGATCGTCGCCATCGACGAGTTCATCGCCGCGATCGCGGCGGGCGGGCGGCGGGCAGTCGCGTGATACGCGCGCTGCTCGTGGCCGCGGTATCGGCCTCCCCCGCTGGCGCCGCGCAGTACCTCGCGTTGGGCGACTCGTACACCATCGGCGAGAGCGTTCCGCGAAGCGAAAGATGGCCGAATGTGCTCGCAAAGGAATTGCAACGCCAGGGCGTACCGATCGCCAGCGCAACCATTTTCGCCCGTACCGGCTGGACCACCGATGAGCTCATGGCAGCACTCGATGCATCTGAGGGCGGCGCGTCGATCACGCTGGCCGATGGTGAGGTCGCGCCCGATGCTGCTCCACCGTATGCGCTTGTCAGCCTGCTGATCGGCGTCAACAACCAGTATCGCGGACGCGATGTGGCGAGCTTCGAGGGTGAATTCGCACGCGTGCTGGAGCGTGCCATCGCGTATGCCGGCGGCGACGCGGCGCGCGTCATCGTGCTGTCCATCCCCGATTGGGGCGTGACACCGTTTGCCCGCGAAAAGGGTCGCGACGCGGTCGCTGTTGGACGCGAAATTGATGCCTATAACGCAGCCAAACGCCGCATCAGCATCGAACGCGGTGCGGCTTTTGTCGACATCACACCACTGACGCGCGAAGCCGCAGTCGATCCCACACTGCTTGCGGACGATGGCCTGCACCCGTCCGGCGTCGATTACGCCCGCTGGGCGAACCGCGCACTCGAGCCCGCGCGCAAGGCACTCAAGCCCTGATTCGGTCGACCAGACCAACTTTGGCAATTTCGCAGTTGCGACGCGCTGCCAGCGCCAGCGCGTCGTAGAGCTTGCGCGCGTCGCTTCGCTGCTCCATAACGGGGACTTCAAAGCCACTCGACCATCTGAACCGATGACCGCAGCTCCTGACAAACGCGTGCAAGCGCCGGATACCTTGATCATTCTTGCGGTCATCACTTTGTTTGTAGCGCTGGCTGTGGCCCTTGTGCCGCCGGGCAAATTCACCAGCGTCCGCCAGTTTGAAGGCAGCAAACAAGTCAGTGTCGCGCTGCACAGCTATGAGATTGGTGGGGAGGCAAAGGGCATACCGCTGTTTGCCGAGGGCGGCAACGTTGGGCTGCTGAATCTGCCTTTCGAGGGTTTAGTGGCGGGCGACAAATTTGGCACGTCAGTAGGACTCGTTGCGTTCTTGCTGGTGCTTGGCGGCAGTTTTGGGTTGCTGATGTGCACCGGTGCGATCGATCGCACGCTGGTGGGATTTGTTTTTCGGTACCAACGCCAGGTCGTGATTCTGATTCCTGGCTTGTTCGTGCTGTTTTCGCTCGGCGGCGCCATTTTTGGCATGGGCGAGGAGACCATTCCCTTTGTGCTGCTTCTGGTGCCTGTTTTCGCTCGCCTGGGGTTGAATGCGATCACTGTGGTGTTGACCACTTTTGTCGCAACTCAGATCGGATTCGCAACGAGTTGGATGAACCCTTTCAGCGTGATCGTTGCGCAGGGTGTTGCTGGATTGCCCCCGGTGTCGGGTGCGCCGTTTCGTGTTGCGATGTGGGCGATCTTCACCGTCATCGGTGCTGCATTGACGTTGAGCTACGCCATCAGCCAAAGACGCCGAGTTTCGCCCACTGCCGTCGACATGGCGCCGTTCGAGAAAGCCCATTGGGGCGACCATGGCGTCATGCTGGTGCTGACCGCAACGATGGCCTGGGTGATTTACGGCGTCACCCAACGCGGCTATTTTTTGCCGGAACTCGCCGCACAGTTTTTTGCGATGGGCCTCGTCGCCGGTGCCCTCGGATGGGCCTCGCAGCGCGGTCGTCTTTCGATCAACGATCTGGCCGAAGCCTTCAAGACCGGCGCGGCCCAGATGCTCCCGGTGGTGCTGGTTGTGGCGCTGGCAAAGTCCTTGCTCTTGCTGCTTGGCGGTACCGATCCCACGCAACCGACGGTGCTCAATACCTTGCTGTACCAGCTGGCGCATGCACTTGAAGGCGTTCCCGCCGCTCTCGCAGCGTGGCTGATGCTGCTGCTGCAATCGATGATCAACTTTTTAGTGCCATCCGGCTCCGGACAGGCGGCGCTGACCATGCCGATCATGGCGCCACTCGGCGACCTGCTGGGAGTTTCGCGGCAAGTCAGTGTATTGGCGTTTCAACTGGGCGATGGTTTGACGAACTTGATCATTCCGACCAGTGCCATGTTAATGGGCGTACTCGGTGCGGCGCGTATCGACTGGCTCACCTGGGCGCGCTTTTTTGCCGTCTGGATGGCGGCATTGCTGGCGCTGGCCAGCGTGTTTGTCCTGGCTGCGGTTTGGATTGGGTATGCGTAGGGAATCTCTCAACGCGCTATGCTCTGCCCATGATCGATTTGCGCCAGTGGTTTCGTGGGGGCTTTGCGCGCCGCATGTTCTTGCTGCTGGCGTTTGCTGCCCTGTGGGCAGGTGCTCTGCCACGCTGGCATGTACATGATCATGAGGGCGGCGCTTGGTCCCATCATCATCACGATGACCACGATCACCATCGTCAGCCGCCAGCGCCGGATGTACTGAACGAAGGCGCTGGCGAGTTGCCGCACGACGAGCTGCACCTGCACGAATTCGCGGCCGCCTGGAGCGGACTACCCGCCGCCACAGCGCTGCCATCGATTCCGATTTATCGGCATTTGTTCGCGCCGCAACGTTCCTATGCCGCCCCACCTGAGGCGGGAAGCTTACCGCTGATCCGCCCTCCGATCGTCTGACCTTCCAAGGCGCCCGGTTGGGCGCGCGGGAAAACGCGAACACCCATGGGTTCGCGCGGATCGACGTTGTTGCGGAGCAAACCGATGAATCGAAGGATCAACGCGCTGGCATTCGCCAGTGCGCTGGCATGCACCTGCGTGCCGGCATTTGCAGAGACACTGAGCCGCCAGGACGCCGTGAGTCGTGCGCTGGCGGCGCACCCTCTGCTCGCCGCGAGCGCGGCACGGCGCGAGGCGCTGCTGCACAAAGCAGCGCTCGATGCGCTGCCCCCGCCGCTGCAAATTGGGCTGGATGTGGAGAACGCTATCGGCACTGGCGCCGTTTCGGGCCTGGGCGGAGCCGAAGCGACGCTGCGTACGGTGTATACCCACGAGCGCGGCGGCAAGGCGCGGCTGCGCGGCGAACGGGGGGCGGCCATGGCAACCGTGGAAGGCGTGCGCGGCGATGCGTTGCGCGGCGAAATGGCCTTGCGTGCTGCAAAACGCTATCTGGCGGTGCTGCAAGCGCAGGAGACCTTGCGGCTCAGGCGCGCTGAGTGGTCGACCGTACAAGCGCTGCAGGCCGATGTCGCCAGGCGTTCAGAACGCGGGGTGGCAACGCCCGCCGACGTTGCGCAGACCGAGATTGCGCTGGCCCGCGCGGCCATCGATTTGGAGCACAGCGAACACGAGCTTCGCAGCGCGCAGCGCGCGCTGGCTGCGCTTTGGTCTGGCAGTAGCGATATTGTGGCCAGCGAGGCACTGGAGCCCCTGCCGCCGCCGCCCGATGCGGATCGCGATGCCGAGCCGCTTGCTGTGCAAATGCTGGCAGCGCAGCGCGAAGTGCTTGATGCCGAACGGCGCCTCGCGGACAGCACGCAGACGGCGGATATCGAGTTCGGTCTGGGCGTACGCCGTTTGCAGGCGCTGCGCGATCAGGCGCTGGTATTCAGCGCCACATTGCCCCTGGGACAGGCGCCGCGCCGCACGCTGGAATACGCACGCATCGCCGCCGAAGAACAGGCGCTGGAAGCCCAATCGCAAGCATTGGCCGCGGAACGCGAGCAGCGCCTTTATGCGTTGCGGCAGGAGCTGGGCCAGGCGGCGCGCGAACACGCCGGCCTGGTCGAACGGCTGTTACCCAGTGCGGCACGCGCTGTTGAGCACCAGCAGCAGGCCTACGCCCGCGCTGCGGTGCCGCTTGCAGCGCTGCTACAGGCGCAACAACAACTTCAGCAGCTGCATGCCGCAAGACTGGCAGCGGCCTTGCGTTACCACCGATTGTTGATCGACATCGAGCGTCGCGTCATCGGAGACTTGCCATGAGAATTTTCGGATCAATCAGCGCTCTCATCGTTCTGGTTGCGTGCCACCAGGACCACGATCACCCTCATGGCCATGGGGTCGGTCATGATCATCAAACCCATGCCGTCGACGAACCGCAGCGCGGCCCGAACGGCGGGCGACTGCTACGCGAGGGCGACATGGCCATCGAAGTGACGATCTTCGAAGACGGGGTGCCCCCGCAATACCGACTGTACGCCTACCGCGGCGACGAACCGATCGCAGCCAACGAGGTGAATGCGCGATTGCGCCTGATACGCCTGGATGGCGAGGTCAACGATTTCAGCTTTCGCCCCGATGGGCTGGCGCTGGTTGGCGACGGCGTGGTCACCGAACCGCACTCGTTTGATGTCGAGGTCAGCGCAACGGTAGCCGGCAAAGCGCACCGTTGGACGTACGATTCCTACGAAGGTCGCGTCACCATACCGGCCGAAGTGGCGCGTGAGGCGGGCATCGAAACGGCCGTCGCCGGCCCGGCAACGATCCGCGAAACAGCGACGTTGCAAGGCCGCATCGCTGTTGACCCAAACCGCGTGGCGCGCGTGCGGGGCCACTATCCGGGCGCGATCGTCGAGGTCGCCGTGCTACAAGGCGATCGGGTGCACGCCGGGCAAACGCTGGCCAGCATCGAAAATCGCGACAGTTTGCGCCGATATGTCGTGACCTCGCCGATCGCAGGCGTGGTGCGCGAGCGCAGGGCAAACGCCGGCGATGTAGCGGGCGAGCAAGTTTTGTTCGAGATCGTCGATCCATCAGTGGTTTTTGCCGATCTTGCGGTGTTCGCCAACGACGTAGCGCGCATTTCGATCGGTCAGCCGCTGGAGGTGACCGATGCCCTGACCGGCGTTACGCAAGCGGCGACCATCGACGCACTGTTGCCTGAGATCGATCCGCAGCGCCAGGCATTGATCGGCCGTGTGCGCATCGACAACGCCAGCGGCGATTGGCGCCCTGGCGCGGCCGTGAGCGCCGAGGTGCTGGTTGCGCAGCGCGATGTGGAACTTGCGGTCGAACGTCGTGCCCTGCAGTCGTTTCGCGACTTCACGGTGGTCTATGCGCAAGTCGAAGACACCTACGAGGTACGCATGCTGGAGCTCGGCGAGGGCGATGCAAAAAACGTCGAGGTCCTTGGTGGACTCAAGCCCGGTACGCGCTACGTCACGGCGCAGAGTTTCTTGATCAAAGCCGACATCGAAAAATCGGGGGCGAGCCATGATCATTAACGCAGGCTCCTGCGGGTCGCGCTATCGCGCGACACTGTTGTCTTCAATGCATCGAATCACGTCGCGCACTGGCGCATCTTGTGGGTCGCGCTATGGCGCGACGCTGTTGTCTGTACTGCATCGAAAAGCGTTGCGCATCGATGTATCGACTGCAACCTGCACGCGCTTGGCCAAGTCTCGGAGGAACAGCTTACAGCGTAGCGCTATAGCGCGACCCACAGGGTTTGCGGGATCGAACGGAGCCGCATCATGCTGACTCACATCCTGCGTTTTTCCATCGCGCAACGTTGGCTTGTGCTGCTGATCTGCGCGGCACTCGCGAGTCTGGGCGTTTGGAGCTACACGCAGATTCCGATCGATGCCACGCCGGATATCACCAACGTTCAGGTGCAAATCAACACCGAAGCGCCGGGGTTTTCGCCGCTCGAAACTGAGCAGCGCCTGACCTTCCCGATCGAAACCGCGCTCGCTGGGCTGGCGAAGCTCGACTACACGCGCTCGATCTCGCGCTACGGACTGTCGCAGGTTACGGTGGTCTTCGAGGACGGCACGGATATCTACTTTGCGCGACAGCAGATCGCCGAGCGTTTGCAGAGCATCAAAGCGGCGCTGCCGACCGGCATCGAGCCGGCGCTGGGTCCGGTGGCGACCGGCCTAGGCGAGGTCTTCATGTACACCGTGGAAAGCGAACCCGGCGCACGTAAGGCCGACGGCACGCGATACACGCCGACAGATCTGCGCGATGTGCAGGACTGGGTGGTGCGCCCGCAATTGCGTTATCTGGAGGGCGTCACCGAGGTCAACACCGTCGGTGGTTTCGTGCGCCAGGTGCAGATCGCGCCGCGACTGGCAGATCTGCGTGCGCATCAAGTGACACTGGCCGAACTGACCGGTGCACTGCTGCGTAGCCACGGCAGCGTCGGCGCCGGCTACGTCGAACGCCATGGGCAACAAGTGTTGATTCGTGTCGATGGTCAGTTGTCGTCGCCACAAGAATTGCTCGATGTGGTCTTGCGCAGTGGCGCGGCGCCTTTGCGCGTGCGTGACCTGGCGGATGTGATCGAAGGCCATGAATTGCGCACCGGCGCCGCCACAGAAAACGGCGAGGAGATTGTGCTCGGCACGGTATTCATGCTGATCGGCGAAAACAGCCGCGCGGTCGCGCGCCGCGCGGCGCAGGCGTTGCCGGACATCAATCGGGCCCTGCCGCCGGGCGTGATTGTGCGCGCCGTTTACGACCGCACCGAACTGGTAGACCGCACGATCGACACGGTGCGCACCAACCTCGTCGAAGGCGCGCTGCTGGTGATCGTGGTGCTGTTCTTGTTGCTCGGCAATCTACGCGCCGCCCTGATTTGCGCCGCCGTGATCCCACTGACGATGCTGCTGACGCTGATCGGCATGCAGCGCGGCGGCGTGTCCGCCAATCTCATGAGCTTGGGTGCATTAGACTTTGGACTGATCGTCGATGGCGCGGTGATCATCGTCGAGAACTGTTTGCGCCGATTCGCCGGGCGCCAGCGCGAACTCGGCCGGCTGCTGACGCGCGACGAACGCCTTGAACTGGCGGCCACTGCGAGCGCGGAAGTGATCCGTCCAAGTGTGTTCGGCGTATTGATCATCACCGCCGTTTACTTGCCAATCTTTGCGCTCGGCGGCATCGAGGGTAAGTTGTTCCATCCGATGGCGATCACCGTGGTGCTGGCGCTCACAGCTGCGCTTTTGCTGTCGTTGACTTTCGTGCCTGCGGCCGTGGCGCTGTTGGTGCGTGGCAAAGTCGCCGAACACGACAATGCGCTGATGTCCGCCGCCAAACGTGCTTATGCACCGCTGCTGGCGATGGCGTTGCGCCTGCGCATTTTGCTGGTGGCGATGGCGCTGGTGCTGATCGCCGGCAGCGCGCTGCTCGCCACGCGCCTGGGCAGCGAGTTCATCCCGAGCCTGGATGAGGGCGATATTGCGATGCACGCGCTGCGCATTCCCGGCACTGGCCTTGAGCAGGCCATTGGCATGCAGCGCCAGTTGGAGGCGACGCTGGCCGCATTTCCGGAAGTCGAACGCGTGATCGCCAAAATCGGCACGCCGGACATCGCCACCGATCCGATGCCGCCGAGCGTCGCCGACACTTTTGTGTTGCTCAAGGATCGCAGCGAATGGCCCGATCCGCGCAAACCAAAGGCGCAGTTGGTCGCCGAGATCGAGGCTGCCGCAAAAACCGTTCCCGGCAATAACTACGAGTTCACGCAACCGATCCAGATGCGCATGAACGAGCTGATCGCAGGCGTGCGCGCCGATGTTGCGATCAAACTGTATGGCGACGATCTCGAGCAGTTGACGGAACTGAGTCACGCCATCGAGGACGTAGCGATGGCCATCCCTGGCGCCGCCGACGTCAAAGCAGAACAAGTGACGGGCCTGCCGATGCTCACGCTGATACCCAAACGCGATGCACTGACGCGGCACGGCGTCGATCTTGCGGTTGTGCAAGACACCGTTGCCGCCGCCATGAGCGGTGCGCACGCCGGCATCTGGTTCGACGGTGACCGGCGCGTCGACATCGTCGTGCGTCTGGCCGAAGCCGAGCGTGCCGACCTTTTCCGTCTGAATGCGCTGCCGATCGCAACCCCAGGCGGTTTTGTGCCGTTGGGCGAACTGGCGAGTGTGAGCGAGACGATCGGGCCCAATCAGATCAGTCGCGAAAACGGCAAACGTCGCATCATCATCTCCGCCAACGTGCGCGGCACCGATCTGGGCTCCTTCGTGGTCGAGCTTAAAGAACGACTGCGCGAGCTGGAGCTGCCTGACGGTTACTACGTGGCCTATGGCGGCAGCTTCGAGCAGTTGCTGGCCGCCAACGCTCGATTGCAGGTGGTTGTACCGCTGGTGTTGCTGGCCATTTTTGGCCTGCTTATGATGGCTTTCGGCTCCGCGCGCGATGCAGCGGTGATTTTTAGCGGTGTGCCGCTGGCGCTGACCGGCGGCGTGTTTGCGCTATGGATGCGCGACATCCCGTTCTCGATCTCGGCGGCGGTCGGATTCATCGCCTTGTCTGGCGTGGCGGTGCTCAATGGCGTGGTCATGCTCAGCTGCATCCGCGATCTGCGCGCACAGGGCATTGCGCTGGAGCAGGCGATCGTCGATGGCGCGCTGCAACGTCTGCGTCCGATCCTGATGACAGCGCTCGTTGCTGCGCTCGGGTTTGTGCCGATGGCGATCAACATTGGTCCCGGCAGCGAAGTCCAACGCCCGCTCGCGACGGTCGTCATCGGCGGCATTGTCTCGGCGACGCTGCTGACGCTGATCTTGCTGCCGGCGCTGTATCGCTTGCTGCGGCGGGACCACGAAGCGAGGTCTGCATGACGCACGATCGGCGTCGATTCAGGGACCGACGAATGGACTGGCTAATCGCCAAAGCGCTGAGCACGGCACTCCTCGTCGCCCTGGTGTCGGAGACCGCCCGTTGCTACGCGGATCCGGGCGGTCTCATTGCCGCGTTAGCGGTGATGATGTTGCTGGTCCTCATCTGGCTGCACATCGAAAAGCAGCCGATCGAACGTGTTGCCAACCACGCATGGTCACGTTCTGGTGCGTACTGCCAACCTTCCGATGTTCCTCGCCTTGCCATGGCGCAGCGCGATGTGCTGCGCGTGTCGCTGGTTTCAGCCGGTTAGGGATCTCAGTTTCAGCCGGCTCTACCGGAGGTCCTCAACATTCGGAATGTGCGACCGACGGCCGCTCGCCGCGCGTTCCTGCGTTGCCCACAGAGGGCTTCTGGCGTCGCTAACAACTCGCGGCGACGCAAGTGGCCGCGCCCGCCACCGCTTCGCGCAGGACCTGCAGCTTTTCTCCGGCGGCGAGTCGCTCGCCGCCGCGGACGACAATTTCGTCGCCAGGACCGATGGCGCCGATGACGGCGACGCGGTCGGCGACGCGGGTGCTGGGCGTGACATCGACGCGCCGTGCGATATCGCCGTCGACGCGCAGCACGTAGTAACCTTCGTCGCGTTGGATCAGAGCGTCGTCGGGCACCGTGATTGCGGCGATTGGGGCAGCGGATGGCCACGCGACGCGCACGCTCGCGCCGATCGGCGCGAGTTCATTCTTCAACGACAGGCGCGCTCGCAGTTGGCGCACATCGCTGCTGCCGGGCACCAGCGACTGCAACTCGGCATTAACGAACGTCGAACCTGACTCGACGCGCACCTGGGCGCCGACGGTGGTGCCAACCACCCAGTCGACCGGCACCGCAACATCGACTTCGGTGTCTCGCATATCGACCAATCGCACCACGCCCTCGCCACTTTGCACATATTCGCCGGGTTGTTTCAGCTCCGCGACGATCGTGCCCGAGAACGGTGCGCGCAGGGTGGATTCGCGCACGCGCAGCGCCGCGAGGTCAACTGCGACCTTTGCTTCGGTGATCTGTGCCGCAAGCACCTCGAAACGCGCCTGGGCTTCGTCGCGTTGCGCGGCGGGTACGGCATCGCGCATCGCATTCAGTCGATCGCGCTGGCGCGCGGCGAGTGCTTGTTCGGCTTTCAGGCGAGCCAGGCGCGCGCGTTCGGACGACAGTCCAAGTTCAAGTTCGGCAACATCCAGTTTGGCGATGGCATCGCCCCTGGCGACGCGTGTGCCGGTATCGCGCACCTCCATCAGCCGTGCCGCCAGCGGCGCGGCAAGAACCGACTCGCGTGCGGCGACGATGGTGCCAATCAACTCGCGCGTTGGCGCCAGCATTTCGGCGCGCGCGGTCGAGGTCACTACCGAGGGCGGCGTTTGTGCGCTGGCTGCGGCCATCGCGATCAGGCAGACGGCGCCGATCTGCGTTCGCAGGAAAATTGCCGCGCCGGAGCGAACAGCGCGCGTGTCGTCGTTCATGGCGTTCATAAAGAAGCTCCCAGAGGTTCTGCAGATTGAGTCAGTTGTGGATGGCGCTGCGGACGCGCCAGCATTCGCAACGCGGCCGGCACCAGCACGGCAACCAGCAGCAAGGACAACAGCACGCCGCCGCAGGTCACTGCAGCCAACCCACGATAAATCGATGCTGCGGGGCCGGGGCTCACCGCGAGCGGCAGCGCGCCGACGACGCCAGTCAGCGCACCCAGCGCAAGCGGTCGCAAGCGTTCCGCCAGTGCAGCGTGGATGGCGCTGTCCAGGTCCGAGCCGCTCGCTTGATGGGCGCGCGTGGCTTCGACCAGCAACACGCCGTTGCTGACCACCATTGCCAACAGCATGACAAAGCCGATCATGGTCAGGAGATCCAGCGGCTGCGGCGTAAACAGTCCGAGCAGGCGCAGGCCCAACACGCCACCCAGTGCCGCGAGTGGCAGCGTGGCGAGCACGATCAAGGTATCGTCTACGCGCCGCAGCAGTAGTAACAAGATGCAGACGAGGATCGTCAGGGCGAGCAATAAATTCTCCGCCAGCGAGCGCGTCAGCGCATCGAGCCGGCTGGCGCTGCCGGCCAGCTCGATGCTGACGTCACCCGGCAGATTCATACTCGGAATCAGTTCGGTTTGCAGCGCGCGCAACATGTCTTCCAGCGACTGCTCGGCGGGCGGATCGATGGTGACCGTGACGGCGCGCGAGAAGTTGACGCGGCGCAGTTCCGCCGGCATCCGCTGGCGTTCGATCGACGCCAGTTCGCCAAGCGCCGCCGTGCCCATCGGTGTCGCGAGCGGGGCGGCAGCCAAGGTGTCGAGATCGGAGAATGCCGGCGCCGCAACGCGCATCGGCACGCGCCGTTCGCCATCGAAGTACTCGCCGATGAAACGTCCATCGCCGAGCACGCGCAGCGCATCGGCGAGCCAGGCTCGGGTGACACCACGCTCGGCGAGTGCGGCGTCGTTGGGCATCACGGCAATTTCCTGGCCGGCGTTGCCGGCATTCGGAATTTGCTGCACGCGAGCGCCGGGAAATCGTTTGTTCAGTGACGTCTCCAGGGCATCCGCCGTGTCGCGTAAGGTGCTCAGGTCGCGGCCGCGCACGTGCATCCACACCGCGCGCGCCGAACCGCCCATGCCACCGAACAGCTCGCCCTCGGATGCGAACGCACGCACATCGGGCAGACCGGCAAGCACCTTTTGATTGAGCAACGCTTCCAGCGCGCCGATCGTGGCGCCACCGGCCCAGGTGATGATGTAGTAGTTCAGGAGTTTCGGTTCCTGCACGCCGTCCATGTACGGTTGCAGGCGCGTCAGGATCGGCTGCACGACTTCTTGCTCCAGGCGCTCTGCGCCCATGCCGGGTGGCGTCTGAATGAAGGCGTCGACAGCAGCACGTTTGACCGGTGGCAGATAGTCGCGTTGCGGTGCGAGCCACGCGGCGGCCATCAGCGGCAACACGCTCAGCAGCACCGCCCACGTGCGCGCTCGAGCGGGTGTCGCGGACAGCGTCGACAAGCGTGTGGCGAGACCACTCCAGCGTGCGTCGGGGACGTTCTGGCGCAGCACCATCGGCAGCAACGCAGGCACGATCCATAGCGCAACGCCGAGCGATACCGTCACCGCCACGGCAATGGTCAGTGCAAGATCGGCGAAGACTTGACCCTCGACATCCTTCAGTGTCAGCACCGGAATGAAGACCGCGACGGTTGTTGCCGTTGCTGCGATCAGCGCACCACGGACACGCGTCGTGGCGAGCGCGGCCGCATCCAGCCACGATCGGCCGGTGGCTCGCTGCTGCATGGCCGCTTCGACGACAACAATCGCCGCATCCATGACCATGCCGATCGCGAAGGCGAGACCGGCGATGGAGATGATGTTTAAACTGCGGCCGAGTGCGGCCAGCAGCAGGGTCGTCGCCAGCAGCGATACCGGCACCGCCACGGCGATCAACAACGTCGCACGCAGATCGCGCAAGAAAAAGTACAAACATGCCAGCGCGGCGAGCAGGCCTAAGCCCAGATTCCCGAGCAAGAAGCCCACCGCGCGACGGATGAAGATGCCTGGTTCGAAGGACTTGCGCACGTCCAGGCCCGCCGGGCCAAGCACGCTGCTCTTGAGCGTTTCGATCTCTGCGTCGAGTGCGTCTATGGTGGCCAGGACATTGCTTCCGGGTTCGCGAAACAACTGCACCGATAGCGCTGGATTGCCGTTCTGGTAGCTGAATCCGATTCGATCCGGTCGCTGGAAACGCGCTTGTCCGATTTCCGATAAGCGCACGATCCGGCCATCGATCCGACCGACCGGTATCGAATCCAGGGCATTTGGCTCGAAGCGGCCGTGCAGGCGGATCGCGTAGGCGGTGCGGACCAATTCCACCGCCCCGGCGGACACATCGTCGAGCGCACTCAGACTCTGCACCAGGGCCGGCAGCTCGATACCAAGTGCGGCCATGCGCACAGGATCGATTTCGATCCGCAGTTCGCGATCCGGTCCCGAGTTGATGCGCGCCCTGGCCACGCCGGGAATCCGTTCCAGGCGCGGCAGCATCTCGCGCTGCAGCAATGGCTGGTAGTTTTCGACCGGCCCTGGGTGGCCGGGCAACAGCTGCACGAAGTAATAGAGCAGCGTGCGTTCCGGGCCATCGCTGCCGCGATTGATGGTTGGCGGCGTGGCATCGCGCGGCAGCGCCGGGACGCGCTGCAGGCGGCCAACAACGTCGATGAACACGGGATCGAGGTCGGTCCCCGGCGCAAACGTCAGCTCAATCCAGGAGTTGCCGGCGCTGGCGTTGGCGGCAATGTCCTGCAGGCCCTCGATGCCGCGCATCGCCGTCTCTTGCGGCTCGGTGATGGCGCGCTCGACTTCCGCTGCCGCGGCGCCGGGCCAACCGGTATTGATCGATATCACCGGCGCCTCGACATCGGGCAGGAGCTGGACGGGCAGGCCTGCCAGCGCAACGACGCCGCCGATGCATGCGAGCAAAGCCAAGCCGATCAGCGACCAGCGTTGGCGTTCGAAAAAGGGGCGGGCATTCTGGAAGGAGTTGGAGCTTGTCATTTGCGTCAAATCTGCTTCAACAAGGGGCTTTTTCTTGCAGTCCCAGCCGTTTCGACGGGGGAGGATCGGCGCCATCGCTGAAGTACGCGGTCGCAAGAAGCAAACGACACGCGTTAGTCCGTAGCGAAGCTCTGCCAAATCCGAGTGCGATGACGCAGTGTGCACCAGCAAACTCGAGTGCGCAGCGGGCTCTTCGCCGAGGCGAGTGAGCGCATGGGTCAGTCGAGCGATTGGCGCGCTAAACGGACTTTCGCGACGTTCGTTGCACAGATCGTCATCCGCGGTGCACGAAGGCGCGTTATCCTCGGCAACTTCTAGTGATAGCGGAGACCCGACATGGGCACGTGGAGCATCGGACACTGGGTCGTCGTTTTGATCGTCGTGCTATTGCTGTTTGGCACCAAACGCCTGCGCAATCTGGGCGGCGATCTTGGCGCGGCATTGAAAGGCTTCAAACAGGGCATGGCGGAGGGCACCGATCCAGCCAAGCTGGAAGCCGATCCAAAACCGGAAACGCCTGCCGAAGCGCAGAAGGAATCGGTAGCGAACAAGAGCTGACTGCGACGACATGTTCGATGTAGGCTTCTCGGAGATGGTGCTGATCGGCATCGTCGCGCTGCTCGTGCTTGGCCCGGAACGACTACCAGGCGCAGCGCGTACGCTGGGCGGCTGGATGCGTAAAGCCCGTTCCAGCTTCGATGCCGTACGCTCCGAAGTCGAGCGCGAGTTGCGTGATGAGGAGCTGAAAAAAGCCATGGCTTCGATCCCGCGCCCGTCAGAAACGCTCGCCAGCTTGAATCAGAGCCTGCAGGCGCCGACCGAGGCGATCAACGAGGCCGTTCAGTCCGTGACAGAAGCCGCCGATGTCGCCGACAAGCGCTGACGAAGATCGCGGCGAGCAGAGTTTTCTCTCGCATCTGGTGGAGCTGCGCTCGCGTCTATTGCGCGCCGTGACGGCCTGGCTGCTGCTGACCTTGGCGTTGATACCGTTCGCCAACAAACTCTATGGGGCGCTGGCGCTGCCCTTCGTCGCGACACTGCCCGAAGGGGCGCAGATGATCGCCATCGATCCGGCATCGCCGTTTTTTACGCCGCTCAAACTGGCGTTTTTTGTGGCGCTGATCATCGCCATGCCGTACGTGCTGTACCAGATCTGGGCCTTCGTCGCGCCGGGTTTGTATCGCAAAGAACAAAAGCTGGCGATGCCGCTGCTGATTTCGAGCACGCTGCTGTTTTATATCGGTTGCGCGTTCGCGTACTACTTTGTGTTGCCGACTGTGTTCGGCTTCATGCAGGCCGTGGCGCCCGAAGGGGTGGCGGTGATGACCGACATCACCCGTTACCTGGATTTTGTGCTGGTGATTTTCCTGGCCTTCGGCGTGACGTTTGAGGTGCCGGTGGCGACCGTCATTCTGGTCGCGTTGGGCTGGGTCACGATCGAACAACTCAAAGCTGCGCGCTCATACATGATTGTGGCCGCTTTTGTGATTGCCGCAATCCTGACGCCGCCCGATGTGATCAGCCAATTGTTATTGGCGATACCGATGTGCATCTTGTACGAGATCGGCATCATCGCTGCGCGGCTGGTGGTCAAACCGCGCGGCGACGAGACTTCGCCCAGCGCAACATAGCGATCGCCCGGTCACACCTGAAACAGGCAGCGCTCGACGCGCGAGCGGTGAGAAAGCGGCATTCGTTTCCCGGCCAAGAACTCATGCTCGCCAGACGGATCTTCGTTTTGATCGAAGATCCGCCTGGCCGCAGAATTTCTAGGCCATCGGCGCGGGTGGCGGCGCAGATGGCGGGGCCGCGCTGTTGCTCGGGTCAAGCTCGATATCGCCAAAAACTTCGGCGTAGGCTTCATACGAAGCACAAATCAGCACCGGCAGCACGACGATCAAACCCAGGCCCAAAGGTATTGTACCTAGAATGATCAGCACCACGCACAGAACCCAATAAACAATCACTGCCGGGATGTTGGCGAGCACGCCATTCAAGCTCCATTTGAGCGCGCCGATGGCGTCTTGCTGACGAAACATCACCAGTGGCACCGCGAAGTAGGTCAGAGCGGTCGCGGCCAGCGAAATCAGGAAGCCAACCAGCATTCCGAGCATGTTGCCGCCGATCAGCTGACTGATCAACGAGGCGAGCACAGACACCGCCGCAACAATCGCCAGATGCACCATTCGATCCTGATCGGTAAAGGCGCTGAACATATCGCCAAACTCAATCGCACCTCCGCTGGCTTGACGGCGCAGACCCTTCAACACGCCGGCCATCACGAAGGTGGTGAGCACTGGGATCAGTAGCGGACCCAGGTACGGGATGAATGCCAATACCACAACGAGGACAATGGTCACGACACCGATGCCGATGATGACACCCGCGTTGCTGGTGAACGCCTTCCAACCGCCTTTCAACCAATCAATTCCCGCACCCGCACCGACCGTCTTGACCATGTCGCACTCCGGTTCGTGTTTCCCCAAGGAGATTCAAGGATAGCGCGCCCTGCCTTGACGCACATGCTGTTGTCATTCCTGGAGCGTAATCTGTTCGCACCGGGAATCGCCGGGCAACGTCAGGAGATAACGATGAGTACAC
Organism: Lysobacterales bacterium; assembly: GCA_022844165.1. GTDB lineage: Bacteria > Pseudomonadota > Gammaproteobacteria > Xanthomonadales > SZUA-5 > JALHMH01. Next base: position 276,736 of record JALHMH010000002.1, read on the forward strand.
AGCAAATCGCACAAGCCTTTACCGAACTGCTGAAAGCCAACAAACACGAAGAGGCGGCGGCCACCTTCAACGATCCGGAGATTGTCAGCATTGAGGCGATGGATGGCCCTATGGCGCGTATCCAGGGTACTGAAGCGGTCAAAGCCAAATCCGACTGGTGGTATGGCGCACACGAGGTGCACTCAGTTGAGGCGCAGGGCCCATACGTCAACGGCGATCAGTTTGCAGTGCACTTTGCGATGGACCTCACGGTGCGCGAAAGCGGCGAACGCTCGCAATCGGCGGAAGTGGGGCTATACACCGTCAAAGATGGGAGAATTGTTGAGGAGCGGTTCTTCTACTGACCGGGCAATGATTGAAGGGCACACCCTTCGCCAACTTCCCAATTCGCCAGAGGGCTCCGCAGGAGCGGCGCCCTCCTCCGTGCCTCCCTGATCCGCGCGCGATTGACCTTTGTACGGTGCCTTTGCCAAACTAGGGCCATCGTGGTCGAACGGCCATTCCAGCTTTGCGATATGTGATTCCACACCCGTGCTTGCAGCATTGGCTTGCTGCAACACTGGCGTCGTACTACGCAAACGCGAGGGACCTATGCCGGAGACGATTCTCACCGAACCGACAGAAACCGCCTTGTGGCATGCGCTCGTGCGCGATGCAGAAACCCGCGCCGCGCGCAATCTGGGCGAGTCCTTGGAGAGTTACCTGGTATTCACGCTCATGCGCCATCAACAGGACACGGCGCTCGGTCATCGAGCGATGGCTGTGCAGTGGCTGGAAGCTCAGGTATGTCAGGGGCGCGCTCGCGACGGCGGCTTGCGGGATGTTGGCGACGGTTGCCTGTTGATGGCCGGGCTATATCCGGAGCGCGCCGAGCAGCGCGTTTCCGTCAGTTACTTTCAAGACTTGGGCCGAGTCGCTTATCAGCATCTCGCCGAGCGCAGTCAGGCGGGACTGATGCAGTTGTTCCAGATGCTCGCAGGAGCGTTTTCTGAATTGGTACGCGTGCTCTTCGAGGTGCGCCGTTTGGCCAGCCCGGCCGGCCCCTTGGAACCGGGTCTGGCTTATGCCTGGTGCGAGTCGCACGGCGGCATCGATCCAAAACGGGCCGCCGAGGTCTTTCCTGGCGCGATATTGGTCCCTGGCGTCGGCACGCGGCAATAGCAGCCGAGCTTTCGCTTCAGACCGCCGAGCCTGCTGGTGCGAATCAAGCAGGATCCGCTCATGGATCGCGACATACCATCCGAAACGCTCAATCGGCAGCGCGTCTCAGTTTGCGTCAGTTCTGACCAAAAATTGGCACCCCGGCTCTTGACGATTGCCGTCTTCGAACTCATGCTTCGCTTCCGCCAGACACAACATCTAGTGGTAGGTGGTCGAAGCCGCCCCCAATAGATAGTTCTCGCCCGAAAAATAACAACAACGACGCGCCCGGGGAGGCATCACTCGTATGAACGCCCGTTTAGAAGCGGTTCGCACCGATATTGTTGACATCCCAATGCAGCCTGCATCCCAGGACATCTGGGATAAAAAGTACCGGTTGAAGGCCAAGTCCGGCGATCCGATCGATCGCACCATGGACGATAGTTTCAAGCGCGTCGCACGCGCTCTGGCCGATGCCGAAAGCACGCCGGAGAAACGCGCTCACTGGTACGAGCGTTTTTTGTGGGCGCTGCGCCGTGGCGCAATTCCCGCCGGGCGCATTACCAGCAATGCCGGCGCGTTGGAACACAAGCCGGCCACCAGCACGATCAATTGCACCGTCTCGGGCACGATTACCGACTCCATGGATGACATCCTTGGCAAAGTTCACGAGGCCGGGCTGACGCTCAAGGCGGGTTGCGGCATCGGTTACGAATTCTCGACGTTACGGCCGCGTGGCGCGTACGTATCGGGCGCTGGTGCGTACACCTCGGGTCCACTGTCGTTCATGGATATCTACGACAAAATGTGTTTTACCGTGTCGAGTGCGGGTGGTCGGCGCGGTGCGCAGATGGGTACCTTCGATGTCTCACATCCGGACGTCAAAGAGTTCATCAAGGCCAAGCGCGAAGACGGACGTCTTCGCCAGTTCAACCTCTCGCTGCTGATCACCGACGAGTTCATCAAAGCCGTCGAATCCGACGGCGACTGGCCGTTGGTTTTCCCGGTACACGTCAAAGAACAGCACGAAATCGACCTGGATGATCCGCACGCGATCGTCTGGCGCGAATGGCCGCATCGCGACAACTATGTGTCGCGCGAAGATGGTTTGGTCGCGTGCAAAATTTACGGCAAGATTCGGGCGAAAGGTCTGTGGGAGATGATCATGACCTCGACCTACGATTTTGCCGAACCCGGCTTCATCCTGATCGACCGCGTCAACGAAATGAATAACAACTGGTGGTGCGAGAACATTCGCGCGACCAATCCCTGCGGCGAACAACCATTGCCGCCCTATGGTTCCTGCCTCCTTGGCTCGGTCAATCTAACGAAGTTTGTCCGCGAGCCGTTTACCTCGCGGGCCAGATTCGATTGGGAAGAGTACAAAGAAGTGGTGCGCGTATTCACGCGCATGCTGGATAACGTCGTCGAAGTGAACGGCTTGCCGCTCGATGGACAGCGCAACGAAATTTTGCGCAAGCGTCGCCACGGCATGGGCTACCTCGGACTCGGTTCGACATTGACCATGCTGCGCATGCGCTATGGATCTGCAGATTCGATTGCCTTTACCGATCAGGTTTCGCGCGATTTAGCGATCGCCGGCTGGGAAGAAGCGCTGGTGCTGGCCAGGGAGAAAGGTCCCGCCCCCATCATGACCGAGACTTTCAAAGTCTGTGGCGAAATGCTGCGCAAGCGCCCAGAGATGGCCGCCGATGGGTACGCTATCGGTGATCGGATCGAAGGTCGCACCCTGCATGCGAAATACAGCCGCTACATGCAGCGCGTCGCCACGGTCGCACCGGCGCTGGTCGACGAGTTGGCGCAAATTGGGGCGCGCTTTACGCATCACTCCTCGATCGCGCCGACTGGCACGATTTCGCTGTCCATCGGCAACAACGCCAGCAATGGTATTGAGCCATCGTTTGCGCACCATTACTCGCGCAATGTGATTCGCGAAGGCAAAAAGTCAAAAGAGAAGGTCGAAGTTTTCAGTTATGAGTTACTGGCGTACCGGCACTTGATCAATTCCAGAGCCATGCCGTATTCGGACAAGACGGAAGAGAAGTTGCCCGACTATTTTGTGGCAGCTGACGACATCACGCCGAAGGCGCATGTCGACATTCAGGCCGCCGCGCAGACCTGGATCGACTCGTCAATCAGCAAGACCGCCAATGTTCCGACCGACTATCCCTACGCAGATTTCAAGGACATTTATTTGTACGCTCACAAGCGCGGATTGAAGGGTTGCACGACCTTCCGCTTCAATCCCGCCGCGTTCCAGGGCGTGCTCGTCAAGGAGCAGGATCTCGAGAGCACCATTTACCGCTTCGAACTCGATGACGGCAGCATCGTTGAGGCGCGGGGCAACGAAGAAATCGAGTACGATGGCGAGACGCACACAGCAGCGAATCTGTTCGATGCGCTGAAGGAAGGGTACTACGGGAAGTTCTGACCGGACCTGTGGTGTTCACGGTCAGCTTCTTGAAGCACATCAGTTTAGTCGCGAGCCCTGGATCGATCCGTGAGCAAGCATCCGTCGGTTCGCACCATCGGGCTGTTTCCAACGGTCCGCCAACAAGAGGGGAGTGCATATGAGCGGTGACAGCATTGCGAGCAAAGTAGAAGAGTTGAAAGAAAAGGCCGAAGCGATCGGCGAAAAATTGATCGCCGAAGGCAAAGGTGTTGTGGCTGCCGCAGAGGCGCAGGTTGCGAAAGTCAAGAAGGCAGCGGGTAAGAAAATTGCGGAAGCCAAGAAGACCGTAGCGGCCGTGAAAAAGACCGTGGCGAAAAAAGCGGCTGGCGCCGAAAAGGCGATGACTGGCAAAGTCAAAGAGGTTAAGAAAGCCGCGGCCAAGGTGGCGACCAAGGCCAAAGCTGCCGTGAGCAAAGCCACGGGCGCCAAGCCCGCGGCCAAGGCTGCAGCCAAGCCAGCCGCGAAAACACCGGCGGCGAAAGCCAAACCAGCGGCGAAACCTGCGGCCAAGCCGGCTGCAAAGAAGGCACCGGCGAAAGCAGCAAAGCCGGCGGCCAAACCGGCAGCGAAGGCGCCGGCCAAGAAGGTCGCGAAGAAGAAGTAGCTGTTTGCCGCGCGGCGCCCCCACCAGGCGCCGCGTAGCTCATCGAGGGGTCGAGCGGCGCTGGCATGGCGACCGCACGATTCGAACCGAAGCTGCGGACGCGCCGCTTCGTAGATCGTTGTTGGAGGCGGAGCAAATGAAACGCTTATTGTGCGCCATGCTGATGCTCGTTGCGCCTTTGTTGGCTGTGGCGCAGTCCCAGGACAGCGACACCATGCTGACGCCGCGTGGACGCGACGCCTATGAGCAACATCTGAAGGAGTTGAACGCCAGGTACGGCGTCAAGTCCGATCAAAAAGCGCTGGAAGAAGCCGTACTTTCGGCCAACGCAAAACCTCAAGCCGGATCGCCCGCGCCTGGAAGTAGCGTCGCCATACCGGCCGACATTGCGCCGGGACAACGTCTCAAAGTTGAACTGCTGGCCCATGCCGGAGGGCAGTTTTTGTTTCAAGATCAAGTGTATGACGAGGCGAGTCTGGGCGAAGCGCTGGCACGCGTGCGCCGTACCTACGTGATCGAACAAATGGTGCTCCTGAGCGCAGAAGACCGTCCGATTTTGGTCGACCATGTACTCAGCCTGGCGCGCCTGAGCCGCGACCTCGATGTCGCCGCTGCCTACGAGCAGGGTGGGCAACTGAAATACATTTCCGCGCAATAACGGCGCACTCATTTCGCGCGCAGCATGCTGCGCGTCTGGGGCTATCGATGACCATCAAGATCAACAAGAAAATCACCGGTTATGCGGTGCAAAAACCCGACGACAAAGCCGCCGCGCCAGTTGCGCATGCGCCCGTAGCGGAGCCGTCCTTGGAAGTCGTACAAATGCACGAGCGCGTCGAGCGCCCGGAGATGCTCGAGGGCAGTACTTACAAAATTCGCTCGCCGCTGTTCGAACATGCGCTGTATGTCACGGTCAACGATATTGTGCTCAACGAAGGCACCGCGCATGAATCGCGGCGGCCCTTCGAAGTGTTTATCAACAGCAAGAACATGGAACACTTTCAGTGGGCCGTGGCCCTGACGCGAATCATGAGTGCCGTGTTCCGCAAAGGCGGCGACGTGACGTTCATGGTCGAGGAGCTGAAAGCTGTATTCGATCCGCGTGGCGGCTATTTCAAATCCGGCGGCGTCTACATGCCATCGATCGTCGCAGAGCTCGGCTTTATCATCGAAGATCACCTGAAAAAGATCGGTTTGATCGAAACGGACTTGAGCGACGAACAGCGTGCCGCGATCGCCAAAAAGCGCGCCGAATACGAGGCTCGAGAGCAAGCGAAAAAATCCGAGGATCACAAACCTCACCTGGTCGCCATTCCGGGTGCGCCCGAACCCGAAGCACCCAAAGCCAGCTTCCCACCATCGGCCACCATGTGCAGCAAGTGCAACACCAAGGCCGTCGTGCTGATGGACGGCTGCCAAACCTGCCTAAACTGCGGCTACTCAAAATGTGGGTGAATGAGCGCGCTTGCGCCGCATGCGGCGCGCGCTCATGAACGCACCGAAGCTACGCTGAGGGGCCGGAACGAATGAGCGCGCTTGCGCCGCATGCGGCGCGCGCTCATGAACGCACCGAAGCTACGCTGAGGGGCCGGAACGAATGAGCGCGCTTGCGCCGCGCTCCGAAACCCGCGAAATCACCGTTCAAAGCCTCCATCAAAAAGCGCACCAACATTCGAGGGCATCAGTCGAACTGTGATTCCGGGTTGCCGGGGTTCTCTGATTAATTGGACCACGGTTCCGCTCAACGGGCACAAGCCGACCACTGCAGGGCCAATAGGACAGTTTCTGTCTAGATAGACTTCATCTATGTAGGGAAAACCTACCGAAGTCGCCACGATGGCGGAATGTGTCAACCTTTTTCCAACGTTTTTCGTCAATTATTAAGATGAACAATCGGGATGTCAGATGGCTCGGTTGGTGGTGGTTGAGAAGCAAAGCTGCCGCTGGCCTCGATGAG